>JAGZOP010000137.1 GCA_018383195.1 Clostridiaceae bacterium | reverse complement strand
TGCATGGACATCGGAGGGAACTCCTCTCTGGAAGAATGAGAAGTATTCCATCTATGACTGCTATGCCATCAGCCTGGACGAAGAAGAAAACCTGTGGTTCTATTATTACGATGAATTCCAGCTAGTGCGGACGACCTTCAAAGAGGATCTTGTGTTTGAACTGCCAATCGAAGGAAGCGGAGCTTTTTCTGTTGCCCCGTCTGGTGATACTTTTCTGTTTCAGGGCGGGTATCAGGAACATAACAAATTCTACTTCCTTACCGCTCATGGTGATCGCCTTGGGCAAAAGCGGGAGGCTATTCCCACCTGTGATGGAAACAAAGTCGCTGTGGAGCAGTGCAGCCTGCTTTGCAGCCAGATGCTGTTCCTCGGGAAAAACGGCGTTCTCTATGGCGGGGTACTTGGTGAAAGCGTGGAATGACAATGGTTGAGATCAATCGTGTCTGGCTCAATGTGGATACAGACACCAACAAAATCACACTATTCAGCCGTCCCCGTGTATCCATCCATGTAGATGAGTACATTTGGAGCTTGATCGAAGAACATATCGTGAAGCCCCATAAGCTCATGCGTAGTGAAAAGCACAAGTATCTGCTGAAAATTGCCTTTGGCCGATTTGATTCGGTGCGGCACCGGTATTATCCGCTTTCCCCGTATAACGGGCCGCTTCGGGAAGGCGTCAAGCCGGACAGCGCAAACGGATGGTATCCCCGTGAGGACTTTGCAGACTCTGAGGAACGCACCACCTGGTTCTCTCCCGATAAAATCTGGACAAACTGCGGCAACAAGGTTCTGGATGTCAATATTGATGCCGCCAATGTGAGCGAAAGCATCACCCCCAG
Organism: Clostridiaceae bacterium; assembly: GCA_018383195.1. Taxonomy (GTDB): domain Bacteria; phylum Bacillota; class Clostridia; order Oscillospirales; family Butyricicoccaceae; genus Butyricicoccus_B. The sequence continues at coordinate 1,242 of JAGZOP010000137.1, read as the reverse complement.
AGAATACGCAGACTTGCTGTTCGATGGGATTGGGGCAGCATTGGTGTTTAACTTCAAAAGGCTCAAGCGCGAGGAGCTTGATGGGCTGAAACTCAAGATTGACTGGAGCGTGGTAGAGAGATTTCCCTTTCCTGCGCCCTTTGAGGATCAGCAATACATTGGGGATGAAGGCAAAATTCATGTGTATTCCTGGGATGGCCGGCAGGAAACGAACCTTGTAGGTCCTTATTCTGTGCGGGATTTATATCTGGAGCATTTCGGAAAATAGTTGGGAGGAATCTGATGAAACAGACAGATATTTATACTGAGGCTCTGATCTGTCTGCGCTCAATCCTTCAGGCAGACCATCCGGAATTCAAGAACTGGATCGACTGGTTGGAGCGGGACATTCAGGACTGGAACCAGCGGCGGGAGGTTGCCCATCATCTTCGGGCATACGGTGGTATGGGTTCATTCAATGATCTGCCCAGTATGCGCGGAAATCACGACTACATTTTTGACTTTCTAAAGTCTGTGTGCTATGCCTTCGGCCATCTTTATGCCAAACGGGAAGGCATTTCGCCAGAGGCATTGATGGCGGAGTGCCTCCACGATGTAGAGCAGGCAGCCTATCACCCCCATAAGGCACTGAACCAAGCCATTGCCCAACACTTGATGCAGGGCGATCTACAGGAGAATCTGGATAGGCTGTAGGAGGACTTGCTATGAACGAAAGACTATTTCGTACCCAATTCAATCAAATGGAAACCACCGAGAAGCAGGCGCTGATGGAAAGCTTGGCTACTCGTTATGATATGACCTTTCTTGGCCTGCATACCTTTGACCGCTGGGGCCAGAGCAGCACCACCGGCATATTCGAGAAAGATGGCCGGGAGTATGTTTTCGTTCCCGGCGATACCGTCACCCTGGGCTGGGAACGGTTCGCCGTCGGGCTGGATCAGGACAGCCGAGAGGAACTGGACTATCTGTTCCAGGAATGGGAGATGGAACAGGACCCAGAGGATATGATCCGGGAAAGCATGGCTCCCGTTCGGCAGGCAGCTATTGGCCCTATGCTGGTGGGCCGGGAGTTGGAGGAACTGTGCTGGGAGCCGGTCACAATGGCCGATCCCAGGCTAACCGCCCATCCTGACTGGCTGAAGAAGTTCCGGGAGTTTGCCTGGAGCGACCTTGACAGCCTTACTATGCACCAGTCAGCCCGCATTGAGCGGACGGAAAAGGGCTTTCAGATCTGTATCTATA
>JAGZOP010000136.1 GCA_018383195.1 Clostridiaceae bacterium | reverse complement strand
TTATCACATTAGATGCGCATCAATTGCTTTATTTGATAACAGTTCGAAGTACACCCTCTGTTCTCCCGGAATCTTGCCTGTTTCTCCACTCGGCCCTGGTGGATCAACTCTGCCAGGGCTCGTTTTATGGTGGAGCGGGAGATGCTCAGGTCTTTGGCCATGGTGGCGATGGCGTACCAGCTCTTGCCATCCTTGTTTGCCCGGTCATGGAGGTACACCAGCACCAGCTTGGCCTTGGCGCTCAACTCCGGATCGCCGTAGACCTCACTAAAATAGCTCATGGCGTGGTTCCCTCCTTTTTCGGTGTACGATAGTTGTTCTGGCGGGCAGGCGCGGGAAACGCCCAGTAAATAGCATCGGTCAGCTCTGCCTTGCTGGCGTAGTAGACCTTTCGAGCGGCCTGCTGGGATACCTGGTAGGGCTCCCCAAAGGTGATCCCCCACTCCAGGAACAGCCGCAGGCGGGTCTGCATGGGGTGTGTGCCTGTTTTCATGACGATGAAGTGCCCCTTGGGGATGGACTTGAGCTCGTCCGGGGTCATGAGGGGCCGCTCGATCATCTGGATGCTCTGGTTGGGGTCGTTCTTCCCCCTGGAGATGGAGCCGCTCATCACGGTGCGGCTGCCCAGAGCCTTGGACAGCACTTCGGCGGTCTGGCTGTTAGGGGCGAAGCCGCCGAAGATGGTGTCCTGGCAGTTATCCGCCAGGATCTCCGCCCCCTCCTTGCCGTAGCTCTTCTCCAGCTGGGCCAGGCTTTGGATGATGGGCACTAGAGTCAGCCGCCGGGAGCGGCCAGCGGAGAACAGGGGCAGAATGTCGAAGGCAGGCATGGTGCCCAGCTCGTCACAGAAAAACACCACCCGGCGGGGCAGATTCCCGTCGTGTTCATCCGCCACAGAGAAAAGCTCCCGACTCAGGGTCTGGATCATCAGCCCAGCCAAGAAGTTTTTGGTCTGATCTTCCTTCGGAAGTATCTGGAAGATGGCGGATTTCTTTGCGGCAAAGCTCTCGGCGTCTATGGTGCTGTCGAAACACAGCACTTGCTCCAGCTCCGAGTCCAGGAAGGTGTTCAGCCGGGAGAGGACGGTGGACATGACGGAGGCCATAGACTGCTCGGCGGCGGTGAGGGCGGAGCCGGAGAACCACTTGGCCTTGTGTTCCTCCGGTAAGCGGCCCATGAGGAGCTGGAACTCATTCTTGCCGGGCAGAATGCTGGGGGCCAGCAGCTCCTGCACCAGCTTGAACACGGATACGATGTGCCTCCGCTCTCGCAGCACTCCGTCGATCTGGTACTCCGCTAGCAGCAGAATCACGGCGGTGAGCACGCCCTCCGCCGCGTCGTAAAAATATTGATTTTGTGCAAAGTTCTCCCCATCCGGGTTGATGATGGTCTTGGACAGGATCTTGGAGTACTTCTCGGACTTGGCCCGGGCGGCCAGGTCAGCCGGATCTCTCCGGCACGCGTCCATATAGTGATTGATCAGGGTGAGCAGGTTATAGCCATCTGAGCGGGTGGGGTTCCGAAGATCCACCACCGCCACCTGGTAGCCATAGCAGTCCAGGGCGATGGCCCCATAGTTCCGGGCCAGATCTCTCTTGGTGTCACTGGCAAAGAAGCTCATGCCGCTGGCACAGGCGTATTCCAAATTGGGGTATAGGAAGAAGGCGGTCTTGCCCACGCCGGAGGCACCGATCATGAGGCAGTGGACATCGTCCGAATCCACCAGGGCCGTGAGCTGCCCCTTCTTTCCGGTACAGCCCAACACCAGCCCCTGTGTGCCCGGGAGGCGCTCTCCCTTCCGCCACAGCGCGGTCTGGAAGGGGACGGAGCGGAAGGTCTTCTTGATTTCCCCCGGCGTGGCCCAGCGGGCGGTGCCGTGCTGCCCGTCGCCCACGGTTTTACTCTTGATGCTGTCCAGGCTGCCCCGGCCGGAAAAGGTGGTGATGGCGACCAGGGCGCCGAATACCACCGCCAGCAGGAGGATCAGCATCCAGGTGTCGTTGTTCACTGCAATCATCCCTTCGTTGTCTGCTCTCTGCGTTTAAATCTGCTTCCAGTGTGACCTTCTGGGCGGGCCAAAATGA
>JAGZOP010000135.1 GCA_018383195.1 Clostridiaceae bacterium | reverse complement strand
GGCTCCGGTTCTGGAGCGGTTCCGCAAAGCAACACAGCGCCAGCCTCTGTATCAGTGTATGTTCCATGAGGATGATGGCAGCCTGACCGAATCATACGGCCTGATGTTTGAATGAGAAAGGAGCAATCCCTATGAAAGCATTTGACCCCAATTACAAACTGCTGGACGAGATGTATCAGGACGATTACTATCCTGCTTTTCTGGTAGACAAGGTAAAGGACGAGCTTCAGAAGGTCATCGACCTGCTGGAGAGCGGCGAAACCGACATTGAAGTAGTGCAGGAGACGCTGGACGAGGCGGTCTGCGGCATCAATGATCTCCAAGAGGAGTTTGACGAGAACGACAGCGAGATCGAAACGGTGGCCCGGGATTGTATTGGTGTCACTGTGGCCTACATTCTGGAGTGGTTCGGCATTCCGATTGATATTGAGGAGGCCATCCGAGAAAGGGACTGGTAAAAACAATGTCCATTGAAAATATGTTTGGCGACCTGGATAAGATCGACATTCTGGCAGAAACCAAAGCCGGAGAAGTGGTGATGGTTTTGGTCTGCAACGGCTTTATTGACGGCTCCCCGGAAACGCAGAAGGCCCTGCTGGACAAGATGGAGGGCTATCTGAACCACACCCAGAGTGAGGAGTTTCAAAAGGAATATGGTGGCTGGCCCGTGATTTTGCGTGTGACCCTTGGCCGGGAGCCGGATGAGCACATTCTGGCCCTGCTCAGCAAGTGTCCTGCTTGGGCGGCGGACTATGGCGTAAAGCTGGAAATTGAAATTGGAGGAAAACAGGTACGCATTGTAGAGAGCTGACCTATGCTTAAATCGAATCAACAGGAGGAAACTACCATGCCGACTACTGAATGGCTGAACAAATACGAATCCATCAAGGATAAACTGACCTGCAAAATAGACCTGGACGCTTATTTTACAGAGAAAGTGATTGGGAATATGGGCGTGGATGTGCTGGACATTGGCACCGTCCATTTTCCCACCGGGACGATCTTCGCCTGCGATCCGCTGGTGGAGCTGGAGGATACACCGCCCTTTATACAGACAATCCCCGCCGGGACTTATCCCGTAAAGATCTGTGTGGTGCCCAGTGAGAAATATGGTGATCGCTACGCCTGCGTCAAGGTGGAGGTCAGCCGGGAAAAGCCTGTCCGCTACGAGCTGGGCATGACCGGCAAAGAGGATCTGGACGAGGAACTGGGCGAGGACGATTATTTTGGCTTTGGCGTAGACGCCGGGATGGGCTGTGTTGCGGATATCCAGACCCAGGCGGCCTTCAAGACCTACTGGGCCAAGAGGCTGGAGGAAGACCCGGACATAGACCCCTACAACGACCTGTTCTGCGATCTTCTGGAGGAAAACGCCAAAGCCCACCCTAAATATCAGGGGGACTACGGCGACTGGCTCAACTGGACGGTGCCGGACTCGGACTGCAATCTGCCCATATGCCACTCCGGCTGGGGTGACGGTTATTATCCCGTCTACTTCGGGTATGACGCAAAGGGTGAAGTCTGCGCTGTGTATGTGCAGTTCCTCGACATTGAAGCCAGCTACAAGGAGCAGGCGTAAGGAGGGAAGCAGCGATGGATTGGCCAAAACGGGCGCGGACAGCGGACTGGGCAAGTGGTGTCCTGACCTTAGACGGAGAAAAGCAATTTGAAGTCCCGGAGCTGACCGCAGAGATCATGGAGCAGCTGGCCGGTTACACCCTGGTGGGCTTTCATGTGAAAGGCTATCCGGTGACGGATGAACTGCTTGCCACCTTTGCCGGACATAAAAGCATGGTCAACTTAGGCGTGGAGGACGGCGCGCTCACTGATGCCTGTTTCCCCGTTTTTTTCGCTATGCCCAAGCTGCGCTATCTGCTGCTGGACGGCAACGCCGCCATCCACGGCAGCGGCCTGTCCGCCTTGCAAGGCTGCAAGCTGGACCTTCTGACGCTCAACCGCACCGGGCTGGACGATGCCGGTCTGCTCCAGGCGGCCTCCATTCCCAAGCTCTCCCACATCCAGATCGACCATACCGCCGTTACCTATGAGGGCCTGCTGGCCATCGCTGGCAACAACCGCATCGAGCCGGTGGCCCATGTG
>JAGZOP010000043.1 GCA_018383195.1 Clostridiaceae bacterium | reverse complement strand
CCCGTTCACGGGTGAGCCGGTGAAATAAGGCATAAAAAGTGCCCCCGAGTAGGGGGCAGCCAGAGTTAAAAGTGTGGTTGCCAGACTATTCAATGCCCCTTTAGGGGGCTCCCGGTTAGATCGGTTACATACCCCTCTAAATCGGGCCAATAGAGCGTTCAATACGCGGGACACCCCACCAAAAGCCGCAAAACCATCGGCGTTTTTCTTGAAATTCATTATAGCTGGGGCCAGACCGCATATCAATACTAAATTTGAAAACAAGCTCGATACCGCAATTCCCTTTTCGCATGGTATAATTTCCTTGTTCCATAGCGAAAGGGGGTGTTGAGTATGGAGAAAGAATATATAGCTGGTGAGCCGCAAAGATATGAGATCGGCAATCGCGTTTTTATCGTGGAGCCCCGTTATGATAAAAACGGTGAAAGTATGTCGGACATCCTGTTAAAGCTGATGATGGCCGATGTCGATGAAAAAATGTGGAACGAAGGCCACCGCGAAAAAATCTAATCTAAAATTAAATCCGAGTTGTCAAGCAAGGTATTTATTCTAAAACAATTTCATATTGAGCATTACGCCGCCCGAGTGAGACTATGGGCGGCGTTTTCATACACCACAACTTGAAAGGAGGAGTCCCTTATCTGCTGCCAGCCATCGGGCTGGCTTTTTTCATTTCAAGACAAAGGAGGTTTGACATTGGCAGACGATAAAAAGAATATCGGCCCCGAGGCAGAAACGACTGACACGGCCCCCGCGCAGGAGCAGCCTGCTCCCGGCAAGGCCGAGCCCGTTGTGGCAGATCCCGCCCCGGCTGAAAAGGCAGCTCCCGCAGAAAAGGCGGAGCCCACCGTCCCGGAGGCTCCCAGCCCTGCGGCTCCCGAGCCGCTCAAGCCCGACAAGGAGGCCAAGCAGACTGCCACCCCGGACAAGAGTGATCCTGCCCCTGCTCCCTCTGGCAAGGTGGTGGATTTCGCCGCCGCCCGTGAGGAGGCCGGAAAGGACAAGGCCCCGAAGGAAAAGGCTCCCAAGCAGAAAACCACGGAGTCGAAGGACAAAGCAGCGGCCAAGGCCAGCAAGGGCCGCCCGGCAAAGGCTGACAAGGCGGCCCCCGACAAGGCCAAGCCGCCCACGCGAGACAAAATGTCCCAAAGTAAGGCTGCCCCGGAAAATGCTGCACCCAATCCGCAGGAGGCTCCCGCCCCTGCCGCGCCGGAGCAGCCCGCCGCGCCCCGTGACGCTACCCGCGCAGAAAAAGAGGAAATTGTCTACCTCAATCTGTCCGAGCTGCGCCCGTTCAAAAACCATCCCTTTGGTGTCCGTGACGATGCCGAGATGCAGGGCCTTGTGGAGTCCGTCCGGGCAAGTGGTGTAAACCAGCCCGCGCTGGTGCGCCCCACCGAGGATGGCGGGTATGAGATCATCGCGGGCCACCGCCGCCAGAGGGCAAGCGAGCTGGCCGGGTTTGTGAATATGCCCTGTATTGTCCGTAACATGACCGATGACGAGGCCATCCTCGCTATGACGGATGACAACCTGCGCCACCGCGAAAAGATTTTGCCCACGGAAAAGGCACAGTCTTTGAAAATGCAGGTGGAGGCCATCAAGCACCAAGGCGCTCGTCCCGGTGAGGACGCACAGGAGGCGGGTAAACGCTCCACGCAGATCGTGGGTGATCGCAACGGCATGAACTACAAACAGGTACAGCGGTATATCCGCTTGACCGAGCTGGTGCCGGATTTGCAGAAAATGCTGGACGAAAAAAAGCTGGCATTTACCCCCGCCGTGGAGATTTCCTTTATCCGGCCCAAACATCAGAAGTATATCGCCGTGTCCATTGAGGGCCAGCAGTCCTCTCCGTCCCTATCCCAAGCCCAGCGGCTCCGCAAGCTGGATCAAGAGGGCAAGCTGAACGGCGATGTGATCGACGGCATTTTGATGGAAGAAAAGAAGGAGGTTGATAAGGTGATTATCAATAGCGCGGAACTGGAAAAGTATTTCGGCAAGGACAAGTCCCCCCGTCAGATGAAGGATCAGATCATGGCCCTGCTGGATGACTGGAAGGCCAAGCAGCCCCCCGAGCTGGGCAAGCCCGAAAAGAAAACGGATAAGAGCCTGTAACCTCGAGACAATTTGTCCCGAGGTTTTTTCATTGAATGGAGGTTTTAACAATGAAACGACCCCTCGCATATATCACCGCTGCGTGGTGCGGCAGCGATGCCGAAAACGCAAAACAGGCGGCGCAGTATTGCCGCAGCGTGTATGAGGCGGGCTTTTCGCCCATCTGCCCCACGCTGTTCCATCCCCTGTTCCTCAATGATGCCATTCCCGAGGAGCATAAAAGCGGGATCGACATGGCCCGTAATCTGCTCAAACGCTCTCATGTGCTGGTGGTGTGCGGCCATACCGTCACCGAGGCTATGAAGAACGATATTGCTGTTGCCCAGCGGCTGGGTATCACGGCAACCACGCTGGAGGGCATCTTGACGGTCAAGGGACAGGGCCGCCGCTGATATGGCGGCCCTGCTGGAAGCCTACATTACCAACCTCGGCAAATATGCCGAGGGGCAGCTTGTGGGCGAAACGCTGAAATTTCCCACCACGGCGGAGGAGGTACAGTCCCTCTTAAAGCGCATCGGCGTGGACGGCATACGGTATGAGGAGATTTTCATAACCAGCTTTGACGGCGATGTACTGGGGCTGCATGAGCACTTGGGCGAATATGAAAGCATTGACGAGCTCAACTATCTGGCCGCGCTGCTGTCGGAAATGGATCAGAGCGATATAGAAAAGTTTGAGGCGGTCATAGACGCTGGCGAATACACAGGTAGCGTAAAAGACTTAATCAACCTCACGCAAAATCTGGATTGCTTTGAGTTCTATTCCGGTGTCCGTAGTGACGAGGAGCTGGGCCGTATGTATGTGCTGGAGTTCGGCGGTGTGGAAGTCCCGGAACACCTCATTGATTATATCGACTATGAGGCATACGGGCGGGATGTGCGGATCAATGACGGCGGCCACTATGCCCCCGGTGGATATGTGGCCGACAACCGCAGCAGCTTTATAGAGCACTACACGGGCCGGGATGACATTCCCGACGAGCACCGCGTTTTCTCCATGCCCAAGCTGTCCATCCGGGAGCAGATGTCAGCTTTCAAGGAAATTATAGACCGTTCCTCGCTGGAGGGGGAACGGAAACGGCCCACGCTGGGCCATACGGAACGATAACCCCACCTTGGGACAACTTGTCCCGAGGTGAGAAAGGAGGCGGCATAGCTGATAGAAGAAGATATTTCCCGGCGTACTGTTGCAGTTTCCGTCCGGGCCAGTAAGCTGACGGCGCGGAGCCTTGCCTATGTGGTGGCCGCTGTGGGGCGCAAAATCGCCAAAGAACACCGCGCCCGGCAGATCCCTCACGGCAAACAGACGGTCAAGCAACTTATGCGGCATGGCGTGTCTACCAACAGTCTGGAGCTGTCCGGCGATACCAAAAGTTTTGACCGGGTGGCCCGGAAGTGGAATGTGGATTATGCCTTTTACAAGACAGGCCCGGACAAATACCTGTTGTTTTTCAAGGCGGGACAGGCTGATGCCATGACCGCCTGTTTCTCGGAGTATTCCAAAAAGGTGCTGAACAAGTCCAAGTCCAGGCGCATCCCCATCCGGGATCAGATCAAGCGGGCCGGAGATCAGCTCACCCGTGAAAAGCCCAAACAGCGGGAGCGTGTGAAGGAGGCGGCGCATGAAAACAGATAAGCTCCGAAAATTCCTCATTCCCAATATCCCGTATGTGTTCATCGGCTGGGCGTTCCTCAAATTGAGTACGGCCTATCGGCTGGCCGCTGGTGCGGGTTTCCTAACAAAAGTGATGGGGATCGGCCAGACTATCGGCCCGGCCTTTGCCGATTTCGCGCCGGGGCTAAACCCTGTTGACTGGCTGGTTGGTATCGTGGGAGCCGTGGCGTTCCGTCTGTTCATCCACATGAAAAGTAAAAAAGCCAAGAAGTTCCGGCGTGACGAGGAGTACGGCTCGGCCCGGTGGGGAAACGAAAAGGACATCAAGCCCTTTGTCGATCCCAAGTTTGAAAACAATGTCATTCTGACCGGGACGGAGTTTCTCACCATGAACACCCGGCCCAAGATCCCGGCCAACGCCCGAAACCTCAATACCTGTGTCATCGGATCGTCCGGCTCGGGCAAAACCCGCTTTTGGCTCACGCCCCAGCTTTTACAGGCCCATTCCTCTTTCGTGGTGGTAGACCCGAAGGGCGGCGTCCTGTCCCAAGTGGGCAGCTTTCTCCAAAAGCGGGGGTACAAAATCAAGGTATTCAACAGCATCGACTTCTCCAAGTCCATGCACTATAACCCGCTGGCGTATATCAAGAACGAGTCCGACATCCTAAAGTTCGTCAATGCCCTTATTTCCAACACCAAGGGCGAGGGCAAAGAGGGCGATCCGTTCTGGACGAAGGCCGAAACGCTCCTATACTGCGCCCTGCTGGGCTATATCATTTTCGAGGGCGCGGAGGAAGATCGCAATATGAATACGCTGGTGGACATGATCTCCGGCATGGAGGTCAAGGAGGATGACGAGGACTTTATGAACGCGGTGGACTATATGTTTGCCGGGTTGGAAAAGCGAAAGCCGGATTGCTTTGCTGTGAAGCAGTACAAAAAGTACAAGTTAAGCAGCGGCAAGACGGCCAAAAGCATTTTGATTTCCTGCGGTGCTCGTCTGGCTCCCTTTGACATCCCCCAGCTCCGGGAGATTATGAGCTACGATGAACTGGAACTTGACCGTATGGGTGACAGACGGACGGCAACATTTTTCTGCATCAGCGATACGGACAGCACCTACAATTTTTTGGTCGCTCTCGCTTTTTCGCAGATGTTCAATCTCCTGTGTGAACGGGCCGACAATGTGCATGGGGGCCGCTTGCCCCATCATGTGCGCGTCCTGTGGGACGAGGCGGCCAATACGGGCCAAGTGCCGGGGCTGGAAAAGCTGGTGGCCGTCATTCGTTCCCGCGAGGTGAGCCTTGTACTGCTCTATCAGCAGCTTGCTCAATGCAAGGCCATTTACGATAAAAATGCGGAAACGATCCTCGGCAACATGGACAGCGTGATATTCCTCGGTGGCCGCGAGGCCAGCACTATCAAGGAAATATCGGAAAACTGGCTGGGCAAGTCCACGATCTCCATGCAGACGGATGGCCGCACACGGGGCCAGTCCGAAAGTTACAGCCAAAACATCCAGCGGCTGGGCCGGGAGCTGATGACCCCCAGCGAGCTTGCCACAATGCCCGGTGATCGGTGCATCTTGCAGCTCCGGGGCCTGCCCCCGTTCTATTCCCGCAAATACGATCTGAAGCAACACCCCAACTACAAGTTTACGGCTGAGGCCGACAAGAAAAACGCCTTTAACCTCGACAGGCTGATAAACCGCCGCAGGCGGCCCGGCCCCAACGAGGCTTGTGAGGTGTACGAAGTGGATGTGCCCGCCGAGGCGCTCACAGAAGAGGACGAGGACATCCTCAACTATGACGACCTCGACGATCCAGACGCTTTTGTATAAAACCTTGGGCTTTTAGGGTTCCCGCAAAATCAGCGATTTTGTGGGAAGAGGAGGCGCAACGGAGCGTGCGGAGTTTGGGACATTTTGTCCCAAAGTAGCAAAGCGAAGTTTGTGCCGACGAGTCCCGAGGTACGGACGCTGCCGCCCTACACGGGGCGGCTTTTTTCATGGCCGGGTATAGCCCGGAGAAAAGGAGTAATATATGCAGTTTTTCGCTTCTGCCATCAACACTTTGCAGACCCTCGTTATTGCCCTCGGCGCTGGCCTTGGCGTGTGGGGCGTTGTCAACCTGCTGGAGGGCTACGGCTCCGATAACCCCGGCGCGAAGAGCCAGGGTATGAAGCAGCTCATGGCTGGCGGCGGCATCATCGTGCTCGGCACCACTCTGATCCCCCTGCTGTCCTCCCTGTTTTAAGGGTTTAGCTTATGGGATTTCTCACCGACTGGCTTACAGACTGGATAAAAGGGCTGCTGATTGAGGGTATCATGGGCAACCTCACGGGCCTTTTTGATACGGTCAATACCCGTGTCGGAGAGATTGCGGTGCAAGTAGGGACGACCCCGGCGGCTTGGAACGCCGGGGTCTTTTCCCTCATACGGCAGCTTTCTGAAACGGTGATACTGCCGATTGCCGGTCTGATTTTAACCTTTGTTGCCACCTATGAGCTGATCCAGCTCATTATCGAAAAGAACAACCTACACGATCTGGACTACTGGATTTTCTTCAAGTGGATTTTCAAAACGGCGGCGGCTATTCTCATTCTCTCCAATACATTCAATATCGTCATGGCGGTATTTGATATGTCCCAGAGCGTGATTGCCAACGCCGCAGGGCTGGTGCGCGGCTCCACCGACATCAGCGCGTCCATGCTGGATAATCTGGAGGCTACCTTGGAGGCGATGGAAGTCGGCCCCCTGCTGGGTCTGTGGCTCCAGTCGTTCCTCATTCACATTACCATGCTTGCGCTGAACATTATTATTTTCGTCATCGTCTATGGGCGCATGATTGAAATATATCTGCTCACCAGCTTGGCCCCCATACCCGTGGCTACGCTCTCCAACCGTGAAATTGGCAGTATGGGCCAGAACTATATCAAGTCCCTGTTTGCTGTCGGTTTCCAAGGTCTGCTGATCCTTGTGTGCGTGGCCATCTATGCGGTGCTGGTACAGGGTATTGCCACAAGCGGCGATCCCATCGGGGCGATCTGGAGCTGCATCGGCTATACGGTGCTGCTGTGCTTCACCCTGTTCAAAACTGGCTCGGTGGCAAAGAGCATATTCGGCGCGCATTAAGAAAGGACAACGCCATGAACAAAACCACTTTGGAAAACAAGGGGTACCCCGCAAAGTCGGCAGACTTTGTGGGGAGAGGAGGCGCAACGGAGCGGGCGGATTTCGGGACAAATTGTCCCGAAGTAGCAGAGCGGAGTTTGTGCCGACGAGTCCCAAAGGCCCCGGATGGCCGGGTGTTGGAGCCCAGCGGCCTGTTCCTTATGGACGGGATCGAGGGCTTGCGCTCCTTGCCCCGTCATTCGGTGGATATGCTTTTGACCGATCCCCCATACGGCACGACCCGGAACTATTGGGATGTGCCGCTGCCGCTGATCGAGTTTTGGGAGGCGGTGCGCTGGGCGGTCAAGCCGGACGGCGCGGTGCTGCTGTTTTCCCAATGCCCCTATGATAAGGTGCTGGGGGCATCCAACCTTGCCATGCTCCGCTATGAGTGGATATGGTACAAAGAGCGCGGAACAGGCTTTCTCAATGCCAACCGCGCCCCGCTGAAAAAGTCCGAGAACATTTTGGTGTTCTACCAAAAGCCCCCGGTATATAATCCGCAGTTCACCTATGGGGAGCCGTACCGCAAAACCCATGCCCGAAGCGGGAGCAGTCCCAACTATGGCAAGTTTGAACGGGTCGGCACCGAGTCCAGCGATGGGCGACGCTATCCCAGCAACGTCCTTTTTGTGCCTACGGTGTCGCACACGATCCACCCCACACAAAAGCCTGTGGAGCTGTGCGAGTACCTCATTCAGACCTATACCAACGAGGGCGAGGTGGTGGCTGACATCTGCGCCGGCTCCGGCACAACTGCCGTTGCCGCGCTGAACACAGGCCGCCGCTTCATCTGCTTTGAAAATGCCCCCGTGTTCTACGGCCCCGCCGTGGAACGCATTGAACAGGCGCGGCTGGCCGTGGCCGGGGGCGGGAAAGGAGTGTGACAATATCGGAGGATATTCCATCATCTATGCCGATCCCCCTTGGCAGTACCAGCGGAGCAAGGTACAGGGGGCGGCTGAAAACCATTACCCCACCATGAGCATAGACGAGTTATGTGCGCTGCCTGTGGCCGAGATTGCGGCCCCGGACAGCGCACTTTTCATGTGGGCAACATTCCCGCAGCTCCCGGAGGCCCTGCGGCTCATTAAGGCGTGGGGCTTCAACTATAAATCCGTGGCCTTTGTGTGGCTGAAAAAGAACAAGAAGGCCGATAGCTGGTTTTATGGGCTGGGTTTCTGGACGCGGGGCAACGCGGAGATCTGTCTGCTTGCCACACGGGGCCACCCCAAACGGCAGGCCGCCGATGTCCACCAGTTTATCATTTCTCCCATCGAGGCCCATAGCAAAAAGCCGGACGAAACGAGGGACAAAATTATTTCCCTCATGGGCGATCTGCCCCGTGTGGAGCTGTTCGCCCGTCAGACCCCGCCCGGCTGGGATGTATGGGGCAACGAGGTGGAGCCGACAATCCGGGACTTCGGGACAATTTGTCCCAAGGAAGGAGTGTGACGGATGCCCTATGTAAATGTCCCCAACGACCTATCCAAAATCAAAACGAAAATCGCCTTTAACCTCACCAAACGCCAGCTTGTCTGTTTCGGCATCGGCGCGGCGGTGGGCGTCCCGGCCTATCTGCTCTCCCGTGGTGCCATCGGCAACACCGGGGCGCTGTTCGTCATGCTGGTGATCATGCTCCCGGCCTTTATGATGGCCATGTATGAAAAAGACGGGCTGCCCTTTGAAAAGGTGCTGCGAAACATCCTCAACACCCGGTTTCTGCGGCCCGGTGTGAGGCCCTACAAGACGCAGAACATCTATGCGTCATTCACAGGAAAGGAGGAGCCTATTGCAGAAAACAAAAAGTAAAAGCAAGCCAAAGGCAAGTAAGCGCCGGGCCGTGGTGTCTGCCCAGCAGACGATCCCCTATGTGGCGATGCACCCGGACGGCATCTGTCAGCTCCCCGGCGGGCTTTACACGAAAACGGTGGAATATGAGGACATCAATTATGCCGTTGCGTCCACCGAGGATCAGACTGCTATCTTTGGCGGCTGGAGCTCATTCCTCAATTACTTTGACAGTTCCTTGCCGTTCCAGCTTTCTTTCGTCAATCGGCGTTCCCGGTCTACCCACCGTTACAAGGTGAATATCCCGGCCCAGCAGGATGCGTTCAACAGCATCCGGGGCGAGTTCGTGGATATGCTCAAAGGCCAGATTGCCAAAAGCAACAACGGCATTGAACGCTCCAAATACATCACCTTTGGTCTGCCCGCTGGCAGCGTGGCCGAGGCCCGGCCCCGTCTGGATCGTGTAGAGGCCGATGTGATGGGCAACTTCAAGCGGCTGGGGGTACAGTCCCGGCCCCTCGATGGCCGGGATCGGCTGGCCGCCTTGCATGGGCAGCTCCACCCCGGCAGTCGGGAGCCTTTCCGATTTGCGTGGAAGGATATTCCCAGAACTGGCATGGGTACGAAAGACTTTATTGCCCCGGACAGCTTCGACTTCCGGCAGAGCCGTACATTCCGGGTGGGCCAGTCTTGGGGAGCTGCGTCCTACTTGCAGATTTTGGCGTCGGAAATGTCGGATAAGCTGCTGGCTGAAATCTTGGAGCTGGATGCCGAGCTGACGGTGACGCTCCATGTTCAGACGGTGGATCAGCTCAAGGCCATTAAAACCATCAAGGGTAAAATCTCCGATATTGGACGCATGAAGGCCGAGGAACAGAAAAAGGCTGTCCGGGCCGGGTACGATATGGAGATTTTGCCCCCCGACCTCATTACCTTTTCCAAGGATGCGGCAGAGCTGCTGGCCGATCTGCAATCCCGCAACGAGCGAATGTTCCTTTTGACCTTTACCGTCATCAACCTTGCGCCCAGCCGCCAGCGTTTGGAAAACGATGTATTTACCGTGTCCGGCATCGCGCAGAAATACAACTGCGCTCTGAAAAGACTGGACTGGCAGCAGGAGCAGGGTTTCCTGTCCTCGCTGGTGCTGGGGTACAACGGCATTGAGATCCAGCGCGGTATGACAACCAGCTCCACGGCGATCTTTATTCCCTTTATGACCCGTGAGCTGCGTATGGACGGACAGGCCCTGTACTACGGCATGAACGCCCTTTCCCATAATGTCATCATGGCTGACCGCAAAAAGCTGAAATCGGCCAACGGAATGTACCTCGGCTCCACGGGATCGGGCAAGTCCTTTGCGGCAAAAAGAGAGTTGATCAATGTGTTCCTTGCCACCAGCGACAGGATCGTGGTGGTAGACCCGATGGGCGAATATGCCCCGCTGGTGAGGCGGCTGGGTGGACAGGTCATCGAGATCGCCCCGGACAGCCCCAACCATATCAATCCTATGGACATCCAGCTATCCACCAATGACGAGGACAGCCCCCTGTCCATGAAGGCCGACTTCCTGTTGTCCCTGTGCGAGTTGATCGTGGGCGGCAAGGAGGGCTTGCAGCCCATCGAAAAGACGGTCATTGACCGCTGTGTGCGGCTGGTCTACCGGGAGCTGGCGCTGGGGATCGGTAGCGGGGATATGCCGCTGCTGCAGGACTTGTATGAGGAACTGCTGAAACAGCCGGAGCCGGAGGCCCGGCGTGTGGCAACGGCGCTGGAGCTCTACTGCACAGGCTCCCTCAACCTGTTCAACCACCCCACCAATGTCCAGACGGATGCCCGTGTGGTGTGCATCGTTCTGAAAGGCATGGGCGAAAACCTCCGCAAGATCGCCATGCACATTACAAACGAGTTTGTCACATCGGCTGTCAACACCAACCATGCCGAGGGCCTTGCTACTTGGTGCTACTTTGATGAGTTCCATATTCTGCTCCGCGATCCGCTGACGGCCAGCTACTTTGTGGCCGTGTGGAAGATGCTCCGTAAAAAGGGCTGCGTCCCCTCGGCGCTGACGCAGAATGTGAAGGACTTGCTGGCAAGCCGGGAAATCGAGGCCATTCTGGATAACACCGACTTTATGATCCTGCTGTCACAGGCCCAAAGTGACCGGGCGATCCTCGCAAAGCAGCTCGGCATTTCCGAGCATCAGCTCTCCTATATCACCCATAGCAATTCCGGCGAGGGTTTGCTGTTCTACGGCTCCGTGACCATCCCGTTTGTGGATCGTTTCCCCAAGGGTGAGATTTACAATCTGCTGACCACCCGCCCGGAGGATATGGCCCATGAGCGAAAGGACGAATAAGGGCGGGGCCACTTCGGGACAAAAAGTCCCAAAGTCCCCCAAAAGCAAGTTTAGAGCCAAAAGCCAGCAGGAGCAAACCGCCGAGTCCAAGCTGCGTATGGAAAAGCGCGGCGAACAACTGGATAAGGCCAAGAAAAAGCTGGCAAAGCAGAAACCGCCGAAAAAGTCCGGCCCCGTGAAAAAGGCGGGCCGGGCGGCGGGTGCAACCGTTCATGGGTATGTGCATGGCAAGCTATATGAGGTAGAGCATGAGAATGTCGGCACCGAAAGCGCCCACCGATCCGAGCTGGTCGGTGAGGCCGCCCTGCGCTCCACATCCCGGTATGTAAAAAAGCAAATCCGGGAGCACCCGGCCAAAGCGGTGCAAAAGGCCGAGTCCAGGCACATCAAGGCTACGGCGGATTATCAGTACCGGGCCACGGTGGAGGCCCACCCGGAAATGCAAAAGGGCGGCGCGGTGTCCCGGTATATCCAAAAGCAGAAAATCAAGCGGCAATACGCAAAGCAAGCGCGGGAGGCTGCAAAGCAGACGGCCAAGGCCGCAGAGAAAACGGCGGTCACAACGGAAAAGCTGGCGGCCCGGGCCGTGGCCTTTGTCAAGCGGCATCCTGTGGGGGTGTTGCTGTTCCTTGCCTGTTTTCTGCTGCTGGTGCTCATGCAGTCGTGTATGTCCTCTGCGGTGACGATTGGCAACGGCGTGGTGGGGGCCATCGGCGCGTCCACCTATGCCGCCGAGGATGCCGATCTGCGCGGGGCCGAGGCCGCCTACTGCGGGCTGGAGGCCGAGCTGCAAGACTATCTGGACAGCTACGAAAGCACTCACGATTATGACGAATACCACTTTGAGCTGGATGACATTGAACACGATCCCTATGTGCTGCTGTCTATTATCAGCGCCATACACGAAGGGGCGTGGACGGTGGACGAGGTACAGGGAACGCTGCAAATGCTCTTTGAAAAGCAGTACATTCTGACGGAAACGGTGGTGACGGAGCGCCGCTACTACCTCGAAACGGACACATGGACGGACGAAGAGGGCAACACCCATACCGACACATACCGGGTCTATTACGATTACTACATTTGCACCGTGACGCTGGAAAACTTCAACCTGTCCCATCTGCCCATCTACATTATGGGCGAGGATCAGCTCTCCCGGTACGCCCTGTATATGTCGGCGCTGGGCAACCGTCCAGACCTGTTTCCATCGTCCCCCTATGTGGCAAAGTACACCGCCGATCCCGTGGAGCATGAGATCCCGGAGGCGTATTTGGCCGACGAAACCTTTGCCGCCATTTTGGAGGAGGCCGAGAAATATATCGGCTATCCCTATGTATGGGGTGGGTACAAGCCCAGCACATCCTTTGATTGCTCCGGCTTCGTGTCCTATGTCTACAATCAATGCGGCTGGGACTTTGGGCGGTTGGGGGCGCAGGGGCTGTATAACATCAGCCGCCGCACCAGCTCACCCCGCCCCGGCGATCTGGTGTTCTTCACCGGGACTTATGATACCCCCGGCGTTTCCCATGTGGGTATCTATGTGGGCGATGGCTGGATGCTCCATTGTGGCGATCCCATCGGGTATGCCAATCTCAACACAAGCTACTGGCAGTCTCATTTCTACGCCTACGGGCGGTTATCGTGAAGGAGGTTATCTATGGCAACTACGAAAAGCGCGAAAATCGAAGCCGAGATCGAAAAGGTCAAGGCCAAAATCGCGGAACAGCAGACCAAACTGAAAGAACTGGAACAGCGCAAGGTGGAGGCTGAAAACAGCGAGATCGTGGACATCGTGCGCGGCATGAGCATCCCTCTCGCGGAGCTGCCGCTGGTGCTCCAGCAGCTCCGGGCCGGGAAAACCTTGGGACAAAATGTCCCGAAGTCCGAGGAGGTGGCTGCGGAATGAAAAAGCTGCGTGTTCTTTTACTGACGCTCTGCGTGGCCGTGTTCATGTGCGGCTTTACCGTGACGGCCCATGCCGGGGGCGGTGACGAGTACATCGAGCCTACCGACCAGTGGGAAGGGCTGGAGGAGCCTACCCCCACCACCGAGCCGGGGGTAGGCTTTTCTGACGAGGGCAACCTTGTCACCCGCGATCTGCTCTATGACGAGCACACCAACAAGCAGTTTATCACCGTCCAGACCAGCGGCGGCAATACATTCTATATCGTCATTGACTACGATAAGCCCGTGGACGAGGACGGCGAACAGTACGAAACATACTTTTTCAGCATTGTGGACGAGGCCGATCTGCTGGCTGCTATGGAAGCCGCCGGGATGGAAGTCCCCGCCTGTGCCTGTACGGATAAGTGCATGGCCGGGGCCATCAACACCGATTGCCCCGTATGCGCCACCAACATGACCGAGTGCGTGGGCGTGGAGCCCGAGCCGGTGGAGGACACCGAGCCTGTGGACGATCCCGAGCCGGAGCAGCCCGAGGACACAGACGGCAATATGGGTACGATCCTGCTCATTTTGGCGATTGCCGCCGTGGGCGGCGGTGCTGGCTGGTATTTCAAGGTTTACCGCCCCAAGCAGCAGCGGGCCACAGAAGCGGTTGAGGAGGACTACGGGGACGAGCTGGATGCCTTTGACGATCTCGAGGACGATACGCCCCCTTGGGACGAGGACGAGGTATGAGCCGGGAACTGACCCGCGAGGAAAAGAGGGCGATCCGCAAGCTGGTGTTTTCCCTGTGTGCGAACTATGATCGGGAGTATGGGTGCTTACCGCTGGACGGCCCCTGTTATATGCTGGGGAAATGCTGGACGGGAGCCTACTGCCGCTACTTCCGGGATGCCGTTCTGCCCAATGATCCGGTGCTGGAGGCGGCGCTGACCGCCGAAGGCCCGGTCCCGGAAACGCGGCCCTGCCCGATCTGTGGGCGACCTTTCCTCCCGGATGGCCGGACACGGTATTGCTCTGCGGCCTGTTCCGCTACTGCCCTGCGAAAACAGAAGCGGGATTATATGCGTAAAACAAGGCGCTGACCCGTGGAAAATTAGGCCCGAAAAAACCGCCTGTATCAAGGCTTTTCGGGGCCGCTTGTGGGGTGGGGTGTATCATTTCATACCCCACCCCTGTTTTCGCAAAATACTTTCCACTTTTTGAAGGAGGTGTACCGTGGAGAAAAACGCCGGATATGTGATCCGCGAGTCCGTTCTCTTTGACAACAAACGGGGATTTGCCATCGCGGAGCATGGAAACCCCAAAGTCCCGGCTCCCTTTGTCACATGGCAGTTTGCCGAAGAGAACGGGCGGCGGGATTATTATTGGGGCCATTACCACGCAGACGAGGCATCGGCTCAAAAGGATTTCAAGGATCGAGCCGCCGACTACAAGCGGATGTATAAGGTGCAGGAGGTCAAGCCCCGCACGATTGCCCAGCAGATGAAAGAGGCCGCAAAGCTGGCCGAGGCTGACCGGGGCCGCGCTGCCCCGAAAAAGACTACCCCCGACAGGGGCGACAGATAGGAGGATCGCTATGCCCGAAAAGTATGACCCGCTGAAAAGCGCGGAACTCACCACCGAGCAGAACTATAATATGATCGACGGTATTCTGAACAACGGCCCGGCCCCGGTGCTCCCGCCCGAGGAAAAGCCGCTGGATAAGGTGCGGGAGATCCCGCCCAAACGCCGCAGCAGGGAGCGCGAGGAGCGTTGACGAAAAAGCGCCGTCGCTGCGTCCATCTCAATGTCATGGTAACGCCCGAGGAGCAGGAGCTGATCTATGAGCGCATGGCCGAGGCGGGTATTCAAAATATGGGAGCATATATGCGGAAAATGGCCCTCAATGGGTATGTGCTCCATGTTGATCTTGCGGATGTGCGGGAGCTGGTGTCCTTGCAGCGGCGGTGTGCAAACAACCTCAACCAAGTGGCGATCCATGCCAATACCTACGGCATCTACCCCTCGGAGATCGCTGCGCTGCAAAAGGACTATGCAGACCTGTGGGGGCCGCTGTCCGTTCTGATTAAAAAGCTGTCGGAGGTGGTGGAGCTATAACAAAACGCGGGGAGCACAGGTTTATACCTTGCTCCCCGCATTATTCTGTTTCATCGGGCAAATATGCGATTATGTCGTCAAGCTCACAATCAAGTATTCTGCAAAGGGCATCCAGCGTGTTGGTAGAAACGGATTCATTCGCTTTCAGCCTACGCACCGTGGAGCTACTGATCTCCCCTTTGACCTGCAAAGTGTATGTGGTTGCATTTTTGCGCTTCATAGTTTCCCACAATGGGGCGTATGAGATCATCCGGCCTACCTCCTTTCACGCTTGCTTATATAAACATTATTGCCTATAATTGACCTAAAGCGTGATAGGCAATATTGCCCATACCAAGGCGGGGCAATTTCAGAAAAGAGGTTTGGATAATGGGAGAGAAAACTTGTTGTGTAACAGGCCATCGTGATGTGCCAGTCGGCAAGGAGCAGTATGTGGAAGAAGCACTACGGAAAGAAGTGCTGGCTGCGATTGCAGCGGGATATACCCGTTTTATCTCCGGGTTTGCCGATGGTGTTGATCTCACTTTTGCCGCCATAGTTGCAGCGGAAAAGAAACAAAATAGCTGTTTGCAGTTGGAGGCCGCGCTCCCATATCGAAACCGTATCAATGCTAAATCTCCCTTGTTTCAAGAATTGCTTGCTTGTTGTGATCGCGTGTATGTTCAGTCTGAAAAATCCAATCGCCAATGCTACCATGAACGCAACCGCTACATGGTACTTTCCTCGGATCGGGTAATTGCCGTTTATGACGGGAGATCCACGGGCGGCACTTTTTACACCATTCGTTTTGCACAGGCAAACGAAAAGGAAATTCGCATCATTGAGATATAATCCTTGGGACATTTTGTCCCAAAGTAGCCCGGCCATCGACATCCTTGTTTGCTTATATGGGCGGAGTTATAATATTGGTAGGAGGAAACCCATCAACTTTTACAGGAGGTAGCCGCTTATGATCGTTCTGAAAATCCTTGCCGCCCCCTTTGTGGTGGTGCTCACCGTTCTGGCCGCCGTGGTGTCTTTTCTGTTCTGTATGGCAACTGCGGTTTTCGTTGTGGCCTGTGTGGTGCTGACCCTGCTTGCCGTGGCCCTGTTCATCAGCGGCCAGACGCTGGGCGGGATCGTGTTCCTTGTCCTTGCGTTTCTGATCTCTCCCTATGGCATCCCGGCCATCGCGGAGTGGCTGGTGGATAAGCTGCACAATCTCAACTTTGCTCTGCGGGGCTTCATCACAGGCTGATACTTCGGGACAATTTGTCCCAAGGTAGCATGACGGCGGCTGAACACAGCCGCCGTTTTTCTTACAGGAAGGAGGGCTGCCTACGGCAACGACCTATCTCAAAAAGCACAAAATCAGCAAGGGAGAAACTATCGCGCAATCGCTGAAGGATCGGTTTGAATACGGACAAAACCCGGATAAGACGCAGGGTGGCGAGTTGATTTCTTCCTATGCCTGCGACCACATGACCGCCGATGCGGAGTTCCTGTTAAGCAAGGCAAAGTACCGGGCTGTCACGGGCCGGGAGCAGCGCCGGGATGCCGATGTGCTGTGCTATCAGATCCGGCAGGCGTTCAAGCCCGGAGAGATTACCCCGGAGGAGGCCAATCGCATCGGCTACGAAACGGCGATGCGCTGGACGAAGGGCAAGTACGCCTTTTTCGTTGCCACCCACACAGACCGCCAGCATATCCATAACCATATTTACTACAATTCTACTTCGCTGGATTGTACCCGGAAGTTCCGGGATTTCATCGGCTCGGCCCGCGCTGTGCGGCGGCTCTCGGATCGGGTGTGTCTGGAAAATGACCTGTCCGTGATCCTCAATCCCAAGCTACATAGCAAGGGCCGCTTTCTTCACTATGGGGCATGGCTGGGAGCCGAGCGCCAGCCCTCTTATAAAGAAAGGCTGCGCCTTGCCATCAACGATGCTCTCGCAAAAGGCCCCGCCGATTTTGCCGACTTTCTGCGGCTCATGGCGGAGTCCGGGTATGCGGTCAAGCATGGGCGCGGCGGTGTGATCTCGTTCCTTGTTCCCGGACAGGAACGGGCAACGCGGCTCCGGGCATCCACCCTTGGGGAAGGTTACGATCCCGAGAACATTCGAGCCGTGATTGCCGGGGAGCGTCCTATCCCGGAGATCCCGAAAGACGGCCCGGCTCCGCCCCGGCGTGTCAATCTGATTATTGATATTCAAGAGCGTATGGCACAGGGCAAGGGCCCGGCCTATGCGCGGTGGGCCAAAGTTTACAACCTCAAACAGATGGCCGCCGCGCTCCAATATCTCCAGGAGCATAAGCTCACAAACTATGAGGAACTGGCGGCCAGTACCGAGGCGGCGGTGGATCGCTTTCACGCCCTGGCTGGGGAGCTTCGGGAAACCGAAGCAGCCCTCTCCCATACAGTACAGCTCATGGGCGCTACGGTGGATTTTGCAAAAACCCGGCCCGTGTTCGATGGCTATAAGGCGGCCCGGTATAGCAGAAAATATCTGGCCCAGCATGAAGCGGAGCTGGCCGCATACCGGGCGGCGAAAGCTGCCATGAATGAT
>JAGZOP010000134.1 GCA_018383195.1 Clostridiaceae bacterium | reverse complement strand
AATGGCGAAGTGGAAGTCCATCTCCACGCCATCGGAGTGTGTAAACTCCAGATACTCCACGGTCTGGCGGAAGTCCCAGTTCTGCTTGTCCAGCCCGATTTTGGCGAAAATCTCGCTGAAGGGGATCTCCTCTTTCTTCTGATCCTCTAAAAAGGCCACAAGGTTCAGACTGTCATCGGAACCTCCGATAAAGTTGCCCCAGTATTTTTTGATATACATTTGTCGTGCCTCCTTATGATTTCTCCAGTCGACAGTCCGTGATTCCTGTTCCACAAGACGAACCGCCTCTGTCAACAGTGCAGGGAGCTGATCCCTATCTGCCGTTTCATACTGCTGGACTGGATGCACCCAATCAAAATTCTGAATGATAGAAATGATGTATCGGTCCTGATACCAGCCCATATCCAGCAAGAAACTGTTTGGATATTCCACTTGCAGCATATCTTCTTTTTGTGTGCCATCCAGAAAGGTGACCGTTCCGGTGCCAAAATCCACCTTGCGCCACGCTTGAACCATCATTTGTCCTCCTACAGCCGATCCAGATTCTCCTGACATACTTAACGCGCATTATAGGCGTGGCTCTCCCAGATGGCCTCAAATTCCGCCTTCTCTATAATGCAGGCGTGAAACTCCTCGCCCCAGACATGGGCGTTCAATTCCTCCACGGTGGGGATTGGCGTGATCTCGATGGCGCCGTCGTAAAGGTCAGGGATGTTACGGGTGCGGCAATCTGCAAAGATGTCGATGGAGCGGAGGGCCAGCCGCTCATTTTCAGTATCCACTTCATAGAGGATGACCGACGGTTCTCCCTCCGGTGCGTCCTCCCAAAAGAGTTTGATGTACTCCATCTCAACACTGCTCCCTCACAACACGGTAGCCCGCCAGCAGCTCCTCCAGCTTTCTGGCCAGCGCCTCCACAATGGCGTGGCAGGGGTTTTCATACCCCACGATCTCCAGCTTTTGCAGTTCCACACAATGGAGCGTTCCGTAGAAGCCCAGCATAAACTCCGTCAATTCGGCGATCATTCGGTAGCCCTCCATGTTGTCCACATCGGTCTGGCCCTCTTTGGCGGTCATCAGACCGATGATCCCCACCGCCACGGTGAAAGCGCCGCAGCAGGACTGCTCGGTCTGCATCCCAAGGCCCATGACGGAGAACATCTTCCGGGTCTCCTCGGACAAATTCAGATGGTAGTATTCGTTGCAGGCCAGGAACATCGCCTCGGCGCAGGTCAGGTCCGTGCCGATGTGATAGTGGTTGACCAGTTCATAAAGTTTCATTTCTGCCATACTGTACTCCAATCGCAAAGCATTTCATTCTGCGTCACCCGGCGCAGCTCGTCCCGCACCTCCATCAGCGCAAACCCAAGCAGGTTTTGCCCCCGCCACTTCATGGGGTCCTGGGCCTCCGGGGAGCTGGCCGCGAGGCGGATGCCCCAGATGTTATCGTAGGGGCTGGCCTCCACCAGCACGCTGTCCCCGGTGGAAAAGAGAAACTCCCGCAGGTCACGGTTCTGGCTGAATTTACACCAGTTGCCATTTAGCACAATGGCGTATTTGAATCTGTCCCATATCTTCTGGTCAAAGTCCCGCACCTTGCGGCCCAGGGCCTTGATCTGCCGGGGGTCGCTGCATTTCAAAATCTGCTCCCGGATTTCACTATCGCCAAACAGCTGGGCTTTGCCCGCCATCATATACTGCTCCATGCAGAGATAGGTGTCGGCGATGGACCAGAAATCCTCCATCCACCACTGGCTCAGACAGCTTTTCGTCAGCTGGCCGTCCTCGGCAGGCTGATGGCCCCAGAACAGGCACAGCTCCCGCTTTCTTCCAGCAGCAAACTCCTCCTGGAGCCACTGCCGGGTGTACTTTGGCTGGCCCTCCGGCTGCCACACCTCCACAAAGAAGTCGCCGTGCTCCAACACCTCAACCCTGTCCTCGTCATCCCACCAGCCCTTCCAGGTCACCGGCTCGGGAAAGAGGTTGCGGTATTCCGCCCACTCCTCCGGGGGGAGGGTATCCAGCCAATCGCCAAATCGGTATATGTAATCCTCCCCATAGCCCATGCGCCAGCCAATGGAGTATCGCTCGATCTCCCGGTGGGCCAGCCA
>JAGZOP010000133.1 GCA_018383195.1 Clostridiaceae bacterium | reverse complement strand
TGCCGAAACATTCAAACATGGAGAAAATTTGACGCCCCAAAGGACTATCTGGCCTGTATTGCTTACATTCAGCAGTTGGTGTCGGAGGGGGAATTTGAACTGATGCAAGAGGAATCCACCTGCCCACTGGAGAAGGTAAAGACAGAGGATGGCTGGGCGGATGAAATCATGGCCCACATGATCCGGTGCAAGCACTGCGGCCAGATCTTCACCTGTGTGGTCAACACCTGGCGAGGCAGCGGACACTTCAAAAAAGGCAAAGAATGACACGGACAAGGCGGTGAAATGATGAATCAGGCAGAAAAAGCAGAGCTGCTGGAGCAGCTTGAGCAATGGAATAAGAAGGACGAGTATTCCCGGTGTATCCGGGCCATCGAAGCCATCCCGGAACAGGAGCGGGGCTATCTGCTGACCGTCAAGCTGAGTCGGGCTTACAGCAATCTGGCGGTGCTGGGAGATCATGGAGAGCATGGGACCGACGGTGAAGTGGACGGGGATCTCATCCGACACGCCATTGAGCTGCTGGAGTCCGTCCGCGCCCAGGGTGAGAACGATCCCTACTGGAACGCCCGGATGGGCTATTCCTGCCTGATGGCATACCGTTCCGCCGCCTCCGCCTATGAATACGCCAAGCACTGGCTGGCCCTGGTCCCGGATGACCCAGCCGCCCAAAAACTGGTTCGGGACTGCGAGGAATATCTGGAGGAGGAAAAAGCTCTGGAGCTGGATTTAAAAGATCGGGAGGAAATCATCCGAAAGGAAACTCCCGATGATGTAAAAAAGGGGGGGTATCTGTAAATGAACAGCGAACAGATCACAGCATTTTTACAAGAGCATTGGTACATTGCCTCGGTGCTCATCGGGGCCGTGATTTTGTTTGGAGCGATCCGCAACTGGAACTGGCTCTGCGACCCCACTGGTACGCGGGATGCCCATCGACACAGCAGAGGATACCGGCGTGTGGTTTTCTTTCTGCTGGGTGTCCTCTTGATTGTGGTGAGTATCTGGGGATTTGTGCTGAAATTGAAATAAGAGGTATATCTATGAAACTGAATTGTAAACGCATTGATTTTACATATACACCCGGTGAGGAAATCTTCAACTTTCCCGAGGAATCGGGACTACCCTTTATCTTCGATGTAGAGGAAGAACTGACCGGCGATCCTGCTGTCATGGATGCGGTGGGAGAAATGCTGGATGAGGCGGAGAAATTGGCGGAGAAGGCCAAAGCCGCCATCAAAGCGGCGCTGGCAGACGAGGACAGCCGCTACCATAGCGTTGTGACATTTTTCATGGAGTTCCATCGGGACGATGTAGGCCCGGATATTGTGGCGGAACTTTTTCCGGGAACCGACCCAGCCAAACTGTCCTTTGCTGAGATGGTTGACTTTTTGAAGCTCAAGCGGTTCGGCAGTCTGGTGGATAGCGAGATGAACCAGCAAGTTTTCATTCTGGATCTGTCCTTTAACCCGGAGATTACCGACGAACTGATGGTAATCTACTTTGATTTGAACAAGGAGATTTTCTGTATCACACATGAGAGCTGAGCGTGACTGACATACACGAGGAAAGGAGCAATCCCTATGAAAGCATTTGACCCCAATTACAAGCTGCTGGACGAGATGTATCAGGACGATTACTATCCTGCTTTTCTGGTGGACAAGGTAAAGGACGAGCTTCAGAAGGTCATCGCCCTGCTGGAGAGTGGCGAAACCGACACCGAAGTGGTGCAGGAAACGCTGGACGAGGCGGTCTGCGGCATCAATGATCTCCAGGAGGAGTTTGACGAGAACGACAGCGAGATCGAAACGGTGGCGCGGGAATGTATTGCGGCAACCGTGGCCTACATTCTGGAGTGGTTTGGCATCCCCATTGACACCGAGGAGGCCATCCGGGAACGGGACTGGTGAACCCTATGGCAGAAAAAGAACTGGCCCTTTGTGATGAGTGCGGAAGCCTGTTTTTCAAAGGCTCCTCACAGATGATGGGGCTGTGCCAGAATGTGCCCATGTTCTCTATGGCTACCCGAATTGTGACCATCATTTTCAGGATGGCCGGTGTGTGAACTGCTATTGGGACGGCTCAAAGAGTGTGTACATCAAGAAACAGAATCAACAGGAGGAAACTGATATGCCTACAACTGAATGGCTGAACAAATACGAAGCAATCAAG
>JAGZOP010000132.1 GCA_018383195.1 Clostridiaceae bacterium | reverse complement strand
GGTGGTGATTTCCAACATACAAAGCCGTTCCTCGTGCTCGGCCAGCATGTCCAGGGTGATGTCCTCTGCGGTGGGCGGCTGGGGCTCCGGCTCCGGCTCCGGGGGCCGCTCGGTGGGAGTGATGCCCACCAGTACCCCCTCCTCAATCTGGAGGTCACACCAGCCATAGGTCGCCCACACCGCGTCATGGAGGTGGGCGGGTACCTCTATGTAGCCATCCAGCCAGCAGGCGCGCCGGTGGCTCTGGCTCTGGATCGGGTGCTGTCCGGTTTCCAATGGGTTGATTTTGATAATTGTCATTTCATTTCACCTCATTTCCAAGTCAAATAATAATATTTCTGGCTGGCGACATTGGTGCGGCCGTTGTAATTGGCGCTAGTCCCGTCAAATACTTGGAATCCACCCTCTACAACGCTCACGACATTGCTATTGGACTCTGCGGCTGGATATCCATCAAGCGCCAGCCCTTCGGCGTAGTGACTTTGGTATCCCCGGCTAAGTATACCGTTTTTGCAAACCAATACTGCTTTGGGCGTAAAGCCTAATTGTATTGTTTGGCTGGGGGCACCATCGCCAATGTACGTTCCCGTTACGACGTTATCTGGCCTGTCCTTGCTCCAAACCTGGAGCACCCCGTCGAGCACGCCAGCGCCGTACACTCCGGGGCTGCTGATAACCTGCCCCTCCGTCACCCAGTCCGCCGCCACGGTGCCGGAGTAGATGACCTCGATGCTCTGTCCGGCTGTGCCGCTCTTGAGGGCGATGGCGTCCTGGCTCCCGTCCACAAAGCTGCCCGCAATCTGGTTGCCGGAGATGGTCAAAGTGGTAACGGTGCCATAGATAGAGTTTCCAGCATCAGCATAGGCGACTATCAAGTTATTGCCCGAGACCGCACATGCGCTGAGTGCTTTTGCAACGTTCTTGCAAAATTGGAATGCCTCTCCAGATTCAAGCGCATCTGCATTTCTTGAAACAACAATTGCAGGACTTCCATAAATGCTGTTTCCTGGAGGAATCAGACAGACATACTTTTCGCCTACTTGAGATATGCTAATCGGATTTTCTGCATTTCCGCTCCCTCGATTCCAAATGGTCTTTTTCTCATTTGGGAGGGAAATCACATTGTTTGATACTTTTAAAAGGCGAACATGTTGATTCGAAACATCAGGCGTCGTGTATGTAGTTTTGAAAAATACTATTGCGTCCGAGCCGCTTACACATACATCAGGAACCAAAATTCGGGAATCCTCAAATGTTACCACCTCGCCCCACGTCACCGCATCGGAGCCGTTGATGGCAGCAATAACAGCCTTGCCTTTGGAGCCGTCGTTGTCGTCCGCGAAACAGATACATACACGTTCCTCGCTTATAGCTGCCGCGGAAATATAACTTTGGGACTCCCCTGTAACATCTCTTGTATATACACTCCCGAGGCTGGAGGAAGACAGCGTATACACACGTACTCTCAGTTTGCTTGAGCCAGCGATGATAGCTTTGTAGACAACCGCTACCCGGCCATTGGGGAGCGTAGCGAATGCATAGTAGCTGTTAAAGGCAGAATCTACTCCAAAACTACCTTTAAAAGAAATGCTTTTGCCTGAAACCGTACCAACATTTACATGTAGCGAACGGTCTTTTAAATACCCTACCAAAAATTGCGTATCACTCAGGCGGGCGGCCATAATATTGGAAGCATTGACATTTTCTATGACTTGCCTATTCGTTTGTCCAACCACTGTTCCAGTATCATCAATCAAATGGACGCAAGGCCAATATGTTGAACCATTTTGATAAAGGTAACACACAACATTTAGATTGTCTGAAAGGCGAAGAACAGAAGTACCAAGAGTAGCCGCCCCGTTATCAAACACCGTCTTCACATTTTCCACCGGCATTGCGCTCTTCTGCACTTTCCCTTCCACCACATCCACCACGTCGCCCGCTTGGATGCTCTGGCCGGAGGCGACCGGGTAGCTGCGTATCACATTCCGTCCAATCACAGGCCCTGCAACGCTGCTACCATCCGGCATAAATACCGCTTCGGCCAGCGTCTGCGGGAAGATGTCGCACTCCTTACCCTGCATCCGCTCCACCCGGTACGGGTCAACAGGCAGCGCCAGGGGCGTCTTGGTGTATGTCCAGTTCCGGGTCTGATTCACCGCGCCGCTGGCCGCC
>JAGZOP010000042.1 GCA_018383195.1 Clostridiaceae bacterium | reverse complement strand
TCGAGATTTTGGTGCAGATGGAGGGACTTGAACCCTCACGTCCTTGCGAACACTAGCACCTGAAGCTAGCGCGTCTGCCATTCCGCCACATCTGCATATTTCATTTTGAATTGGTGCGGGTAACAGGACTTGAACCTGCACACCTCGCGGTACCAGAACCTAAATCTGGCGCGTCTGCCAATTCCGCCATACCCGCATTTTCTCCTGCGTAGCGAATATTATTATATCGCATAATTTGGACTTTGTCCAGAGGAAAAACAAAATTTTTTTATTTTTTCTTTTTCGCATCTTTTTAAACAAAAGAACAACTTCGCCCCGATGGAGCGAAGTTGCCTGAGAAGAAGAGAAAAGAGGTGATATGAGCAAGTAAATGCAGGTCGTCCGCCGCGCCGTGATCTTGCGGGGTTCCTAATCGCCGTTTGTATTGGCTTCCTTTGATGTATTAAGGATACTGCGATTTCCCCCAAAATGCAAGACATGCAATATCCAAAATAACTAAAATAATTCGACATAAAATAGACATATTGCACAATCTCCGCTTTTTTGCACTTTTTATGCAGGGATTGCTGCATATACGCGCCGCATGCGCTTCAAATCATGCAGAAATGCGGCATTGACACCGCGCTTCTTTTGATGCATGATACTATTATAACTAACAAATCAACTGTATTTTCAGAAAGGGGCACCATATCTTTGAACCAGATCGACATCGAGCGCACGCTCACCACGCAGTTTTCCCGTTCCCTGTTGGCGCCGTTTTCCCGCGCCTTACGCGAATACCGCATGATTTCCCCCGGCGACCGCATCGCGGTCTGCATCTCGGGCGGCAAGGATTCCATGCTGCTCGCCAAACTGCTGCAAAACTACCAGCGCCATATGGACTTCTCGCTTGTTTACCTTGCCATGGACCCCGGCTATGCCCCGGAAAACCGCGCCCACATCGAGGAGAACGCCCGCACCCTCGGTCTGCCGGTCGAATTCTTTGAAACCAATGTCCTGCGTGTTGCCGCCAACCATGCGTCCACGCACCCCTGCTTCCTATGTGCCAAAATGCGGCGCGGCCATCTGTATGCCGAAGCACAGAAACGCGGCTGCAATAAAATCGCGCTCGGTCATCACTATGACGACGCGATCGAAACCGTGCTCATGGGACTGCTGTACGGCGGTCAGGTACAAGCCATGCTGCCCCGCCTGCAAAGCAAAAACTATCCGGGCATGGAACTCATCCGCCCGCTCTGCATGGTGCGGGAACACGCAGTCTCCGCATGGGCAGCTGCCTGCGGACTCACCTTCCTCCCCTGCGGCTGTCCCGCCTCGGAACGAAAAGAGGAAACCAAGCGCGCAGAAATCAAGGCGCTCATTGCCGCACTCGCGGCGGACAACCCGCAGGTAGAAGCCAACATCCTGAATGCCGTCAAAAATATCAACACCGAAAAGGTGCTCGGCTGGAAAGATGCATCCGGTCAAAAACATTCTTTTCTTGACAAATTTTCCGACCATCTTTCCATTTAAATGTCCTTTCATGATAAATAAATTGCGTTTTCACTTGTAAATTTTTGTGGTACGCGATATAATGAAAACAGGACATCCGATTTCAGCAGATGCCCTTCGCCCACCGCATTCGGATATTTTCGCTGCGCCGGCCGCACAGAGGCAGCACCCTCTGACCGCGGAATTATTCCGCCGCAGCGCCGCCATTCTGTCATGTGAGGAGAAAGATTATTATGGCAAACAATGTTTCCGTTGCGGAAGATTCCAACCAGTCCAGGAGCGGTTCTCTGGCTGGCACGGAAAACAATTTCAAGAAGGCAATCACCGAACTGTTGGTGCTTTTCCTGCTCAATGAGCGCGAGATGTACATCAACGAAATCACCGCGGAATTATTCCGCCGCAGCGAAGAACAGTTTCAGATTGTGTTTCCCTACGCCGTCATTTACCGGATGGTGCGTTTTGGCTACATCAGTGAAACCCGCAAACAAAAGGCGCCGGACGGACGGCTGCGCCAATATTACGGCATCACCGCCGAAGGCGCGGCGTATCTTCAGGAACTGCTCGAATTTTACAACCGTTTTTCGGGCGGCGTTGAAAAAATTCTCGCAAGCAGACCCGCATCCCCCGCAGAATCGTAATCCCCATCCATAGAAAAAACGCAAGGCATCTGCCTTGCGTTTTTTTAGATTTGCCTGCGGTATTTGCCCCATTTCCGCGCCCCCATCAGCGCAGTAATCAGCGCAAACACCGAAAATCCCAGCCATACATAAATCGCCGCCTGCCAACCGCAGACGTCTGCCACCTTGCCGATGCCGTAAGAGGACAGCGCAGACCCCAGATACGCCGAGCAGTTGAGCACACCGGTCACCGAAGATGCGCGCCCAATCGCGCCGAAATGAATCGGCATCAGGTTAATCAGCATGATATTGGAGCCAACCATACAGGTGGACGCCACAATCATCATCGTGAGCGAGCCGACCGCGCTCGTATTGCACAGCACCGCCAATGCCGCGAGCGAGAAAATCGTTACTACAAAAAATGCGGCAGAGCCGTTCAGTTCATTCTGAATCCAGCGCTTGCCGATCGCCTTGGTCAGCACCACACCCGTAATATTGACAAGCGGCAGCAAAATGGCAAGTGCGGTCGAAAGCGATGCGCCGAAATGGAAATTCTCGGTCATAAATGTGGGAACCCACGACTGGATGCCGTCGCGCAGCATGCCATGCGTCACCGCGCCGACCACGGCGTACAGCACGCCCGATACAATCAGCACCTGCATCAGTGAGCCGCCGCTTGCCTGCTCCTGCGCGGTCAGGGTGATATGCTCAAGCTGACCGTGTGCCTCGATTTCCCGTTCATACCAACCCATGCGGCGCAGCCAATAAAACGCCGCACCCACCATCAGCACGCCCGACAGCAAAAACACCGACCGCCAGCCCAGCGTATGCAGCGCAATGGCTGCAAACAGGTAGGTAATGACGGTTGCAAGCGGATAGGTTGCCGCCGCATTGGAACACGCGCGCTTGCGGTAGGCGGGCGGCAGCACCTCGGAAAACACCTTAAAGACCGGCGACCAGATCAGCGACTGGAATACGCCGTTTGCCGACCACAGCACGAGCATCATACGGTAGTCTGCGGTCAGCCCCATCCCAATATTGAGCACCGCGGAGCCAAATACGCCGGTAAACACCATCTTTT
This sequence comes from Clostridiaceae bacterium, assembly GCA_018383195.1. Lineage (GTDB taxonomy): Bacteria > Bacillota > Clostridia > Oscillospirales > Butyricicoccaceae > Butyricicoccus_B. Next base: position 15,166 of record JAGZOP010000042.1, on the reverse strand, counting down.
TCGGCGGAATCCGGTCGCCCAGAAAGCCGGAGAAAAACTGGCATACCCCGTAAACCGCGAACAGCGCCGTGCCGATCAGTCCCGCCTGCGCCTTGGTAAACCCCTCGTCCAGAATCAGTTCCACGGTCACGGCGGCATAGCTCATCCGCCCAAATAAGCCGATGATATAGGTCATTGCACACAAAAGAAACAGCCGCGTCGCATACATTTCCGGACAAACCCGGCGTGTGGTTTCGCTGCACGCGGCGGTTGTGGTGGACTGCATGAAGATTTCCCCCTTATTTCACCCATTTTCACACGGTTTTGATTGTAGCACTCTGCCGCCGGCTTTGCAAGCACCCGGCGGTAAACTGGAGTTTTGCCCGAAAACAGTTGTCGTTTGTGAATTTTTTTGATATACTTGACCCAGTACCCTGAAAGGACGTGTACCCGATGGACGAAAAAGAACGCCAGACCATAGAAGAGACTGAAGAGCATGCTCTGGTATCCACCGAAGAGGAAACCGAAATTTCTGAAGATGTACCTGCCGAAGAAGAGGCTTCCGAAGACGCTTCTCCGGAAGAACCGCAGGAGGAAAAGCGCCTGTATTTCGGCCGCTTTACCCCCGGCGTGTGGCACGGCGGCGTCCTCGGCATTGCGCTCAGCTACATTATGATGGGGCTGCTCGGCATGCTGGACAACAAGTTTTCGCTCGGCATCCGGAAATGGCTGGAGGACCCGATCATCAAGTACGGCATGATTATCCTGCTATGCTACGGTCTTGGCAAGCTTGGCGGACACCTCGAAAAAAAGCGCGAACAAGCGGAAAACTGACAAAAATCCCTGCCATGCGGCAGGGATTTTTCATCTATAGCACGACGGATATTGATAATTGACAAAAGGTACGGTATACTAATAATATCTGTACATTTCAAAGGAGTTGTTAACCATGGGTTGCTCGCATAACTGCGATTCCTGCTCGGGCGGCTGCGGTACGCCGGAAAGCCTGCTCGTCAAGCCCAACGAGCTGTCCACCATCCGAAAGGTCATTGGTGTCATCTCGGGCAAGGGCGGTGTCGGCAAGAGCCTTGTCACCTCGATGCTCGCGGTATCCATGAACCGCCGCGGCTATCATACCGCGATTCTGGACGCTGATATCACTGGTCCTTCCATCCCGAAAGCATTCGGCATGTCCGGTAAACTGGAGGGCTGCGCAGAGGGCATCCTGCCCAAGACCTCGGAGACCGGCATCGACATGATCTCCATCAATTTCCTTCTTGACCACGCGGATGACCCGGTCATCTACCGCGGTCCCATCATCGCGGAAACGGTCAAGCAGTTCTGGTCGGACGTCATCTGGCAGGATGTAGACTTTATGTTTGTAGACATGCCGCCCGGCACCGGCGACGTGCCGCTGACGGTATTCCAGTCCCTTCCGGTCGACGGCATCATCATCCTGACTTCCCCGCAGGACTTGGTTTCCATGATTGTCGGCAAGGCGGTCAACATGGCGAAAATGATGAATATCCCGATTCTCGGCGTCATCGAAAATTACAGCTACCTCGCCTGCCCGGACTGCGGCAAGAAGATCGAGGTTTTCGGCAAGAGCAAGCTGGATGAAGTCGCTGCACAGTATGAAATCCCGGTCTTGGCGCGTCTGCCGCTCGACCCGAATCTTGCCGCTGCGGTCGATCGCGGCGCCATTGAGGATGTCAAGCTGCCTGAAGAACTTCAGGGCGCTATGAAGGCGCTCGAAGCCATGCTGTAAGGGGAAGTTGCCATGAAAATTGCAATCGCGCACCAAAACGGTCAGGTTGCAGACGGAAACGCCTGCACCGAATACCTGATCGTTACGGTGGAAAACGGCCAGCCCACCGGTAAGGAGCTGGCGCATGCATCCGGTACCGGTTCTACCGCCATGCTGACCTTTCTCGGCATGATGCAGGTCGATGTGCTGATCTGCGGCGCACTCGGCGTTTCCATGCGCAATGCGCTCGAAATGATCGGCATTCTGCTCGTTCCCGGCGTAACCGGTCCCGCAGAAGAGGCGGCTGCCAAATTCATCGTCGGCGAAAAGCAGGGCGACCCCAGTATTTTGGAGGTCTGCCGCGAAGAAGACCCGGACGACCCGATGGCATGCATGCATGACTGTTCCAAGTGTGCAGGCTGCGGTCCGGTGCATGTGCCGGAAGAGGCGCTCAAAAACCTGCCGAAAATCTAAAACCCGTTTTTATTCATAAAAATCCCACGTATCCGCGGATACGTGGGATTTTTCACTCTGTAATTTTTGCGCCACAGCCGATACAGAATTTTGCACCAGCCGGATTGCGCATGCCGCAGGACGGGCAGAACAATCCCTGCGGAGCGGACGGCTGCGCGGTGGGCGCCTGCGGCTGCACCCCGAGCAGCTGCTGCTCTTCCCTGCGCACCTGCTCCATGCGGCGGTTTTGCTCCATAATTCCCTGCTCACACGCGGAAATCTCGCCGCAGACCGCTTCGATGCGCTCCTGATCGAGGGTTCCCGCCTTCCACATTTCGTACAGCTCGCTGCCGAGCTGCGCTGTAAGCGCCGTCTGCTGGCGCTGTAAGTTCTGAATCTGCGCCTTAATCCGGCTCATTTCAACCATGGATTCCGATTTGACGCTCACAGTCGCAATGCCGCAGTCAAACGTATTTTTCAGCTTTTCGAGCATCCTGCAACATCCCTCTCGTTCCACATTTTGCGGGAAACCCCGCGTTTCCCACCGTTCTTTTCCCATATCATAGCATGATTCTGACCGATATGCAAACAGTTCCCACAAATCGCGCCCGATGAAAGTTGACAATTTGGTCAAAATCCGCCCCAAATACTTCCCTCATGGTTTCCAGTTTGCTATAATAAGTGTATCTCAGATTTCGAGGGAGGTCACATGCATACTCACCGCCGAAGGACTGACCAAACGCTATCACGGCGTCACGGTGCTGCACCCCGCGGGGCTGACGCTTGCCAAGGAATCCGCCGAACTGCTGGACGACGCTGAAATTGAAAAATCCGGCGAATCCAACCAGACTGTCAACGGGGAAACCGAAAAACTCAAAATGTATACGGTTTATCTGGACGGGGACGATGTCGCCGAGTATATCACCGACTGCACCCGGCTTGTGCTGAACGACGAGCAGCTGCCGGCTGCGCTCGAGCCGATGTTTCTCGCCGCCGCTGCCGAAGCGTCCATGACACCGGATGAACTGTTTGCCCAAATGAAGGAAGAAATCCTCTTCCAGCTGGATGCAGACCAGCTGGAAGCCAACCTGCCCGAAACCCTGACCCTCGAACTGGGCACGCGCGGCAAGCAGATTGCATCCGCTGAACTGAAATTCCGCATGTATGAGGACCGCATTTCTGTCGGCGCAGAGCTGGGCACCAAGGATTCGCTCATCGATGCGCTGACCATCACCATCCGGAACGGCGACGAGCGCATGTCCCTGTCCTCCAGAGGCAGCCACATGCCGAAGGACGGCAAGTTTACCGACACCACCTCGCTGATGATGAACACCGAAACGCTCTTCCAGATGAATACCTCGCTCGACACCAAGGCGAAGTCTGACAACTTCTCGTTCCTGCTCACCATGCCGGGCGCTTATGACATCATGAGCCTCGATGCCTCCGGCTCTGTGGCGGTCGATTCCAACAAGCTGACCGCGGACCTCAGCCGCGTGGCAATGACGGTTGACGGCGAAACGCTCGCATTCTCGGCAGACTATGCATTCGGCAAGGGTGCAGGACCTGCGTTCTCCGGTGCGGACGCGCAAATCATAACCGATATGAGCGAAAGCGACCTCGAAGACCTGATGTATGACATCGAGGCCAACGCGCAGGATGCCCTATCCCGCTTTTTGCAGTCCTCTCCTGAGCTGACGTCTGCCCAGTTCTGATGCGTCAGTTTTTCAGCGGATTTCGGCTTTCCCTGCATCTTATCCGCCGCAGATTCGCGCTGCTGCTTGCGGCTGCCCTCCTGTTCGCGCTCGTCGGGCAGGCGGCAGCCGCAAGCCTTGCCGATGCTTTCTCCGAAAACGGGCGCTGTCCGGTTCCGGCGCTGCCGAAGCTGCCGCCCTCGCCGGACAGATGCAGAATGTGCGCGCCTACTGTACCTTTGATGCCATGGACGAAGCCGCTGCGCAGGCGCAGCTCACTGCCGGGAAAGTCTCCGCAGTGCTTTTCATTCCGGACGGCTTTCTCTCAAGCATCTATTCCGGGGAAAACGCAGCGCCCACCCTGCTGCTGGACGCGCGCCGCCCGCTGGAGGGATATCTCGCGCGCTGGGCGGGCAGCTGTGCCATCAGCATGCTGATGGATGCGCAGGCAGGGGTAACCGCTGTGCTGGATGCACGCGCCGAACGCAAGCAAGCCGGCGCGCCGCTTGAAAAATCCAAAAAGAAAATCACCCAGGAAATCAATCTGCGTTATATTCAGCAGGCGCTCGGCCGCAGCGACCTGATGCGCACCGAAACCCTTTCCCCCACAGGTGCGCTCGAACCGGGCGACCATTACGCGCTTTCGGCGCTCTCCTATCTCATCCTGCTTGCGGGCGCGGTGTTCTTCCCCTTGTTTGATGAACGTGCACGACGCGGCTTTCTGCGCCGTCTGCAAAGCGCGGGCGGGTCGCTGCTTCCGCTGCGTCTGTCCGCACTGACCCTGTGTGCCGGACTTTCCGCCCTGCTGCTTGGCGTGCCGCTTGCCGCGCTTGCAGCGGGTTATTTTCCGTTTTCCGGCGTCCTTGCCGGAGCGGTATTTGCATCCGGTCTTGCCGGCGCCTGTGCCGCGCCTGCGGACGTGCGGACAGCACGGCGTTGAGCCTCTTTCTCCTTTCCACCGGATTTCTTATCGCGGGCGGCGGTCTGCTGCCTCCCGCCCTGCTCCCCGCGCCGCTGCGCATCCTGCTGCCGTATAGTCCGGTGCGCATGCTTGCGCTCGCCTTGTCCCCGGCGCGCGGCTATGACGCGCCCGCATACGCCATCCCCGCACTCACGCTCACCGGTGCGGCGCTTTGGGGTATCTCACTGCTGTTTGCCGCGCGGCGGCACCAAAAGGAAACCCTATGAACACTTTATTGGGATGTTTTTTACTCGGTCTTGCGCGTCTTTCCAGACGCGCAGGGCTGCTGCTCGTCCTGCTACCGCTGACCATCCTGACTGGTGGGCTGCTGTTTCCCGCAGACCGAAGTGACCAGCCGCTCGAAGCCGGGGTCTGTCTGCCGGAACATTCTCCCGGCGCGCAGGCGCTTTTCCGTGCGCTTTCCGAAACCGACCCCGCATTTGTGGTCTTTCATGAAGCCTCCGAAGAAATCATCCGCAGCGAAGTCGCCGCCGGCAGATGGGAATGCGGCTTTATCCTGCACGAGGATTTTGAAACCCGTTATCCGGAGCAATACCCCGGAAAACTTGCGACCGTGGTGCGCTCGCGCAGCGGAACACTGTCCCCCCTGCTTGGGGAGGCGTTCTCTGCCGCGCTCTACCATGTGCGCGCGCCCTATCTCGCGGCGGATTATGCCGCCGAAAACGGTCTTGCCTCCGATGAATCTCTGGATGCACTGACCGAACAAGTTGCCGCAGGATCTGCGCGCCGCATGGCACTCACCGTCCAAACCGTAGACGGCACGGCGCAGACTGCACCTTCCCTTGCGCGTTCCACTGCACGCGCACTTTGCCGCGGTCTGATTGCAGTTACGCTGTTTCTCTATGCGCTGTTGCTTGCCGCTGACCTCAATGCCTGCATGTCCGAAGGCTGGTTTACCCGCACTGCGGCTCTGACCGGCAGACTCCCGCTGCTCTGCGGCCCTGTCGCGGCGCAAATGGGCGCAGCGTCGGTGTCCGCACTGATTGCGTTCGGACTTGGCGCATGGTTTTTCGGCGGCGCGGATGTGACCGGTTTTGCAGCGATTGTGCTGTATGCTTTGATGCTGACAGGTCTTGCGCTCACCCTCGCGCAGCTTCCCGCCGCACATGGCTGGCTGACTGCGCTGCTGCCCTTTGTCCCCGCGGTTTGTCTGGTGCTCTGCCCCATCCTGTTCGATGCCGGACAGTTTTTCCCGCCCGCAGCGCCGGTTTCAGCCATATTGCCCCCCACATGGCTGCTGCACGTGATGAATGGGCACTCCATAATTTTTCTGCCCGCCGCCGCGCTCTTTTTTGCCCTCGCGGCTGCGGTCCTCTCCCGACAAAAGCTCCCCCTAAACTAGGGGGTATATGGAATCCATGAACCCGTTTCATGGACTCCATGTATCCCCATGCAGAAAGGAAGATTTTTATGTTTTGTATCCACTGCGGCGCACAGCTGCCGGAGGGCACACGGTTCTGCACCAAATGCGGAAAACCGGTCAAGCAGCCTTCCGCGCAGGCTCCTCAGGACGATTTCCCGGATTTTGAAAATCTCGCATCGCAGGAAGTGTCCTCTCCCCCGCCGCCGGAATTCAATCCGCCGCCGCGCGGTCCCGTGCAGCAAACGCCGGAACAGCCGACCATCAAGGAGCATATCGCGCCCCCTCCGCGGTATGACGATCTGGGCTCCACCCCGCCGCCGGCATCTCCGTCCCCCCGCAAACCGGCGTCGGTTCCGCTTCCGATGATTGCGGTCGCCGCGCTCATCATTGTCGCCATTGTCGCTGCGCTGGTGATTTTTCAGCCGTGGAAACTGCTTGCAAGCAATCCGTCGCCCTCCCCTGTCCCCCATGCGTCCGCCGGTTCGCAGAGCAATCTGCACGGAGCCGCCATTCCCGGCAAATCCGCCGATGAGGACGAACTTGCATTTTCGTGGAGCAGCTTCAACGGTGCATGGCAGGCGGGCGGCGTCATTTTCGAGCTGCTCACCGAGGACGGTGAACTCAATGTCACCATGCAGCAGGACGGAAAATCCTACTGGGATTCCGCTGAACTGGAAGATGACACCGATACCGTAGACGTCGATCTGGGCGGCACCGAAGTGCGCATCAAGCCGCGCGGCAGCAGAACCCTGCGCATCGTCATCGACGGCGAACGGTTTGAGGCCGAGCGCTATAAGGGTTCGCTTGCTTCCCCCGACAGCGAACCGCCCAAGTCGCTGCCCGAAACGCAGGACGGGGAATATCTCTACTACTCCCCCTCCACGGGTACCCGCTCGGCGGGCGGCGCACTTCCGGATGACGATGATCTGCACTTCTGGCCGCTCGACCGCTTTGCAATCTCCTCGGCCGATCTCGACCGGCTGACGCAGGACGAAATCGACATCATCCGCAACGAGGCATTTGCCCGCCATGGCTATGTGTTCACCACCGACGCATGGATTGAATTTTTTGAAGAATACGACTGGTATCATCCTGACCCGTCTTTCACAGAAGACCGCTTTTCCAAACTCGAAAAGCAAAATATTGATACCATTGTGCTGTATGAAAAGGAGGAAGGATGGATGTGACCGGAATTTTCGCACTTTTTCTGTCGTTTCTGCTGATCGGATGCAGCGCGGACATCCCGCCGTCAGATAGTATGGGTTCCGGTTCCGAGGCGCTGCCGTCCGTGGTTTCCGTTGCACCGGAGCCTGAACCGGAGCCACAGCCCGGCGCGCTCTCCGGCATGACTGTATGTCTCGATCCCGGACATGGTGTTACAACCGCTTCCAAACAGGAGGCGGTTTCTCCCCTGTCTGATGAGACCAAACCCGCCTATGTGTCGGGTGCATCCGGCAAACAGATCAGCGAATCCGAACTGAACCTTCAGGCAGCTTTCCGGCTGCGCGATCAGCTGGAATCGATGGGTGCGACTGTCATCCTGACCCGGGAAACCGTAGAAGCCACGGTTTCCAACATCGAGCGCGCCCAGATTGCCAACGATGCTGGCGCGGATGTATGCATCCGCATCCATGCGGACGGCATCGACAACCCCAGTGTGCACGGCGTATCCGTACTCATCCCGACGGGCAAACTGCTCGGCACACCGTCCATCAGCTCGCCGAGCGCCGCGCTCGGCGAGCTGATGGTGAACGCAGTTGCGGCACAGACCGGCGCAAAAAACCGCGGTACCATCGAACGCAGCGACCTGACCGGTTTCAACTGGTCCGAGGTGCCGTGTGTGCTGCTTGAAATGGGTTTTTTAAGCAATCCCGATGAAGAAACCGCGATGATGACCCCCGCCTATCAGGACCAAATCGCCGCAGGCGTTGCCGAAGCGCTGACACAGTGGCGCGCGGGATGATTTCCCCTTTTTATTTCGATTCCCGAGGTGTATTCCCCATGTTTGACAAATTAGATGCCGCAGTCAGCCGCTTTGAAGAGCTGGAATCGCGGCTGTCCATGCCGGGTCTTTACGATGATCCGGCAGCAGCGGCAAAGCTGCTCCGCGAACGCGGCGACCTGGAACCCATCGTAACCGCCTATCGCGCATATAAAGACGCACAGGCGCTGCGCAAGGAAGCCGAGGACATGCTCACAGACCCCGATCTGCGCGAACTGGCGCAGGACGAACTGGCGCAGGCGAAAGCCGACCTGATCCGGCTCGAGGAAGAACTGAAAATCCTCATGCTGCCCAAAGACCCGAACGACGATAAAAACATCATCGTCGAAATCCGCGGCGGCGCGGGCGGCGAAGAATCTGCCCTGTTTGCCCACTCTCTCTACCGAATGTACGCCATGTACGCCGAAAAGCGCGGCTGGACGGTCGAACAGCTCAGCATCAGTGAAACCGAACTCGGTGGATGTAAAGAAGTCGTGTTCCAGATTGCAGGAGATCATGTGTACTCGCGCATGAAGTTTGAATCCGGTGTGCACCGCGTCCAGCGCGTGCCCGAAACCGAAAGCCAGGGGCGCGTACACACCTCGACGGTTACGGTCGCGGTCATGCCCGAAGCCGAGGAAATCGACTTCTCCATTGACCCTAAGGACCTGCGCATCGATACATTCCGCTCGTCCGGCGCCGGCGGTCAGCACATCAACAAAACTTCTTCTGCCATCCGCATCACCCATATCCCGACAAACACGGTCGTGGAGTGTCAGGATGAACGCAGCCAGCACAAAAATAAGGACAAGGCCATGCGCGTACTGCGCACTCGCCTGTATGAAGCCGAACTTGAAAAGCAAAGCGCTGCCATTGCGGCAGACCGCCGCAGTCAGGTCGGCACCGGCGACCGCGCCGAGCGCATCCGCACCTACAACTTCCCGGAAAACCGCATCAGCGATCACCGCATCAAGCTGACGCTGTACAAACTCGGGCAGTTCATGGACGGCGACCTTGACGATGTCCTCGACGCGCTTATCACCGCCGATACCGCCGAAAAGCTCAAAGCGCAGGCAGATTAAAAACGCTTTGTTCCCACAAATTTTACAGCCGCAGAAAAAGCGCCCCAAACCGGGCGCTTTTCTTTTGCTTTCCGAATGTAATATTTCACTTTGCCCGATTGACTTGTCCAGATTCGGCAAACCCGATATAATTCTAGGTAGAAATAAACCGATGAGGAGGATTTTTCATGAAAAAGTACCTTCTGTCGATCTTTTTTGCCGCAATTTCCCTGACGTTGTCCGCTGCTGCGGTCGATCTGTTCCCGGTGGAACTGACCTCCGCAGACGGCTGCACCACCTGGGGCTACATGGACGAAAGCGGCACGCAGGTCATCCCCTATCAGTATGCCTCCGCCTCGGCATTTACCGAGGATGGACTGGCGACCGTCACGGACGACAACGGATATCTGGCTGTGATCGACGAAACCGGCGAGGAAATCGTGCCGATGCGCGCTGCGCCCGCCGCCGTAGAATACGAAAATGATACCATTGCGTTTCGTTATGAAAACGAAACCGTATACTTCAATCAGCAGGGCGAATCTCTCGGCACCTTCCCGGGAGCCGCCGGCTTCTTCTCCGAGGAGGGGCTGCTTGCTGCAAAATCTGAAAACGGCGCATGGGGATATGTCTCCCGGGACGGTCGTCAGGCGCTTGCCCCGGTTTATTTGCAGGCCGGTCCATTTTCGGGCGGTTATGCCGTAGTGGAACTTTCCGAAAACCATGCCTATGCAGTTATTGATACCGAAGGGAATCCGACCCCCCTGCCCGCAGGAGGAACTCCCAAATATATGGAAGTCTATGACGGCAAGTTGGTGGTCATGGAAAGTGGAAACCGTTCGGCGCTCTTTTCTCTGGAAACCGGAACGCTGCTGAGCGACTATATCTATCAGGATATTTCCCCGTTCCGAGACGGTTACGCCATGATGCGTCTCAACAATCGTTGGGGCATCACAAACCTGAACGGCGTGACCACACTGCCGTTCCAGTATAACTACCTCTCCTATATGGGCGAGGGCGTATATGCCGCGCGTGCCGATGACGGTTATGTTTCGGCGCTCGACGCCAACGGAAACCTCATCTACCGCACCGATTTGTATGTGGGCGGCTTTGACGCTATTGAGCACGGCATCTCATGGCACGGCACTATGGACAACGGCATTATCTTCTTTTCTCGTGTGGGCGGTTATATCACCAAGCTCGCCAACGCGGAAACGCCGGTCATCTTGACCGATAATGTCGCGCTCGTGACCATCGGCGGCACGCGGCAGTATATCCGCCTGAGCGACCGAACCGGTTTATATTCCCCCGAGCGCGCCTACGATATGGAGTATTTCCGTGTCACTACGACAGGCTACGAAAAATACCTTGGAATGAAAAACGGCGTCGAATACGGCTGGTCGCTGACTTATCCGGTCATTTCCGGTCTGGCAGACAAAAACGTGCAGTCCACCGTGAACAGCGCCATTGAATCCTTCTTTTTGCAGGGTCCCTCGGTTCCGGCACAGCGCGAAGCACTCTCGGGCAGCTATGGTCTGGCAGTCAAGGGGCGGCTGCTCATCGTCTGGGCAGACTGCATCAGCGGGACCGGTCTGGGCGCTTCGGTCTGGAACGACAATATCACGCTGGACCTCGCCACCGGCGAACGCTATTCCATCATCCGCGACCTGTTCCAGCGGGATTATCTGGATGTTGTCACCGAGTATCTGCCCGAAAATGTGCCCTATTATCTGTTCTCCTATCCGCGTATCACGGATAACGGGGTCTCGTTCTTTCTCAACACCCCAAGCGATTCCGCAAGCCATACACCGTCCTCGAAAGAGTATGCCATCCCCCTGTCTGCGCTGGATGAGGTCATTGACAAGGACAGTGCTTGCTGGCACGCGATGAATGGCTCTGGCATCGGTTCGCTGAACAGCTATTCCGGCTATGAGGACGTCGCAAAGCACCATTGGGCATACGATGCCATCAAAACAGTCACCGCAGCCGAGCTGATGCGGGGCGACGGCGACTTATTCCGCCCGGACGACCCCATCACCATTGCCGAAGCTTCTGCCGTTCTGGTGCGCACCCTTGGTCTCGATACCAGTTCCATCGCTCCGCCGGACGGTGCGCCGTGGTACTACATCGAAACCACCGCAGCCGAGCAGTCCGGTCTGGTCGAAGGATTCGACGTGCCCATTGTATACACCGCAGCCATGACCCGCGCAGATGCCATGCAGGTGCTGGCGAATGCCCTGAAAACGCAAGGCATCCCGCCGCTTTCTGAGGACGAAATCACCGTCTGCCTGTCCCGGTTTGCCGACGGCGCACAGGTTCCCGCAAACCGCCGCGCCGCAGCCGCACTATGTGTAAAAACCGGCACCGTGGTCGGCTCGGGCGGCAATCTGGACATCAGCGGCACGCTCACCCGTGCGCAGTTTGCGCAGATTCTCAGCATGAGCGGACTGATTCAAACCGAAAGATAAAAAAAGACGCGCTATGCGCGTCTTTTTTCTTTTCCGCTTTGTTATCCCTCGTATGCCGCAACGACCTCACCGATGAACATACTGTGCACATCATGGTCTGCATAGCACTTGTCGTAAACTGCCTTGTCCGTGAAGTTCTCGCGGGGCATGTCGTCCTTATACAGCTTGCGGCACACGATGGTCAGCTCCGCCTCTGCAAAGGTCGGTACGCCTTCAGGCGTGAACACCGGGGTCAGACCTGCGCCCGCCATCTTGTCGATGTCGCGGCCGGACTTGGAACCAAGCGTATTGAGTGCGTCCTTATGACCATCCTTCAGGAAAATCAGCGCATAATGGTCATTTTTGTCCATAAACTGCATGGTATAGCGGCTCTGGCGCACATACACCGTGGTCACTTCCTTGAACCACAATTCGCCCATGCCGCCCCAGTTGACCGTCATCATATTGAAGTCGCCCTCATGACCTGCTGCAAGCAGCGCCCACTGGTCACGAATCTTCAAAAACGGGTTGAACGACAGGGTGGAAAGTTCGATTTTGTTCATTGTAAAAACCTCCTAAAATAAAAGAGTTGAAAATAGAGAGTTGAGATAAAAAATCTCCAATCTTAACTCTTCACTCTCCACTCTCTAATCTCCACTCTGAATTAAAGTTTTCTCCTCAGCTTCATTTCGCTCCATTCGTCCTTGGAAATCAGGATTTGGCGGGGCTTGGAGCCTTCAAACGGACCGACGATACCGCGCTCCTCCATCTGATCGACAATGCGCGCCGCGCGGGCATAGCCCAGCTTCAGGCGGCGCTGGAGCATGGAAACCGATGCCTGTTTGCAGTCCATGACCACATCGATGGCGTCCATCAGCATTTCGTCCTCATCTTCGGCGGGGTCGAACGAACCGCCGCCGCCCGATTCTGCGGCTTCGGCTTGCTTTTCGATGTGTTCGAGGATTTCTTCATTATATTCGGCGGTGGACGTAGACTTGATAAATTCGATGACGTTTTCAATTTCATCGTTCGAGATAAAGCAGCCTTGGATGCGCTGCGGTTTGCCCTCACCAAGCGGCGCATAGAGCATATCGCCCTTGCCGATCAGCTTTTCGGCGCCCGTGGTATCGAGAATAATGCGGCTTTCGATCTGGCTGGCAACCGCGAACGCAATACGCGAGGGGATGTTCGCTTTCATGATGCCCGTGATGACGTCCGCCGACGGGCGCTGGGTCGCAACAATCAGGTACATTCCCGCCGCACGCGCCTTCTGCGCAATGCGGCAGATCGAGGTCTCGACTTCCTTGGCGGCAACCATCATGAGGTCGGCAAGCTCGTCGATAACGATCACGATCTCAGGCAGCACCTGACAGGCATCGAGCGACGGTACCGGGGTTGCAGCAGGCTCTCCGTCCTCGGAGACAATCGGCTCGGCAGCTTCCAGTTCGGCTTTCTTCTTACGCATGAGGGCATTGTAGTCCTCCAGTTTGCGCACCTGATTGTCCGCAAACAGCTTATAGCGGCGTTCCATTTCGCCCACCGCCCAGTTGAGCGCGCCCGCTGCCTTGCGCGGGTCGGTTACAACCGGAATGAGCAGGTGCGGGATGCCGTTATAGTTACCCAACTCAACCATCTTTGGGTCAACCATGATGAGCCGCACCTCTTCGGGTGTAGACTTATAGAGCAGCGAAATCAGCATAGAGTTGACGCACACCGACTTACCCGAACCGGTTGTGCCCGCAATCAGCAGGTGGGGCATCTTGCCGATGTTGCCGACCACCGGCGCACCCGTGATATCCTTACCGACGCAGAATGCGACATGGCTTTTGGCATTTTTGAATGCATCCGAATTCAGAACATCAGAAATCGGCACCATGGTGTTGGTTTTGTTGGGCACCTCAATGCCGATCGCAACCTTTTCCGGAATGGGTGCGATACGCACCGAAACCGCGCCGAGCGCCAGTGCAATATCATCGGACAGACCGGTAATCCGGCTGAACTTGGTTCCGGGCGGGATGGTGACCTCAAACCGTGTGACCGTCGGGCCGCGGACAATCCCGATAATCTGCGCCTCGATGTTGAACGATTGCAGGGTGTCAATCAAGCGGTGACTGCATTCGCTCAGCTCCTGCTGATAATTGCCCTTGGCGGTTTTGGCGGGTGGGTTCAGCAGTGACATCGGCGGATAGCTGTATGCCGGTGCAGGCGCCTGCGCACTGCGGTCCATTTCGGCAGCCATCGCTGCGTTTTCCTGCGCATCGCGCTTTTTCTGCTCCGCCTTGGAGATCGGCTCCTCCCACGGCGGGGTATCGTCCGCAATCGGCTCGGCTGCGGCTTCGGGTACAGGCGCAGACTCTGTCTCGGACACGGACTTTTTACCCTTGTGCAGCAGGGACAGGATGTCCCCAAACGGGTCGGATTTCTCCGGCTCGGATGTCTCAATCGGCTCGGGCGGCGCAGCCGGCGGTTCCGGCGCAATCAGGCTCTGCACCGGTTCCTCCTCACCCTCCAACGGGATGTCGAATGACGCGCGCGCGGCTTTGCGCTTTTTGTGTGCGGCTGCCAGTTCGTGGACATTGGGCAGCACCGCAGGCGCTTCGTAGCGGGCGCGCTCGTCCTCGTCCTCATACTCATAGTCGATTGGTTTCAGCGCATTGTAGATCGCCTGCGGCGTCAGACGGAACATCACCATCACATCAATCATGAGCAGAATCATCATGATAATCAATGCGCCGATTCCGGAAAAAGCCCACTCCATCACGCAGTACAAACCGCCCGCAAGCAGACCGCCGGATTTCAATTCTGCGCCCGTCTCAATCAGCATACGGAACGATTCCATGTCGATCGGATACTGCCCCGCGCGCAAAATGCCATGTGCAGCCGCGCCGAAGATGAGCGGGAATACGGCTATCCCGGTGCCGCGCAGACGCACCGGTCCCTTTGCCCGCGCGATAAGCAGCGCGCCCAATCCAAACAGCGCACACGGCAGGACATAAAGACCATACCCGAGTATGCTGCCGATCGCGGTGCGCATGACGCGCAGCACAGCGCCGTCCTGCTGCATGATGGTCAGCAGCACGAGCACGCCAAGCACGCCGTAGATCATGCCCCAGACCGGACGCGGCAGATAGCTGTCCGGCGCGGATGCGGCTGCGGCTGCCGGTTTTTTGCGGCTGCGTGGTGCGGATTTTGTGGATTTTCGTTTGGTTTGTGCCAAAATATCACCTCTCTGGTGGGAATGCGTTGTTGTCTCGTTGGTCTGCGCATGCCCCGTCTGCGTAGACTAATACAGTATAATGATACCACAGATACTGATATTTTTCCAGTCGAAAACCGTAAGGGTACAAAAAAACGCCCGTTCCAAAAGGAACGGGCGTTTTCAAATGCTCAATTAGACTTACTTGGAAGCCTTTGCAGCGCGGATTGCTTCGATCATCATCGGAGCAACCTTGAACAGGTCGCCGC
>JAGZOP010000131.1 GCA_018383195.1 Clostridiaceae bacterium | reverse complement strand
CCCCTCGTCCACCATCTGCAAAATCGGCGGTATCAGTTCCGTCAAGCGGATAAAACGCTGCACGGTCATCCTGCCCACGCCGAAGCCCTGTGCCACCTTATCGTCCGTCCGCAACTTCGTCACAACTTGTGACGAGGTTAAATCCGTGCGGAAACCCTGCCGCTTCATGGCTTCGGATTTCATCTTGTAGGCAAACGCCCGCTCGCTCGGCAGGATATTCTCACGCTGCAAATTGCTGTCTACAAGGGTGATGATGGCTCGGTCACGGTCTAAGGGCAGGACAAAAGCGGGGATTGTGTTTATCCCTGCAAGTTCAGACGCACGGACACGCCGCTGTCCCGCAATCACTTCATAGCCGTTCCCGTCCTCTTTCGGGCGTGTGATTATCGGCGTGACAATGCCAAATTCCTTGATGCTTTCCGCTAATTCTGACAGCGTTTCATCTTCCGCCACATGAAACGGATTGTCGGGAAACGGGTACAAATCTTTAGTCTTTAACACCTTAAAATCCTGTTTCTTCAATCAGTTTCCTACCTTTCTCTTGATTTATTTCTTCCTGTTTTCTGCAATTCTTCTAATACGTCTGGCGGGATTTTCTTTAATAGCCGCCCCATCTGCTCATTGGTTCTCTGCAATTCAAATATCTTCTGATTCGCTTTCTGCACCTTTAATTCCTGCTCGTACTTTTCATCACGCATACGCCCCGCATAATCCGATTCCTGCCCGATTTGCTCCTTTAGGCTGTCGATATAGGCTCTCTGCTTACTGATTTCCTTAGAGAATTTCTCCACGTCTGGGAGCCATGCCGCAATCAGTTCCAGAGCCTTGTCACGCTTCTTCCCTGCATTAAAGGCGTTGATGTCAGAAAGGGCAGACACGATTTCTTCATACTGTTTATCAAGCCTGCCGCCCAGCTTATAGAGCCATGTGGGGATGTGTTTCCGCTTGGTTTCCATCGAAGATTGACCTCTCTCAAGCTGATTCCAACGTGAAGACATTCGCTCATGGTAGGCGGTCTGCCACTCGGATAATGATTTCTGGTTGCCTAAAATGGTTTTCGCTGACAGCTTGTTGTCTGGCGTAATCGGCACAAAACAGAGGTGCATATGCGGCGTTCTCTCGTCCATGTGGACGACTGCGGAGAGGATATTTTTCTCCCCGACACGCTCCGAAATGAAGTCCAGAGCCAGCGTAAAATACTCTTTCTGTTCTTCGGGCGGTAACTGGTTCATAAATTCTGGCGAAGCCGTGATAAGCGTTTCCACCATCATCACGCTGTCTTTCCTTGTCCTGCACCCTGCTTCGGCTACCTTTCGGTTAATCTCTTTCTTGTAGGTGTAGCGTGGCGGTGCAACAAGGTGATAGTTATTTTTAGAGCGTTCCATGTCGATATCTGGATTGCTTTTGTAGGCTTCTTTCTTCCGTTCGTTGTGGCGTTCACAAGCCGCAACGCCGCCCGCTTTGCGTTTCTGGAAACGCAGGATTGCATAGGGCATAATCCATCATCTTCCTTTCTTCGGCGGGTAAACTGCCCTTTGGGTGACAGCGGTGACGGCGGTGACAGCAGTTTTGGGATACCCCCTCACAAGAGCCGTCACCGTCATGCCGCCATTCTTTTATCCGAAGCCGCACGGCGCAGGATAGCAGGGCGTAAGACCTGCCATAAGGGAGTCCAGAGGGAACGTCTGGCACACGACTTTGCAGGGCAAAGTGTAGTGTGTTACACCCTGTAAACGCAGTCGGAAAAATCGGAAGGATTTTTCTGACCGCAGGGGTGGTTTTACACGCCGAAAAAGGCGGGTAAATCCCACGCCTGTATCTTGCGTTTACGGGGTGTTCTCCCGTAGGGGTGACAGCGGCGGGGTATCCTAAAATCACTGTCACCGCTGTCACCCGCAGGGCAGAGCCGCCCGCTTTACACGGCTTTAAGCTTCAATGACAGTAACAGGGGGTATCCCAATATCGCCGTCACCACCGTCACCGCTGTCACCCTCCCGCCTTGCAAGGGCAATCTGCCTGCCATCCTTTTTGCGGCTGTACTGGTAGCTGATACAGTTCTCACTTAAAAATGTGGTGCGGTATTCATTCAGCCATTTCGTAATCACCGTGGGTATGGTTTCCGTTTCCCCCATTGCGGCTAACAGCTCCGTTGCCGTGCCTGCCCATTCTTCCTTATCCCTCATAAAATCCACCAACCGAAAAAGGACATCTGGTATCGTTTCTTTCGCAAGC
>JAGZOP010000130.1 GCA_018383195.1 Clostridiaceae bacterium | reverse complement strand
TTCTGCACATCATCGCCCGTATAGGCAAATGCAGTGGTCGTAAAGGTTCCTGCCGCCATCACGCTGGCAAGCAGCATTGCCATCATCTTTTTCATTCCACATCCTCCGTTTCTTTCTCGTCCAGTTTCATGTTTTCCGGGTTTGGAACCGCAGCCTGCGCCATCTGAATGATGACTGCCAGCTGTTCCGGGGTCAGGCTCTGGGCATGTACCATTTCACAGATTTCGCTGTTTTCCTGTTCGTGGTACTTTCTGTCCCATTCCTTTCTGCGCTCCTCCCACTCATCGCGTTTTCTGCGGGCTTTCTCCCGCTCCGCAGCAATCTTTTCCAGTTTCAAGCTCATATCGTTTCCTTTCCGGACGAATAAACGCCCTGTTTTTATCGAATTCTTCCCATACAGTAGTAATGCTGCCGCCAGTAGTTCGTCTCAATGGAAGCATAGGAAATTGGGTTGCCGCAGTGAATCATCATCCCGTTGCCGACATAAATGCCCACATGGGATGCGCCACTGGTGTTGTAGGTTTTCTGGAAGAAGATCAGGTCTCCGGGCTTTGCCTCACTCTTCGGGATAATGTCGCATTTTCCCATCAGACCGTTGGCCGTCTGCCTGCCTACATTCCAGCCATTGCCGCAGTGGTTGATGACCCAGCTTACAAAACCGGAGCAGTCAAAACTGGTACTCGGCGAGCTGCCGCCCCAAACATAGGGATAACCGAGATATTTCTCTGCTTCGTTAATCATCTTCCGGAATTTTTCATCCGTCAGAGCTTCGCCCGGAATGTCGTAATCCTGGTATTCTCCGCTGGAACCCGCGCCATCCGGCGTTGCAAAGGCTATGCCTGCAAACAGGTCATCCCGATTGCCCCGGCACTCCAGTGTGACTTCGTATCGTTGCAGCTGGTCATCTGTAAGGCCGGAATTTCTTGCAACATAGTCCACCCCCCGATTGAGCAGCGTTACATTGAGGATTTTATACTCATACTGTACCGTCACCTGATAGGTGTAGGTGTGCCCGGTTCCGGTGAGCGGATTGTAGCGATAGCCCACACGGGTTTCTTTCCTTGTCCGGATTTCCACCTTTTCCTCCAACTTCAGCTCATACTGCGCTTCAAAAATGCTCTGGAGCCGCGCCTGCACCTGGCTTCTCGTATAGTTTTCAAATTCTACGGTCAGCAGAGATGCAAGCTCATAGGGATTGTGACCGATTTCTGCCAGATTGTAGCGATACTCGTCATAGCCCGGATGGTCGGTTTCAATGCGGTCGATTCGTTTGCGAAGTTTATCTTCCAGCTTGGTATAGTCCGTCTCCGCGCCTTTCAAATCTTCATCCTCTGCCGTGTAGGAAGTACCCAGCACCACATTGCCGCCGCCATTGATCAAAACAGAGCAAGATGAAACCGAACCGGCAATCACCAAAACAAGCAGTCCCACGGCTGCGATACCGATGATGATATGCGAGTGGCTCTGCACAAACTGAAATGCCTTTTCCGTCATGTTGGCAGTGCCCTGCGCAGCTTTGGCTGTGCCAGCTACTGTGTTCTCCGCAGCAGCCGCACCTGCCTTCGCAGCGGCATACTCTTTTTTGATAGCCTGCTTCTGCCTCCATCGGGAAAAGAGATTGGAACCAGCCTGCGGATCAGACTTCATGCGTTCCGCAAAGATGGAATCTACGGCATCTTTATTTGCCTTTTTCTCCAACCGCTCCAGCTTTTTGTACTGCCGCAGCTTTCGACCATATTGGAACCGGGAACCAGCACGGGCTGCACCTTCCGCTGAGCCTTCGGTAAAATGCGCTGCCTCCACACCAGAATTATTATCCTGGTCGGCATTGCGCACACTCTGATGTGCCTTGGCTGAAAGTGCATCTGCCGCAAGATTTCCCGACTTCTTTGGCTTTCCGCCTTTTTTCCCGGAAGCTGCTGCATTCTTTTTCGCTTTTACTTCCTGCTCTGATTTCAGCTTCTTACTGCGCATCTTAGCAAGATCGGCCTCGTGACGAATCTGCCTTCGGTGTTCCACTTTTTTCTTGCCGCCGTCTCCCGTACTGCTATCTGCGGTTTTGCTTCTGGAATCGCGAAGGGTGTTCTCCGCACCCTCGCGCTCCTGCCGCAGCATGTCTCCGAGATTCGGATTTTTCTTGCCAGCCATTGCTTACGCCTCCTTTGCTTCCTGAACTTCGGTTAATTTTGTCGTCATAATCCGGTACAGTTCCAGATCGGTCGGGAAACGATCAACGAACGGCAAAATCACATTTCCGTAGAACAGCAGTCCT
>JAGZOP010000129.1 GCA_018383195.1 Clostridiaceae bacterium | reverse complement strand
GTGGTCCACCGACTCTGACAGCTACTCGGATGTTGGCTCTGACAACACCCCGAACGAGACTGTTGGTCACAAGTACCTCGACCTGAACAAGGTTGTTGCAACTCTGACTTCTGTTAAGAAGACTGACGGCAAGGACACCTACGAGCTGACCCTGGACAAGGACACCATCAACGAGGATGAGTCCGACAGCAAGGTTACCAACTTCCGTGAGGTTAAGACCGATTACAACAACCTGAAGTACAAGACCGTTAAGGTTCTGTTCAAGAAGGCAAACGAAGTTTACGGTGTATTCGCTACTGAAGACAACACTGCTAGCACCGGCGTTCTGGCTGACCTGAAGATGGACGGCGAGAAGGTAAAGCTGGACGGCACCAAGTACGATCTGGCAAAGGACACCTCCGTTTACGTTGACGGTGAAAAGGTAACTGATAAGGCTACCGACACCATCAAGGAATGGGTAACTGCTAATGCTGAAGGCAAGCTGGGCGGCAAGGGTTCTACTGTTGAACTGGTTGCAAACGACGGCTCTTCCAACATCGCTATCCTGAACGTCACCACTTATACTGTAAAGGAAGTTACTTACGTTGGTTCTGACTATGTAACTGCTGGCATCAAGTATGAAGAGGATGACTACGTAATCAGCGAGGGCATCAAGAAGAACGACTTCGTGATGATCTCTAAGGCTGGCAACTACTCTGACGACAAGGGCCGTGTTGAGAAGGCTGAGGTTGTTGAGGGTAAGGTTACCTCCACCAAGGGCGACGACAAGGTTATGATCGACGGCACTTGGTACACCATGGACGAGAACGTAACTGCTCCGAAGCTGAACGCTTCCGCAAAGCTGGTTATCGTAAATGGTTACGTTTACAAGGTTGACGCTGCTGGCGGCACCTCTGACGTTGCTCTGCTCGTTGAGATGGGCAATAACAACAATGTTGGCTCCAAGTACTATCAGGCTCGCCTGATTCTGGCGGACGGCACCGACAAGGTTGTTGACATTGAGAAGCACTACGGTGACGTAGATGAAACCCCAATTAATCCGAAGTCTGACTTCGCAGCTCATAAGAACAAGCTGGTTACCTACGATGTATCCAAGGACGTTTACACCCTGACCCTGATCACCACCAATTCTGCGGCTGGCGAGATGGCTGGTTATGAGAACTTCTACAGCGTAGATAATGCTACCGTTGACGGCAGCATCCGCGGCGGCAACTGGTCCAACGCTACGGGCAATGCTGTTAACAATCCGGGTCGTGCATACTTCTACGATGACGCTACCGTATTCGTACAGTACAAGACCGACGACTACAAGGTTGTTACCGGTAAGGCTGCTAAGGCTTGGGATTCGGCTACTGCCAACACCATCCGCATGGTAACCGAGAAGGACGGCAACTCCCAGTACGTTGGCGCAGCTTACGTTGATCTGGGTGCGAAGAATGTACCGGGCGGCTCTGACAAGACCTACGCAGTTGCTCTGGACAGCTCCTACACCTCTAAGATCGACGGCACCACCTACACCGTTGTAAAGGCTTGGAACGGCTCTGAGGAGACCGAGTACAAGTACGAGGGCACTCTGTCCAACGGTATTGCTAAGGGCGATGTATTCGAGTACTCTTCCAACGGTGACGGCACTGTTGACATCGACAAGCT
Source organism: Clostridiaceae bacterium (assembly GCA_018383195.1). GTDB lineage: Bacteria > Bacillota > Clostridia > Oscillospirales > Butyricicoccaceae > Butyricicoccus_B. The sequence continues at coordinate 636 of JAGZOP010000129.1, read as the reverse complement.
GACCGCTACCACCACTCAGGTTAAGACCTACGACGTTGGTTCCGGCGAGATCACTTTCGCTGATAGCGTTGCTAACCTGAATGATAACAACTCTAAGATCGACTCTAAGGACACCGCTGTTCTCTACGTTGATTCTGACGCTGCAAAGGGCGAGACCGACGGCGAGATTCAGCTGGCTCCGGAGTTCAACGGCGATGCTAATAACCACGACGACAACGTAACCGTTTACGTTGACGCTGGCGACGACTGCATCACCCTGATCGTAGTTGACGTTCAGAACAAGATGAAGTGGTAATCAATAGATTCTACAATCTGTTCTAAACCGCACGAAAACCCCCGAGATTTCCTCGGGGGTTTTCTTTTGCTCACTTAAATGCAATAAAATAGTGTTTCCCGGTGTTGACCGTCATATCATTGTTGCTGCTGTACGAGTGATTATGCACCTTGAAGCCGTTTTCCACGATTTCGAGCGCAGTAATCTTGCTCGCGCCGATCACCGGCTTGTCTTTCAGCGCAAGCCCGCCGGTACAGTCATAGTAGTTGAAGCCCGTGCAGGTCTTGCCCTCTTCGTTGAACACAAGCACGGCTTGCGGCGTAAAGCCCAGTTCGATCGTTTTACTCGTGTTTGAGCCGCCG
>JAGZOP010000041.1 GCA_018383195.1 Clostridiaceae bacterium | reverse complement strand
GCCTGCCTTGAGCTGTTCCGCCCCGAATACTGGAACATGGATGCCGAAACAGTCATCAAAATGGGCGCAGAATGCTGCGCACCGTTCCTCAAATAATCCTCAATCAAAAAAGGCTTCTGTGCCAAGTGCACAGAAGCCTTTTTTCGGTTTTCTTAGGTTTTGCTTGCCCACTCGCCGGTTGCAAGCGCAGTAAGATATGCGTTGATGAATCCGTCGAGATCGCCGTCCATGACCGCATTGATGTTCGTATTCTCGAACGCGGTGCGGGTGTCCTTCGCCAGTGTGTACGGCATAAAGACGTAGGAACGAATCTGGCTGCCCCATTCGATCTTCTTCTGGTCGCCCTTGATGTCGGAGATCTTGTCGAGATGCTCGCGCTCCTTGATTTCCACCAGCTTGGCGCGCAGCATACGCAGACAGTTATCCTTGTTCTGGAACTGGCTGCGCTCGGTCTGGCACGAAACCACGATGCCGGTCGCCTTGTGAATCAGGCGCACCGCCGACGAGGTCTTGTTGATGTGCTGACCGCCTGCGCCGGACGAACGGAATACCTGCATCTCGTAATCCTCGGGACGGATTTCGACATCCGCCGAGTCATCCGGAATATCCGGAATGACCTCAATCGCGGAGAACGAGGTGTGGCGGCGTCCGGACGAGTCAAACGGCGAAATGCGCACCAGACGATGTACGCCGCTCTCGCCCTTGAGGAAGCCGTAAGCGTTTTCACCCTCGATGACAATATCCGCGGACTTCAATCCGGCTTCTTCACCGTCCTGATAGTCCATGATCTTGTAGGTAAAGCCGTGGCGCTCTGCCCAACGGGTGTACATGCGGTACAGCATGGAGCACCAGTCCTGCGCCTCGGTGCCGCCTGCGCCGGCATGGAACGAAACAAGCGCGTTGTTGCGGTCGTATTCGCCGGTCAGCAGCGTGGACATCTTCTGCTTTTCCATTTCCTCTTCCACGTGGGCAAAGCCGGTTTCCAGCTCCTCCAGCATGGATTCGTCGTTTTCTTCAATCGCCATTTCGCACAGCGTCAGCAGGTCTTCCCACTGGCTGTGCAGGTCGTTAAATCCCTCAATCTTGCCCTTGAGCGCGCCCATGCGGGAGACCACCTTCTGGCTCTCTTCCGGGTTGTCCCAGAAGCCCGGCTGCGCAGATTTCATTTCCAGCTCATCGACCTCGCGCGCGGCCTGCTCGAGGTTCAGGTTGCCGCGCAGTTCTTCAAGCGCCGGCTCCATATTGGCGAGCTTTACCTTGTATTCTTCAAATTGCAGCATTTTGAAATGCTCCTTCTCCATAAGATAGCGATTCTATTATATCCAAAATACCCCGCAATGTAAAGGGAAATCGCCGCTTTGCGCCCAGTTTGCGCGATTTGTACAAAGAATCACTCGTCTTTCACGTAGCGGATGATGTCCGATACATCGCAGTCGAGCACGAAGCACAGTGTATCGAGCGTTTTCATCGTGATATTCCCGCCGTGGCGCATTCGATGAATCGTATTGGACGGAATTCCCTGCTTATAAATCAGGTGATATTCGGTAATTCCCTTTTTCAGAAGCGTTTGATAAAACGGCTCATACGTAATCACATTGATCATCTCCCGCTTCACATTAGCATGCTTCATTTATTGACTATGCCCAATATATTAGCTATAATGTCTCTCAGGAGGTGAACATATGCCCGACTATCAGGAGATGTACTTAAAAATGGCGCGCGCGACCGAAAAAGCCATCCGCATTTTGATCGAAGCACAGCAGGAAGCGGAGGAAATTTACCTCTCCGAACCGATTTCAGAAATCCGCGTACTGGATTTTAACAAAAACGAGAACCCCGAATAACGCAAAACGCCCTCTGTTCCGATGGAACAGAGGGCGTTTGAAGTTTCGCTCAAGCCTTTTCAAAGGCTTGCGGGGTGCAGGTGCAGCGCCCCGCCGGGGTGTGGGGCAGAGCCCCGCAGACCTCAGCGCCCGTACTCCTCTGCAAGCTTGCGGAAGAGCGGCAGCGCGCGGCGGATGGTCTCGGTCTGGACGCAGTACGAAATGCGCATGTGCCCCGGCGCACCGAAGTCCGTCCCCGGTACAAGCAGCAGGTCGTACTTCTTCGCCCGTTCGCAGAACGCGCGGTCATCCGCTTCGAGCGTGCGCGGGAACAGATAAAATGCGCCGTCCGGCTTCACGCACGAATACCCCATTTCAGTCAATCCCTCGAAGAGCAGTCTGCGGTTTTCGGCATAGACCGACAAGTCCGCCGTTTCGCCCGCGCACCGCGCCGCGACCTGCTGGAACAGGCTGGGCGCGCAGACATAGCCGAGCACGCGCCCCGCGCCGCAAACCGCCGCGTACAGGTCGCCGAACTCCTCAACCTGTGGCACAAGCACGTAGCCGATGCGCTCGCCCGGCAGGGAGAGCGATTTGGAGTACGAATAGCACACGAGTGTGCGCGGATATGCCCTGGCGACAAAGGGCGCTTCCCGCCCGTCGTAGACAATCTCGCGGTACGGTTCGTCCGAAATCAGATAAATCGGATGCCCGTATTCCTCGGATTTGCGGGTCAGGATTTCCGCCAGACGCGCAACCGTTTCGTCAGAATACACCACGCCAGAGGGGTTGTTCGGGGAATTGACCACCACGCCCTTGGTGTGCGCGGTCAGACGTGCCTCAAATGCATCGAAGTCAATCTGAAAATCCGCATCCTGCGCGGGCACGATGACGCATTTTGCCCCCGCACCCTGCTCGATAAACACGGTATATTCGGGGAAAAACGGCGCAAAAATGATAAATTCATCCTCGGGCGATGCAGTCAACGCTTTGAAGCAGATCGAAATGGATGCCGCCGCACCTACGGTCAGATAGAGCTGTTCTGCCGTGTACTGTGTGCCAAAGCGCGCGTTCAGGTTATCCGCGATTGCCTGCCGCGCCTGCGGCGCACCCTGCGCCGAGGTGTAGCCGTGCACCGCGCACGGGTCGCCCTGCACGATGTCGAGGATTGCCCTACGCACCGCGTCCGGCGCAGGAACATTAGGGTTTCCAATCGAAAAATCAAAAATATTCTCGCGTCCAACCTGCGCCGCGCGCAGATTGCCGTATTCAAAAATCTCACGAATGGTCGAGCGCTTCTTGCCGAGCGCCAGCACCGATTGGTTGAGCATGGAGAGTCAGTCCTTTCAGGCAGAAATTGTACCTTTTATTTTATCACAGCAAAGCGTAAAAAGGAATCCCCGGAATACAAATGCGGAAATTTATGCTATACTGTAATAACAACCGCGAAAGGAGCCTGCTATGCCCCCCCTGATTTTGATTTCCTGCGGCACCGTGCCGCACCCCATGTCTGCCCGCCTGCATCTTTCGGTGCTTTACGAGGGCGCGCTCGTCCGCGCGGGTTGTTTGGGTGCTGCCGCCGTATGCGGCGACCCCGCAGCCCTCGCCAGCCGCTTTGACGGTCTGCTGCTTTTGGGCGGCGGCGATCTGGACGCCTCTCTGTTCGAACAGACGCGCCACCCCAAGGCAGGTGATCCCGACCCCATGCGTGACCGCGCCGAGCTTGCGCTCATCCACGCGTTTTGTGCGCACAAAAAACCAGTGCTCGGCATCTGCCGTGGCATGCAGGTGCTCAATGTCGCATTCGGCGGCGACCTTATCCAACATCTTGACGGGCATGACGGTGTCCCCCATCCGGTTCACACCGAACCGAACAGCCGCCTGCGCGCGCTGTGCGGCGCAGAGTTTTCTGCCAACAGCTTTCACCACCAGGCGGTCGGACGCATTGGCAGCGGTCTGCGTGTGACCGCACGCGCCTCAGACGGCACAGCCGAAGCCATTGAACACGAATCCTTGCCGGTATACGGCGTGCAGTGGCATCCCGAGCGCATGGTTGCGGGACTTCAAATGGATACAGACGCCGACCACACCGCCCTCTTTTCCCTGTTCCGCTCTGTGGAGGAGTCGCACCCATGAGCACCTACCGCATTATCAATCTGGAAGCCGGCATGCCCACAGTCACAGACGCCATGACCACACTGAACCGGGAAATCCGGCTTGCCAAGCGGCATGGTCTTGCGGCGGTCAAGCTGATTCACGGATTTGGCTCGACCGGCAAGGGCGGGAAAATCCGCGTTGCCGCCCGCCGCGAACTGGAATCCCTCGCAAAGCGCGGCTATGTCAAAGCCGTCATCCCGGGCGAAACACTGTCGATCTTCGACGAAGCCACCCGCCGGACGCTCGTCCGCTGTCCCGACCTACGCCGCGACCCCGATCTGGAGCGCCACAACAACGGCGTCACCATCGTGTTATTATGACCCCGCTTCGGCGGGGTTTTTCTTTGCCCGGAAACATTTCGATGAATATCGAAATAATTCCTTGACAAACCGCCAAAGCATCGCTATATTATATTTAGATGATCATCTAAACGAAAAGGAGGCTGGGCATCATGGGCTTTCAGCAGACCTTCAAGGCGCTTTCCGACCCGACCCGACGCGAAATCCTTCAGCTTTTGAAGGACAAACCCCTGACCGCCGGCGAAATTGCCGCACAGTTCGATACTTCTGCGGCAACCATTTCGCACCATCTGTCTATCCTGCGGGACGCCGGACTGGTGAGTGACGAAAAGCGCGGCAAGTATATTTCCTATGAGCTGAACATGTCGGTCGTAGATGAAATTTTAGGCTGGTTCAGCGCGCTGAAAGGAGACAAGTCATGAAAAAAATCAGCAAAATGCAGATTCTCGCGTGGATTCTGTCCGCAGTTCCGCTCATCCTCGTGGCAGCGGCGTACACCCGCCTGCCCGCCAAAGTGCCGATGCAGTGGGACTTCGGCGGCGAAATCGGCTACGAGGACAAGTGGCACCTCTGGGTTGTGGCAGGCATTTCCCCGCTGCTCGCCGTATGCATGCCGCTCATGCCGAAGTTCGACCCCAAACGGACGAATTATACCAAATTCCGCAGTTCCTATGACCTGTTTCAAGTGGTCATGATGCTGTTTATGCTGCTCATGGTATCTATGTGCGTTGTGGAGGGGCTGCGCCCCGGCACACTGGATGTGGTGAGCCTTGCCTGTGTGTTCTGCGGGCTGCTGCTCACCGTACTCGGCAATATGATGCCGAAATTCCGCACGAACTGGTTCTGCGGCATCCGCAACCCGTGGACGATCTCGAGCGAAACCGTCTGGCGGCGCGCCCAGCGCGTGGGCGGCAGGATGTTTTTTGTAAGCGGTCTGATTGCCATGGCAGGTGCATTTGCACCCAATGACTATGTGCAGTTTGCAGCCATCTTCATTCCCATATTGACCTCCGCCGCCGTCACCACCGTGCTCAGCTACCGTTGGTATCAGCAGGAACAACACGGATAAAAAAAACCTCCGGCACCGCCGGAGGTTTTTTCGTTTTACAAAATCCATCGCTCCACCATCCATCCCAGAGGGAGCTGCATCACTGCCGCCCACACGGCAGCAAGCGTGCAGCCGAGCACCGCGCCGCGGTACCGCCCAAGCGCGTAGAAATACCCGCCCCGCTGCCCGCGCGGTGCGCTCTGCGCCGCCGAGAAACAGGCGGCAGCGGTCAGCAGCAGGCATGGAACTGTAATAACCGCCGCCATTCCGCTCGCCGCCAGCGACCGCCATATCCCGTCCATCCCGAGCGCCCGCAGAAGCGTGGACACCGAAAAGGATAGGGTAAACCCGCGCACCGTGCATACAAGCGACAGGAGCAGGCTCGACGGACGCATCCATCCCGCGAGCAGCACCGAAACCTGCCACCCAAATGCGCCGAGCGCCGCAAACACTGCGTCCATCCCATTCGGCGCTCTGCCCGCCCGCACCGCCAACGCATCTGCCAGCTGCACAATCTGCTCCGAACCGTTTGACGCCGCAAGCAGACCGGTAAAACTGCCCGCCGCCGCGCCGCAGACAAACAGCGCTGTCAGAAAAATCAGCGCCGGGCTGCCCCAAATCGGGGCAAAAAAACCGGGGATATACCGTTTCATTGCTTCCTCCTTTTCCGGAGCCCGCAGGCTCAAGGACAACCTCTGAAACAGAATATTCCCGGTTTTCAAATTTTAGAACGCTCAGCGCAGTTCGCAGATGCTGCCGACGATCTCGGCGCAGGGACCGCGCATATACGACGGGAATCCCGGCGCATATTCCAGCTCCGCCGTCAGGATTCCGTCCTCACTCATTTCCGGCTGTGCCGCCAGAATGGTCGTGCCGCGGGAAACGCGGTCAGCCACATATGCACAGTCCGCGCCCGGGCACATCGCAATCACAATGCGGCCGCGGGTGCAGCCGCTGATCGGCGACAGCGCCGCGCTCAGTTCACTCTTTTTCGGCGCACAAACCACCACGATTTCGCCCTTGACAACCGTGTTCATATCGTCCGGACAGAATACGACACCGCTGCCCGCTACCGCTTCATGGACAGCCTTGTCCTTCTCGGACAGAAAAATGTTTTCCGGCGGAAGAATATTTTTATCCAAAACAGCGACCACTGCGGCGGGGAGCATCTCGCCCTCGCCCAGGAAGGCCACGCGAATCTTATGTGCCACAAAAATCACCCTCTCTAACATCAAGCAAAATTTTCATACCTGTTTATTATAAGGCCGAGGAAGAGAAATTTGCAACTTTAAATCACATAATCCGCGAGATTCGTTGGGTCTTACAAATCTTCTTCCATCATCTCAGCCGCTTTAAGATAGATTGCACACTCCAGGCGCTTGCGCTCCATTTCGCAGCCAAGTTCATACGGAATATTCATATCCTGGTTCATATTGTAATTCGCCGCGCTGCATCCGCCGCTGCAATAGAACTTCGCCCAACAGTCGCGGCACTTCTCGCGGGTATAGATGTTCATGGACGCAAAGCGCTGCGCAATGTCCAGATCAAAGGTGCCGTCCATCACGTTGCCCTGCTTGAACTCGTCCTTGCCGACGAACTGATGGCATGGATAGATATCGCCGTCCGGCGTGACCGCCACGTACTCATAGCCCGCACCGCAGCCGCGCAGACGCTTGACCACACACGGACCCTGATTCAGGTCAACCATGAAGTGGAAGAACGTAAACGCCTTACCCTGCTTCTTGCGCTCAAGCATGATCTCAACCAGGCGGTCATACTCTGCGAAAATTGCCGGCAGATCGGCCTCGGTCAGTTCGTAGCCACAGCCGTCCTCTGCCGAAACAGGCTCGACAGACAGGCTCGCAAAACCTTCATCCGCGATGTGCTCGACATCGTTTGCAAAGTCGAGGTTCTGCTTGGTAAATGTGCCGCGCGCATAGTAATCCTTGTCGCCGCGCCCCTCAACCAGCTTCTGGAACTTCGGCACAATGATATCATAGCTGCCGCCGCCGTTTACGGTCTTGCGGAAATGGTCGTTGGTCTCGGCGCGACCGTCGAGCGACAGCACGACGTTGTCCATATTCTCGTTGATGTAGTCGATCTTGTCCGCATCGAGCAGCAGGCCGTTGGTGGTGATCGTGAAGCGGAAATGCTTTCCAGTCTCCTTTTCGCGGCTGCGCGCATAATCGACCGTCTGGATCACGGTGTCCCATGCCATGAGCGGCTCACCGCCGAAGAAGTCCAGCTCGATGTTCTTGCGCGCGCCCGAGCGCTCGATGACGAAGTCAATCGCCTTTTTCGCTACCTCAATCGGCATAATCTTACGGCCGGTGCCGAAATCGCCAGTCGAGGCAAAGCAGTATTTGCAGCGCAGGTTGCAGTCATGTGCCACGTGCAGGCACAGCGCCTTGACCGGCGCGTCGGTCGGGATATAACGGCTGACATCGATGTAGTCGTCGTCCGCGAACAACTGGCCAGCCTTCTTCAGTTCATACAGCTCATGATAAGCCGCAATGACATCTGCCTGCGGAAACTGGGACATCTTATCCACAATCTCCTGCGGACAGGTCTCGCCCATATTCTCGTCTACCAGTCCCGCCAGCTCGTACGAAAGATCGTCCAGCACATGCACCGCGCCGCTGTTGACGTCAAGCAGAAAATTGATTCCCTTTTTCGAATAACGATGGATCATTGATATTCTCTCCATTATGTCGTGAATTTATTTGCTCATTTTTTGTGCAAAAAGTGCAGATTGCTCCTTGAAACAGAAAGCGAGGCGCGCCCTCGGCACGCCCCGCAGTCATTCACTTGCGATTACTTGTTGTGCTCGCACTTCTGGTTTGCAACAGTGCAGGAGGTCTTGCAAGCCGACTGGCAGGAAGTCTGGCACTCGCCGCAGCCGCCGTGTGCCGCAGTCTGCTTCAGGGTTGCAGTGGTCAGAGTCTTGATGTGTTTCATGGAAAATTCCTCCCATTCATGATTTTCGTTTTTTCCGCTTCATGCTCGCACCGAGCATGCCGCCTAAAATTGCCGCTGCCGCGCTGACGCCCAAATCAATCGCCACGCGCTGAGGCTCCACCGGCTCACCGAGCCAGAGGAGGCTGAGGATCAGCAGGCACGCAAACAGGAGCAGCCCTGCCGCAATGCCCCAGACCAATCTGCTGCGCAGCGCCCTGCGCGCCGCAAGAAACGAAGCGCACAGGCAGCCAAATCCCAAACACCCGAAAGCGAGCATCGGAATCTGTGCCGTGTCGGCGTTCCCGCTCAAAACAAGCAGGGACCCCGCCGCCATCAGCAGCAGCGTCACCCCGAGGCCGACGAGCACCGGAACGCCCAGCACCTGACCCGCAGGGAGATTTTCTGTTCTTTTCATCGCGATTCCCTCCCGCCAAAAGATTCACCTGATAGGAATCTATTCAGCAGGTTGGATTTTCAGAACCCGCTTACTTCTTCTTGGGTTCTTCCACAGTCTCGGTCGGAACGCCTTCCTTGCCGCGGATTGCCCAGCGATAAATCTTGAGCTTGGTGCGGTCCGCGCTGGACTCAATCACCAGAGTGTCGTCCTTCATGCTGACGACCTTTCCGATAAAGCCGCCAATGGTCGAGATCTCATCGCCAATCTTGATGGAATCACGCATCTCCTTTTCCGCCTTATCACGCTTCTTCTGCGGACGGATGAGGAAAAAGTAGAATACAACGAACAACAGAACGATCGGCAGGATGCTTCCCAAAATCTGGCCATACTCTGCCGCGCTCGGCATCTTTGTTAACAATACCATTGCGATACACCTCCTTATATCGTTTCACATAGTATTACTATTATATCGGCTTCGCGTACAAATTACAAGAGTTTTCTTATATTTCACCGGCCGGTGAAAGCATGTGAAAAATAGCTGACCGACTGTATCAATCGCTTTCGATCAGTATTGTATGCTAGGCGCCGCTTAAAACATCTCTGTTTTCCAATCACAGTGCACCAACTTAAAATCTCTGCATTTCATTCCTGTCCGCGTGCATAGATTGAAAACAGACGAATTTCCACAAATCTACGAAAGGTTGGTGCACTGTATGTTATTTCCCACCATTTCTGCTCTGCTTCTCAGCGCAGTCTATATGATTCTCCGCGTTCAGGGCAGCGGCGGTTCCTTCCCGCGCCCGCTCACTTCAGAGGAAGAACAAGATCTGATACAACGCATGCTGGACGGAGAAAAACAAGCACGCGACCTGCTGATTGAGCATAACCTGCGCTTGGTTGCGCATATCGTCAAAAAATATTATGCAGAACCCGCCGAACAGGATGATTTGATTTCTATCGGCACCATCGGCCTGATCAAAGCCGTGAGCACCTATCGCCCGGACAAAAAAGTAAAATTGGCAACCTATGCCGCCAGATGTATTGAAAATGAAATCCTCATGCATTTCCGTGCAAGCCGAAAAACCGCTTCCGAAGTTTCCCTCTCCGAAACCTTAGACAGCGATGGAGAAGGGAATTCACTCGCTTTGATGGATGTCATCAGCTGTGAAGACGAAAACCTGCATGAAATCGAATTGAGCGACCGCTATCAGCAGCTGTATGAACATATGAATACCTGTCTGGACGATCGGGAAAAGCAAGTCATTGCACTGCGGTATGGACTTGGCGGCAGCGAGCCGCTGACACAACGCGAAATCGCAGGAAAATACGGTATTTCGCGCAGCTATGTATCGCGCATTGAAAAAAAGGCGCTGCATAAGCTGGAGGAAGCGTTCGGCGGGAAGCAGCCGTGGTAACTCAGGATTTTTCATATCTCTGCATCCTAGCTATATCCATTTAGACCGGTTGGAATTGTCATAGTTTCCAACCGCTCTGGGTTTCTTTGCGCGTTCTGCTGTGCTATAATATATAAATACTTCCGATATCAGATTAAGACTTTTTAGAACGGTGGAATTTTAATATGTATGAAAAAATTACCCTGCCGAACGGCGTGCGGATTGTGACTGAACAGGTTGATCACGTGCGTTCCGCTTCCGTTGGCATCTGGGTTGGCAACGGAAGCCGCCATGAACCCGAATCCCTTGCCGGTATCTCTCACTTTATTGAGCATATGATTTTCAAAGGTACTGAAAAACGTTCTGCACAGCATATTGCGATTGCAATGGATGCGCTCGGCGGTCAATTTAATGCGTTTACAACCAAAGAATGTACCTGCTACTATATGAAAGTATTAGATACCCATATCAAAGCTGGTATTTCTATTCTTGCCGATATGTTCCTGCATTCCAAATTCGCACAAAGCGACATTGAACTGGAACGCGGCGTGGTGCTCGAAGAAATTGACATGTATGAAGATACCCCAGAAGATGTTGCAACCGAAAAACTGTTTGAGGGCTGCTTTTCTGGCAGTTCACTGGGGCGACCCATTCTGGGCACTGAAGAAACCCTTTCTGGAATGACGACCGACACGCTTCATACCTATATGAAGAATTATTATCGTCCTGAAGATACAGTCATTGCAATCTCCGGACGTTTTGATGCATCTGATCTGGAATATATCTGTTCTCTCTTTGCGCCCATGCAGGGAGTCGGCTGCAATCAAATTGAACCCGCAGTCTATCACCCGGAAATCATTCTGCGGTCCAAGGAAATCGAACAGAATCATCTTTGCCTCGGTTTCCCCGGTCTGCCAATCTCCTCTCCGGAACGCTATGCCATGCAAATCCTCTGCTCGATTCTCGGCGGCGGCATGTCCTCCCGTCTGTTTCAAAGCGTGCGCGAACAAAACGGCCTATGTTACTCGATCTATTCTTTTTGTTCCAATCATCACGACGCCGGCATGGTATCGATCTATACTGCGCTTGGCAAAAGCACCGAAGAAAAAGCACTCTCGCTGATCTGCAAGGTATTGCATGAATTCTGCCGGCAGGGTCCGGTCGGGGATGAATTAAACCGCTGCCGCGAACAGCTCAAGGCCAACATTTTGATGGGACTGGAAAACACCAGCGCGCGCATGCATCAGCTCGGTCGCGGCGAACTTTATCTCGGGCATGCAGTTCAGGCAGATGAACTGATCGAACGCTATGATGCGGTTACCGCCGAAGAGGTCACTACGCTTGCACGCCGTTTGTTTGATTTCAATCAGATTTCCCTGTGTGCAGTCGGTCAAACCGGAACCCGGGAATATTATGCAAACCTGATTCAGGAAACATAAAACCCTTCTCAAAAATATTTTAAAAGTTTTGCAGAAAAGTGTTGACATCCGCTATATCCCATGATATTATATATAGGCAGTCGGCGCTGAGGCGTCAACCAAACAACTGCAAAACGCGCCAGTAGCTCAGTTGGATAGAGTGTTTGGCTACGAACCAAAAGGTCGGGGGTTCGAGTCCCTTCTGGCGTACCAAGAACGGATACCATAAGGTATCCGTTCTTTTTTACACCCTCGGGACTTCCTCACGTGGAAAAACAGCCCGCAGGGCTGTTTTTTTATCCCACGCAGGCTTCTGGCGTACCAAGATTAAGCCGCTATTTCGAACGAAATAGCGGCTTTTTCGTACTCACTTTACATTATTCATATATTCTGCAGTTTCTTTAAGTACAAACGGGATTTCAACGTTTTTCAGAAAATATCGTCCTCTGACGGTGCCTTTTCACTGTAAAAGCGCTTCGTAGCGTGCATTCTGCTCGATGCGAGAATCCTTTGTAGCAGCATGCACCCTTACAAAATATCCTTCCTCAATTTCGTCATACTCTTTCACCTCGATCCGAATAAGGCTTCCCGCATTCGGTGTCCCCGCTGTTCCGGCATTCCTCATTTGATATGCCATATATGGAATATAAATTTCCGTTCTGTCCCGAAACAGCGCAGGCTTCTCCTGCACATATCCGTTTTCATAACAGACATGCTCCCGTCCTTTCTCCTTATGGCTGCGCTGAATTTCTTCCATGCGCATTCTTATTTCATTATATTTCCCGCCATCAGAAGCACTACGAATCTCAATCTCCGTCACATCCGGTACAGGCATCGCAAAATGGATGCCGCAGAACGCGGCAACCCCAATAAAGAGTAAGACTGCAAATCTTCTTATAGGCTGCTTTTTCATACGTTTCCCTCCCGACACCTCTTTTTCCCAGTATATCACATTCTTATGATCACGCATACCCCCTAATGCAGGGGAAATTCTGCATCAGGGGGCATTCTGCGTAACCGAATCGAAAATTCCAAATCTCTTGGCGCGGATACTATCCTTATCACATTTTATTGTCCAATAAAATACAAAACAAGCCCATAAATTGTGCTCGCCGAGATGCCATATACCAATACCGGACCCGCAATAGTGAACAGCTTCGCCGCCATCCCTAAAATCAATCCTTCGCTTTTAAACTCCATTGCGGGCGATACAATGGCATTGGCAAAGCCGGTAATCGGAACGATGGTGCCTGCGCCGGCGTGTTTTGCCAGTTTATCATACAGATGCAGACCGGTCAGCAATGCGCCAAGGAACACCATTGTAATTGCGGTTGCAGCAGCGGTGCTTTCCGTATCCAGACCGCGATTTTGATAAAAAGTTGAAACAGCTTCCCCAATCACGCAAATCAGACCGCCGACAACGCCTGCCCATATCATATCTCTGCCAAGCGGTGAATTCGGAGATTCCTTTTGCAGCATATGCTGATATTCCGTCTTATTGAGATTCATATGCTTTCCTCCTTTCACAGGAATTCATATCCGATAAACGCCGGATTCCGGCGGATGCATTCAGTATTTCCAAAGCAGCAGAAAATATACCAGCACAGCAAAACAGCTCCCGGAATGAAATTCATTCAGAGAGCTGTTTTGTTAACAAAAGCGTTTGCAGTTCTGCGGCGCCATATACTGTTTTTCTGCCGCGCGCATCCAGGGCGCGATATGCCTGCACCAGCATTCGTTCTTCCGCGGTGAGCGGCTCTGCGTCCGGACAGTCGGTACGTCCAACCAGATAATCAACGGTCACGCGGTAATAGGATGCAACCGTATCGAGTACGGTCAAACCCGGCTGACGCTTGCCTGCTTCATACATGGAATAGGCTTCGCGGCTGACACCGAGCAGCCGCGCAAGTTCGGTTTGGGTCGCGCCCGCTCGCTGACGCAGCTCTTTGAGCCGTAACGAAATCGCCATAAATTCACCTCAAATCCAGATTGATTCCCGTATTATTGTAACACAACGTTACAATAAATCAAAGTCATTTCGCATAAAAATTTTGTTCTAAATTTGGTTATGATTCCTGTATCTCATATTTTTTAGATATGCTATATTCATATTAGAAGGTCAGTGAAATATCTCTCTGGTTATGAAAAAATCCTTATGAGGTGATTATATGAAATTTTCTACCTTCTTTTTGATCTTATGCGGATTCTGCACATTCTTCCTTTCCATGCTCCTCTTGGCGTATGGTATTGATCAAATTGGCGTCGGAATCGCAGTTGCCAGTGGTTATGGTTCTCCGTCTGACTTCTATGAGTTCTTCCCTCCTCTTTTTTATGGTGGAATCGGATTGCTGTTCGTGAATCTGATTGCAGCAATCATTGCAAAAGCTGACGGAAAATAATTTCTCACTTTTGCTTGACAAAGCGCCGCAGGGCGCATATAATGACACCATAGACAAACCGTTGACGAAGACGAGTAGCCCGGAAACTGGCCACAAAGAGAGCCGCAGATGGTGGGATTGCGGCGGGCGCAGACCGGTGTGAATGGACTTCCGAGGGCAAGGCGAAAGGGTTCTCCCGAGTATCCGAGCCGGGTTCCCCACCCGTTACCAGAGGGGCGCGTATATCGTTTGTACGCGGTCAAAGCGGGCGTTTTATACGCCAATCCGGGTGGTACCGCAGAAGATTTTTATCGCTTCTGTCCCAGAACATGGGGCAGAAGCTTTTTTTATTCCTCCGCAGACAGAACGCTCTGATTCCAAACGGCATGTACTACGATTGATGAAAGGATGCGATTTTTCATGGCAAAGATTCCACACAGACTGTATTTAACCGAAGAGCAGATGCCCAAGCAGTGGTACAATATGCGCGCTGATATGCCCGAACAGCCCGATCCGATGCTGAATCCCGCGACCGGCAAGCCGGTCACCGAACAGGACCTGTACCCCATTTTCTGTGAAAAGCTCGCACATCAGGAGATGGACGGCGAAACCCGTTATATTGATATTCCGGAGCCGATTCTCGAGGAGTACATGATTTATCGTCCGTCCCCGCTGATTCGCGCATACAACCTCGAAAAGGCGCTCGATACCCCGGCAAGAATCTATTACAAATTTGAAGGCAACAACACTTCCGGCTCGCACAAGCTCAATTCCGCCATCGCGCAGGCATATTACGCCAAAGAGCAGGGGCTGACTTCGCTGACCACCGAAACCGGCGCCGGTCAGTGGGGCACGGCGCTTGCTGAGGCATGCACCTACTTCGGGTTGGATTTGGAAGTTTTTCAGGTTAAATCTTCTTATGAACAAAAGCCTTTCCGTAAAGCAATCATGCAGGTATTCGATGCAAATGTGACCCCCTCCCCGTCTATGACCACCGAAGTTGGCAGAAAAATCCTTGCAGAGCATCCGGGCACCGGCGGCTCGCTCGGTTGCGCAATTTCCGAGGCGGTCGAGCGCGCGCTTTCCACCAAGGGCTGCCGCTATGTGCTCGGCTCAGTGCTCAATCAGGTGGTGCTGCATCAGTCCATCATCGGTCTGGAAAGCAAGACCGCGATGGAAATCTTGGACGAGTATCCGGATATCGTCATCGGCTGCGCAGGCGGCGGTTCCAACCTTGGCGGCTTGATTGCACCGTTTATGCAGGACAAATTGACCGGTAAGGCAAATCCGCGCATTCTTGCGGTTGAGCCGAAATCGTGCCCGTCGCTGACCCGCGGCCGCTATGCATATGACTACTGCGATACCGGCCATGTGACGCCCATGGCGCGCATGTACACCCTCGGCGCCGGCTTTATGCCAGCGACCAGCCATGCGGGCGGTCTGCGCTATCATGGCATGAGCCCGATTCTTTCCAAGCTGTACCACGACGGCTATATGGAAGCCACCTCGGTTTCGCAGACCGATGTATTCGATGCAGCGGTTTATTTCGCGCAGAAGGAAACCATTCTGCCCGCGCCCGAGTCCGCACATGCCATCCGCGCCGCAATCGACGAGGCGATCAAGTGCCGCGAGGCGGGCGAAGCCAAAACCATCCTGTTCGGTCTGACCGGCACCGGCTATTTCGATATGGCAGGCTACACCGCGCACCGCGAGGGCACCATGCAGAACTATATCCCGACCGACGAGGAACTGGAAGCTGCATTTGCATTGCTTCCCAAGATTCCCGGCATTCAGGAATAATGAAACCCTAGTTGAAAGCAGCAACTCCTCCGGATTCCTTAATCCAGAGGAGTTGTTTATGTATCCGGTTGCAGTTTTTTCTTCATCCATACATGCGGACATCCTTCATCCATATAGGTCTCCCCCAAGGAAACGTATCCGTTCTTCTCATAAAAGACCGATGCCCGAACCTGCGCGGATAATTCGGCAGTTTTTCCATGCATCCGCATGATTTCCTGTTCCGCCGCACGGAGCAGCGCGGTTCCCAGATTTCTGCCGCGAAACTCCTTTAAGACAGCAATCCGTCCAATGACATAGCACTGCCGTTCGGCAGAATAATAAAACCGGCAAACCGCAATTGGCTCGGACGCCTCAAACAGGACAATATGGGTAGAAATATCATCCGTATGATCGAATTCATCTTGGAATCCCTGCTCCTCTACAAACACTTTCATGCGGATTCCTTTTGCCTCTTCCGGCAACTGCTCAAAAACCTTGACTTCCATACTCCGATCCTTTCCGTGAAAATAACAACCCCTGCACACAGCTTCTGCCGGAACGCTGTCGGTTTTCCCTATTCGGCGATGCAGAAACCGATAGTACGGTTATAATATACTTTTTTCGCCGTGTCAAGTGCAGGAGAAGTCTGTTAAAAGATTCCCGGAATCAGATGCGCCAGACCAAGTCCGGCGACAAACGAAAAGAGATTGGCGAGAAGCGCATATCCAACCGCTTTGCCGCGGGACTGCGGCTGACTGCTGAGCCGAGGCAGCATCAGCGCATAGATCACGGCTTCCACGATGAAGATTACAAATTCCCAAAGCACGAACTGCATGGTAAAGAGCAGCGCGCCCGAATAGTAGTTCACCACATTGAGCCATACATTCAGGGCAATCTGCGTCACAAGATTGACAGCGGCAAGCAGGAGCAACAGCCTCTTTTCCCGATAGCCGAAGCACCACGCAAGGGCAAGTTCCAAAACAATCGTGCTCAAAATGCGTGCGCCAAGGGAAACGAGTTCCCAAGTGTAGTGATAACTCCGCTGTGCGGTGAGGGTGTCCCCGGACGCGGAAATGTCGATAGTAAAGTAACTGTCAAAGGCATATTTTTCACAGGTGGGACTGACACGGAAGGTTTCGGTTTCCGGGAAATATAGCAATACCTTAAATGGTGACGGCGGATAATATCCCCAGCGCAATGTGTTGGTTTCCGAGCAGTTCCACCACTCTTCCAAAAAATAATATCCATCCGGATCTTCATACTCCATAAATGCTTTCCAGATTTCAAACTCGTCCGCCGGTTTATGATCCGGATAGTTTTCCGGAATCGCAGGGACATCGTGCGCAGAGGCGGGACCGGTCGAGCGGCGCGCGGACAAAAGTGTGCCATAATAGGTCTGATTTTCCGCGCTGGTGAATGCAATCTGCACCGAAGGTTTGGGTCCGATATCGGCAGATGCGGTTCCGGGCAGGATGCACACAAGCAGCAGGAAAACCGTCAGCAGCCGCAGCGTACCCCGCGAACGGGAAGTCAGAACTTTCATGGTAAGCACCTCCTGATTGTTTGATGATTTCATTGTAGTCCCCCACGCCCGAGGGGACAAGTGGCAAAGCATCCAGAATTCCTTGCATTTCTTTGGGGACTCTGCTATGATAAAAGTATCTTTTTCCTGACAAAAGGAGCACAATATGAGCGAATATCTGCACAAGGTGCAATACTATGAAACCGATAAAATGGGCGTGACCCATCACTCGAACTATATCCGATGGATGGAGGAGGCGCGTGTTGCATGGCTTGACGAAATTGGTCTGAACTATGCAAAACTCGAGCGCATGGGCATCAGCTCCCCAGTGACCGGCATAGAGGGCGATTACAAAAATACAACCACATTTGATGATGTGGTTCAAATCTCGATTTCGGTGCTCGAATACAGCGGTGTCAAGCTGATTGTCGGATATGAAATGACCTGCGGCGAAAAACTGGTATTCCGCGGAAAATCCTCGCACTGTTTTCTGAATTCGGATGGGAAAATCCTACGCATGCAGCGTGAATTCCCGGAAATTGATGCCGTACTGCGCGCACTACTGTAAAATGAAAAAATCCCCCGGACGCATTTCTGCGCAGGGGGATTTTATTTTTCTTCTGCAATACAGATGCGTTGCATGGTTTCATCCTCTGATTTCTTTGAAGCTTTTTTTAATTGATCTCCAGCAGCCCGCCCATACGACGCGCCATATTGACCTTATCGCTATACGGCACATGCGCATAGATATTTGCTGTTGTAGTAATATCCGCATGCCCGAGCCATTCCTGAATCTGACGCAGGGAAAATCCTTCCTTGAGCAAAAGCGTCGCAGCGGAATGACGCAAATCATGCAGCCGGATATGCGGCAGACCGGCACGGCGGCAAACTTTTGAAAACTCCTGACTGATATAATCCGGACGCAGCGGCATGCCGTTATCACGGCAGCATACATATTCGCTGACATAATACTCCTTGCCGTAAAGCCGTTTCATTTCGCGCTGATGCTGCCGCAGTTCGCTTAAATATTTGCGCATACTGGGTGTCATAGGCAAAGTGCGGTAACTTGATTTTGTTTTCACCTGATCGCTATATTCTACCCGTCCCCGATTGGAAATCGCCGTGTGATTGATGGTAAGCGTGCGCGCTTTAAAATCTACTGCACTCCATCGCAGACCCGCCACTTCGCTGCGGCGCAGTCCATAGGCAGCCGCCAGAACGAATGCCGGCTCTGCTGGAGAGGTCCTCGCCTCGCGCAGAAACCGATTCAGCTGATTTTTGTCATAGACTTTCCCAATATATTTGGTCTGCCGCGGCAGCTGCACATGATCGGAAGGATTGTATTCAATCAGCTGCAATGTCACTGCATATCGCAAACACTTATGGACAATGGAATGAAATTTCACAATCGAGGTTGGGGAATATCCCTCCTCATATTTTAAGTTTACAAACTCCTGGAAATGTGTGGGTTTTGCTCCGCGCAATGTGATCTGACGCCTTCCATAATAGGGTTCGATATGTTTGCGGAACATATACCAATATCCATCCAATGTATTGGTTCGCACCTGACTTTTCATCATTTCCAGCCACTGCTGCATGAAGTCCGTCAGCAGCATATCACCCTCATCCGGAAATTTGTCAGGTTCGGCAAACTGCACATGCAAGCAACCATTTTCTTCAAAATACTTCAGTGTTTTCATTTTTATCAAGCTCCTTTTCTTTGGGTTATGAACATCATATCATAAAATACCGTAAAACTGCCCCTTGACAGCTGGAAATTTTGCGGCTATTATGTTGGGCAGCAAAGGCGTGGAAATCGGGAAATAGAGCGCGCGGAAAAGTGCGGATATTTGGAGAAATA
>JAGZOP010000128.1 GCA_018383195.1 Clostridiaceae bacterium | reverse complement strand
CAGCATCTGGCAGGCTTCCACAAACCGGTCATCCAGAACATCTTCCGGTGTCTTGGGTGCGTACTGCACCTTCCAGCTTTCCAGAAGATGCAGATAATCGCACAATACCCGCAGACAGCGCACTTCCTCCTGCCGGTATGCTTTCAGCAGAGGACGCTCCGGTTTGGGCAGGGCAGCTGCCGCAGGCGGCTTGTCCGGGCCAATCCCAAAATCCTGGGCCAGCTTCTGTGCTGCCTCGTAGCTGCTCAGGTCAAACAGCTTCGCCACAAGGTCGATCACATCGCCGGTGGCTCCGCAGCCGAAACAGTAAAAATAACGCTCGTTCAGCTTCATGCTGGGGTGCCGGTCCTCATGGAACGGACAGCTGCACATCCCGTTTCGGCTGACTTGCAGCCCATAGTGTTCAGCCGCATCGGGCACACAAATATTCTGTTTTACCAGTTCAAAGAGTGTCATAAAAAATCCCTCCGTTTCAGGGCATAAAAAATGCGGCCTGCCCGGTTTATTTGGGCAGGCCGCAATCCTTATGCAGTTTGTGATGCTTCCGTTTCTTTGGCTTTCCGCTTTTCCTGCCGGTAGAACTTCTCCCGGCAGGCGGGTTTGCAGAATTTAGCGTTGGGGCGGATAGACTGGAACGACTCTCCGCAGCACTGGCACACCAGCTGGTACGGTTCACCCGGAACGATCAGCCCTTCGGCAATCTTCTGTTTGCGCTCCTTCTGGCGCAGATATTTTTCATGGTCACGGATGCGCTTCTGGCGGCGCTTTTCCTCCGCAGCCAGTTCTTCCTCGGTGGGTTCGGGCATGGGCACTTCAAATTTCCCGATAAAGTTCAGGTAAATCTCGATTTCCTGAACCCGTTCCCCGGTGCTTCTGTCCGGGGCATGGACCAGAATCTTCTCCACAAATTCATGGATCATAGGGGCGGTCAGCTCGGTGAAATCTGTATATTTCTGTGCCAGCGCCAGAAAGTGACTGGCACGGTCCGTGTCCTCATGGAACTGGTTCAGCTGCGCCTGCTCGGAGGCAAGCAGCTGTTCCAGCTCGGCCTGTTCCTTCTCATATTCGGCACACAGCAGCTCGAACCGTTTTTCCTCCAACTTGCCCATGGCATAGGTTTCATACAGCTTTTTAATCAGCACGTCCAGCTCGGCGCTGCGCCTGCGCTCCTTGGCGACCTTGCGTTTCAGCTCCTTGGCTGCTTCCTGCTGGCGAACCTGTGAAATGCTGCGAACCTTCTGAATAAATTCCTCCCTGTTCTGGATGGCATAGCTGGCGGTAGTGCGGATGGTTTCCAGAATCAGGGCGTTCAGAGCCTTGGTGCTGACGCTGTGGGAAAAACACATCTGGGTTTCTCGTTCGATGGTCAAGCAGTAGGTGGAACAGTTATAGGTGTCGTTTCTGTACTCCTTGCCATCTGCCCGTGTGTGTTTGCCCCGGTGGTTATACATCTTTGCTCCGCAGTCGGCACAGAACACAAGGCCGGTCAGGGGATTGGCGACGCCAGTGGTATCTGTCCGGCGCACCGTCCGCTTCACCTGCTGGGCCAGCTGCCAGGTTTCCGGGTCAACAATGGCCTCGTGGGTATTCTCAAAAATCAGCCAGTCGGACGGGTCATTTTTTACCCGCTTATCCCGGTAGGACTTCTTGGAAGAGCGGAAATTGACGGTATGCCCCATGTACTCCGGCTTGGTCAGCATGGAACTGACTGTGAAGCCGTACCAGTCATAGGGGCGGCTGGTGTCCACGGTATTCTTCCGGCTGCCCCTGCCGTTGCGGGCCAGATAATAGGCGGGGCACTCCACCTTTTCCTGTGTGAGTATCTTGGCGATCTCATGGGGTCCGTGCCCCTCCACCGCAAGCCGGAAGATCCGCCGCACCACGGCGGCGGCTTCCTCGTCCACCAGCCAGTGGTCTTTATCCTCCGGGTCTTTTTTGTAGCCATAGATGGCGTTGTTGGTGGTTGGCTTGCCCGCCTTGCCCTTGACACGGTATGCCGCCGAAACCTTTTTGGACTGGTCACGCAGATACCATTCATTCATGATATTGAGAAAGGGCGCAAACTCACCGCTGTCCTGTTCCTCGCTGTCAATGTTATTGGCGACAGCAACAAAATGAACCCCATTCTGCCGGAACATTACCTCGGTGTAAAAGCCAGTTTGCAGGTAGTTTCTGCCGATCCGACTAAGATCCTTACACAGCAGATGGGCCACCTTTCCCGCCTCGATGTCCGCCACAAGGCGCTTCCATGCGGGACGGTCAAAGTTGCCGCCGGACCACCCATCGTCTGTGTAGTGGACGATATTGGTGTAGCCT
>JAGZOP010000127.1 GCA_018383195.1 Clostridiaceae bacterium | reverse complement strand
CGGCGGCTCAAACACGAGTAAAACGATCGAACTGGGCTTTACGCCGCAAGCCGTGCTTGTGTTCAACGAAGAGGGCAAGACCTGCACGGGCTTCAACTATTACACCTACACCGGCGGGCTTGCGCTGAAAGACAAGCCGGTGATCGGCGCAAGCAAGATTACTGCGCTTGAAATCGTGGAAAACGGCTTCAAGGTGCATAATCACTCGTACAGCAGCAACGATCATATGACAGTCAACACCGGAAAACACTATTTTATTGCATTTAAGTGAGCAAAAGAAAACCCCCGAGAAAATCTCGGGGGTTTTCGCACTGTTTAGCTTTCAGCGGAGATTCCGCAGATTACCAAGCAGTGTAGTCGTTGTTTACGTCAACTACGATAACAGAGACATAATCGTCGCCGTCGTCAACGAAGTAAGAAACGTTGTTCTTCGCATCGTCCTTAGAATCGTTGTAAGAGTTGCCCAGACGAATCTCGCCGCCCTCTACACCTGCGTTCTTATCAGAATCAACATACAGGATGGTGGTGTCATCGCTGTCAATCTTGCTCGAAACTTCGCTGCCAGAGGTAGCGCCATTGATGTCGAATACAATGTCGCCGGAAGTTGCATCGTAGGATGCTACTTCAGCCGCCTTAGCGTTCTTCTTCTCAATGGAAACTACACCGTCAGTCTCGTTGGAGTACTCAAAGATGTCGCCAGCATCCAGAGTTACACTGTCCTCAGACTTGTAGGTAACTTCCTCGGTGCCGTTCCAAGCCTTTACAACGGTGTAGGTAGTACCGTCGATCTTGGACTTGTAGGAGTCATCCAGAGCAACCGCATAGGTGGTGTCAGAACCGCCCGGTACGTTTGCAGCATTCAAGCTCAGGAATGCAACCTGCGCATAGGAAAGCTTGTTGTCTGCGGTCGTAACAGCCGCAAAATCATTCAGATTCGTAGACTTCCAGTTTGCAGCCGCCTTACCGGTAACAACCTTGTAGTCGTCATCGGTATCCTTTACGAATACAACTGCCGCGTTGTCCAGATAGGTCTTGGCTACAGCACCAGAACTGGTGGTAGTATCCTGAATAGAACCGTCGATCTTAGCAGTGTGACCGCTCTTAGCCATTGCAGTATAGTTCTCGTAGCCAGCGTTCTCAGCTTCGGTCTGATTCTCGATGAAGGACAGGGTGTAAACATCCTTGGATACCGTGAAGGTAGCCAGCACGTTCTTCTTTGAATTGTCGATATCAGTACCATCGTCTTCCTTCTTCTCGATGTCAACAACCTTGTCGGTGCCGTCCGCGAAGATCATGCGAGCCTGATAGTACTTGGAGCCAACGGTGTTGCTGTCGCCGGTTTCAACAACCAGAGCGATGTCAGAAGTACCAGCAGTGATGGTGTCCTTCTCGTAAACGTAGCCGTTTACAACGATCAGCTTAACGTTTGCGCCCATGTTCGGAGCGGTTACGCCGGTAGCCATGGTGTACCAAGTGCCGTCGATTGCAACCTTACCGTTGTCATCCTTGTCGCCCTTGGTAGAGTCAACCTTACCCTCAACAACTTCAGCCTTCTCGATGAGACCCTTGCCGTCAGAGTAGTTGCCAGCCTTGGAGATTACAACGTAGTCGCCCTTCTTCAGACCGTCTGCGATATTGTAATCATCTTCAGACTTCTTACCGCCAGCAGTTACGTAGTCAGAGCCAACATAGTCAACTTCTTCTACGGTGTAGGTGGTAACGTTCAGGATGGAAACCTCGGAAGAACCGTTGTTTGCCAGCAGCTCAACCTTGGAGCCTTCCTTATAAGTAGCAAAGTCGTCAGTGCCGTCCTTGCCGAACTCGTCTACCCAATCCTTGATGGTGACATTTTTCTCGTCCTTGCCAGAACCGGTGGTCTGGAGTTCGCCGTCAACATAAACGGAGTTGGAACCTGCCAGAGTGTACTTGGTGCCGTCCAGCTTAACCTTCTTTTCGCTGTCCATCTTCAGGTCAGCCAGCAGACCGGTGTTAGAAGTGTTATCGGTGGTAGCGAATACGCCGTAAACTTCATTTGCCTTCTTGTACAGAACCTTAACGGTCTTGTACTTCAGGTTGTTGTAGTCAGCCTTAACTTCGCGGAAGTTGGTGATAACAGTCTTCTCGGTGGCGTCAGTCTCATCCCAGTTGATGGTGTCTCTGCCCAGAGACAGCTCGTAAGTATCCTTGCCGTCAGTCTTCTTAACAGAAGTCAGAGTAGCAACAACCTTGTTCAGGTCGAGGTACTTGTGACCAACAGTCTCGTTCGGGGTGTTGTCAGAGCCAACATCCGAGTAGCTGTCAGAGTCGGTGGACCAC
>JAGZOP010000040.1 GCA_018383195.1 Clostridiaceae bacterium | reverse complement strand
TCTCTTTCTGGAAACTCTTGTACTCCCACGCCTTATCGGCGCCGAGTTCCAGTCCCAGCTCATGAAACTTTGCAGCAGCAATGCTTGCCAGCATGCAGACTTCATCCGTGCTCGCAACCAGAGACTGCTCTGCATCCGGCTGCATCGACCAGATATACGGACCCATGCCGTACATATTTTCCATCTGGGTCTTGACATAGTTGAAGTGCTGCGCATATTCACCCTTACGGATTTCTACGCCATTAACCGTCATCATGACAGGAGCATCCGCAGCCTCCTTGATTTCGTATGCCACTGCGGGCAAACCAATCTGCATCGTTGCCCCGAGGCAGACCGCTGTCATGACCGCAGTTGCAGCAATGCGCTTTACATAGTTTTTCATCATGCTTCTCCCAATTCCTTGTCTTAAATCGCGTTTTCCGGCAAACTAGCCGTATCTTGGTTATTATAGCACCATGTTCGCAAATTTACAATCGATTTACGGCGATTTACACCAAACTTACACAAAAAAGCGCACGATGCAAAATCGTGCGCTTTCAAATTCTCTAAAACTTAGAGCGCAGCCTTCGCCTTCTCGGTCAGAGCGGTGAAAGCAGCCTTGTCGTTTACAGCCAGATCAGCCAGCATCTTGCGGTTGATCTCGATACCAGCCTTCTTCAGACCGTTCATGAAACGGCTGTAGTTCATGCCATTGAGCTTGCAAGCTGCAGAAATACGGGTGATCCACAGGCGGCGGAAGTCACGCTTCTTGTGCTTACGGCCGATGTAAGCGTACTTGAGGGACTTCATAACCGCCTGGTTGGCAGTTCTAAAGTGGGTGGACTTTGCACCAAAGTAACCCTTTGCACGCTTCAGGATCTTCTTTCTTCTTTTGCGCGTCATCATTGCGCCCTTAACTCTAGCCATCTATAAAAACCTCCGATGTAAATCTTGATTGAAGTGAAATAATTCCCAGCAGGAAATTACATGTAGGGGATCAGGCGCTTAACCTGTGCTACGTTGGTATTGTCAGCGAAGCCTTCCTTACGGAGATGGCGCAGGCGCTTGGTGCTCTTCTTGGTCAGGATGTGACGGCGGCCGACATGCGCGCGCTTGATCTTGCCGTTCTTGGTGACAGAGAATCTCTTCTTCGCGCCGCTGTGCGTTTTAATCTTAGGCATATTCGTTGTACTCCTCTCGTTTTGTGCCCGTAGGCACGGTAAAAATGGTTTACTTATCCTTTTTCGGTGCCAAGAACATATGCATCTGGCGACCTTCCAGTTTGGGGTTCTTCTCTACAGTGCCGACCTCGGCGCAGAGTTCCGCAAAGCGCTGGAGCAGTTCCAGACCGAGGGAAGAATGGGTCACTTCACGGCCGCGGAAACGAACCGAAACCTTGACCTTATCGCCGCCCTTCAGGAACTTGCAGGCGTTCTTGACCTTGGTATTGAGGTCGCCCACGTCGATGCCCGGGGTTAGGCGAATTTCCTTGATCTCCACGACACGCTGGTTTTTTCTCGCCTCTTTTTCACGCTTGGCCTGTTCGAAACGGAACTTGCCGTAATCCATAATGCGGCAGACCGGCGGCTGCGCCTGCGGGGCGATCTTGACCAGGTCCATGCCCTTCTGGATTGCAATCTCAAGCGCCTCCTTCGAGGACACAATGCCGAGCTGGTCGCCATTGTCGGCGATCAGGCGAACTTCCTTATCGCGGATTTCTTCGTTGATCTGATGTTCCATGCTGCTAATGCGAAAGCACCTCCTAAACGGTATTCACGGGATGGTTTGTCCCAGGATGCACCCGGAAACAAAAAAAGCGGACAGCCGCGCCGTCCGTTCACATAAAAGCGCACAAGGCAAAGCCTTATGCTGCAATGTTAACCCGTTGGCGGCTGCGGCGGGTGAGGGCATTGCTGCCCTGCTTTGTTTTACTTGTTTACTATACCACGCGAAGTGCTCTCTGTCAATCCCTGATTGATAAAAAATCTGCACGAAAATGTACACATTAAAATTGCCGGTATACGCCTTGACAAACCCACATAAAATAGTGTATCGTTGTTAAACAGAAAGGGGTTTCACGTGTTGGCGTCCCAAAGATTACAAAATGGTGTTTTTCCCGTGAAACCTGTTGAAAAATCATAAAAAATGTACTATTCTAATAGTAATGAAACCACGGCGCGACGCCGTTTGCGAGAGAGGTTCCTGATATGAGCGAAGAATACGGCAACGATTATGTTGTACTGACCGACGAAGACGGCAACGAAGTCGAGTTCCAGCACATCGACACCGTCGAAGTTGATGGCGAAACCTATATGGCATTCATCCCCGCCGAGCTGGCAGTCGATGAAGAAGCCGAAGTTGTCATCCTGAAAGTAATCGAGGAAGACGGCGAAGAAATCCTCGCTTCCGTAGATGACGAAGACGAAGCCGACAAGGTTTTCGACATCGTGATGGAACGCGTTGAGGATATGTACGAGGACGAGGAGTAATCCCTGCAGTTCAATCGACCATTCCCCCTGCCCTGTTTGACAGCAGTCTTTTTCAACCCACATCTTTTATACGGGATTCCGAAGAATCTTCCCCGATGGAGCGCAGGCCTCCCGCGAATCAAAAGCGGATGTTGGAAGCACGGAAATCGAGGATAGGAAACCCACCTGCTCTTACGTGCAGGTTAGCAATGGGCTGCATCGGCAGCGGCGGGGGTCTTAACGAACGCATACGGCAGAAAGTTACCGCATGGTGCTTTTCTGCCGTTTTCTTTTTTCTTCCGGAAACCGTTAAAATTTTTCAAACTCTTCATAAACTTTTCACAGAAAAACTCTTGGATTCGACATTTGATTGTGCTATACTGTATAAGACAAAACTTGGAGGTATGCTCCAAGCCTTTGCCACAGAAGAGAACTCTCGCAATCTGTGCGAAATCATTTTAAGGAGGTGACATTCATGCGTATTTATATCCGGCCGCAGCTGCCTGATCCGCCCGATATTGACGATCTGATTTTCGAAGACGAAGGCAACCACAGCGAAAAGTAACCGGCCGTCCATTTGATCCAAGTGGTCAGCCGGCGAATGCCACGCCGAGGCGTGGTTTTTTTGAACCCTTTTCGCGGAATTTCAAATCCGCTCAAAATAGAGTCAGCTGCTGAAATCTTAAAACATCCGAACCGGTTGCCGCAGAATGTCTAGGGAATTCCCTTTGTTCTGCGGCTCTTTTTCTGTCGTTCGGATTTACTTATAGTCGACTGGATTTACTTATATTTTACATAATAATTCCTTATTTTTTACAATAAAATTACAAAAATCCTTTTTTCAATCTGGTCATATCTCTTTCAATTTGCTACACTGGATATGAAAATCAATGGTGCGTCCCACGAACCAAACATGATGCCACCCATTCTCTCAGGAGGAAATCCCATGAGTAAAAAAGAGAAAAAAAAGCAGCGTATCCTCAGTCATGATATCAGCTATACCCAAAACCGCGAACTTTCCTGGCTGCAATTCAACCGCCGCGTGCTTGAGGAAGCAGAAGATGTATCGGTTCCGCTGTTTGAACGGCTTAAATTTGTATCCATTTTCACATCCAATCTGGATGAGTTTTTCATGATCCGTGTCGGTTCTCTGACCGATATTGCAGCAATCATTTCCGAAGACCTCCCTGACAACAAATGCGGCTGGACCGCCGCAGAGCAGCTTGAACACATCTTCAAAGTGTGCGGTCCGCTCTCCAAACGCCGCGATAAAATCTTTGCCGCAATCGAGGACGATTTGAAAAATGCCGGTGTGCAGCGGCTGCGCCGCAAGGATCTGAACGCCGCGCAAAAACGCTTTGTCGAGCAGTGGTATCGCACTGCGGCAAAACCGATTTTATCCCCACAGGTCATCGACCAGCATCATCCGTTCCCCCATATCCCGAATGGGCGGCTGCATCTGCTCGTGCGGCTGCGCTTTGACGACCGCATCCTGCTTGGTCTGCTGCCAATCCCACCTTCTCTTCCGCCTTTCGTGCGTCTGCCCGGGGATGGACTGCGGTATATTCTCACCGAAGATGTCCTGCTCGGCAAACTGTCCAACCTGTTTCCGGGATTCCATATCCAGTCCAAGGCTGTTATTAAGGTCACCCGGAATGCAGACATCAGCCCCGATGATGATGCGTTTGATATGGATCTCGATTTCCGCGCCCACATGCAGAAGCTGCTGAAAAAGCGCAATCTGCTTGCTCCTGTGCGTCTGGAATATCAGGGCAGGCTGCCTTCTGCCGCGCTGCATCAGCTCTGTGTCCGCTTGGGATTGGATGCAGATCAGGTCTATTCGTGCAGTGCGCCGCTCAATCTGGACTATGTTTTCGCGTTGGAAAGCATGCTCCCGCAGATAAGCGGTCTTAGCTATGAACCATGGACCCCGCAGCCCTCCCCCATGGTGGATGACAGTAAGCCGATTCTCCCGCAAGTACAGGCACACGATGTCCTGCTGCACTACCCCTTTGAAAGCATGTCCCCCTTCCTGCATATGATACGCGAAGCGGCACGTGATCCGAAAACGATCTCCATCAAAATCACAATTTACCGTGTCGCGCGCAAGTCTAAGCTGATTTCATATCTGTGCGAAGCTGCGGAAAACGGCAAGGATGTGACCGTGCTCGTCGAACTGCGCGCCCGCTTCGATGAACAGAACAACATCGACTGGGCAGAGCGTCTGGAAGAATCCGGCTGCAAAGTGATCTACGGTTTGGAAGGTTTGAAGGTGCATTCTAAAATCTGTCTCATCACCCGCACCGGAGAGCAGGGGATTGAGCAGATCACCCAAATCGGCACTGGCAACTATAACGAAAAAACCGCTGCCCTCTATACTGACCTTTCCTTTATCACAGCAGACCCTGTAATCGGCGAGGATGCCGCTGCGTTCTTTAACGCAATCGCACTCGGCATTGCGCCGATGAACAGCCATGCGCTGCTTATTTCGCCGCACATCTTCAAGCCTGCGGTGCTTCACTTGATTGACGGAGAGATTTCCAAAGCGCAGGCGGGCAAACCCAGCCGCATTGTCATGAAATTCAATTCCTTAACCGACCGCGACCTGATTGACCGACTCTCTGCCGCTTCCTGCGCAGGGGTGCCCATTGACCTGATTATACGCGGCATCTGCTGCCTGACACCGGGAATCAAGGGCAAAACGGAAAACATCCGCGTTCGTTCCATTGTCGGACGTTTTCTGGAACATTCGCGCATTTTGTGCTTCGGCGCAGCAGAGGACGAGCGTGTATACATAGGCTCGGCTGATCTGATGACCCGCAACACAGAAAAGCGTATTGAAGTCGCCTGCCCTGTCACGGATTCCGCAGTTATTGCACGAATTCACGAAATCCTGGATCTTGCACTGCGTGACAACACGAAAGCGCGCATCCATAACGCTGACGGCGATCTGGTAAAACCAGAACATTCCTCCGGTGAACTGCCGGTAGACTGTCAGGCTGCGCTG
The DNA here is from genome assembly GCA_018383195.1 of Clostridiaceae bacterium. Lineage (GTDB taxonomy): Bacteria > Bacillota > Clostridia > Oscillospirales > Butyricicoccaceae > Butyricicoccus_B. Next base: position 14,147 of record JAGZOP010000040.1, on the reverse strand, counting down.
ATGCAGCGTGCACTGGAACGCGCAGCAGCACACCAATAAGCGCAAAAAAGGCGGTAAGGCTTTTAGCCTTACCGCCTTTTCATGTTCTGTTATGGAATCAGCAGCGCCGCGATTGCGACATTATATTCCGGCAGTCCGTCGCTGCACCATTTGAGCGGCATATTCAGCTCGTGCTCGGCAATCCTGCCCAAATCAAAGCAGAATGCCGAAAAAGAATAGCGCATGCGGTGCGGTTTGCGGCACAGTTTCCCCTGTGCGCGCGTACATGTCTCACATTGTTCACAGCGCCCTGCCGCGATGCTCGATGCCCCCGGGTATTGTCCCTCGAGCTGTAATTGCAGCTCGAGCAGGGTCTTCTTAACTGCGCCATAGGTGCGTTCCCGCACAGCCTCCAGCCGCCCGGGCTGCCGTGACTCCCTGCGGCACAGTTCGCTGTATATCACCTTCACGCCAATCAGGTATGCCTTTGAGAATCCCGCAAAGCATTCTCTGGTATCGGGCATATGGGGCGGACACGACCAGCGCTTCTGATATTCCGAGCATCCACTGCAACACATATGAAAGGTTACAGGATCGTAGTACGTGTCAAGCAGCTGCGAAACCGAAATCTCGCGAACAGCGACTTCTGTCCGATAGTCCATGCGCATCCTCCACCTTTCTGCGGATTTGAAAACCTGCCATAAACGGATGCCGGCTTTTCAAAAGTCAGCATCCGTTTGGGGCAGAATCCCCCGCGCACCGCTGGGAAGTGCACGGTGCGCGGGAGAATCATAAGTTTACTGCCAGTTTGCCGGATAAACCGTATAAACGTACTTGGTATGGTCAGGCGTCTGGAAATGAATGTGGCTGCCCTTGGGGATGTAGATAATGTCGCCTACACCCGCCTTCACAATGCGGCCATCAATTTCAATTTCAAGATTGCCCTCGAGCACGATATCATACTCGTCATAGGTCAGCGTCCACTCAAAGCTGGCGCCGTCCTTGAGTTCCATAATGCCGCAGCCCATACGGGGTGCTTCTTCCAGCGTTGTAACGTCCTTCAGCAGAACATCCGAACGACCTTCGAAAGGCACCAACTCAACCGAATTGGTCTTGATGCCGATGATGCCGCTCGGGTCTACCTGCTTCTCAAAACCGCAGCCGCCCGAAACACTCTCTGCAAGGACTTTTTCGACGATCTCTCGGATCAAAGCTTCACTAATGTTCATAACGAACCTTTCCTTTCGCGAAAGATTACTTGTTTGCTGCGTCGATCTTGCTCAGCAGCTTCGGAGCCAGCAGGTTCGCTACGAGGATCGCAGTGATACCAGCTACCAGCTTGCCGATGATAACCGGCGTTACCATGCTCTGGTCAACACCAGCGGTGAAGCCCAGATGGTCGCCGAATACGAATGCTGCGGATACTGCGAATGCAACGTTCAGCAGCTTGCCCTTCGGGTCCATTTCGCCCATGATGTTGAACATTGCGATGTTGTTCGCAAGGTTCGCAACCATACCTGCAGAAGCCTTGTCGTTCATGCCCAGAGCGCCGCCAACCTTGCTCAGCGCGCCGCCGAAGGTGTTGGTAATCCACTTGACCATCGGGAACGCACCGATCAGGACGATACCAATCGTGCCGCAGGTCAGAAGACCATTATTCAGCGGGGTCATGCCCATATCAGGATCGACAGTAGACATGACGTCAAACAGCGGGAACATAATGCCGGTAATCTGCTGGAATACCGCGATTGCGGTGAAAATCGTGATGACGATGGTAACGCCGTTGCCGAATACGTTAAAGCCAGCGATCATCTTTGCCGGAGCAAACCACAGACCGATTACGATCAGACCTGCGATTACGATAACCGGAACGAGGTTGATGAGGATGGTACCGATCTGCATCTCATAGTCAGTCAATGCATTCATTGCCAGACCGCCAACGATACAGCCGATCGGAATGGTAATCATACCGGCAAGAACGCCTGCGCCCAGATAAGAACGATCTTCCTTGGAGATGATGCCCAGCGCAACCGGAATGGTGAATACGATAGTCGGGCCCATCATGGTGCCGAGGATCAGACCTGCAAAGCTACCAATGGATTCATTTGCTGCAAGCTGCATTGCCAGCGGGTAACCGCCCATATCACATGCAAGCAGCGTGGTTGCAAACATCGAAGCGTCTGCACCAATCGAGGTGTAAAGGGGCTTCAGGATTGGGCCAAGAATCTGCTCAAGGACGGGAGCCGCCGCAACGACACCGGCCATAGAGATCGCCAGAGGGCCAATCGCGTTAAAGCCTTCTTCAAACTGTTCGCCGTAACCGAACTTGTTGCCCATGATCTTATCAACTGCACCGACCAACATGAAGATCATCATAATCATCATAATGACAGAGTTGATGTTAATGTTGGAGATCCAGGCCTGTAAGCTTTCTGTAAAAACGCTCATTTGCTATCCTCCTCTTTATTTGTGGATGCATCAACGGAACAGTTTTTCTGTTCCCCCCTTAAAATACAGCACCGTATCACGATACGATGCCGCTCTGCATCAAAGCAGCGAATCGAAAACCTGCTTGGACGGACGCGGGATGACCGTCGTGCCGACCAGAAGCTCGGCTTCTCTTGACGCCGCTTCAACTGCCGCGCGTACCGCGCCAACATCGCCGGTCAGGGTAACGAAACCCTTTCCGCCAATGGCATAACCGGTGCGCACCTCAATGAGCGTAATGTTGGCTGCTTTCGCCGCCACATCCGCTGCGGTAATCGCGGAAGCAATCGAGTAAAATTCCAGAACACCGACCGCGCCGCGTGTCTCAACCTGATTGGTCATGGAGATCGCGGGGATGAGCTGCTCGTGGATATTCGGAATCATCAGCTCGTCAACCACGAACTGCGCGCCGCGCTTGCGGCCTTCTGCCATGGACGCGCGGACATCTCCCGTATCGCCTGCCACGATAATGATGTACTTACCCGGGCAAACAGTGGACGCGCGGAGAAGATCAACCTGTGCGGCCTTTACCATATAGTCACAAGTGTCAATGCCGCGGGCAATACTGGATAACTCGATCATGCCGATTGCAAGTGCCACTATTTATCCCTCCTTCCGGCGGGCAATTCTTGCCCCTGCCGGAGTAATTTCTGTAATCACGCCGGTGATGCTTGCATGGATGTTGGCAGAGAGTGCACCTTCGGCCGCAGCCGCAAGCAGCTCTCCCGCTTCCACGGAATCCCCGACGTTCTTGACCGGCGCCGCCGGTTTGCCGATGTGCTGCGAGAACGGTACGAAAACCGTTTCAGGCTCCAGCTCAAGGCATTCATGTGCGTGCAGGCCATAGTATTCTGCGAGTCCCAAACGGGTCACGAGTCTGCCGGTCGGAATACGATGCAGGTTGATATCCTCCTGCGCCTCGCAAACCATATTGCGGGGCATCTGAATGCCGCGTTCCCGCAGCTGCCCCTTCATGTATTCATTGACCTTACGCGGACTCAGCCCCATCGGGCAGGCGAACATCTCACACACGCCGCACGAGCAGCAGTTTGCCGCGTCACCAAACGCACGGAGGAATTCGCCGTCATCTTCGATAAACTTTTCACGATACAGGTTGCGCATGACAAGATTCGGTCGGATTTGATGACCGATCAGGTAACGCGGGCAAAGATCGGTGCACATGCGGCACTGAATGCACGCAGAACGTGCCTGCGCTGCAATGCGCTCAATCGGACGCTGCGCCCGCGTAATCAGATAATGGTCACGCGGCAGGACAAGCAGGTTGCCGGTTGTCTTGGTGACAACCGCCGACTTGATTGCGTCCCGGTCTACAACAACTTTACCCATCATCGGTCCGCCCAAAATCACAGCATAGTCGCTAATCTTCGGCGCCGCAGCCTCGATGCACTCTGTAATCGCCGTACCAATCGGCACGTGAAGCATAATGGGTTCGCGCACCTCTCCGGTTACGCTGAGGAACTTAGACGAAACGCCCGCGCCCTCGGTCAGCGCACCATAGATATTGAGCAGCGTTCCCACGTTATCCACCACCGCGCCCACATCAATCGGCAGACCGCGTTCAGGTACGGTCTTACCGGTGACGAGCTGCACCATGGTTTGTTCGTCGCCCGCAGGATAGAAGGTTTCCATCGGGAAAAGCTTGATCGCCGCTCCCGCTTTGTCGATCGCTGCTTGCAGCGCCGCAATCTCAGGCTCATATTTACGCTTGAGTGCGATAACGGTATGCGCTGCACCCAAATGGGTTGCAATCGCAGTCGCTGCGACAACGATACGGTCAGCATAGGTACGGCACAGGTATTTGTCGGTTTCGATCAGCGGCTCACATTCTGCCGCATTCACGATAAACCATTCGGCTTTGGTATTCAGCTTGACATGGGTTGGAAAACCCGCGCCGCCCGCGCCGACGATACCCGCGGCCTTGACCGCTTCGATCAGATTCATTCTGCTTTCACCACCTTATTGCAGCACGCCCGGGTCGATCTCCTGGTCATCGACAATGCCGACCACCGTCGCATCCACCGGGACACTCATATCGCCCGCCGCGCTGCGCGCCGAGCTGCCGCCGACGACAATGACTGTTTCGCCCACGCCGGCTCCAATGGTATCGGCTGCCACAATCGGCGCTTTGTCAAGCGTACCGTCCAGAATATTGATGGGCTGGACAATCAGCAGCTTGAAGCCGCTGAGCTTCTCCTCCTTGCGCGTCGACCAGATATTGCCGATTACTTTTGCAACTCTCATATTTCATCCACCTGCTTTTGGGAACGCCAGTCCCGCGGCGCACCGCACTGCCGGACTGGCACTCTGGGTTACTCCTTTACAATCGCCACACCGCGGCTTGCCGCGTATTCACGCGCCAAATCGGTGAGAATCGACCGTTCGCCGACATGCACCGCTGTCAAATCACGGTCATACACCGCCGCAATATCGCGCTCGGTAATGATGCGCTTGGAGATAGTCTCCTCGCGTCCCGCTTTCTTCGCTTCCGGTGCAGGTGCAGCCTGCTTGGGCGGCTCTGCCGCAGCCGGTGCACACGCGGTCTTGACTTCGCCTGAAAGGATTGCATCCTCCAGACCTACCGCCGGACAAATGACAACGCCGGATTCTTTCAGCAGCGTCAGCTTGTCAAGCAGCATTTGATAGTAGGCGGATGGAACGGTTTCTGCATACTGGAACAGCTCAACCGCCTCCTGCGGCACAAAAATTTTCTTGCCGTGCAGGATTGCCTGCTGTGCAAGCGCCGTAAAAGGTGTATCGCACACGCCACCGGCAAGCCGCGTCAGAGCGTCCACTGTCAGGTCAAACAAAATCACAGCTTCATAATCCGTGATTTCACATTGATACTCCTTCACGAGTGCGCAGTCCGTGCGGTAATATTCCTGCAGCCGTTTACTGTCCAGCATAGAGTGGCAGACGTTGCCGTGCTCCTGTGTCAGAATCAGCAGACCGGGTTTTCCGTCTGCCGCTTCTGTGCAAGAGCAGCATGCATCTTCCGCAGCCTCCATTTTGGCGGCAACACGGGCGACAATTTCGTCTACCAATGCATTGAAATCCATTCTCTCCCCTCCTTTCTGCATATAGGATCGATCAAACGATACAGTTCATTGCAATCCCGGCGGGCGTGACCAGAAACGGATCGGCAGGCTTGATGGTATGGATTCCGGTTTCCTTTTCGAAGATGCCTTCGATTCCTGTCAGGCAGCAGGTGCCGCCGCAGAGATACAGGGTATCCACTTCATCTTTATTCACATACCGCCGTACAATAGACGACATTTTTTCGAGTACGGCTTTGACAACCGGCAGAATCTCGCGATGCCGCGCATAATCCTGCTTGATTTTCTCCGCCTCATCGAACGGGATGTGATAATTGCCCGCAAGTACCAGCGTCACATGGGTGCCGCCGGTCGGTTCGTCCTCAATCTGAACCACTTTCCCGCCTTTCAAAATGGCAAGACCGGTGGTGCCGCCGCCGATATCGACAACCACACCATCTTCGATCTGATAGATGGAATTCGCCGCGCTCGGCTCGTCGAGCACGTTTGTCACCTCAAATCCCGCGCCTTCTGCCACATACTGATGCGTGCGGGCACTGGATTCGGTTCCGGCAGGCATCGCAATCGCACAGTTGACGAGTTCGGTGCCAATGCGTTCTTCCAGCTTTGCCTTCAATTCGCGCACAATGCGCAGCGCACCGGAATAATCCATAACCACGCCGTCCTTGAGGACGCTTGCCGCCCGTTTTTCGCAGGCGATCGGGTTATTTTCCTCGTCAAGCACAACGAGGACGATATATGCGGTGCCAAGGTCAAGCCCAACCTTGAATTTGGTGCCGACTGGTTTGAACGTTTCATGCTCAGACCGTGCTACACGTTCCATATATGCATTCACGCGGTTGAGATCCATCATAATTTGCCATCCTTTGCTCTGAGAAAAAAGTTACTTGATAATTTTGCCCAGCGTAAAGCCGCTGACCAGTGCTGCATTGGCCTCATCAAAGTCAATGTGCATCCGGCAGCTCGAAGTTCTGCTGACACGGATGACCACATCTTTAAAGACCACCGGACGCTCGGTAAAGACCTCTACGTCCACATGCTGTCCGTCCTTCACTCCCATGACCTCAGCCACGTCGGGTGTCAGATGGACATGCTCTTTTGCAACAATTGCGCCCTCACTGACCTCAAGCGAACCGCACGGTCCGACAATCGTAATCGAACCGGAACCCTTGACATCACCGGACATACGCACCGGTGCATTGACCCCGAGTGCGACACAGTCGCTCTTGGACAATTCAATCTGAGTTGCCGGACGAACCGGACCCAGTACTGCCGTGCGCTCCATTTTTTTCTTCGGACCGACAATCGTTACACGCTCTTCGGACAGAAATTGCCCGGGCTGCGAAAGCGGACGCTTGGGCGTCAGCTTTGCACCTTTGCCAAACAGTACTTCAAGATGCTCCTGTGACAAATGGACATGGCGGGCAGAAACCTCCACCTCAACCAGTCCTGCACGGGGGATTGCGCCCAGTACCGCCTGGATAATTGTTTCCATTGGTTCCATTCACACCCTCCTTACTTGTACACGCCGCCGAGATACATGCACATCATAATGTGCAGCGCGCTCGACAGACGGTTGAGCTCTTCGATGATATCCGGACGGGTACACTTGCGCCCATCCCGGAACGCCTGATTGGCAGCGACTTCGGTTTCACGAATCTGCGTGCGCAGCCCATTCAGCAGCGCATAATGCTTGCCCATCGTGTAGTCGGGCAGCAGCATCTGCTGGATATTGAAGAACTTCATCGGGTCATGCGAACGCTCACGCAGTTCTGCATGATTCAGACCGATGATGCGTTCATTCTTGAATTCCTCCCCCAGAACGTCGCAACGCATCATTTCGCGCAGCACGCCGAGGATGTCGCCAAGGTCGTCGATCAGCTTAATGCTGCCGCCTTCCTCGTGGATGATCGCCTGCGCCAACACGATCTGCGCCTGCAAGCTGTCGAGCTTGCCGCGGAACATGATTCGTGCATCTGCCTTGGGCACCAGTACATTCCCATGGAGATGGGTCATGTGCTCAGGCTTCTCGGTAAAGAATGCGCCGGTTTCATCGTCGATGTATTTGGCGGCAGCGGGCACCTGCTTTGCAGGTGCCGCCGCCGATTGTGTCTGGGGGGCTTCTTCTGGTTCAGCGACAGCGGGCGGCTTGTCTTTGGAAATCTTAATTTTGCGCTGCTGCAGATACTCCCGCGCTGCGGGGGACAGTATCTTACCCTCCGGGATGTAGTATACCTCCGGCTCCGATGCCTTCAGCTCGACCCGCAGGATCGCTTCTGTGATTACCTTCAAACAATTCACCCCCTAAGGCCTACAACAGATCGGTTATATTACTCCTTGATGTCCAGGGACGGCAGGATGAACTCGACCTCGTTATGCGGTCTCGGGATGACATGGACGGAAATCAGCTCGCCAACGCGCTCAGCTGCTGCTGCACCTGCGTCAGTTGCAGCCTTTACTGCACCGACATCGCCGCGTACCATGACGGTTACGAGTCCGCCGCCGACATGTACTTTACCGATCAGGGTGACATTCGCCGCCTTGACCATTGCATCTGCCGCCTCGACCGAAGCGACGAGACCCTTGGTCTCGATCATGCCCAGTGCTTGCATTACTGCCATAGTAGTGCTCCTTTCCGCCGTGTTTACTTATCCAGACTCGGAAGGATGTACTCAACTTCCTCATGCGGTCTCGGGATGACATGAACCGAAATCAGTTCGCCAACGCGCTCAGCTGCTGCTGCGCCCGCGTCAGTTGCAGCCTTTACTGCACCGACATCGCCGCGTACCATAACGGTTACCAGACCGCCGCCAACGTGTACTTTGCCGATCAGGGTGACATTTGCCGCCTTGACCATTGCATCAGCGGCCTCTACGGATGCAACGAGACCCTTGGTCTCGATCATACCTAAAGCTTGCATTGCTGCCATAATTAACTCCTCCTTGTGGCAGCCACATGGCTGCCGGACTTATGCTGTTACAGGGTTTCGCGCAGACGCTCAATAATCTTCTGCACGATGACATCAACCGATGCCGGGCTCATATCCATCTCACCGGTCTCACAGATTCCATCTGTGCACTGCGGAACAGACTTTCTGATGTCCTCCAGCTCCGCCTGACCGTATGCAATGTAGCACTTGTTGAGCAGGTTCATCGGACCAACGTTGTCGCTCGTCGCACTGCCGCCAACTGCGCCGCAGCCGAGGGTCAGGGACGGCATCAGACCGGTCGATGCGCCGATACCGCCGAGGGTTGCCGGGGTGTTGACCACGATACGGGATACCGGTACACGATGTGCGAAGTAATCGACGATCTTCTGATCGTTCGTATGCATCGACATCGTATGACCCTTGCCTTCATACCGCAGGACGGTGCAGCAAATATCGCAAACGTCCTTATAATCGGTACCGGTAAAGAACGCCAGAATGGGTCCAAGCTTCTCGTTCGAGTACGGATGACCGCGGCCGACGCCGTCCTCGTCCGCAACCAGTACGCGTGCCGTATCCGGAATATCCAGACCCGCAAGATTTGCAATGGTCTGTACACTGCGGCCGACGATCTCGGGGTTCATGGTGCCGTTTGCACGCAGAATGAACTTGCCGAGCTTTGCGCGCTCTTCCGAATTGAGGAAGTACGCGCCCTGCTTCTCCATCTCAGCCTGAATCACCGGACGCATGTCTGCATCGCAGATGATCGACTGCTCGGATGCGCAGATTGTACCATTATCAAAGGTCTTGGAATCCATGATGCGCTTAACCGCCAACGGAATGTCTGCGGTGCGCTCAATGTAAGCCGGACCGTTGCCGGGACCTACACCGATTGCCGGTGTACCGGACGAGTATGCCGCGCGTACCATTGCGCTACCGCCGGTTGCCAGAATCATGGAAACATCCGGGTGTTTCATCAGATTATCGGTCGCCTGCATGGTCGGAATCGAGATGCAGGAAACCAGATCTTCGTTGCCGCCCGCCTCGGAAATTGCCTGACGGATGACCTTTACGGTTTCCTGAATGCAGCGCAGTGCACTCGGGTGCGGCGAGAATACGATGGCGTTGCCCGCCTTAATCGAAATCTCAGCCTTGAAGAGCGCGGTCGAAGTCGGGTTGGTTGACGGGATGAGTCCCGCAATAACACCCACCGGAACAGCCAGTACGCGGAGCTTTTTCTCCTCGTCGCGTTCCAGCTCGCCGACGGTCTTCATGTCTTTAATGTATTCGTATACGCCGCGGCTGGCAAATACGTTCTTGATTACCTTGTCTTCGACGACGCCGAAGCCGGTATCTTCATTTGCCATCTGCGCCAGACGGCGCGCGTTGCGAACGCCTGCGTTTGCGATCGAACGCACAATGCGGTCTACTTCCTCCTGCGATTTTTCCGCCAGTTCCTGCTGTGCTTTTTTTGCAGCGCCAACCAGCTGACGGACTTCCTGCATGGAGAGCAGGTCCTTATCATAAAGCTGCATAGATTATTCCTCCTGTGTCTCGAGGATCCGCGCGATCAGTTCCTCCTTTTTGGCGAAACGAATCTCGCGCCGGGACATGCCGGTTTTGCCGAGCGCCCGCGCCACCGCACGAAGCCGTGCAACCGTCATATGCTGCATGCTTTCTTCGGTGAGCGATTCGAGCTCTGCCGCACGGGCTTCTGCCTCTTCCTCAGGATCTTCTTCCTCTTCCGGGGACTCTTCCGCCGGTTCGTGCTCGGGTTCGGGCTCTGGCTGCGGTTCAGATTCCGGTTCTGGCTCCGCTTCGGGTTCCGCAGGCGGTTCCTGTGCGGGTTCTGCCTCGGGTTCCGCCTCTTCCTCTGCTTTCGGTTCGGGAACAGGGTTCGGAGCGGGTTCCGGCGGATCCGGCACCAGCGGATCGATGATATGTTCCACCTCATCCGCTGGACGCGGGATCACATGTACCGATACCAGTTCACCTACACGCTCTGCGGCTGCCGCGCCCGCATCGACTGCGGCCTTGACCGCGCCGACGTCACCGCGCACCATGACAGTCACCAAACCGCCGCCGACATGCGTCTTGCAGGCGAGTTCTACATTTGCTGCCTTGAGCATTGCGTCCGCCGCTTCGATCGAGCCGACAAGTCCCTTGGTTTCGATCATACCCAGAGCATTCAAGTATCATCCCTCCGTTTCACTGTGCGAAATGATCGCTTCCGCACGGTTTTCCTCAGGAGAGTTACTCGACTCTCGGGTTATCTGCTACGAATTCAACAGCAGATGCAAACGCCTCGCAAGCCGACTTACAAGCGGACTGGCTGCCGGTCAGCAGCGCGCCGCCGAAGTTGGTCTCGGACGGAGGTGCATACAGAACGCACATCTGAACGTCTGCTGCCTTCAGCGCAGCATCGACACCGTACACTGCCTCCAGCGGAGGAGCGATCAGGTATGCCAGTGCCTCGCCTTCCTGAATGCCGGCGCCCTCAGACAGGTACGAACCGGTACGGGAAATGCACTGTGCGTAGTAAACAATCGTATCATCTTCGTTTGCAGAGACAAACCATGCAACATTCTCTACAAAATCAACTGCTGCCTGCAAGCCTGCCTTAACCTCAGCCGGGTTCGGACCTGCCAAGATGCCGATAAATTCACCGGCGAGCTTGGTATTTGCATTTGCAGCGCCGCCGTAGAAGCTCTTTGCATATACAACCTTGACGTCCGCTTTCTTGGTCGCCTCGTCAACTGCCGTATAGCCGACATCATCACAGTCGGTGGTCAGCAGGGCGAGAGACTTCTGATCGGGAGCCAGATTCAGCTGCTTTGCGAGGTCCGGAGATACGTTCGGAATGATCTTGGAAGCCAATACGCTCGCTCTTACGGGATCTCTTTTCATGTTCGTTTCCTCCCTATTACAGTTTCAGATCAGTGCCGCTGGCCTTCTTTTCCAGCATGATCTTGATAATCTCAGCGATGTGCGCGCCAGCCTCGGACGGAATGGTACCGTTCTTATGGATGTTGGAAACAACCGTTCTGCGCGCCTCAGGCATGCCGACCGTTGCGCGGTACGCAATGTACGCCGACATGGACTCTGCGGTGATAAGACCCGGACGCTCGCCGATCAGGGTACAGGTGACATCTGCATTCAGCAGTTCGGAGATCTCGTCCATGACGCCGACGCGGCCATACTTTACGAAGAACGGCGTACCGGTGTCGATCTTGTAGCTCTGCAGGCCCTGCAGGATTGCGGGCAGCAGGTCGGGGATGTTCGCCGCAACCGATGCGCCGGACAGTCCGTCCGCTACGTAGATCTGAACGGTCGGGTTCTTCTTGCACTTCTCAGCCAGCGTTGCGCGTGCTTCTTCGCTCAGCTTGCGACCGAGATCGGGGCGGGTCAGGTAAGTATCCTTGCTGTCGCACTGAGTCTGTACGATGAACAGTCCCAGCTCCTTCTCAATGAAGTCATGGTCAACGTCATTGAACACCGCGTCCTGCGCTGCCGAGTGTGCAGCACGGAACTGAAGCTGCGGGTCAGTTTTATAACGTGCGCCAGCCTTGCCGATGCCCAGACGGCACGGAGCGTTTGCCTTCAGCTCGGCATACTCTTCGCCATGCTCAGGGTTCTCTACAAGATACTGGGTACGAATATCAACTTCGGTTACGTCGGGGATGCAGCCATCCTCAATGTCGGGGCATGCGCAGCCACAGGCTGCTTCCACTGCGGGTGCGGCAGCCGCTGCGGCGCCGCCCGAAATATTCATTTCAGCGAGTACCTGCTCGATGATCGATTTTAAATCCTTCTGCTCCATTCGGTCAGCACCTCCTTACTTTGCCATGAAGACGGAAGCGTCGCCAGCCTTGGGCGTCAGCTTGCCGTTTTCAGAGAAGCCCATCTTCTCCAGCCATGCGTCGAATTCCTTGATCGGACGCAGACCGAATACTTCACGCAGCGCAGCAGCTTCGTGGAAACCGGTGCACTGGTACATCAGCATGCAGTCATCGCCCTGCGGAACGCCCATGACGTAGTTGCAGCCTGCTGCAACCAGCAGAGTCGCCAGGTTCTCGATATCGTTCTGGTCAGCCTTCATATGGTTGGTGTAGCATGCGTCGCAGCCCATCGGGATACCGGTCAGCTTGCCCATGAAATGGTCTTCCAGGCCGGCTCTCGTAACCTGCTTGGAGTCATACAGATACTCCGGACCGATGAAACCAACAACCGTGTTAACCAGGAACGGCTGATAGCGCTTTGCAAGACCGTAGCAGCGGGCCTCCATGGTTACCTGATCCCAGCCATTGTGCGCGTCCGAGGACAGCTCGGAGCCCTGACCAGTTTCAAAGTACATAACGTTCGGACCGGTGCAGGTGCCCTTATGGAGCATCATGTCGCGGCCTTCGTCCAGCATCTGCGCAGTCAGACCAAATGCCTCGTTGCCCTTCTGGGAACCTGCAATGGACTGGAACATCAGATCAAGCGGTGCGCCCATCTTGTCGGCAGCTTCGGTCTGGGTGGTAACGTGTGCGAGCACACAAATCTGCGTCGGGATTTCCCACTTTTCCTTGAACTCGTCGAACATCTTGAGGATACGCGCTACGCTCTCAACAGAGTCGTCAACCGGGTTCAGACCGATAACGGCGTCGCCGCAGCCTACGGACAGACCTTCCATAACGGAAGCGATGATGCCCTTCGGGTCGTCGGTGGTGTGGTTCGGCTGCAGGCGCGAAGAGAACGTGCCGGGCAGACCGATGGTCGTATTACAATGAGCGGATACGCGCATTTTCTTTGCTGCATAGATCAGGTCGAGGTTGCTCATCAGCTTACAAACTGCAGCAACGATCTCCGAGGTCAGACCGAGGGAAGCGCGGCGGATCATTGCGCCGTCGGTCTTCTCGTCAAGCAGCCATTCGCGGAATTCCGCAACAGTCATGTTCTTAAACTTGTTGAAGATAGTCTCATTTACCGCGTCCTGAATGATACGGGTAACTTCGTCTTCTTCATACGGAACCGCAGGGCAGTTGCGGATCTCATTCAGTGTGATATGGGACAGGACTACCTTTGCAGCTACGCGCTCCTGCGCATCCTCTGCAGCAATACCTGCCAGCTTGTCGCCCGACTTCTCTTCGTTGGCCTTGGCCATGACCTCTCTGAGCGACTTAAACTCATAAGTGTGACCAAACAGCTTAGTTTTCAGTATCACATTCACTCACCTCACGTTAATTTAGTGATTCTCTTTTCTAGATCTTGCTTCTTAATCAGGAATTGAAGATCAGTGTCTTGATCACCACGGGTACTACGTGACCGCCCGCAAGCGGTTCGCCGATATCGATGTAATCTCCACTCAAAGTGCGGATGCCGTCGATGCAGATCACGTCTTTCTTGTGTTCCAGCATGACTTTCAGCGCATTGCCAAGCACCTTGCCGATATCGTTTTCCACCACGATGACCAACGGGAATTGTGACTCAATCGCCTCCTTTGCCCCCCGAATGATCGCCTCTGCCAGACGCTGAACTTCCACAAAGCTGGTGCGCCCATGGCCGGTGAACGCAATTGCGATCTGTTCCGGTTTGCCCTCAGGTCTGTACAGCGGCATTTGATTTTGGATAGAGGATGCCAGCGTTTCCAGCGACGCCTCGTCCTCCTCGGACACTTTTAAAATGGGGATGTTCTTAAT
>JAGZOP010000126.1 GCA_018383195.1 Clostridiaceae bacterium | reverse complement strand
CGAGGCGGGCATTTCCAACATGGGGGCCTATATGCGGAAAATGGCCTTGAATGGCTATGTGCTCCATGTTGACCTCTCGGACATCCGGGAGCTGGTGTCTCTCCAGCGGCGCTGCGCCAACAACCTTAACCAAGTGGCGATCCATGTGAACACCTACGGCGGCATTTACCCCGATGAGATCAAGGCCCTGCAACGGGACTACGCTGACCTTTGGGAGCCGCTGTCCGATCTGCTGAAAAAGCTGTCGGCAGTGGTGGAACTCTGACCTGCCGGGGAGCGGCCTTGTGCTGCTCCCCGGCTTTTTTTCTTGGGGACATTTTCTCCAAAACTATTTTTGATGGTTATAATATGCTACTGCATTTTTTTGCGTGTTTATATAATGTTTTTTTCCAGTACTATCACTAACATAAAATTTAATAGGCTGGCTTTTTTTTAATTGGTCATTGTCACAGCTTTCAGTAACAACTTTAGTAAACAAATCTTTTTGATAATATAGAGTTATGCTTTCTTCTAATTGTAATCTATATGGCAACTTCGGCTGAATAGCTTTTTCAATAGGCGATAAATCTGGAACAATCATCATTGAATGAGGTTTCTCTAAATCGAACCCCCATCCTGTTATTACTACTTCTCTGTTACCTATGTTTGCAATACGGACACCAACATATCTTCTGACTACTGTTCCATTTTGCGGAACAACCGCTATGTCATCAGTAAATGATAATTTGAGTTTTTTCTTTTGGCTATATCTTGTCTGCCAAAGAGCGACGATGACTGCAGCTGCAGTAGCTAAAGCGCCTAATGTACCTCCAATGGCACCAAAAGCAGTCCAAAACAAATTCCAATCTATACCATTCATCTAATCACCCTATTTTTAATATTCTATTACACATTCTAAATATAGCACAACTAAAGCAAAGTCACGATGTTTTTTTAACTCTAATGTTCTGATTCTCGACATCCTTGTGCCCCAATTTTTTCAGAGGTACAATTATCATAGAAGCACAAACCCAGCAGATTTTACGGGAGGTAGCTGATATGATTGTTCTCAAAATCCTTGCCGCCCCCTTTGTGGTGGCGCTAACCCTGCTCGTTGCTATCGTGTCATTTCTCTACTGCGTGGCTTCGGCGCTGTGCCATATAGGCTGTGTGGTGCTGACCCTGCTGGCCCTTGTCCTGTTCATCGGCAGACAGACGCTGGGCGGCGTGGTGTTTCTTGTGCTGGCGTTTCTTGTTTCACCCTTTGGCATCCCGGCCATCGCTGACTGGCTCATGGACAGGCTCTACTCGCTGAAATACTCCTTGCAGGATTTCATCACAGGCTGATACTTCGGGACAACTTGTCCCAAGGTCTGAGCGGCGGCTGGCAACAGCCGCCGTTTGTCGTATCGAAAGGAGGGCTGCCTACGGCCACAACCTATTTCAAAAAGCACAAGATCAGCAAGGGGGAAACCGTCGCCCAATCCTTGAAAGAGCGGTTTGACTATGGACAAAACCCGGACAAGACGCAGGGCGGCGAATTGATTTCCTCCTATGAGTGCGACTACATGACCGCCGATGCGGAGTTCCTGCTCTCCAAGGCCAAGTACAAGGCTGCCACGGGGCGGGAACAGCGGCGGGATGCCGATGTGCTGTGCTATCAGATCCGCCAGTCATTCAAGCCGGGAGAGATTACCCCGGAGGAGGCAAACCGGGTGGGCTACGAAACGGCGATGCGCTGGACAAAGGGCAAGTATGCCTTTTTCGTCGCTACCCACACAGACCGCCAGCACATTCATAACCACATCTACTACAACTCCACTTCGCTGGATTGCTCCCACAAGTTCCGGGATTTTATCGGCTCGGCCCGGGCGGTGCGGCGGCTCTCTGACCGGGTGTGTCTGGAAAATGACCTGTCCGTGATCACTAGCCCCAAGCTCCATAGCAAGGGCCGTTTTCTCCATTACGGAGCATGGTTGGGGACGGAGCGCCAGCCCTCCTACAAAGAACAGCTGCGGGCGGGCATCTGCGATGCCCTTGCCAAAGGCCCGGACAGCTTTGACGCCTTTCTTCGGCTCATGGAGGAGTCCGGCTATGCGGTCAAGCGGGGGCGTGGCGGTGCGATCTCGTTCCTTGTGCCGGGGCAGCAGCGGGCCACCCGGCTCCGCTCGTCAACCCTCGGGGAAGGCTTTGATCCCGGGGAGATCCGGGATGTAATTGCGGGCAAGCGCCCCTTGCCGAAGTTGGACGCTCCGGCCCCCGCTGCGCCCAGGCGTGTCGATCTGATCGTGGATATACAAGAGCGGCTCCGCTCCGGGAAAGGCCCGGCCTATGAGCGGTGGGCCAAGGTGTATAACCTCAAACAGATGGCCGCTGCGCTGCAATTCATGCAGGAGCATCAGATCAGC
>JAGZOP010000039.1 GCA_018383195.1 Clostridiaceae bacterium | reverse complement strand
TTACCGCTCGGCATCCCTGCCGGACGGAGCTTTCTTTTCCGGCTCCGTCTGGACTTTTTCGCCCTGTTCCCGCATGGTCTGCAAGATAGAGGGCTTCTTTTGAAGCTGGGAGGGCTTTTCGCCGGACAGCGGCTTGATACATTCCAGCCGGTCAGTCGCCCGGATGGCGTTGTCCGTGAGCTGCCTCTGCCATGCACCTACGCTGGGAGCCCAGCGAAAGCCGCTGCTTTTCAGCTCGACCCGAGTGTCCGCGTCAGGCTTTCCATCAAAGAACACCTGCAAGCGGTTGTCCTCCCGGTTCATCTCCACACGGCCCCCGTCGAACTCCCAGCCGGAAAACTCCCGCTGCGCCTGTTTGGAAAGATGTTCGATACGGGCCTTTACCCGGCGGATCTCCGCATTGTTGTTGGTAAGCTGGTAGCTTTCAAAGGGCCTCGGGTCGCTCCGCCAGCTTGACGCCATGCTTGCTTTCAGCTTTTCGATCTGGTCCGGCGACAGCAGCGCACAGCCATCCAGTTTGCCATGCTTGCGGTAATAGGCGTTGACCTCCTTCATAATGAGCTGGGAGCGTTCCAGCCCGTCCAGCTTCTTCTGGAGCTTTTCAATCGCTGCCGGGTCATCGGCGCTGATCCCGCCCATGCCGGTACTGCGTATCTTATCCAGCAGCCCTTGAATATACCGCCATTCCTCCATGTTGCTGTCCCGGGCCCGGTTCTGTTTTTCCTTCTTTCCCACCGGGAAATTGGCAGGTCCGGCGATCATCACAGAGGGAACCCTTGCGTCAATGGCAAAGCCCTGGTTCATGTTTTCGGCCAGCTTTCGGGCATAGGTGTCTAACAGATGGTCGATCTTCTCATGGTACATGGGGTCCACCCGGGATTTCTGCTTTTCCGCTATGGCGGCGGCCTTGTCCACCATTGCCCGGTATTCCGCCGTTGCGCTCCCTTCCTTGTAGTCGGAAAAGCTGTTCATTTCTTTTGCCCGGCGGGCGGCTCCTTCATTGATAGGGTAATAGTTGATGGTATGCACCTCCTTCATGCTTCGGGCCATGCTGGCCCGAAGTCTTACCGTTCTTCATGGGAAGGCCCCGCCTTGTCCTTTTTCGGAGCGGGCGGGGCTTCTTGAAACCGTTTGAGTGCAGCGAGAATGGAATGGACAGGCTCGGCCTTTTCAGGATAGGCAAATATCCGGTGTTCAGGCGGAATGTCCTGTGGCCCGTGGTAATACTCCTTGAAGCCCTCCGGGACTGCCGACACATATCCACCGGGAGCGAATACGCCGCCCTCGTTGATACGCACATCCCGCCCGTAGGCTTCATAATCGAAATAGTTCTGAATGTGCTCCGGTATGTCGATAGTCCCAAGCTCGTCGGCGTAAAGACGGCCCAGCCCTTCATCATCGGAAATATCCGGGTAAAAGCGGTAAAGGTCAAGGTTCTGCGTCAGGTTTATCAAATCCTTCACGCTCCTTGTGTGGTTTCCTAAGACAAGAGCGGCTTCAAAGGTTTCCAGTCCGCCCTTATCCCGTACTTCCAGCAGGGCGTGGCCCAGCTCGTTCAGCTCGTCGATGTTCTCACATTCGTAGAGATGATCGTAGAGCCCCAGCACATCACTGTCAAAGCTGGTAAAGAACACTTCGCTGTACCGTTTCCCGTCTATCCCGATTTTGGCAAGGGCGGCCTGCAACTCCTGTGTCGTCATGGGGAAATGTACCGTTGTCCCTACCTCGATCCCCATTAAGGGGTATAGGGCTGTATTGGTTATATAGGCTTCAAACATGGGCTTATTCCTCCTTTCCAGCCCGGTCAGCCAGCACCTCATAGATCCCGGCCATAATGTAATCGGCACAAGGGAGGGCAATCGCATTTCCCAGCGCCTTGTAGCGTTGCAGAGGCCGGATCTCCACGCCGTCCACCCCATACTTTGTCCAGCCCTCCGGCAGCCCCATCAGCCGTTCACTTTCTGTTTCCGTCAGAAAACGGATACAGCCGCCCGTCGGGTCGCCTTCATACCAGAAGGCGAAGGGCGTCACGTCACTGGCTAAAAGAGTGGGAAAAGGGTCAGTTGGTAATCCGAAGCTGTTTCGGAAGGCCGTTTCTTCCTGCCTTTTTGCCGCTCCCCGCATACGGAAGCACTGAAAGGGGTGGATGACTGGTATCTGCCGCCCTGTTTCAAAAGAAGCTGTTCGATCTCCTTCGGCGGCGGCCCGCCCGCCCTCTCCGCAAGGCGGAGGAAGTGGGAGCATTGGACGGGGCTTAAATAGTATGTCTGCGGCACGTCTGCCTCCAAAATCCGCCACGACGAAAATCCGCTGCCTTCGTGCCAGCCTTCGGGTGCCTGCCCAATACTGGGCGTCCATGAGCCGCCAGCACACATCAGGCGTTCCCCCTCGCACCATTCCGGCGTTTCCCCATCTTCCCGAAGGAGGCATTGGAACTTCGGTGTCCGAGAAGGCGGATAGGACGGCTCTAAAGTCCATCCGGTCATTTGTAGAAAACGCTCCCATGACGTTTTCCCAAACAGCGATAGCTGGATATAGGTTATCAGTAGCATCCCTCATTTCCTGTATGATACGAAACGCCTGATAGAACAGGCTTGATTTTGCCCCAGCAAGGCCGGAGCGGTTGCCGATCAGAGAAAGGTTCTGACAGGGGGAACCGAAGGTAATTATATGGACAGGTGGGATTTTCCCGCCGTCCACCTTCGTAATATCCCCCAAATGTACCATGTCGGGAAAGTGCCTTTTGGTTATGGAGATGGGAGCTTTTTCAATCTCGCTGGCCCATACCGGACGGATACCGCACCGGGAGGCGGCCAGAGGGAACACGCCGATCCCGTCAAAAAGGCTTCCCAGCTTAATGTCCGGCATGGCCCGGGGTGCCGTGTCCCTTCACGGCAAGCACCCCTTCCAGTGTGGTCGCCGCAATGCCCAGCCGCCCGGCAACCGCAATATCGTTTTTTACATCCTCGTCCACAGCGCTGCCGCAGACGATCAGGGTGTGGGAGCGCCGCAGCATATCCCGGCGCATATCAATCCCGGCCTTGTGTTCCTCGGGAACGCTGTCATTCAAAAACAGCGGCAGATACAAGAGCGGGCAGATCGGGGAAAAGCCCGCCTCATAAGCAAGACGGCAGTAGTGGGCCGCCAGCTCCATATCAACATCCGGCTCGCCGCTCCATGCGGCGGTCAGGTATGCTAAAGATCGTTTCATTGGTTGAGCCTCCATTTCTGTTTTGGTTTAGGGAAAAGCAAGAGTTTGCCCAACCCCTCCGCCCCTTCCCCCCGGGAAGGGGAACGGCTCTGGAGAATTTATATCCCCGTCGCTTGACCGGGAAAAAGCATAACCGGGAGAAATCCGTCAAGGGCACCGCCTACGGCGGCGCTGCCCTTGACTGATTTTCCCGGCTATGCTACGGAATAACTGGCGACGGGGAATAATTTATATCTCCAGAGCTTCGGGGCGCGGGGCAGAGCCCCGCAATCCTCGGGCCATGCTGACCCGAAGTTTGGGCTTACTTTTCCTGTTCGGTTTTCTTCTCCGGCTTTTCGTGTTCCTTCTGCTGACCCTTCCAGTCGTCCAGCAGCTTGATGATCTGATCCTTCATTTCCCTCGGCGTAGTTTCCTTGCCGAAATACTTGCTCAGTTCCGCACCTGTCAAAATCACTTTGTCTACCTCCTTTTTGTCCTCCATCATAATGCCGTCGATCACATCCCCGTTGAGCAGCTTCTTTTCGTCCAGCTCACGCATACGCTTTGCCTGCGCCTGCGAAGGAGAGGACTGCTGGCTGTCAATGGCAACGGCGATATAGTTCTGGTTCTTTTTGCTGACATAGGAAAGCTCCACCGCCGTAGTAAAGCCCAGCTTTTTTTCATCCATCAACTTCATCAGGTCGGGAACCAGCTCATTGAGACGGATATACCGCTGCACCTGCTTGACCGCCATCTTATTGCGCTCGGCCACGATCTCGTTGGAGCGTTTGCCAGCGTCCTTCGGGTCAATCTGACCCGAAGTGCGGGAGCCCTGGTGCTTGATAGCTTCAAGCTGCATTTTCAAGGCTTTGGCCCGCTCACTGGGGAGGATTTCTTCACGCTGGTTCAGATTGTCCTCGACCATCTGGGTGATGGCTTCATCATCCGTCAGGTTTCGGACGATACAGGGCATATCCGCATATCCGGCAAGCTCGCTGGCTTTCTGGCGGCGGTGGCCGGACACGATCTCATAGCCGCCATCCTCACGAGGACGGACGATAGCGGGCTGGGTCACGCCCTTGTCCTTGACGCTGGACACCATAGCCCGCATTTCTTCATCATCCCGAACCTCAAAGGGATGGTTCTTGAAGGCGTGAAGCTCGTTCAGCTTGATATAGACGATCTGTTCCTTGCCCCGGCGTGGTGCATCCTTCGGTTTTTCGGGTTCCTTCGGAGCGGGAGCGGCCTGTACCGTTGGAGCCGTTTTTTTCTCCGGTTCCTTTTTGACCGCATTTTCCGGTTTCTGTGCAGGAGCTTTGGGCTTCGGGGCTGCGGCCTTGTCCTTATCTGCTTTCGGGGGACGGCCCCGGCGCTTCGGCTGTTCCGGCTCTTTGGGTTTTTCCTCCGCTTTCTTCGGAGCCTCCGGCTGCTTTTCCGGTTTTTCCGTTTTTGCCGGGGCAGGCTTTTCCCCGCTGGGAGCTGCCGCCCGTTCCTCGACCTTCTTTTCCTTCATAATTTCAGCGAAGTTATAGACGGAAACCTGCGGGTTCTTTACCTCCGGTTCCGTCTTTTTTTCCGGCCCCGGGGAAACGGAAACCTTCTCCGGCTCTTTTGGGGGAGCGGGAGGCGTTTCCTTGCCCAGCCCGCTATCCGTTACCGGCTGTTCCGGCGTTTTTGTGGTTTTATCATCTGCCATAAGCATTTACCTCCTGTTTTTTGGCATGAAAAAAGGGGCTCAACTTTTCAGTCAAGCCCCCGTGGGAAGTTCCTCCTTTCTCCGCCATGATACAAAAATACCGCCCGTAGTCTCGTTTGGGCGGTACTTTGTGTAAGATTGGCAGTCCATTATTAAGTTTTTTATTATGTTCCCTTTGTACACCGTTGCAAGGATTTTTATATAGATAGTGCAAAAGACCGATGGGCAGTTGCATGCCAAACGGTCTTTTGCATTTTTATAGTTTTGCAAGTTCTTGCGCGATAAACTTGTTTAGAATTTGCGGATTTGCCTGTCCTTTTGAAGCTTTCATACACTGACCGACCAAAAAACCGGTCACATTTTTACCTGCTTTGAAGTCAGCAACAGCTTTTGTGTTTTTCGCAATCACTTCTTGTACAATTGTAAGCAGCGCAGTTTCATCAGATACCTGCTTCAGACCCAATCGTTCTACAATTTGTTCGGCAGTTTCATCTTTTTCAAACAAATCAATCAGGACTTTTTTTCCCGCTGCACCGGAAATGGTGCTGGAATCGATTAAGCAGATTAAGTCGACCAATTTATCGGCGGTCAAGCGTGTATCATGCAGTTCAATCGCCTTGTCATTTAAATATTTGGAAATATCCGAAAGAATCCAGTTAACAGCCTTTTTGGGTTGAATCTTTCCAGAAGCGACTGCATCATCAAGCAAATTCCCTTTTTCAAAAGAATCAGATAATTGACGGGCATCGATTTCAGACATTCCATAGTCTTTTAGATAACGTTCATAACGTGCAATTGGCAGTTCAGGGATTTCACTTTTAATTTCTTCCATCCATGCATCATCTATTTCGACAGTGAGCAAATCCGGATCAGGAAAGTAGCGATAATCTTGCGCATTTTCTTTTGTGCGCATGACGGTACTTTTTACTTTGATATCATCCCAGCGACGCGTCTCCTGCTGTACCGCGCCTCCGCTTTCGACCAGCCGGATTTGCCTTGCAATTTCATAATCAATTGCGCGGACAGCACCAGAAAAAGTGTTGATATTTTTCATTTCCACACGAGTGCCAAATTCGGCAGCCCCCTCTGGACGGATGGATACATTGACATCGCAGCGGATGGAGCCCTCCTCCATTTTACAGTCGCAGATGTTGAGATAAGACAAGGTGGTTTTAATGGTTTCTAAGAACTCTTTTGCCTCGGCAGAAGATCGGAGATCCGGACGCGTAACAATTTCGATAAGCGGCACACCGCAGCGGTTGAAATCAACGACCGTGCCATCAATGCCATCGTGAAGTAACTTTCCGGCATCTTCTTCAAAATGGATGCGTTCCAGACGGCAGGACCGTTTTTCGCCATCTACATAGAAGAACACCTCGCCATTTGAGCAAATCGGATGATCGGATTGGGAAATCTGATATGCTTTCGGCAAATCAGGATAAAAGTAGTTTTTACGTGCAGATTGACATAGCCGGTTAATCGTACACCCAGTAGCAAGTCCCATTTTTGCAGCGTAATGCACGACCTGCTTATTTAGGACAGGCAGCGCACCGGGCATGCCGGTACAAACCGGACAGGTGTGCGCATTGATTTCAGCGCCGAACTTTGCCGGACAGGAACAATAGATTTTACTTTTAGTAGACAGTTCTGCGTGTACCTCAAGACCAATAACAGCTTCGTATCGCATAGTTTCCTCCTTACAATGCCGCAATCATATTTTTTAAACCGGAGGCCTTTTCAAATGCAAATCCGGCATTGAGCAGACGCTGTTCACCAAAATGTGGACCGATCAGCTGCATCCCGATGGGCATTTTATTTTCATCCAAACCGCAAGGCTGCACTAGTCCCGGGAGACCTGCAATATTCACGGAAACAGTGCAGATATCGCCTGCATACATTTCGGTAGGATTCGTGGTTTTAGAATTGATCTTGTATGCGGCGGTCGGTGCAACAGGTGTCAGAATCAAATCGCACCGTTCAAAAGCAGATGCAAATTCGGACTTAATCATCTGCTGTGCTGCACGTGCTTTTCTATAATATGCATCATAAAATCCGGAAGAAAGCACATAGGTTCCCAACATGATACGACGCTGAACTTCCTGTCCAAACCCTTCAGATCGCGATTTTACGTAGAGACTAGTCAAATCATGTCGATCGAAATTCGGAGAGCGATAGCCGTATTTCACGCCGTCGAATCGAGCTAAGTTGGAAGAAGCTTCTGCGGATGAGAGAATGTAATAAACAGGGAGTGCATATTCAGAAAGCGGAAGCGAAATTTCCAAAATTTCAGCTCCCATCGCACGATACATATCTGCGGCTGCAAGAACATGTTTCCGTACTTCTGCAGAGATTCCTTCTCCAAAATATTCTTTCGGCAAACCGATTTTAATCCCGCGCATATCCGAATTTAGATTTGCATGCGTTTGCCCTTCAAACGAAGTTTTGATTGAAGTAGAATCATGGTGCGGATCATGACCGGTAATGGCATCAAACAGCATGGCAGTATCTTCTACCGTGCGTCCGAAGGGACCGATTTGATCAAGCGAAGAAGCGAAGGCGACTAAACCATAACGGGAAACGGCGCCATAGGTTGGCTTTAGGCCAACAACACCGCAGAATGCTGCGGGTTGGCGGATAGAACCCCCTGTATCCGAACCAAGAGAAAGCGGGACTTCGCCGGCCGCAACAACAGCCGCAGAACCTCCGGAGGAACCGCCTGGAACGCAATTTAGATCATGCGGATTATAGGTTGGATGCATTGCAGAGCTTTCACAGGAAGATCCCATCGCAAATTCATCCATATTGGTTTTTCCAGTTAAAATAACATTTTGTGCGAGGAGCTTTTCTATCACCGTCGCATGATAAGGCGGTATAAAGTTAAAAAGCATCTTAGACGCGCAGGTCGTCAATGTTCCTTTGGTGCAGATATTATCTTTGATCGCAACAGGAATTCCGGCTAGTGCGCCCAAATTTTCACCTGCAGCGCGTTTGCTATCTACAATTGCAGCCGATTTCAGGGCATCTTCTGCAGTTAGTGTAATATATCCCTGAACTTTTTTTTCAACAGATTCTGTACGTGCAAGGATATCTTTTGTAAGTTCGACAGAACTAATTTCCTTTTTCTGAAGAAGCCCGGACAGTTCGGATGCAGTTTTCTTATAAAGTTCCATATTCATCATCTCACTTTCATTCCACGACACGCGGAACAACTACTCCACCTGCACGAAAGTCAGGTGCGTTTGGTGCAATTAGTTGATCAGGAGTATATTCCAGCACGGCGATATCTTCTCGAAATGCATTCTTATGGTTGATATCTAGGGTATCAGCAGTCAAATCTAAATCAAGCTGCTGCAGCTGATTCACCATTGCAACGATTTCCTGCATATCCTGTGCCAAGCGCTCAAAGCCTGCACCGTTAACATCAAGATGTGCCAGAGAAGCAATGTGCTCAATTTCTTTTGTTTCAATTGTCATAGGGATTCCTCCTCTAGGTTTTCAATATTCAAATCCTCAATCATGGATTTAAATTCCGCTTCGGTGAGCACTGGAATGCCGAGTTCCTGTGCTTTTGTTAACTTACTGCCGGCATTTTCCCCGGCAACAACATAGCTTGTTTTCTTGGATACTGAACCTGATGCCTTCCCGCCAAGCGATTCGATTAAGTCATTGATTTCCTTGCGGGTATATAGCGTCAGTGAACCGGTTGCTACAATTATTTTCCCCTCAAGGAGATCCGATTTTGCTGTTTTTTCACCAATAAAGTTGACGCCTGCGTTTCGAAGTCGTTCGATAAGATGATGAGATTGATCCTGTGCGCGCCATGCGGCAATAGATTCCGCTGTTGTAGCGCCAATATCCCGGATGCTAGTCATTTCTTCTACAGAGGCTTCGAGCAGAGCATCCAGAGAACCAAAATAATTAGATAAGATTTTACCGTTTTTTTGTCCGACATGGCGAATTCCAAACGCAAAAAGCAGTCTAGATAGATCTCGTTTTTTGGAGATTTCGATACTATGAATTAGGTTTTTCGCTGATTTTTCCTTCTTGCGGTCCAACGTTAAAATATCATCTTCCGTCAGATAATAGAGATCTGCTGCCGAACGCACTAAACCGGCATCGACAAGGGACTGCAATACCGACTCGCCGCATCCATCAATATCCATTGCATCACGTGATGCAAAATGCATTAAATTGCGCAAAAGCTGCGCGGGACATTCTGCACCCGTACAACGAATTGCGGATTCATCAGGATCTTTATACACAGGAGCGCCGCAAACCGGACAAACTTCCGGCATTTCATATGGTGTTGCATCAACCGGACGTTTGTCTTTCACAACACCGATAATTTCCGGAATAATCTCGCCCGCCTTGCGCACCAAAACGGTATCGCCAATACGGACATCCAGATCACGGATGAAATCGCGATTGTGAAGAGTTGCACGGGATACGTTGGTTCCTGCCAAACGAACAGGTGCCAATACCGCATTGGGTGTCAGCACTCCGGTACGTCCAACGGTAATTGTAATATTTTCTAGCCGGGTTTCTTTCACTTCTGGCGGATATTTATATGCAGCTGCCCAACGTGGGAATTTTGCGGTAGATCCCAAAATGTGCCGCTGCTCAAACGAATTGACTTTGACAACGGCGCCATCAATATCGAAATCCAACTCCCCGCGAATATCCCCCATTCTCTCAATTTCTTTTTGAATATCTGATGGGCGGGTAAAGACAGAATAGTAAGGGCTAACTGGAAAACCTAAAGATTTCAGATAATCAAGAGATTCTGTATGACTGTGAAATGGCAGTTCATCTTCATTTTGAATATTAAAGCAGAAGATCGACAGGTGACGCTGAGCGGTGATTTTACTATCTTTTTGACGTAAAGATCCTGCCGCTGCATTGCGTGGATTTGCAAGCAGTGGCTTCTCCTGCAATTCAAGCTCTGCATTTAGCGCTTGAAATACCTGCTTTGACATATAAACTTCACCACGCACAATCAAATGCCGAGGGGCATTTTCTAATGTTTTGGGAATATCGGTAATAGTCATTAAATTTTCGGTGACATCTTCACCAACCTGCCCGTCTCCTCGTGTTGCACCGCGTGCAAATATGCCATCGACATACTCCAGCGCAACAGAAAGTCCATCGATTTTTAGTTCAACAGCATATTCTGCCGTGCTGACAGCATCCTCCACACGTGCATAGAATTCCGAGAGTTCATCAAATGAAAATACATCCTGCAAACTTTCCAACGGATATGGATGCGTAACTTTTGAAAACTTTTCGCTTGCATGACCTCCGATGCGCTGAGTCGGAGAATTTTTATCCGCGAACTCAGGATGCTGTGCTTCTAAAGAACGAAGTTTTCGTTGCAGCTGGTCATATTCATAGTCAGAAATTTCGGGAGCATCTTCATCGTAATATTTTTTGTTGTGATACTGCAATTCTGCGCGAAGTGCAGTGATTTCCTGTAATGTATGATTCATAATTAACTCCATATCAGTAGTTATAACAAATTTTTTTCATTTTTGAAAGTATTATTTTATCCAAATGTACGCGTTCGATTAGAAAAAATTTGTACTTTAAGGAATAAACATTCTGTCGGATAAAAAATGCGCGCCGCATACGCACAAAGTTCGTGCGGTACGGCGCGCTTATCGTAGCATTAGTTCATTTGTACCTTGTGGTAGGTTTTCTTTCCTTTTTTAATGACGCAATCGGATGCAAAATCTTGTTCAGTCAGCATCAACTTTGAATCTGCAACTTTTTCGCCGTTTAAGGAGACGCCGCCACCCTGTACCAACTTACGGGCTTCGCCATTGGAGGCAGCCAGACCGCACTTTACGAGAAGAGACAGAACGCCAATCTGCCCATTTGAAAAGTCCTCTGCGGACAAAGTCGTTGTTGGCATGTTTTCATCCAAAGCACCGCCTTCAAAGAGCGCCTTGGCAGCAGCCAGCGCCTTATCTGCCTCCGCTGTGCCATGCACAAGCTGAGTTAATTCATAAGCAAGGATTTCCTTGGCTTTATTGAGTTGCGCGCCCTCCCAATGATCCATTTCATCAATCTGCTCAAGCGGCAGGAACGTCAGCATGCGCAGACATTTCAAGACATCCGCATCATCAACATTACGCCAATACTGGAAAAAGTCATAGGGAGAGGTTTTCTCTGGATCGAGCCATACTGCACCGGATGCAGTTTTTCCCATCTTTTTTCCTTCGTTATTCAGCAGCAGCGTAATGGTCATTGCGTGGGCATCCTTGCCTAGTTTACGACGAATCAGCTCCGTGCCGCCGAGCATGTTACTCCATTGGTCATTGCCGCCAAACTGCATATTGCAGCCATAGTGCTGGAACAGGTAGTAGAAGTCGTAGGACTGCATAATCATGTAATTAAACTCTAAGAAGCTGAGTCCCTTCTCCATACGCTGCTTATAGCACTCCGCACGCAGCATGTTGTTGACCGAGAAGCATGCGCCAACTTCGCGCAGCAAATCAACATAATTCAGGTCAAGCAGCCAGTCGGCGTTGTTGACCATCTGCGCCTTTCCTTCTCCGAATTCGATGAAGCGCTCCATTTGTTTTTTGAAGCAATCGCAGTTGTGCTGAATGGTTTCCGGTGTCATCATGGAACGCATATCCGTGCGACCCGAAGGGTCGCCAATATAGCCTGTGCCGCCGCCTACCAGTGCAATGGGTTTATTTCCCGCCATCTGCAAGCGCTTCATCAGACATAATGCCATAAAATGACCGACATGCAAGCTGTCAGCAGTCGGGTCGAAGCCAATATAGAAAGTAGCTTCTCCGTTATTAATCATTTTACTGATTTCTTCTTCATTTGTGACCTGGGCAATTAAGCCACGGGCTTTTAGTTCTTCAAAAACAGTCATATTTTAAACCCCTTTGATACTTGATTTTGTAATATTGGAATGGCGACTCAGGGAGCACGCTCTTTAAAATTTTCATGAATCACAATCATATCATTTACTTTTTCATTCCGGCGCTGCGTAGCAATTCAGAGGCATTGGCAAGAGAGGCTTCTGTAATTTGGTCTCCTGAGATCATGCGTGCAACTTCCTCGATACGAGACATTCCGGTCACAGGACGCACTGCGGTAAAAGTACGCTCCCCTCGAACAGACTTGGTAATTAACATGTGATGCGCACCCATTGCGGCGATTTGTGGTAAATGGGTAACGCAGAGTGTCTGCTTTTTCTGACCAATTTCAGCAAGCTTATGAGCAATCTTCTGTGCAGCTCGACCGGATACACCCGTATCGATTTCATCAAAAATAAGTGTACCGACAGGTTCCTGTGCTGTCAATACATTTTTCATTGCAAGCATTACCCGGGAAAGCTCACCGCCCGAAGCGACTTTAGAAAGCGGGCGAAGTGCCTCACCGGGATTTACTGAAATCAAAAACGAAACGGTATCAAATCCTTTGACGCCAAGCTTATTTCCGGTTTCGACGCGAATAGAAAGCCGGACTTTGGTCATATCAAGGTCAGATAATTCGGAAATGATATGCTTTTCCAATTGTAACGCGGCTTTTTTTCGTAAATTGGACAGTCTACCTGCACTTTCCCTTGCTTTGGTACGCAATGCTTTATACTCGCTGAGCAATTTTTCGCGCCGCTCATCGGCTGTCTGCAAAGTTTCCAGTTCGCTACGCGCCTTTTCTGCATAGGATAAGATTTCTGCAATGGTAGAGCCGTATTTTTGCTTTAAACGGTAAATCAGATCCAGTCGTTCCTCGACAGCAGCGCGTTCCTGAGGAGAAAAATCAGTTTGCATTTGCTGTTGGGCAACAGAATCTCGCAAATCCAATGCGAGATATTTTAATTCCTCCGCACGTTCAGAAAGGCTGCGCAAGTCATCGGATACGTCGCTAAGGCTGGTTAGCGCATTTGCGGCTAAGCACAAGAGATCATAAGCACCCATTGTATCGGTATCCGCATCACCATCCAAAGCACAATATGCTTCATGCAGCGAACTGGCAAGGCGACCAATATTATCAAAAAACATTTTGCGCCTTTCCAGATCTTCTTCTTCCCCTGCTATAAGTTCAGCGCGATCAATTTCATCGACGTGGAAGCTGAGCATATCAAGCCGCTGTAGACGTTCCTGCTCACTTCGGTCCAACTCGGTGATCTGACGCTTCAAGGCTAAAAGCTGGTGATATAGCGGGGTATATTCCTGCAATTCACTTTGAAGTCCTGCAAAACAGTCCAAAAAATCAATATGGCAGGCATCATCCATCAATCTTTGTCCATCATGCTGACCATGAATGTTGATCAGATATGGACTAATTTGTTTGAGTACCGATGCCGAAACGGGTCGGGTATTTACACGGCAGATGGATTTTCCGTCTACGGAAATCTGACGCTGTATATGGACAGTATCAGCATCTTCGCCATCGAGCTGATTATCATGCAGCCAGCATGATAGCTCTTTTGATATATCATTGAAAACCGCGCTGACAAATCCCTTTGAAGCGCCGGCTCGAATCAAGTCTTTGCTGGTACGCTGCCCCATAATTGCGCCGATTGAATCAATGATAATGGATTTACCTGCACCGGTTTCACCAGTTAAAATCGTGAGTCCCGTATCAAATTCAATGTCTGCCCGTTCGATGACAGCGATATTTTCTATGTGGAGCAGACTAAGCATTCAATTCCCTCCTCTGGGATTAGGTCATAGAAGTGTTTTCTGGGCTTCGATACAAAATTGGCTTGCAACATCTTCATCGCGCATCACGATAAAAACAGTGTCATCTCCGCCAAGCGTGCCTACGACACGCTTATCGCGCATAGCATCAATTGCCATTGCTGCTGCCTGACCAAGTCCGGGAAGTGTTTTAATGACAACCATATTTTGTGCAGAACTGATTTCCGTAACACACTCTTTGAAAATATTGCGCAGACGATTGGTAAAACTGTTCTCCACCTCGGAAGTTGCAACTGCATAGCGATACTTCCCAGTGGTGGATGATAAAATTTTGATGAGACGCAGTTCCTTGATATCACGAGATACCGTAGCCTGAGTCGTAGTATAACCAAGGTCACGCAAATATTCAGAAAGTTCTTCCTGCGTTTCAATTTCAAATTGATCGATTAAATCCAGTATTTTAGCCTGC
The DNA here is from genome assembly GCA_018383195.1 of Clostridiaceae bacterium. Classification (GTDB taxonomy): domain Bacteria; phylum Bacillota; class Clostridia; order Oscillospirales; family Butyricicoccaceae; genus Butyricicoccus_B. The sequence goes on along the minus strand of JAGZOP010000039.1, from coordinate 5,748 downwards.
CGTTGGAACTTCATGAATTTTCCCTCCGTCAGATAGTTTTTTCCTAAGAATATGATAAAAACTTTTCCCTTTAATACGGATGAGCTGCGTATCCAATTTTGATCGGCGCACCACAACGACATCGTCGGGTCTTACTTCAATTCCTCCATCACCATCCGCAGAAACACATACCGCGCTGCCGTCTAAACCAGAGGCCGTAACTGCAATCTCACGTTCAGGAGAGAATACGAAGGATTGCGCCTGCATTGCGTGCGGACAGATCGGAGTGACTGCAATATTTTCAGCAGAGGGTTCGATAATCGGTCCTCCAGCTGCCAGAGAATATGCCGTAGTTCCGGTGGGAGTGGCGATAATGACCCCATCCCCACGAAATCCTGTAACCGGTACGCTGTCTGCGCTGATATCCAATCGAATCACATGAAACGGATTCTGTTTTGTGACGGTGACATCGTTTAATGCAGTCTGTGTATAGACAGAATGTCCATTTCTCAAAATGGATAGCTCCAACATCATGCGGTTGTCTATTGTATAATGTCCTTCGAATACCTCTCGAATCAATTCGATTTCTTCACGTTCCAGTTCGGTCATAAAGCCGACATGTCCAACATTTATTCCGAGAAGCGGAATGCTATGGATTGCGGCTTGACGCGCAACACGTAAAATAGTGCCGTCACCGCCAAGCGATATAATAAAATCGGATTGTGTGATTGCTTCATCAAGATTAAGGTAACGGATATCGGGATTGTCAGTGCCAATGGATTGGGCTTGCGGCGGCATCATGATATGAGCACCACAATCATGGAGCACCTGACAGGTTTCCTTGACTGCGGTTGTGATTCCGTTCTTCCTCATATTAGGGCAAATAAAAATGTTTTTCATTTTTCGTCCTTTTTATCTAATTCTTCGTGGGATTGTTTAATTACAGAAGCAATATCATATTCGCCTTCAGGAATTGTTTTGCTGAGATATCCGAGGTATTCGATATTACCTTCCGGTCCCTTGATAGGAGAAAAGGTAATGTCAAGAACATGGAATCCTGCATCATGAGCGTTATGAATAAAGTTCTCCAGAACCTCATGATGAATTGCAGGATCACGCACAACCCCTTTTTTGCCGACCTTTCCTTTCCCTGCTTCAAATTGCGGTTTAATCAGGCAAGCAACACGACCATCTTGTGAAAGCAAATCAGCGACAACTGGTAAAACGAGTTTTAACGAAATGAAAGATACATCGATTACAGCAAGAGAAGGTGTTTCTTCCAACATATCCGCAGTTACATAACGGATATTGGTACGCTCCATGCATTTAACACGCGGATCTTGACGCAAACTCCAAGCAAGCTGACCATACCCCACATCAACGGAATAAACTTTTACGGCTCCTCTTTGAAGAAGGCAATCGGTAAACCCGCCGGTCGAAGCACCGATGTCCATGCAGACAAGTCCGGATGGATCAATTCGAAAATGTCCGAGTGCCTTTTCGATTTTTTTCCCTCCGCGGGAAACAAAACTTTTTCCGGTAGAGCGAACTTCAATTTGCGCATCCTCTGCAACAGTTTCTCCGGCTTTATCCGCTTTTTGACCATTGACATATACAATGCCTTCCATGATTGATGTTTTGGCGCGTTCACGAGAGGGGACAAGCCCCTTTTCAAACAACAATACATCTAATCGTTTTTTTGCCATAAAACAAGTCCCCTATTCTAAACTTTCTGATCTGCCGCTGTTTGTTCATAAATTTTTTGTGCGACACTCTGCCCGTCAATCCCACAATACTTATAAATTTCGGAAACACTGCCATGCGGCAAAAAACGGTTTCCGGTATTCAGAAGCCGAACGATGATATGCTCATCCTGAAGAGATGACGCCAAGCATTCCCCTAAGCAGCCATTACATACGGCATCCTCCAACACATACACGGTATTTCCCAAAGAATGCCGCATTTCATCGGATAAAAACCGATATGTCTCGCTAATTTCATTTATTTTCCAAACTTGCACGTGAATTCCCAAATCAGAAAGCAGATCGGCGGCAAGAAGCGCTTCATTAATCATAATTCCGTACGATACAATTGTTACAGATGCGAATTCATGTTTGGGTGAAGTTTTATAGATACAGGAAGCCCAATTTGCCGTAGTATCAGCTGTGAAGTTACCCTGTCCGCCCCGCGGATAGCGAATTGCAACCGCGCCGGATTCATGATAAAGTGCACGTGTCAGCATAGACTTCAGTTCTGCAAAATTGGAGGGACATAAGATTGTCAGTCCAGGAATTGACCTCAAATATGCAATATCGAACACGCCATTATGCGTTGCCCCGTCTGCGCCGACGATGCCAGCACGGTCAATTGCAAATACCGCATTGATATTGCCTTCAATAGCAACGTCATGAATTAGTTGGTCATAACCGCGCTGCAAAAAAGTAGAATATATTGCACAGACGGGTTTTAAGCCCTGTTTTGCCATGCCGGCAGACATAGCAACCGCATGCTCCTCTGCGATTCCGACATCAAAAAACCGAGTTGGGAATTGTGTGGAAAAATCCGATAATCCGGTGCCGGAAGGCATGGCAGCAGTTACAGCACAGATTCGACCATCTTTTGCTGCTAATTCACAAAGGGTTTGTCCAAAAACTGAGGAGAATGTGGTGCCGCTCTTGCTATACCCTTGACCGGTGAAAGGATTGAATTTCGATACACCATGGAAAGCATCCGGATGTTCTTCAGCGAACTGGTATCCTTTCCCCTTTTTTGTGATCACATGAACCAATGTCGGACGCTTCATCCGTTTGGCAAGCTGCAAAATTTCGCAAACAGCTTTGATATCATGTCCATCGACCGGACCTAGGTAGACAAATCCCATCTCCTCAAACAGAGAGCTCGGAAGAAGCACAGACTTTACGGCACTGTTGATGCTGGAAATTCCTCGAATTATATTTTTTCCACCAGGGATTGCCCCAAAAATTTGTTTTGCACGAGTTTTTGCCCGCATATAACGTGGGCTAATGCGCAATTTCGCTAAATGCCGGCTGAGCGCACCGACATTCTGGTCAATTGACATGTTGTTATCGTTCAGTACTACAATTAACGGTTCCCCACTGTCACCGGCACTATTTAGTGCTTCATAAGCCATACCGCCGCTCAGTGCACCATCGCCAATCACAGCAACTACATGGTATTTATGTCCACGGATTGTGCGTGCATGTGCCATGCCAAGTGCAATAGAAACTGAATTTGATGCATGACCGCTGATGCAAGGGTCGGTAATGCTCTCCGCTGGGCGGAGAAAACCGGATATTCCATGGAATTGACGAAGATGATCAAAATCCGCTTTACGTCCGGTTAGAATTTTATGTACATAGCATTGATGACCGACATCATAAATGATTCGATCTTTTGCTGAATCAAATTCTCGTTCTAATGCGACAGCAAGTTCGACGATACCAAGATTAGAAGCCAAATGACCACCGGTTTCGGAAACATGATCTATGATAAATTCACGCAGCGAACCGCTGAGCTCGTCCAGTGAAGCATAGGAGAGATCACGTAAATCATTTGATGAATTTACGCGGTCTAAAATTCCATATCGTTTCATACTATCTCCTTATTCAACCGAATTAGACACCATTCTGTCAAAGCTCGGAAAACAATTTATTTTTTATCAAAATGAATCGGAAGCAAAGAAAGCAAGCGCCCAACTGCAAAAACAATCTTAACACTATATCCAATACCGAATCCTTTGCCGATTGCTTTGCCGCCGATTGTGAGGGCGGCGATGATTCCTGTAATGGTCAATGAAATGATGAGCGATGGAAAAAATGCCATTCCGGTTGTCAGCCGGGCAATAATAATCGCGCCCGTTGCGCCTGAAATAATGCCGGAAATATCACCGACCACATCGTTGCAAATGCTAGAAACTTTGCTGGCGTTCCGCGAAAGCCATACCGCTTCCTTTGCACCGGAAACTTTTTTTGCTGCCATGGAATGAAATTCTTTTTCGGTTGCTGAAGTTGCAGCCATACCAATAATATCAAACACAATGCCGATTGCGATAAAGAGCAGCAAAATTACAAACGCCAAGATATTGCCGACATTCTCCAACGCTTCTGAAGAAATATACGACATTGATACGGAAATGCAAAAACTGAGTACAGTGATTGTTGAAACCCATTTCCAATTTATTTTTCCAAATGCACCGGAGGATTTGTTTTTTTTTCGGGGTTTATCGTTTGTTTCCAATAGTATTGCTCCCTCTGATCAATGAAGATATAAAATGTAAACAAGGCTCGAAACCGTATAGCTTCGAGCCAGTCTAAATACAAAAGAAGGTGACAACAGACGAGGTAAATCTTACGGCTTGAGGTTCGGTTGGATTTCCCCAAAGCTTACCATGCGTCGCCGCTCTGGCCGTTTCCGTTTAAAAGCTAAGCCGGTATGTTACCATATCCGGGACCGAATTGCCACTTAGTCCGTACTGCAATCCCACGTCTGCCCATTACGACAGCCTAGGTGATTTCCACAACAGCCAACACGACCCTTAGCCTCTTTTGCAGATATGGTTTCAGGATCGATTCTTCCACACACATGGCCGTGCATGTGGAAGCAGGTACTCCATTCGCCATAGCCACTCAAGGCAGGCTACTCTGCACACAGCACTTTAGTTATTGTGCAAGAATGCACAACTTCCGCCATACCGCATTGCAGGTTTCACCCCGCACCGTTGGACATCCATCAATCCCTATGGGATGCTATAGGTGTCCGACAATAACGGGTCTCCACGGCAGTAGGGTCGGTATTTCATGCCATTGAAACGCGCCCTAAAGCCTTAACCCCCAGCACCCACCCCAGACTGGGCGTAAGAAGCAAGCACCAGAGACTTCATCGATGTGCCCTTTAACGGATTTTTAGGCCCGCTTTCGGGATCGTATGCACTGACTAGAATACTGCGTCACCGACCAAAAAATAATTTTTGTGTATTGTTATTCAAAATATTCTGTTTTATATAACTTTTACACGCATTTTTGATGGCGAATGTCTCGAAAAGTATTGATTTCGGTATTTTTTCACAATCTCCTATCGTTTGCTTTTCAAGATGTTTCCAGGTGATTTATTTCGCATTTTTTCGGTTTTGCTGAACCGTGTTGAACCTATTAAATATATTCGATTCACACAATGCTGGCTCAAATAAGTGTAACCATTCTTATTATACACATTTCCGAAGAAATTTCTATAGTAACTTTCACTATTTTTGAGAGTTAACAAAATATTTTCAAGTTCCGGAGACATCGCGAATGTTCTGCGACTCGTTGAAGACTTTGTCTGATCTTCGGCAAAAAAAGATTTCTCGCTTGTAAATTATGTGTAATTGATATCATATTATTATCAAAGTCAAACGCGCGATACATAATCGGAGATAATATGCTATAAAAGATATATTATAGCATTATTATTCAACCATTTCAATGTCTGTGAGTCTCCCCTACTGATAACAAAATGGGGGGCGGTTCAGTCGGTTAGACAATTTATTTCATCTTTTTCGCCAAAACTACAAACTGTCCGTTTTTTATATGGTAGCTACAAGTAGAGAGTGTGAGCAGTTGATCACTATATTCTGCACAAATTCCGGTATCATATAGGGCTGTACACTGGGGAGTGTCCAAATGAAAGATATAGTGATAAAATAGAGTTATGAAAAAGATGACAATAGAGGCATGGAAGAAATGCCCGGTATGTGGAAAAACTGAAAATCAG
>JAGZOP010000038.1 GCA_018383195.1 Clostridiaceae bacterium | reverse complement strand
CCTGTTCTTCGAAAATTTTTCTCCATGCAGCATATCCGCAAACTGCGTATTTAGTTTTCGCAGTTCCGACGGAGTCAATACTTCATTTACCGCCACCCAGCCGTAATCATTGTACTCTGTTTGAGTATATCGTTCAATCAAATTTTCGGATTCAAGCTTGGATACGTTTTTCAGGGAGAACTTTACGGAATTGGAAAGCCCGCCTTTTGGACGTCCTATTCCATAATGATCCAATACAGATTGAGGCAGAATATCCGGATAAGTGTCCTTGACCATGTCTAATAGTTCTGCTATACTTATAGTGAAGTCTGAAGGAACGTTGGTATCGTTACCAATTGTTGCGCTCGCATTTGCGACAGGCTTCATTTTTTTTGCCTTTGCAGAATAAAGTGCATTCAATACTTCTACTTGGCTAATTTCCGACCCTGAATCAGAAAATTGATTTACTACAAAACGCACCGGATATACAAATCCCTCTTTGTCATTGGCTACTCCTAATAATACATAAGAAGAAAGCACATTTTCATTTCTGGGATTTAACTCATTCATATAAATTGCATGTTGTAAAATATCTCCTAATTGAAGAGTTACTTTTGCAGTGGCGTCAGCCTTACGGGACAAGCCATGTTCAATCGCCTTTCTATTTACCGACACATATTCATCAATATCATCTACATAAACATAATGCCGACCAGCCACATTCTTCCCATTATCTTTACCTTTCAGACTCTGCAATCCCTGATTGATAATTTCTGTTCTGTCAATGCGTTCATCATCACGCAATGGTACTTTCCCGGTCAATGTTGTTACCAGCATATCCGGTTTGGAAACCAACGTTTCGTAATCAAGCTTGGATACGTTTTTCAGGGAGAAGCGAATATCGGGATTGTTTCCATCAAATGTTCCGATATTGTCGGTTGCGGATTTGATTTGGGTAGAATCGAACGCAACTGCAATCATATTTTCATGACTTGTATACTGGATAACCCCATCATACCCTGCATCTTTCATTGCCTGCTGCAATTCACTATGATTCATGTGCGTTGTGTCAATTTGAGACGTATTTGCAAACTGCGCTTTTAAATCCAACACCCCTTGTTGATATACAAAAGGATTTTTAATATCAAGGTATGCTTTAATCACGCCCGAACCATCAAGCTGTTGGGAGGTAAAATAATTTCCTTTTCCTAAAGCGCGTAATCCTGATCCGTCTTTTTTCTTAACACTGTTTTCAACACGTAGGTCTTGATACATTACTCTTGGTGTTGAGTCTTTATTCACAACCTTACTTGCCGTATTGGGATGTTTTTCCCAATCGCCGAACCACCGTTTAAACTGCTGGGAATATGTAACGTTCTCTAACCTGTTATTGACAGGCGAGCCTTTTTCGCGTATACTATGAATATAGCCACCGTGAGGTATCAAGCCTCCGGGCAATTGTAGCCCGGCGACGTGAAGAAGCGGATCGGCTATTTTTTTATTGTAATAATAAACAGCAGTCTTTCCGTTTCTTTCCTCTTGAATCGCATCGTTTAACAGCTTTGTTACCGCATTGCCCCTTGTGTGAACACTTGTAATTGCATTGCTATCAATCTGTATTCCGTTTTGAAATCCAAATCCATCAATATATGCGGGAGCTATCATGGTTTTGCCTTTGTATTGAATCGGAAGCAACGCGACAAGGCTTGTGTTTTTTTGCGTTTGAGAAGCGATTACCGCTACAGGATTCTTAATTGCATTTGGTAGCTGTTTTAAAACTGTTTCGCCAAAATTATGATCCGGTTTATTTCCTTTCAACACATCTTTTAAGTGACCAATAGAATATGTCATTGGAAGAGGATTCAACCCAATCTTTTGGAACACATCAGAAGTAGAACCGACAACCAGCGTATCTCCTTTTGGTATTTTCCCCGCCTTATAATCGTCAATTTGTTCTGCAAATGATTTTGAGTAATCGTATTGGTTCCCCTGAGAGCCTTTTAAACTAAACCGCACATTTTTATCATTTTTGGATATACTATCATTGACACCAGTATCCTCTTGTGGTATATTGGTGGTAATAGATGTACTGGCGCTACTGTTCTTCACTTTATTTTGTGATTGGACGGTATTTTGCAGTGCATCTATTTTTTTTCGTTTAAAATCAACAATATCATATAGCACCATCTGATTACCAGAAGTAAAGCCAACAATTACTTTCGCATCATATTTGTTTCTGCCTACACGAATTGTCACATTACCACGGGCAAACTGCTTAAAATTATCTTTTCTGGAATGCATTAAGTCTTCATTGATATAGTCGGTTGAAGCCAAAACAATTTCATCTAGGCTTCCAGCCGCAGTCAACTTATCCTGATACACATCTGGCTTATTTTTACGATAATACTGTGTGTTTTTAGAATTGGTAAATTCATTTTTGCTTATTTTATTTACTTTAATCAATCGCCCACTGATAGGAATGCCATTAGAAAAGCGTCGGCTCATCACCGTTTTTATAGTTTTGGTCCAATCTTTTTGGGGAACACCTTCTAAAATATCTTCATCAACTTGAACGTAACGGCTTCCGTCAGCGTCACGCTTGATACTAAACCGCACATTTTTATCATTTTTGGATATACTATCATTGACACCAGTGTCCTCTTGTGGTATATTGGTATCCAAGGATAACTCATTTCTTAGATTGCGGTTTTTTCCAAAGTCTATTGAGTTATCCTTATTTTTTATGTCTAAAGAAGTTGGTACAAAGTTAATAATATCATATAAAACCATTTGTTTTCCGGAGGTAAATCCAACTATTACTTTTGCAGAATAATCTGTACTTCCTACCCGAATCAATACATCCCCGCGCGCAAATTCCGTAAATTTGTCATTTCGACTATGTTTCAAATCTTCGTTTATGTAGTTTGTTGAAGCGAGAATAATATCGTCAAGATTATTTGCTGATCTGAATTTATCTTGATAAATAGTGCCGTCACTGCTTTTAAGATATTTGCTATATTTTGAATTAGTAAATTCACTCCGAGAAATACTATTAACCTTAATCAATCTGCCGCTTATCGGGATACCTGTGGAAAATTTGTTCGAAATAGTATCTTTAACTGTTTGTACCCATTTTGATTTTGGAATACTGTCTAAAATATTGTCTTCCACTACTACGACAGGCGTATTATCCGTAGTATACCTGATACTAAACCGCACATCGCCACCCGTACTGCTTTTCTGCTGTGCGGTATTTTTTTGTGCACTTAACAAAGCGTTTGTCCAAAGCCGCTGTGCTTCTTCTAACGCTTTTTTGTTGCGGCTTAAAAGCCGGGCCGCGTCGGTATGTAACGTTTTGTGTGTGCGCAAATACTGGTCGATCTTCCGGATCATGGAACGGATCGCGTCTAAAACTTTCTGCCCAAGGGTACGGTTTTGGCTTACCAAATCCCGGATCGCAGCCGAATCCCGCAAAAACGCGTCGGAAGCGTCCGCCACAACCTCGTCCATGGCCTGCTGGCGGGTGATCTTCTTTCCCATTTCCCGGTAACCGTCTAGTTGCTTTTGCACCAGTTTGTCAAAAGCGTCCGGTTCCGCTTGGTTCAAATAGGATACAACATGATCAAAGTACTGCCGGTAATGTTCCGGGGAAAGCTGTTGCAGCTGGTGGGTAAGCTCGTGCTTTGCAACAAAATCATACGCAGAATCAACCGCGTCCAGCGCGATATGGATTTCTCCTGTGTCCAGATCATAGTATCCGTTAGCCCTGCCGCCCTGAATGGTGTCGTCCAATACGATCCTGCTGTTGGATAATTTTCCAAGCACATGCAGATAAGCCCGCTGCGAACCTTTTAGCTTTTTAGCCGCTTCGTTCTGGGCTAATCCTGTGGTTTGTCCTTGTTGTCCTTTTCCGGCGCCCCCTTCCGCTTCAGAACTTTCTAATCCCAAAAGGGAACGCTGTCCGTATATTCCCTCATTTCCTGGTCTTCCTTCTCTTTCAACTTGCGGTATGCTTCTGGGTCTTCCGCTTTCAGCCTCCGGCGTTCTTCCTGTTCCTTCTGCAACAATTTCACCGTTTCCTGCCATTGGGCCTCTTCTTCCGGGGTTCTCTGAATCTTCTCCTCCCAATTCAAAACCTTGAGATCCATAATCCCGTCCCAGTCCTTGTCCATCTTGTTTCCTCCCTTTTCCGGCGCCCCCTTCCGCTTCAGAACTTTCTAATCCCAAAAGGGAACGCTGTCCAGATATTCCCTCATTTCCTGGTCTTCCTTCTCTTTCAACTTGCGGTATGCTTCTGGGTCTTCCTCTTTCAGCCTCCGGCGTTCTTCCTGTTTTTTCTGCAACAATTTTACCGTTTCCTGCCATTGGGCTTTCCGTTTGGCTTCCTCTTCCGGCGTCAGTTGAACGTCCTCTATTTTCTTCCCACTGTGTGCTTCCATCTGCTTGCGTAACTTCTGACGCCATTCTTCGTCTGTCATCTTGTTTCCTCCTTTTTCCGGCTTCTATCATTTTTTGCCACGCGGTTTCTACCATTTCCCAGTCATAAAACATAGGGGCATAGCGCTGTATTTCCGTAGGGGTGTTTTCATACAAAGCCCCGCTGACAAAAGCGGATATTTCTTCTCGAAATCTTTCGCTTTCTATTACTTCAAAATCCGCTGTTTCTAGTGTAAAATAGACTTCTTTAAATTCCGCGAGAAAATCCTGAAATTTTTCGCTGGAAAAATCAATATTCCCGTCAGTTACAGCGTCAAAATACGCGTTTGCCTCCGGCAGTTTCAGGTTTCGCCATGCGTGAAACGCCTCATGGGCCGCCGCGTTTTTCGGGTTGGCGTCTGTGTCGTTGCGAACCACCACATGCCCGTCCTTTAGCGTTGAAGCATCCCCCTGTGAAGTGCGCATTTTCCCGTTCTGCCGCACCTGTAACCCCGGTTCAATCGCTTCCCCGCCAAGACCCAGCAGCTCCAGCTCCCGCACAATCGTGCCGGCGTTTTCGCTCCGCCGCCCCTCTGGCACAGCCTGATAGGTGTAAGTAACGTCTTTTACCTGTTTTGTCTTTATTGTACTACGTTCCCCGGCGTTTGTAAATCTTTCTGTCTGGTCGTTTTGCCCGGCGTAATAGGCCCGTCTGGCGGTCTCTTTTGGCAGTATGGCAGTATAGGCGCTGCCAATCTGTTCAAACGGCGTGTTGGCCGTCCCTGCATGATAAGCCCGCATAAATCCTTTGTAATAGCTGTCAAAGCTGCTTCCCGGCTGGTAGCCGTAAACAAACGCCTTGGCACCGCTGGTGCCAAGCTGGGCGGCTGTCTGGTAAATAAGCTCCACCTCCGGGCTTTGGTAGCTTAAATCGCTTGCCCGTACAACGGTACTGCCCGAATCGCTGTCCGCCCTAACATATAATTCCCCGTTTTGCGCGCTTTGGATCCCCGTCACCTGTACCGGTTCCCCGGAATCCGCCCAAACAGCCTGCGGCTTGCGTACTTCCGAAACAGTTTTCAGGGGCGCGGACTGTCCGCTCTCCATAACAGGATCCGGAACAAAGCCCTGTTGAGCGCTCGCTGTTTGAGGCTGCAAAGCAGGGCTTTCAGCCGGCAAAATGGCCGTCGCCGTTTCCCGCTCGGTCATATGATCCATTGGCTGCATTGCAGAAGTATCTGTCTGCTGTTGATCGTTTTGCCTTACGGTTGAAGCGGCTTGTTCAGGCTGTATTTCCTGCCGGATCCTGCCTGCCTGTGACTGTGCACGGGCCGCAATTTCCCCGGCTGCCCGTCTGCCCTGTTCGGGCGTGGTTCCAAACACAACGCCGGTGTCCCTGGCTAACAGCTGTTTTGCTTCCGGGCTTTCCAGAATGGTATGAATCGCTGACGTATCCCCTAATTTCAGCCGTTCAATCGCCTTGGCCTGTACTGCGGCGGCTTGTTTGTCCACGCCCATTTCGGTCAGCCGCGTTTGGGTTTGGGCATAGGTATCCGGATTTAAGGTGATTTCCCCGCCGGTATTTTCAGACGGCTCCAGTTCCATTTCCTGTTCCGGCGCGGCCTGCTTTTGGGTCCTTTCCTCTTGCAGGTAGCTGCCAAGCAGCCCCACCTCATAGTCAGACGGTGTTTTTCCTGCGGCCTGCTTTTTGGAAATATCCTGCGCCAATTCCCATGCTTTGCCGCCCTCTGCCGCTTTGAAACCGGCCTGAACCGCTTCCTGTACCTGCCCGGAAGATTTGATCTGTTTCCCCGCGGATTTGATAGAACTGTTTTCTACGGCACGGTATGCGGTGTTATGAACAGCCGAAGTCCCGGCGCCCAGCAATCCGGCATATGCAATTTGGTCATTCCAAAGCTCAAACTCATTCTCTTCCCCAAATGCAATATTCCGAACCAGTGGTTCTGTCGCTTCCTGTGTTGCTTCTTCTACAAATTCATCACCTGCATGTACCAACAGATCCAGCCCATTTTTCGCCGTTCTTCTAGCGACTGGATTCTTAATAAGGGCTTCACTCCCATTTTTAAGCGCCTCCATCACCTTTGAGCCGATTTTTGTGTTTTTCAGCGCTTTTGACGTCCCACCGCTGGAAAAGAACAAATCTCCCCCAATCGCATATTCTAACCCGGCTTCTTTTAATGCCTCCAAGGTGGCATATAAATAAGCCTCTTCGTCTGCTTTTTCTTCCTGCTTTGCCTGTCTAAATGATTCCCCAAATACTTGAATAGCAGTAACGCTGCTTCCCACTGCCTGTGCGGCGTCAAGGTTTCCGCCGGTAACTAGAAAGGTGGCTAAACTCGCTGAAGAAGCCGGCAAATTATTTCCAAGACCGCCAACCAGATCGTTGGCAAACCCCTCTACTCCCGTAAGCTGCGGGCGCATTTCATCGTAAGCATATTCATAAGCAGATTTTTCTACTGGCTCTGTATCTCCAGATAAAAGGCGAATGTCCTGAAGAAAACCTTTTAATCCGCCCTCATGTCTTGATTTAAAGGAAAACAGCGACCGAAATACCGGATTATTTGTCCAGCCATTGTCCGATTCCATCATCTGATCGACCATAAAATCGGCTTCCCGCTGCAGCACATCATCTTTTATCGTTGAAAAATATCGTTCTGCCTCTTCCTTTCCGTAATGGCTGTGAATAGAATTATATATTTCTCGCTCTTCCGGTGAAACAAAGGCATACATCAAAACGTCTTCCCCCAAAGCAACCTTGGGAGAAGCCAGAACCCCCCAAACGATCTGCTTCATTGCCGCAGAATTTTTTTCTTCCTCACTTTTGGTAGGGTCTTTCTGAATATCCAATAGACTATTAAAATATTCTAAGGCACTAAAATTCGGCACATTATCTTTTGCCCATTTTCCGTCATCATCTGTTTCTAAGGCTTTTTTATGAAAGTCCTTATCATTCAATATCTCGTCGTAAAATTCTTTCTTTTGCTCTAATTCTTGTTTACGTTTTTGTATCAAGTCCAGTTGTTCGCTGTTTTTAGCGTAAAATTTTTCGGCAGTTTTTCCATAACCATTTACTGGATGATCTTTTATGGTCTGCCGCTGAGAGATTTGTTTCTCCAGTTCCGAAATTTCATCATTTAATCCCTCGTAGTCGCTCAAGACCTCTGCATAGGTCATATTATCTACATCGACCCCGTTTTTCTTACGGTGTCGATCCGCATAAATATCCAATTGTTCGTCTTCCGTGGTTGTCTTCAAATCAATCCCAGACGTATCTTGATACCACTTCTCAAATTCGTCTAAATCCTTTGGAATCGGAGACTGCACACTCATCATTTGATTGCGTTTTTGCGCCATCTGTACCGCCTGATTGTACTCCTCATCAGTCAGATCCGCTGTTTTTAAATCAGTGACGATCCTGTCGTTTGGAATAAACTGCGGGATCAGCCCAACCGCCTGCTTTTTCTTTTTTTCCCGTTCCTGCTGTCTAATCAATTCGTCAATATCTTCCCGGTATAATTTTGGCGGCGTCAGGCCTCCGTTTAAAAAGCTCCTGCCAGAAAGCCGTGCAATTTGTTTATTTTTCTTTGCCATCTCTATTCCCCCTGGATTTAAAAGCTGACTGGGCCTAACCCAGCCTGTAAGGCGATCTCACGTTTTACGCTTGCCGAAACGTTTAACCCCTTGATATAGTTGTAAGCCTGGTTCTTAGACCCCAAAACCACTCGTTCCTTTGCCTGATTGACATAGGCCTTTGTCGCCAAGTTCGAGGCTGCTTTCGCCGCGTTTTTGGCTGAAGTTCCCAAGCTCCCCGCCGCTACAACATTTGCCGCGTTTTTCAGCGCCTGATTCACGGAACTGCTGACGCTGCTGCCGCTGCTGCTGCTTCTGCTTAAACGTGCGCGGGACAATGCCTCCTGTGCCTTATTAGCCCGGATAGTTTCTTCTAATTTCTTGTTTTCCAGCGCCATTTGCTGGTTAAACTGGCTCATATTCTGTGCAAGCTGTGCATATGCGTGGTCTAATTCAGAACGGGTATCATAGCGGTTCCCGGCAGCGTCCACCCGTCCGGCATAGTATTCGCGGTCGGTATTATACTGGTTCATAATGTTCTGGTAACGCTGGTAATCCTGTTCCGATAGATAGTTCGATTGGTTTAATGCAGCGTCATACCGCCCGGCATAATAATCCCGGTCTCCCTGCCAGTCGGATACTGTGTCCCGGTATCTTCCGTAAGCGTCCTGCTCCAACCCTTGGACAACGCCCAACTGGTTGTAAAGATCGTCGCCCTCATCGCGGTATTTTTGATAGGCTAGCTGGTATAGCTCCGGCACCTTGTCGTTTAATTTTTGCAGGTAGCTGTCGTATGCCTGGCTCCCCGCAATCCCGGAATAAGAAGACCCATACCCGCCGGTAAGACCGGCTGCCTGCCCCATGGTGTCGCGCATGGCGTTGTTCCCTTCCCGCACATACTGTTCCCGGTATTGGTTGTATAGCGGGTCGGCGTTGATGTCATAGGTAAAATCTTCCCGATTTAAAATACTGTTTAAAAGCTCGTCAATCTGGTTGGAATACTGGCTTTCATAAGCGCCTGGTTTTTGGTTTTCAATCTGCTGCAATTTATCCGCGGCCGATTGCGCGTTTTGCTTGGCGTCGTTTACTTCCTGAGACGGTTTATAATCCCCCGGTTTTTGCGCTTCTATTTCATCTAATCGGTCTTTGGCCGCTTCAAAATCCTTTTGCGCGGATAAGGTTTCTTCTGTTTTGTCATATTTCAATTTTGCCATAAAAATCAATCCTTCCTTTCTTCGGAATTTGTGCCGGTCGGCGAAGCCGATTGCCGCTTTGCTTTTTGCCTAAAAGGCACAAAAATGGGGTGTGAAACGGTATTTTTCACACGAATCTTCCTCACTGAAATTCCTGTTAAGGTTAGCGTAACAAATCAAAACTCTTTTTTCGCCCTCTTCACCATGAAAAAGCACCGGAAGGGTTCTCCCCTCCGGCGCATGGTCGTCTTATTTCATATACCCGGTAATGTCCAGCACTGCAATAACAGTCCCCGTCTGCGTTTCCTCCCGCACCTCAAATCCGTCTAAATCTCCGCCGGCTCCCTCTGCAAGCGGATCTTTGTTCCCAGTTTGCAGGATCAAATGGTTGATCCCCGGCTTTAACACAGCAGAAATATCCCCGCTTGTCGCCCGGTCTACCTGTAGGGTCTGTACATCGTCTGGGTCTGGCGTCGGCGGCGTATATCCGTCTTCTCCAAACGCGCCCGCCACCTCCTCGGCCGCAGGCTCGGCAGGTTTCCCGGTAGAATCCGAGTTGTAGGTGATCTTTTCCCGGTAGCTCCAAAAGCCTGTCGCGCGGTATAATTTCACATTGCGGGCGTAACCAAAAAAGGTTTCCCGCTTGGGCGCCCCTGTTGGGTCGCTGGGATTGGTGTAATAAACGGTCATCTCCCGCAGCGCATGGTACAGGGTGATCTTCGCGCTTTTCACCTGAAAATTTTCCGGGATCTCCACCATAAAGGTCAGCGGCCTGCGTACCGTATACCCGTTGCTGGGCTGGTAGGTATACCCCAAATTCTGCCAATTTCCCGAGGTGTACTGAAAGCTGGACAAAAGCCCTGCCGCCCCAAAAATATCCGTCCCGTTGGACATGGTGATCCCCTGTTTGTTCAGCAGCACCATTACGTTTCCGCGCTCGTTTTTGATCTCCAGCACCCCGGCGGAATTGTTCTTCCCGCCCAGCGATACTGTCGACCCAAAATTATCCGCAAAATTCAAATTCCCAAAGGTGTACCGCAACTGCTCCTGAAGCGCGTAAAGCTGGTTTTTAATCGCTAAAATCGCCTGCCTGTTTTGCAGGTCGTCCTCACTGATGTCCGGAAGCTGTAAATTGAATCCAAAATTCGCCATTAGCGTTCACTCCCAAATTCCACTGTTTTGGCAATCGAAAAAATCTTGCACATCCCTTTCCCGGAAAGCCGGCACTGAAACCGTTCGCACCGGCGCGGCAGGATCGGAATGGTATAGGTGCGTTTTTCGCTGCTGGTTACCCGGTAAACCGTTTCCCATAACGGCGCGGAATCGGTCTTTAAGGCAATTTCCAGTGTGGCGTGCTCTGAAAGCTGGGCGTTTACCTGAATTTTGGAAATATATTTTTTATCAAAGGAGGAATCGTTCCATTCCCCAAACTGCGCCAGCCAAAAAACCTCTTCCGGGTCGTTTCCCACCACGGTTTTCAGGCAGCTTGTGTCCGCGTCCAAGTAATAAAGCTCGCCCGAAAGCGCGGCAAATCCCAGCGCGTGGGTGTTGTCCTCCCGGTGCCACATGCCTTTTCCCTCGTCCCATACAAATAGGTGCCACTCGTTTTCCCCGCGGCACATCGAAGCATAGTATTTGTTTCCTATCGCGCCGGCATGAACAGAATGGTAAGCCTCCTCTCCCAACGCTTCCGAAATCTTGGTCGGCGCGCTGCCCGCATAGGCTACAATTCCGTTGCGCGATTGGTAGTAAAGGGTTTCGTTGACGATTGCAAGGCTTTTTTCCGAACCTTTGGCGACCCCTCTGATCGAGGAGGACATCACTTGAAAGTTTGAGGGCTGTGAACCGTAAATTTTGTGAACGGTATCCTCTTTAAAAAACAAAATATTTCCTAAATAGGTACACGCGCCGGTAAAATCCCCGTCGCTGCCCACGGTAACGGCATAGCTGTCGGTAGAGATCCCCTCGTAACAGTACCAGTTTTTCGGGTCGCCCAGCTTGCTGGCGTAAATCTCATGCTTTTCGCTGGAGCACGCCCACAGCCGGTTTTCACTTTCTGTCACAAAATCCATCGGCGGCAGCTTCCGGTGAACGATTAGTCCCCCGGTTTGGGTAAAGTCCTCTGCAACGATCCCCACAATAGTCAGGGCATTTTCTTCCACTTCCTGTAAAATGGCGGTTTTGTTTAAATCCTCTTGGGTACAGCCCGAAATCTCCACCCCGTCATACTGGGAAAATCCCGCGCCAATCCCTTCGGCTTCAATCTTTATATAGGTGGAATCCGCGCCAATGCCGGATTCTGCCTTTACCTGTGAAACACGGACCTCCCCCGTGGCTTCAAAGCGGTTTTCCAGCGTCCCGTGGGTGCCGTCGGCGGTGTTGTAGTAAAGCTTATCCGGCAGAATGATCACATAAGCGCCCATGGAAACAAAGCTTTTTTTGCTGTCCTCCACGTCAAATTGATATTCCCCGCCAAAATAAAACTTGTTGCCGTCCACCCAAATCAGCTTTTCTTTTGCAAAAATCCCGTTTGGTTTTTCTAAATGAAGCTTGGTGCCGCGGGGAGCGCGGGGCGACAATACCGGGTAATAGTCGGCCGTCATGTTCTGCATCTCGTAAAATTCCCCGTCTGCAATAAACAGCTTGTGGTTATAGCCCTTAAAGTCCACCATCGTGCTTTTCCCGGCGGACGCCTCTGAAAGCTGCGGTAAAATCAAACCCTGTCCCCCCTACCCGCCAATGTGGTTTAACGAATGCCCCTGCTTTGGCAGGTGCTTTTGGCGGTAATCGTTCTGAAACGCCGCATACAGCGTGTTAAACAGCATCATATCGTTATTGTAACGGCCAAACTCCGCGTTGGCAAAGTCAATCTGCGCCGCCAAATACTTCACATATAGGTCGGAATACGGCTCCGGAACCAGTAAAACTGTTCCCGCGTCCTGCGGATAGTGATAAATGGCGGGGACAAGCTCTTCCTCCTTGTGGTAAGACAGCACCTCGTTTTGCACCAAGGCTTCTGCCTGGCTTATCCAGGCTGTTTTCATCTGCTCGTCAAATTGGTTCGGCTTTAACAGGTCTATCGCGTCAATCGCTTCCTTTACCGTCATTCGCCTCTCTCCTTTCCAAGGTCACATGCGCCGGATAGCTTTGGGCCAGCAAATCATACCCGGTCAAAATCGTTTCAAATACACCCTCTATCCGTTCCCGGTCTGTTTCCTCCGGGCGGGCGGTCACCTCTAACCGCCCCGGCTCATAAAAGACGTCCAGCCTGTCCCCCATGCCAAAACGCTCCAGCCGGTTCATCAGGGTAAACCCCAAAATAGAAACCGCGCTGCAAACAATGTCCTCCCCGTCCCGGTAGCCGGCATGTCCTGCGGCGGTTAGCGTGATCTCCCGGCCGCTTTTCAAAAAAGTCACCCTTGTCATCTTGACGTCAACCCCTTATTTCGGGTTCGAGGTATCCTGCGCCCTGTCCTTTGCTGTGGAAGCCGTATTGTTTTTAGAGGTTTTCACCGCTTTGCCCAGCGCGTCCGTTTCAATCACCGTATTGTCTGCCTTGCCGCGCTTTGCGTCCTTTGCCTGCTGCTGTTTTTGTCCAATAGCGCCCGTCAGGTTATCAAATACGCTCGACCCATAGGCGTTGTCTACCAGTATCGCCATTTTCTGCATCTGTTCCTGCAATTTTTGCACCTGCTGGTACAGCGTGCCGTTCTGAGAGATTTTTTGCAGCACCATCTCTTTCCCGTCAAAATCCATCATATCAATGGCAATCAAAGCCTGGTCAACAAGCTGCGGGTTAAAAAATCCCATGCCGTATAGTTCTTTGGAAAGCTCGTTCTGCGCGATTTTGCTAAACGGCGAAGCTTTCTGCGCGGTAATTTCAATGTCAAAAACAGGCCGTCGGTATCCCAAATCCACCCCAAAGGCAGTCCCCTGGTTTTGCGGACGGATTCTGGTATTGTCATAGTGCACATATTCGTTTTGCCCCTGCGGCCCGATGATCCGGAAGCTGCGCGGTTCGTCGTAAAACTGGCGGATCAGCTCAATGCACAAATACCCAATCTGCTTAAACGCGCGGTAACTGGATTTGATCATATCGCGGGATAATTTGCTGCCCGCTTCCTGCAAAGCGGCAATGGCCGAGGCCGCCGTCACCCCAGAGGTGGTGCTCCCCTGCGAAAAGTCCCGGTTGCCAGAGGTTTCTTTAAGCTCATCCACCTTCATGTTTTTCACGGTTACGCAAAGGTCTGTCAGCGGGGAAACCACAATCTGCCGAATCGAATCCTCCCCCAGCCCGGACGTGCAGTGTACAAAATCCTTGGACCAGTCTGCAAATTCCTCCTCGTTGACAGTGCCGTTGTCCCGGATAAAAAAGCGGGGCTTGCTCATTAAAAATACGTTGCGCATGGTAATTTGATCTAATTTGTCAATGTACATCTGCGCGTCTTTCATGATGTCAATGTAGCCAAACCCCGCCGGGGTGCCCGCCTCTACAAACATGGTGTCAAAAATCACCGGATATTTGGCGTGGTCGTAGAAGCCCCGTTCGGCATAGGACGGGTCGTTTTCCGAAGCGTAAAGCACCTCGTCGCCGCAGTATTTGCAGTAGTGCAGCACTGTTCTGCCCTCGCGCTGTACTTTGTAATACCAGTCCACCACCGCCGATTTTTGGGAGGTGTCAATCGAATCATCACTGATATATTCCGCTACGTCGATCGCAGGGGAAGAAAGCTTCCCTTTTAAAAAGGGATATTGCTCCATCAGCAGGTCATTGTCCACCAGCTCCACCGTAAAAAAGTGGCGGGATTTTTGAATATCCGTAATTCCCGGCTCCCAAAACAGGTTCAATAGATCCAGTTCTTTAATATCAATGTCCCCTAACCCGTTTTCCAGCTTTGGGTTCCAAAATACACCGTATACCCCGGTGCCGGTTTTCAGCTTGTACCACCACGCGTCGGAATAGGTCTGCTCAAAATCATTGTGCTCTAATACCACCGGCAGAATTTTACTTAGCATGTCCGCGTCCGGCTTGTCCGATTCCTCTCTGGGCAGTACGTTCGGCTCCGGAAAATTATCCATGGCGTCGGCGTGCTTATTGGCAATCGAGTTAAACAGCCACGCAGAGGTGGGCTGAGGGTCGTTTGGGTTTTGGGGCTTTCCCTTATTGCGGATCTGCTCCCAGTGACGCATCTTAAACCACTGCTCATTATCAATGATTCTGGTCTCCAGGTTGCGTTTTCCCTGTTTGTATTTTTCTAAAATCTGCGCGGCTTCGCGCACCTGTTCTTTGCCGATCACGCCCTCCTTACCGGTAGGCACACTCTGCATATCTAAAGCAGCCTTTTGCGCCAGCAGCTCGTCGGGCATGTTCCGCCCCTGCGCCATCAGGCTCACCAGTTCCGGCTGGGGCGCCGCTTCTGCCCCCATGCCTTGAACAAGGGCCTGCTGGGGCTCCTGCCCCATTTGTAAGGGCTGGGCTGCCTGCTCCTCCTGCAAGGGCGCGGCCTCTGGGGTTTCATAAGCCGCAGCAGCTTCCGCTGTCTGTTCAGGCAACTGTTTTGGCTGCCGCTTTGTTGTAGATTTTGCCATCTGTGCTCCTCCTGTCATAACCGGTAAAATGTATATGGGTCCCGCCGGCCCGTTTGGTGCAGCTCCAACGGGTCAAAAAGCTCCTGTACGGGCGGCTCGTTCTGCCGCGGGGAAATTGGGTGTTCCATAAAAACATACCGGCACTCGTCGTAAATGTGATCCTCCTGCGAGGAATCGACGTCCTCCACATGCCGTTGATCATAAACAAGCACCGGGATCGTGCGGATAAAGTGCTTGCAGGTGGAAAAGGTGTAAAACATGGGGATTCCCTCCTTGTCAAAGGCCAGCCGGTAATGGTATTGCATCTTCCCGGCAATGCGGGTGTTGTCCCCCGGCTCCCAGTATACGCCCTGCCGTTCCATCATTCTCGCCACCGATTCCCCCCGGCTCTCGTCAAAAATGGACGGGTCCGCAATCCCAATGATCTTTCTCCCCCGAAGCATAGGGTCGTCCTGCTCCGCCTGTTTGATTTCCCCAGCAATTTTAGCCGGCTCATACCGCACCCCTACATTAGGGGTTCCCGTACAGCCGTAAAATTCCTTGATCCGGTAAATTCTTCCCTCGTGGTCTACCGCGTACCAGCCCACCGAAAAGGGCTTTGCATACCCAAAGTCAAACCCCCGGTAAATCTTCCAATCCTTTGGGATGGAAAACGGGCGGATCACATGGGTAAACCGCTGGTCGTCATAATGCGCCGGGTCGTTTTTCCATTCGGTAAACACCTGCCCGTCAAAGCTGTCCCAGCTTCCGTAAAGCAGGGCGTTTTTTTCCGCCTCCGGCATCATGGCAAGGTTTGCCAGATAGTTCGGGTCGTTTTCCAGCAGCTTTTTATTGTCAAACACTGTGGCGGGCACAAATACCCGGCTCCGCTTCATCAACGCCCGGCTGCCGTCTGGGCGCGCTACCTCTACCTCCGTTTGGATCGTGGTCATAGGCGGCGCCGGGGTAATAAACCGTTCCTTTACCCAGCCGTGCCCTATCCCGCCGGGGTTGGTGGTCGCCCGGATATACACCCGCGTTCCCGGGCCGTTCGGGCGGTTTCTGGAATATAGGTACATGTATTCTTCTAAGGTAAAATGAGTCAATTCGTCAAAGCCAATAAAATCATATGCTTTTCCCTGGTAGTTGATTTTGTCCTGGGTATGGTTTAAGCTGCCAAATATGATCTTCGCCCCGGAAGGAAAGGTCCATGTGTGGGCAGTGCTGTTGTATTTCGCCCCCGGATATGCCTTGGGATAAAGGGATAAGCTTTTGTCGATCAATTCCGATAGCTGCGGAAAGGTTTTCCGCAAAATCAACCCCTTATAATGCGGAATTTCCACCTGCCGCAGAGCCTCCGCAATCAGCGCATCCGATTTTCCGCCGCCGGCCGCGCCGCCGTATAAACACTCGTATTCCGGACGCTCCATAAAACGCGCCTGCTGTGGCTGCGGCGACCATATCACCTGTTTCACATCGATTCCCCTTCCTGTTCAGAAAGCACCTGGGAAAGGATCACCACACCGCCGGCCTGAGGCTTGTCAGCCTTTTCATCAGCCGTTTGTATCTCTTTTAAATCCTTTAATGACTGCACGATCTGGCGGGCACGATAGGTATCAATTTTTTCCTCGTTTGAAAGCTCACCCACCGCCTTTTGCAAGCAGACAAGCACCTCGTCCCCAATCTGTAAAATCCGTTTTAAGCGCCCGGCCTGGCCCTCGGCTAAAATATCTGATGTTTCTTGTACTATTTTTGTAGTGGTTTTGTCCTGAAAATCCCTTCTCAGCTTGGTCCATTCCTCGTCCTTTGCCCGCATTGCCAAAGCCTTTAGGGAAACCGCGTGCTTCTTGGCCAGCTTCCGGTAGCTGGAAACGGTGGTGATATATTCTGTTTTGATTTTTGCCCAATCTGCCAAATGATCACCTCTCCCTATATCTTACAGGGTCGGGGGTTCAAAATCGCCCTTTTCAGTCTTTTTTATCCTTATCTTCCAGGTATTGCGCAGTAATCACCCGCTTGTCCGGGTCATAGCGCATCCGCACCCTGTCCGCGGCCGCGCTTTTTAGCTCGTCATAAGGGATCTGGGTTTTTCCTGCCTTACAGATAAAATAGGCAGTGAATTGTAAGTTTGCCGCTAAGCGGGCCTGTTCTTTTACAAGCTGCTGCTGTTTTATCTCCAGCAAGTGTTCCGCTGCTTTTAGCTTCTTGCTCAGTTCCTTGATGCGCAAGGCCGCGGCAGAGCATTTTTCTTCCATCGTTTTCATTTCTTTTCCTCCTGTTCATATTGCTTGGCCAGCGCCTTGGCGTAAGGGCAGGTTTTATAATGAAACGTCAGGCAATATCGGTGCCGCCATTCATTCATCGCCTGTTTTTGACGAAATCCTATTGCGGTGCTCGCCTCCGGGCAAAGCCCCTCGCAGACGATTCGGTAAGAATTTTTTGTATCATATAATGCAATAAAAAATGGGCAGATGATCTCAGCCCCATAATTTGGCACTTTTATCCCTCCCCCGCGCTCAAAATCATTTCTGCCAGCCCCTCGATCAAAACGCCCAGAACGATGACCCCGATCCCGATAAAGCCAATGGGAACGGCAATCAGCTTACGAATCATGCGATCCATTCCCTCATTTCCTCTTTTTCCTCCTCCCGGCTTTGCTCCGGTCTTTCCCGCTCGCCGTACCAATCACACGGTTGATAAACTTCCTAGGATTGTCCGTTTTGTTTTTCAAGTTCTTCGATCTCCCTTTCCCAGCCTTCGATCATCGCTTCGTATCGCATGGCTTCCTGTTCTCTCCAAGCGATCCGTTGGTCTTTCATCGCCAGCGCCTTTTGAATCAACACCCGGCACAGCATGATCTGCCCCTTACGGATTTTTATCCGTTCTTCCCCCGTCATGCCGTGATCTCCTCTTCCAAGCGTTCCAGCTCCTTTTCTTCACGGGCTTGCAGCTCGCACAAGAAAGCCATATTGCAGGCCGCGTGCTTTAAATGGCTGATCCCGCTTTCCCGGTCGCTGGAATATGGGCTTGTAAGCCACACAAACAGGTGCCGGAACAACGCGTTGACATACCGCGCCTTTTCCACCCGTTTCCAGTTTTCCGGGTCCTTGTATTTTTTCACCCCGTATTCCCGTACCTCGGCAATGTCAAAGATGATCTGCGGCGGCACTAGGGTGATCCTCCATTTCCCCGCGTCTGACTTTATTTCCTGATCCGCTTCTTTCGCCCGGAACGTCAGTGTTTCGTACATGGCTATTCCCCTTTCAGGCTTTCCAGCTCCGCCTTGACCTGTTCCAATTCCCTTTCAAGCTCCTGCGCCTGCTTTTGCCAGCGCTGCGCGCTGTTCGCATTGCTGTTGGCCTGATTTTCATATGCTATCATCTGTTCTAATTCTTGATTTGTCATCGTTCATTCCCCCTTGCGTGTTTTCGGTCTATTTTAGAAAAATCGCTGTTGATCTTAGCGCCCTTTACACCGGAGTATTTCCCCGCCTTTTGGTCCGCTACAATCTTTTTGTACCACCCCATCGGGTCGTACCCTGTCCGTTTCCGGCGCAGGCTTCGCTCCATCTCCCCGCGGCAGTCCTTGCAGTAAAAGCTGTTCCCGTGGCCGTAGTAGCTTCTCCCGCACGCTTTACATCTCTTTCTTTGCATCCTGTTCCTCCAATAACTTTACTGCCCGCTGCGCAAACACCTTGTCCTGGCAAAGCGAAGCAATGCAGTCCGCCATCAGCCGCATCGCTTCTGCCGGCTCCGCGTGCCGTTCCAGCGCGCCTAATATCTCCGGGCGGTATCTTCCCGCCAGGCGTAAAAACTCCTGATACTGCGCCAGCGCGGCCGCGTAGCGGTCATGCAGCCAGCACATGTGATAAAATTCCTTTTTTAGTTGTACCCGTTCCTTCACTGCCTGCTCTTTTGTAATCCGTTTGCCGGCAAGGCTGGTGTAAAGCCCGCGCAGCGCCAAAAAGCACACTGTTTCTTCATACCTTCCAGACATGGGAAGAGGAGCCTTTTTTATCACCAGCTTTTCCAGTTCCTCAAAGTTCATCTGTCAGGTCCTCCCACTCTTCCGCTTCAAACAGCTTCATTTCGTCCAGATTGAGCAGTTCGCTGCGCTCGTTTATTTCCCAGCGATAAGTACGCTCCGGCGATTCCAGTGATGTCACCCGCTTTGACATATTACTGTAAAATAGTTCTATTTCTTTCCCAGCTCTGGTAAGGCGCCCAGTCAGCCGGTTTTTTAAAACGGAAAGCTTGCTGTCGCACTGGTCCGGCATATCTTCAGACTTTTTTTCATTCCGGGAATAGGACAGCACCACGTCGACACGGTTGGTAATGTCAGACGAGCCGGAAACATCGTCGTTAGAAATTGCTTCTTTCGTTTTCCTTGGGTGGGCAACTAAGATCACCACCACGTCATATTTCACCGCAAGCTTTTTCAGCCGCTTCACAAACTGGGACTGCGCCTGATAAAAGTCCTCGCCAGGCATAGCGTCCATTGCGGTCATCAGATTATCAATGCAGACCATTTTGATCCCATACCGCTGAATGCTGCTTTCGATCGTCTTTGTCAAGCTCTCTGTTTCTTCCATGTCCGCGTCTAAAACCGTATTGTCAAAAATATATGCCCGGTCTCCATACCACCGGTTTATTTTTTCTATTGTGTCGTTGTCCAGAGAGAAGGATTCCTGTTCATACTTATTTTGGTGAATGATAATATGATCCGGCCCCGCGCTCTGGAGATCCATCCAATTTTTCACATGATAATCCGCTAACTCTCCGGAGTAAAGAAACACCGGATAATCTTTATCAATCGCTTCTACCGCCAACTGGGAAAGAAAGGTCGATTTTCCTTCCCCTCTTCTCCCAGTCAGTAAAATGACCTGTCCAAAATAAAGGCCGCCGATCAGCTTGTCCAATTCAACAATACCGGTTTCTATTTTCGGCAAGGCTGATAAATCCACGCTTTTCACATCACTGAGACGCTTCACGCACTTTACCGGCACCACCTGGGCGTTTTCTACCGCTGTCAGAATC
>JAGZOP010000007.1 GCA_018383195.1 Clostridiaceae bacterium | reverse complement strand
GAGGGTACACCTGTTCCCATTCCGAACACAGTAGTTAAGCTCGTTAACGGTGACAATACTTGGCTGGAGACGGCCCGGGAAGATAACTCAACGCCTACATAAAAAACGGTAACTTATGTTACCGTTTTTTTGATTTCATATATTTATAATTTAGATCATAATGTTCGACAAAATTCGACATAAAAATACTCGGGAATGTGTTATATTATAGATGTTCCGAAAGCATTGCACCGCCTGAGGAATGAGACAGCCCCACCAGTTCTGATATTGGCGGGGCTGTTTTTCGTTTTGAATAGGTGTGAGCAATCCTGTAAGCCGGGTTCTGTATTTGACAATCATCTATCTGGGACGCATGTTGCCACACGCCTCAAGCCGTCGGTCGGAACGGACGGGCCGCCCATAGCTCCTGTTGACGTTGCTGCGGATAGAGTTTACAGACCCCCCATGTTACCATGGGGCGTGGTGAGCTCTTACCTCGCCTTTCCACCCTTACCGCAGATATGGAATCCGCGGCGGTATTTCTCTGTTGCACTATTCCTAGGGTCACCCCCGGCAGACGTTATCTGCTATCCTTGCCCTGTGCAGCCCGGACTTTCCTCATACTGGTCAAGCCAGTACGCGACTGTCTGGATTACTCACGTGTGTTATTATATCAATTTTTATGGAATCCGTCAAACTGTTTTCACGAAACGGACATGGGAAAGCAGTGAAAAGCTGATGATACATGGGGAAATTGTCATAAAACAGGCTGAATCATCCAGATTTACCTTGAAATTATCGGGCAAAACGTGTAAAATAAATTGAATATAAAAATCATGCGTTTTGATGGAAAGAGAGGATACTGGCATATGACAGCGTTGGAAAAATATTTGGAAAGTATCCAGGGAAAACGAATTGCAGTGATTGGCGCAGGCATCAGCAATACGCCATTGATTGCATTATTGCGCGAAGCCGGTCTGCCGGTAACAGTACATGATAAAAAAGAGGCAGATGCTCTGGGAACCCGCTATACTGAACTTGCGGCTCTTGGTGTGTCATTCAGCTTGGGTGAGGATTATCTGGACTATTTGAGCGAGGATATTGTGTTCCGCACGCCCGGTCTGCATCCGGAGCATCCTGCGCTGTGTGAGGTGCGTGCACGCGGCGGTGTAGTTACAAGCGAAATGGAACTGTTCTTTGCGGTCTGCCCATGCTCGATCATCGGCATCACTGGTTCGGACGGCAAGACGACGACAACGACGCTGACCTATGAGTTTTTGAAGCATGCAGGGCATATCTGTCATCTGGGCGGCAACATCGGCAAACCGCTGCTGCCCGAGGTTCCTGCAATGCAGCCGGAAGATCTGGCGATCGTAGAATTGTCAAGCTTTCAGCTCATGGGAATGCAGCATAGCCCTGCTGTGGCGGCAATCACCAATTTAACGCCAAACCATTTAGACTATCATAAAGATTTTGATGAGTATGTGCACGCCAAAACTGCAATTTATGCCAACCAAAAGCCGGGAGACAAACTCGTCATCAATCTGGATGACCCGGTGACAGGGACGCTGATGCTGCCGGAAGACCGGACGGTTTGGGGATGCACCAAGCAGGGTGTTCCGGAAACCGGCGTTTATCTAAAAGATGGTGTGATTTACATTGCGGAAGATGGCAAGCATCGCCCGCTTATGCATGCCGATCATATCCGGATTCCGGGGGCACACAACGTTTCTAACGTCATGATGGCAGCTGCAATCGTGCAGGGACGCTGTGCCGACCGCGACATCATTGAAGTTGCGCAGACATTTGGCGGTGTGGAGCATCGCATTGAATTTGTACGTGAGTTTGAAGGCGTGAAGTATTATAACGATTCGATTGCGTCCAGTCCTACGCGCACGATTGCGGGACTGAATGCATTCGAGCAAAAGCTGATTCTCATTGCAGGAGGATATGATAAGCATATTCCGTATGATGTGCTTGGAGAGCCGATCTGCAAGCATGTAAGCAAGCTGATTTTGACCGGTGACACCGCGGTCAAGATTCGTGCGTGTGTGGAGCAGGCAGCTTGTATGGACAAACCGGAGATCATCGATGCGCCCAATATGGCGGCAGCGGTGCGCGCCGCTTACAGCGTCGCACGGGAAGGCGATATCGTAATGCTCAGTCCCGCCAGCGCATCGTTCGACTGCTTCAAGAATTTTATGGAGCGCGGAGATACCTTCAAAAAATTGGTGTGCGAACTGTAAAAGAAAAGACCATGGTTTCCAATGGAAGCCGTGGTCTTTTGGCATTTATTTCGTTGTTTTTTCCGTGCGGTCCGTTGCCGTATTGTTTTCGGTTGTGCTGCCGTTTTGCTCGGTCACGGTACTGTTTTCGGTGACTGTGCTGTCATTTCCGGTTGCCGCATCTTCAGGTGCGGGATTGTTCGGGTTCGCGTCCGGTACGATGTCATCAACCATGTCCTCTACAATATTTCCGTCGTTTTCCGGCTCTGCGGGCGCGGATGCATCATTTTTGTCTGTTACGCCGCCGTTTGCGCCGTCATTGCGGTCGGTGGCGTTGTTGTCGGTGGTGCAGCCTGCCATCAGGGACAGCGCCAGCATCAGTGCAAGAGTAATGGATAAAAATCGTTTCATATCCGAAATGACCTCCTTTGATTTGCGATTAGTATTTGAAGGAAATCCCGGTTTCATACCAAATTAAAATTGAATTTTTTTCAAATGACCGAGCACCGCAGAAGCGGTCAGCCCGGTGACTAATCCCATCGGAATGGCGCTGAGCAGGAGCAGCGGAAGATATCCGAGCACATCAAACGTGCCGAGCGTGAACATGGCGGCGGCAATCTGCCCGATATTGTGCGCCGCTGCGCCGCCAATCGATATGCCCACAAGCGAGAACCAGCGCCCCTCCCGCAATAGAAGCAGGCGCATGACAAGCAGTGCGAGCAGACCGCCGAAAAGCGAAAACAGAAATCCGGTGATGCTGCCCATAAAAATGGCTGCGAGGGTGACACGGCACAGCAGAATCGTGACCGCCTGCCGTGTGCCGAGCACAGTCAGTGCAAACAGGGTGACAACATTAGCAAGACCGAGCTTGATGCCGGGAATAGGAATCACGGCTTGCAGCGGAAACAGTTTTTCAATGAGAGAGAGTACGAGTGCGACAGCCACAAACAGACCGCCCTGTGCGATTCTTTTCATGTCAGGTTTCCTCCGTCAAGTTGCAAGGGCGTCGATTTCGTTCTGCGTCCCAATCAGACGCACGATGACGCGGTTGGGCAGGCAGACTGCGATTTGTCCGGCGCGGGTGAGCTTGCCGGTACGCACGCAGACTTGGTCTGGGCAGGTGGACTGGGAAAAATAGACCGCCGTATCGTCGATGACAATGGTATTGGTCGCAGCGCCCTCGATTGTGATGGTTTCATGATATCCTGCGCCGAGACGCACCCGCTTAACAAGCTCTCCGTCCTGCGTGATTTCGCAGGTCAGGCTGCGGGAGGGCGCCAGCGCAAAGGGCAGGAATACAGCTGCGGCAAGTACGAGCACCACAAGGATGATGAAAAAATCTCCCTTTTTCAGGTTATCCGATAATTTCATAATCTGCTCCCTCTGCCAAGGTGAGGTTGTCTTTCAGCCCCTCAGTCACATAGATTTTATGATCTTTGGTAAGAAAGGCGGCATCGATATCCTGCGCCTCGCAGAACGCCAGTCCTTCCTCCAGTCCCATCACAAACAGCGCGGTTGTCATCGCATCTGCACGGGTAGAGGATGCATCGGACACCGTTACGGCGCGCAGTTCATTTTGTGCGGGATAGCCGGTTTTCGGGTCAAAGATATGGTGATAGCGGACACCGTTTTGTTCAAAGAACCGTTCATAATCCCCTGAGGTCACAACCGAACGGTCGGAAACCGAAAGGGTAGCGATGTATTCGGCGCTGTTGTCGGGGTCTGCAAGACCAATGGTCCAAGCTTTGTTTTTGCTGTTCGGATTTTCGCCGTAAGCGCCGATATTCCCGCCCAGTTTGGCGAGCATGGGGATATCACGATGCAGCGCGGCTACCGCATCGGTGGCATATCCCTTGCCGATGCCGCCAAGATCGACCTGCGCACCGTTTTTGAGCCGCGCCTGATTGCCGTCCAGCAGTTCGATATTGTGCCAGCCGACCGAAACAAGCGCTTCGTCGAGCGCTTCGGCATCGGGTACCGCAGCGTGGTCGGTGCCGATGCCCCAAAGGTCAGAGAGCGGGGCGGTGGTAGGGTCGAATGCACCGTCTGTCAGTTCAGCGTATTTTACGGCATCCTGAAGCGCCGCGTATGCGTCCGGGTCGAGCGTGATAACTTCGCCGTTTGCAGCGTTGAGCTTGGCAATGGAACTTGCCGAAACCTGACGGGAGAGCGCGTTGCTCAGGCTGTTGATGCAGCGCTCGGCTTCAGATACCGCAGCTTGGGACTGCGCTTCGCTGCCTCCCCAGACGGTGAGCGACATCAGCGTGTCCATTGCAAAAAAGTCAGAAGTATGGCTGGCAGGTTGACCGCAGCCGGATAATGCGGCAGCCAGAAGAAGCACGCAGAGTGCGCGGGAAAGTTTTTTCATAGGAAACTCCGATTGATTTGAGAATTGCGGCAAACCGCCGCTATGCTTCATTATAATACGAGCGCCAGATGAACGCAAATAAAAAACCACCAGTCAAAGCTGATGGTTTGGAAAAGTTCACCGTGGTTATGCCATTGCACCGACAGCTTCGGCTGCGGGCTCGTAGCAGATATTGATCATCGACAGCACAAGCGTTGCGCAGATCTGGCAGATAAAGACCAGATCATTGTCAATGCAGTGGCGGACTGTCTCGTTTTTGTAGCGGTCGTGCATGGCTGCAATGCGGTTCATGAGCGCGTCCACTGTGAAGGGCGGCAGAACGGGGGCAACCCAACGGTTGAAATCGCGTTCAGTCAGCCGGCGGCGGATGTTCAGCGCAATGCGTTTTTCATAGATGTAGTGCGCCAGCAGATTGTGGTCATAGATGTCGTCGTTGTGGGGATAGCAGAAGAAGTCGGTCAGATAATGGCAAATCTCTCCTAAATCAACCGAAAGGTCACGGCCGTTGGACTGCTCGATGGTGTAAGTATCGGCAAAGCGGCGGATTTTCTCCATCACTTCATCAAACATCAGGGAGGGATAGTGACGCTTGGTCAGATAAGTGCCGGTCAGGTCGGGTTTCAGGTTTCCATAGCGGAATGCGTTCTCATCAAACACAATGCCGCAGGTTTCCTCGACATAAGCGAGCAGGAGATTTGCTACACGGGTATGGGAAACAGAATCCATCTGTAAAAATGCCTCCAAATCACATAGACGCGGGCGGCGTTAAGGCGGTGTTTAGAAACCTTAACGAAACGAACTGCAATCATTGTATCATAGAACTTGTGATTTTACCATACGGGAAACACAAAATATATAAAATCGTTACTATATACAAAAAAGTCCGCCCGACAGGAGCGCAGGGCATAAAAATGCCGGATGCACTGTCGGGCGGGAAATAGACTCTCTTTTACCCCTTGGGCTTATTTAACAATTTATTCATCAAAATTATGGAGGGAAGTATATTCTCGGTTGATGCTGGGGTATAGACCGGAATTTTCTTGAGATTATCTTTTTATTTCCATGCAATAAAAAGAAGGTCTATTTGGATACATTTTATCTGGAGTATTCCAAATATCTGCACCATCAATTTCCTTGATGTGTTTTGTGGTAAGTTCCGAAATGGATATTGTTCTTCTGTGAATTACAGGGCGATCCTCGAATTCATAGTAGTCCATTCGCCACACATGCCAGAGTTCTATAGAATCCGTATTCTGCAAAGCATTTTTTATATATTCAATTATTTGCTTCGCTCTGCCATCTGTATAGTTCCATTCCAGATAAACAGCATTTCTTTTTTGGGTATAGTCCGCAACATCTGTAAAAATGAACAGATGATAGTTATCATCTGCACCACCATCCTGTACTGTTACTGTGCCATCATTGCCAATATTTATATCCAACGGGTAATCTTGCGAAGGCTCCATTTCAGTCAAAGGATGGTCTGAGGCGATAAACGTACATACACTCATTGGAGGGAACTCCTTAGAATAATCTAATTTGTCTTTTGTTTGCTTTATCATACTGCATACTGCGTTTAACAAAATCGGCAGATGAAAATATCAAATTGGTCAGCGGGCGCGGAACGCTTCATTGCGGAACTTAACCTTGCCCTCCAGCGCAGCACGCAGACGGCTGCACATGGCATCGCGGTCCCGATTGAGCGTGCCGGCGAGATTGACGTAGTTCGACGCATGGTTTGCACGGAATACGCTGCCCTCTGCGTCGATATGCTCGAGCAGGATGAGGGTTTCGTGCGCGATTTCGATGGGGTTCATCAGATAGAATCGCCCTTCCTGCCAGTCGCGCATGAGCGGGGTTTCAAGCTCAAAGAGCAGGGTCAGCAGACCAATGTACTCGGGCTTCATCCGTGAAAGCGCCTCCGCGGTCTTGATGGCATGCTCTTCGGAAAGTTCGAGGGAACCAAGACCTGCGATGCAGGTGACCGAAAGCTTCATGCCAGCTGCCTTGACCATCAGACCGGCGCGGACGATTTCATCCGCAGTTTCGCCCTTGTTGATGCGGGTGAGCACTTCATCCGAGCCGGACTCCAGACCGAGATAAATCATTTCCAGTCCGAGTTCGTGCAGCATATCAAGGTCTTCTTGCTTTTTGCACAGAATGGATGCGGGAGAACCGTAAGAAGTGACACGTTCGCATTCGGGGAAGAGCTTTTTGATGTAGCGCAGGATTTCTGCCATATGCTCTGGACGGCACATCAGGGCATCGCCGTCTGCAAGGAAGATGCGGTCTACGCGGCGGTACTGAGCGCGTGCCGCGTCAAAATCCGCTTTGACCTCGTCCAGCTTGCGTACACGGAACTGCTTTTCCTTATACATATCGCAGAATGTGCATTTGTTGTGGCTGCATCCGATAGTGACCTGTACGATCAGGCTGTATGCTTCGGACGGCGGGCGGAATACGCGGCCTTCATAGTGAATCATAGTATGGAATTCCTTTCAAATTATCAAAAATGGAAAAAGTGCCCCGGGCAGCCCGAGGGCGTGTCACAAAAGCACTTTTCGGTATCCGTATAAAAATTATTCAGCGGGCTTTTCGTCGGTTTCGACATCCTCAATCGGTTCCTCGTCGGCGTCCGCTTCCAAATCAGCGTCCTGCTCCTCGGGAATCTCGTCCTCCTCTGCGGGAGCAGCTTCGGCATCTGCCACGGGAGAATCGATTGCGGCGCATTCTTCTGCGCACGAGCAGTCGGTGCAGTCCTCGCCTTCACACTCGTTCATGAGGTCGTCCAGCTCGTTCATGGCTTTGAGCTCTGCCTCATGGTAGACCTCTTCACGCTTTTTCTTTTTGAGCAGGGCAAAGGCGGTTGCGCCTGCGCCGGCTGCGGCACCGACCAGCATTAAACCAAGACCGAATTTGCTTTTTTTAGAATCTTTTTTCATATTTTCACCTCATTACAGGCAGGGTTTCTATCATTTCTGACTTTACTTTAACACAGATGAGAACGTTTGTCAATGCGGGACAGAAACACTGAGTTACAGAAACAGGATATGTTATTTTCCCAGTTCATATGCGCGGGCGATGCATCGATCGCTTGCTTCGGCGAGGATATCGGCAAGACCGCGTTCTTCAAGCACCCGAACCGCTTCGATTGTGGTGCCGCCGGGAGAGCAGACCTGACGAATCAGTTCATCCGGGCTTTTATCACCGGCGAGCAGCATTTTTGCCGAGCCGATGAGCGTTTGGCAAAACAGCTTCATGGCATCGTCGTAGGCAATGCCATGCGCTTCGGCGCTTTTCACCATACCGGCGGCAAAGGCGTAAATATATGCGGGCGCTGAACCTGCATAGGGGATGACCTCATTAAGCATATTTTCATCAGAGAACACGACGGTTACGCCCATGGTATCAAACAGCGCACGGACGGAGGCAAGCTGCTCTTCTGACGCAGCACTGTTTTTAACAAGCTGGGTTGCGCCTTCCCCAAGCATCAGCGGGGTATTGGGCATGACGCGGATAATCGGGCAGTCCGCGCCGAGTACGGCTTCCATCTGACCGAAGGTGATTCCGGCTGCAACCGAGAGCACAAGCGGACGATGGTTTTTTGCGGTTTCACGCAGCGTATGCAGCACTTCGGGGAAAGTTTGGGGTTTGACCGAGAGCAGCACCATCTCGCTCGACGCATAAAGCGCGGTATAATCGTCCGTAACCGAGAATCCCGCAGCCTGGTTTGCGGCACGTTTGGCAGGGTCGCGGTTGAAAAGCAGAATGTCAGAGGCAGGTACGCCGGTTG
The DNA here is from genome assembly GCA_018383195.1 of Clostridiaceae bacterium. Classification (GTDB taxonomy): domain Bacteria; phylum Bacillota; class Clostridia; order Oscillospirales; family Butyricicoccaceae; genus Butyricicoccus_B. The sequence continues at coordinate 81,294 of JAGZOP010000007.1, read as the reverse complement.
CGGTCAGACCATGGGCAATCGCCATCCCCATATTGCCGGCGCCAATGACGCCGAGTGTATATTGCTTCAAGGAAAAGACCTCACTTTCAAACAGAAAATATAATTTTATTATACTACATTATACTACGATGAGATCGGATTCCGCAATGCGTACAAACGAATCCGGAAAAAATGCGTTTTTTTACGCTTGACTCTGACGGATAGTATGTTAAAATGGTCATATTATCCGGAAGAGGGAGAGATTTGATTGACTCGGACAAAAATTCATGTCGGACTGCGCACCATAAAAACTGCGCTTGCGGTGACGCTGGCGCTGCTCGCAGCTGGCTTGATTGGTTCTGCCACGCCCATTTTTTCTGCAATCGGCGCGATCAGCGCCATGAGCCGCACGCTTGGCGATGCCATGAAGGCATGCCTGACGCAGATTACCGGCTGTATCGTCGGCTGTACGGTGGGCTGCCTGTTTGCGATCATGTTTCCGGCAGTGCCGCCGGTCCTTGTGGGATGCGGCATCGTGCTTGTCATTTTGCTCGGTCTGCGGCTGCATTCGGAGTTTGCCATTCCGCTTTCCTGTATTGTATTTGTATCCATCTGCTTATATGATGCAGGCAGCCCGTTTTTTTATTCGGTTTCGCGGTTTGCCGATACCTCGGTCGGGTTGGTGATTGCGCTCGCAGTCAACATGCTGATTAAGCCTTACAACAACCGCCGTATGATTGCAGATATGTTGACCCATTTTGTACAGGCATTTCCGGATTATCTGCGGGAGCGGGCGATTTTGGGACATTATCCTGATTTGTCGCCGCTTCGAAACAATTTGCGCCGTCTGGAAGAAGAGCTGGCGATTTATGAACTTCAGACCTATCCCAATAAGCGCGTCCGTCATGAGGTGAGCATTTATCTGCGCGGATGCCAGCAGCTTGCACAGCGCATGTACGGCGAACTCGATACCCTGTGCATGATGGACTCGCCGGGACGGTTGGGAAAAGCAGAAGCTGTCCGTTTGGAAAAACTGGGGATGGATGTGCCCGATACGATTCTGTGCGCGCCGGAATCAAGGCGGGAGGAAGACATTGTACTCGGCTATCATCTGGACAATCTGCTCAATGCATTTGAATATCTGTGTGCGCTGAACGAAGCGCCGGACGCAGAAGTGATTCGCAAATAAAAAATCAGGTGTTTCACCTGATTTTTTTGCGTTTTTACCGGATATACAAGGCAAACCCGCCGCATATAGCAAGCGAAGATAGTGCTGCGGCAAGAAACGGTTTGGCAACACTTCTGCATCTTGCGGGAATCAGACAAAGCCGTTGTTATTCCGGCAAAGTTTTGGTATAATAACACTAATTAAAAATACAAAGAGGAAAGACCATGAAAATGAAAAAATGGGTTACCGCCGCACCGGATCTTGAAGCGGCGCGTTCCCTTTCAGAGACCTGCGGTTTTTCTCCGCTGGCAGCGGTTGCGCTGTGCGCGCGGGGAGTGGGTACGCCGGAAAAGGCGCAGTGCTTCCTTGCGACCGGAATCGACGGGCTTTATGACCCGATGCGCCTGCGCGACATGGACAAGGCGGTGGCAGCCATCCGGAAAGCCATCGGTCAACAGGAAAAAATCATTGTTTTCGGCGATTACGACGTAGACGGGATTACGGCAACCTGCGTTCTGCTGCGCTATCTACGCAGCATTGGTGCAGACGCAGATTACTATATCCCAAACCGCCTGAGCGAGGGATATGGATTATCTTGCGCGGCAATGGACGCGCTCTATGAACAGGGTGTGCGACTGATTGTGACGGTCGATTCGGGCGTGACGGCGTTTGAAGAGACTGCGTATGCCAAGCAGCTGGGGATTCGCATGGTGATTACCGACCACCATGAGTGCCGCGACGAACTGCCCGATGCCGAAGCGGTTGTCAACCCGCGCCGCAGCGACTGCACATATCCGTTTGCCGAGCTTGCAGGCGTGGGCGTGGCGTTTAAGCTGATTTGTGCGCTTGCAGGACCGGAGAACCTGGAACGCGTGCTCAATCAGTACGCTGATTTAGTCGCGCTTGGGACGGTGGCGGACGTCATGCCGATTGTAGGCGAAAACCGCATCATTGTAGCTGCCGGGCTGCGCCGTTTGGTGGAAACAAACAATCTTGGGCTGGAAATGCTGCTGCGGGAATCTGGACAGAAATCCCGGCGCCTGACGGCTTCGGTCATCAGCTTCATCCTTGCGCCGCGAATCAATGCGGCAGGGCGTATGGGCAACACAGAACAGGCGGTGGAACTGTTTTTAACCGATAATCCGGTGCGTGCTCAGGAACTTGCCGCACTGCTTTGCGAACAGAACAAGGAGCGGCAGGCTGCGGAAAATGAAATTTTGCAGCAGGCGCTTGCAGTGCTGCGCAAAGAATATAATCCCATTGAAGATAAGATTATCGTCCTCGCAGGGGAAGGGTGGCACCACGGTGTAATCGGCATCGTGTCCTCGCGCATCTGCGACCGCTATGCCTGCCCGACCATCCTGATTGCAGTCGATGGCGAGGTCGGCAAAGGCTCGGGAAGGTCGATGGCGGGATTCAACCTGTTTGAAGCGCTTTCGGACAGTGCGCCGCTGCTTGAGAAGTTTGGAGGGCATGAACTTGCCGCCGGACTTACCATTCCCAAAGAAAATATCGAAGAATTTAAAGCACGGATTCATGCCTATGCGGATGCACATATCCATCCCGGTGACCTGATGCCGCTCGTACATATTGACTGCGCAATTTCGCCTGCCTATATTACAGAAAGCTCGGTCGAGGGGCTTTCGGCGCTCGAGCCGTTTGGAATGAAAAACCCGCAGCCCGTATTTTCGATGGAGAATATGTATGTTGAGGACATTACCCCGATTTCAAGCGACCGCCATGTGCGTCTGACTTTGACCAAAGACGGGGTTTCGTATACTGCAATGCTGTTTGGTACAGGGGCAGGCGGCTGCGGCTTTGCGCAGGGAAACTTTGTCGATGCAGCGTTCCATCTGGAAATCAACGAATATCGCGGCAGAAAAACCGTACAGCTTGTGCTCAAGGATGTACGTTTGAGCGAATGCGAGCTGCTTGCCGACCAGAAACTGCTCAATCTCTATAATCGTTATATGTCGGACGGTGCGCTGACCGCTGCTGAAGCACGGGTACTGCTGCCGAACCGTCCGGAACTCGTCGCAGTGTGGCGGCATATTATTTCCCGTGCGGAGGAGGGCAGGCTGAGCGTGCATTCCAATGCACTTTCCCGCCGCGTGCAGTGGGAAAGCAAGCGCGAGGTCAATATCGGCAAGCTGTTTGTCTGTCTGGACGTATTCAGTGAAAGCCAGCTTCTCAGTTATAATTTCAGGGACGGACTGCTGAATATCACCTTGAAACATTATAAGGGCAAAGCCGATATTTCCAAGTCGGTTGTGCTCAATACGCTCAAAAGTATGAGCAAATAATTCTAAGCACAGCGGCTGCAATAGCGGCTGCAAGTTTACCAAAGGAGGGAATACGATGGCTTCCCCGATTCAAAACAAAATTGACTTTCTGATCGAGCGGGCAAAAAAACAAAACCCGTCAATCAACGAGAAAAAAATCCGCGCTGCTTATGAATGCGCGAACAAGGCGCATGAAGGGCAGAAACGAAAAAATAACGAGCCATATATCATTCATCCGGTTTCGGTTGCAGAGATTATTGTCGAAATGGGACTGGATACCGACTCCATCTGTGCGGGTTTGCTGCATGACTGCATTGAGGATACCGAGTTTGATTATAAGGCGATTGAAAACAAATTCGGCACTTCGGTTGCGGAACTGGTAGACGGCGTGACCCGCCTTGGAATGCTGCGTTATTCCAAGGAGCAGGAGCAGTTTGAAGATTTGCGCAAAATGTTCATGGCAATGGCAAAGGATATCCGCGTAATCCTGATTAAGCTTGCCGACCGCCTACACAATGCGCGCACGTTCCAGTTTTTGCCTGAACGCAAGCAACGGGACAAAGCGCTGGAAACCATGGAAATCTATGCGCCCATTGCACACCGCCTGGGCATGAGCCGCATCAAGTGGGAACTGGAAGACCTGTCGCTGAAATGCCTTGACCCGATTGGATATCAGGAAATCGTTGAGGGGCTCGAGCGCCAGTCCAGTCAGCATGAGGAGTTTTTAAACCATATCAAGGAAAATATCAGCGAAAAACTGAATGAAGCGCAGATTAAGCATGTGATTTCAGCGCGCGTCAAGCATATTTACTCGATTTATCGCAAGATGTACGCGCAGCACAAGAATATCAACGAGATTTACGACATTTGCGCGGTGCGCGTCATCGTTGATTCGGTGACCGACTGCTACAACGTGCTCGGCTATGTGCACGACCTCTATAAGCCCATTCCGGGGCGTTTTAAGGACTATATCTCCACGCCGAAGCCCAACGGCTATCAGTCGCTGCACACAACGGTCATCGGGCGTGAGGGTATCCCGTTTGAAATTCAAATCCGCACCGAGGAAATGCACAAGATGGCAGAGTACGGCGTTGCGGCACACTGGAAATACAAACAGGGTCTGGACAAGGTCGGCAATGAGCAGGCATTTGCATGGATTCGCCAACTGCTCGAGGCGCAGCAGGATACCGAGGCAGAGGATTTTATCAAGGCGATTAAGGTAGACCTGTTTGCTGACGAAGTCTTTGTATTCACTCCGAAGGGGGATGTGGTGAACATGCCCGCGGGTGCGACGCCGATCGACCTCGCCTATGCCATTCATTCTGCGGTCGGCAACCGCATGGTGGGCGCCAAGATCAACGGCCGCATTGCCCCCATCGACAGCCAGCTCAAAAATGGCGATATTGTCGAGATTTTAACCTCCAAGGAGACGCACGGACCGTCGCGTGACTGGGTTAAAATTGTCAAGACCACCGAAGCGCGCAATAAAATCAAGCAGTGGTTCAAGAAAGAGTGCCGCGAGGAAAATATCGCGCAGGGACACGCGGAGTTGGACCGTGAACTGCGCGCCAACCTGCTCTTCAACGGGTTCTATGACAACGAAGAGATTCAGAAAAATGCACTCAACAAATTTTCTTTTAGTTCGCTCGATGAACTGTATGCTTCGATCGGTTATGGCGGCATTACGGTCACCAAGGTGCTCAATAAGATCAAGGACGATGTGCGCAAGCTGCGTAAGGCGCAGGAAAAGGTCGATCGCGTACTTCAGCAGCAGCCTGCGAAAAAGACGGCAAAGAGCCAGTCGGGCGTCATTGTCGAGGGTATCGATAACTGCCTTGTAAAATTTGCGCGCTGCTGTACCCCGATTCCGGGCGACGATATTGTTGGATTTGTTACCCGCGGCTACGGTGTGTCGATTCATCGCCGAGACTGCGTGAATGTGCGCAACAGCGGTTCAAAGGATGAAGAAAGCCGCTGGATCAACGTCTGGTGGGATGAAGAAGTCCTTGACCATAAGCTCAACCGTTTTTCGACCGGATTGCAGATTTCCACGCGCAACCGCATCGGTATTCTCAGCGATATTGCGGTGCTGCTTGCGCAGGCGCACGTCAATGTGCATGAACTGTCTGCGCGCGACCTCAACGACGGATTTGGCGTCATCAATGCGATGATCGATGTATCGGGCATTGCACAGCTCGACAATATCATCAACCGAATCCGCGGCACGAAGGGCGTGCTCGATGTAACGCGCACTGCCGACGGTTCATAAGGGGGAAACGGGATGAGAGCATTGATTCAGCGCGTGTCGCACGCATCGGTTTCGATTGACGGCGCGGTGCGCGGACAGATTGGAGCGGGGCTTTTGATCTTCCTCGGCGTCAGTGAAGAGGATACCGAGGAAAACGCCCTGTATTTGGCAGATAAATGTACCGGATTGCGCGTGTTTACCGATGAAAATGATAAAATGAATTTGTCTGCCGCAGAGATTGGCGGCGGGCTGCTCGTGATTTCTCAGTTTACGCTGTACGGTGACTGTCGCCGCGGAAAACGTCCGAACTTTATGCGGGCAGCGCGTCCAGAAAAAGCAATTCCGCTTTATGAAGCGTTTCTTGCGCGTTGCCGCGCAAGCGGGCTGCCGGTGGAAACCGGCGAGTTTGGCGCGGATATGCAGGTGGAACTGCTCAACGACGGTCCGGTTACCATTCTCATGGATACGGACGAAATGCGTACAAAATAAACGGTGCACATCTTCTCACTTTCAACAAGCGAGGTTATATCATGAAGATTTTACACTTAACGGTCGGCATGGTGCAGACCAACTGTTACATTATTTTTGACGAGGCGACCCGAGAGGGCGCAGTGGTCGACCCGGGGGACAACGCGCAGAGCATCCTCAAGGCGGCAGAGTCGGAAAAGGTTGCGCTCAAATATGTGCTGCTGACCCATGGACATTTTGACCATATTTTAGCGGTTCATGAGGTGGTGGAAAAGACCGGCGCAAAGCTGGTATGCCCCAAGGGGGATTTGTGGCTGCTGCATCAGGAGTCCATGGGAGAATTCCGTTCATTCGCACGGAATTTTGTAGAAACACCGGTTGATGTGCAGGCAGAAGAGGGAACCGAGGTTTCCTTTGGCGGAATGACGGCGCACTATATGAACACGCCGGGGCATACCCCGGGTTCCTCGGTCATCCGCGTGGGGGATGTGCTGTTTACGGGGGATACGCTGTTTCGGCATGAATGCGGACGATGTGACCTCGAGGGCGGGGATTTCAAATTGATGCTCAAATCGCTCAAGCGCCTGCACGACCTGCCGGGGGATTATAAGGTGCTGCCCGGTCATGAGGGGATGAGCACACTGGAGGAGGAGCGTCAGTGGAACCCCTACATGCTCCAGGCAATCCAATGATTTATGTATTAGAGGGGCACGCGCTCAAGCATGCAGTTGAGGAGATGCTGCTACATCTTGTACCGGCAGAGATTCCCGCAGAGGCGGAAACGGTTCCGGAACAGGGGGATTTTTGCGTCAGCCGCCTGCATGTGCAGGACGGAACCGCCGAGGCTTCGGCGGAGGTGCGGCTGCACGGTGTCACACGGACAGCGCAGCGTACAGCGAGCGTTGCTGGACTGGATGCCTTGGGCGAAAAACGAGTTGTGACGGAAATTGTAAAACTGGCGATTTTTGACGCGGCAGTCCCCGGATTGCCGGAAAAACCGGAATGGGGAAGCCTGACAGGCGTGCGTCCGGCAAAACTTGCGCGCGGCTTGATGGCGCGCGGCAGAAGCAGAGGAGAAACAGCACAGTATTTTCGCGAGCAGTATCAGGTTTCCGCGGCGCGAACCGCACTGACGGTGCGTGCGGCTGCGCATGCACAGGCTGCAATCGACCTGCTGCCGGATGATGAAGTTTCGCTCTATATTGGCATCCCGTTTTGCCCGTCGCGCTGCGCATATTGCTCCTTTGTATCCCATTCGGTGGAAAAATCGGCGGCGCTCATCCCGCCTTATGTGGATGCGCTGTGCGCCGAACTGGAGCAGACCGGAAGACTGCTGGAAGATACCGGGCTTAAGCTTTCCAGCATTTATATTGGGGGAGGCACCCCGACCACGCTGACCGCCGACCAACTTGCAAGACTGATGGACTGCGTGGCAAAAACATGCAACTTATCGCGTCTGCGGGAATATACTGTGGAAGCGGGACGTCCGGATACCATCACCGCAGAAAAGATGGCAGCGATTCGCGCTGGCGGTGCAGATCGCGTTTCCATCAATCCGCAAACGATGAATGATGCGGTACTGGCGCGCATCGGTCGCCGCCACAATGCGGCGCAGGTGCTTGAGGCGTATGCGCTCGCGCGAAACGCAGGGTTCCCGGTTATCAATATGGATACCATTGCAGGGCTGGAAGGCGATACCCCGGAAAGCTTCCGGCACACCATGGATACATTGATTGGTTTGAAGCCGGAGAATATCACCGTGCACACACTGGCGATCAAGCGCGGCGCGGACCTTTCCGACAAGGCTGCCAATGCGCAGCAGCATGATCGGGTGAAAGAGATGCTGGATTATGCGTCCAGTGCGCTGACGCAGGCGGGGTTCGGTCCCTATTATCTCTATCGGCAGAAGTTCACCGCCGGCGGGTTTGAAAACGTGGGATGGTGTCAGCCGGGAACGGAAAGCCTGTACAATATCGCAATGATGGAGGAAATCCAGACCATTTTAAGCGCAGGTGCAGGCGGAGTCAGCAAGCGTGTGGAACGGGAGACCGGAAAAATCACCCGCTTTACAAACCCCAAGTATCCCAAAGAATATATGGAGGCGGGAGAACGCATTGATGCAGGAAAACGCCGCCTGATTCTGCAAAAATAACCGTTCGGCTTGTGCCGGACACGTGATCCAGAGGTAGACTATGGCAAACTACAACCTGTCCTGGATGAATGACCAGGCGAGAAACAATCCGGCAGGCTTTGTCGAAGCCTGTGAGGCACACTATCAGGAACAAATCAATCGGGTTGCAGAGCAGCTTGCAGCAAAGCAGGCTGAGCGGCCAATTGCGCTGCTCTGTGGTCCGTCCTCCAGCGGAAAGACGACAACGGCGAACCGGCTGCACCGCGCAATGGGCAAGCTGGGCATCCATGTTGAAACGATTTCCATGGATGATTATTATCTCAGCCGCGGCGAATATGAGATGCCGTGGGACGATGAAAATGAGGTCTATGATTTCGAGTCTCCGCTGTGCATGGATCTGCCCCTGCTGCACGATCACCTCGCGCGGTTGGTGCGCGGGGAGGAAATTGAGGTTCCGACATTTGATTTTGAAAAAAAGAAGCGCACAGATGAGGTCAAACGGCTTGCGCTCGATCCGGGCGAAATTGTGGTGATCGAGGGCATCCATGCGTTCAATGATGTCATCATGGGCGGTCTGGAGCACCTTGCGACCGGAATCTATATTTCGGTGTACAGTGCGGTCGATATGGGCGGCTGGACCATGACAAACGATCAGCTCCGCTTCTGCCGCCGCGCGGTACGAGACGCGAACTTCCGCGGGGCGCCGGTTGAAACAACTATACAGCAGTGGAAATCCATCCGCCGTGGGGAACGGCTGTATATTGACCCGTTCCGCAAAAATGTCACGCATACGATTGACTCCTATCTGCCGTATGAAACGGGAATTTTCATGCATATACTGAACGGTTCTCTTTCGGAGCATGAGCAGGAAATGCGCGGTGCAGGACTGGACGGTGTACTGCGTGCGGCGGGGCAGTTTGTGCAGGCCGACTATCTGCCGCATATGCCGGAGTCGTCTGTCCTACATGAGTTTCTTGGTTGATACTAACGGAGTCTGCTGCAATTCTGCTTGATTTTTACAAAGCGCGGGAGTATAATGGCGAAAACAGCCATCGGAAAATGGAAGGGTCTGTGTGCCCGTTTGAAAGGAGCAGCCAAATGGATAGTAAAGTTGCAATGATGCTGGAAAAAGTAAAGGTTATGGCGGGAAAAACCGGTCAAGCCGCAACGCGCGCAGTGGAGTCTGCCGGAAAAATGGCGGGCGATATGGCGCAGGCGACCAAGATTCATTTGCAGATCTTTGATCTGAATACCGAATGCGAGGTACTCTATAAGGAAATCGGCAAGCTGGTGTATGAGATTCATTTGGATGCAGAAGTCGCGCCGGATGCTATGGACGGTTATCTGGAGCAGCTCGATGAACTGCGGGAGAAGATCGAAGCGCTGCGCGCGCAGCTTACCGATATCAAAGCCGCAGTAACCTGTCCGGCATGCGGCAGGCTGTGCAGCCGGGAGGATACGTTCTGCGCGGGCTGCGGCGCGGCGCTCAAACCGCAGGAGGAGCCGGATACGCCGGCGGAGCCGACGGTGCTGCACCTGCTCGATGAATAAGGATGTGATGCGGCGCGCCTTTGCGTGACGCTTTGGACAACAGGGAAAGGCGTGCTATTTTGCAAAAACAGAAAAAACAGACGTTCATGCAGGGCGCGATGGTTCTGGTGGCGGGCACTTTGATTGCCAAGCTGATTTCGGCGGGGTTCAAAATCCCGCTCCAGCACCTGATCGGCAACACCTGCATGGGCATTTTTAACAGCGCATATCAGTATTACACGGTGATGTTCGTGGTTGCGACTGCCGGTGTGCCGGTCGCGCTGAGCAAACTCATCTCGGAAGCGTCCGCGCTCGGCCGCGGGCGCGAGGTGAAACGGATTGCTCGCTTGGCGGCGGCTGTGTTCCTCTCCTTTGGGCTTTTGTGTGCGCTCGGGCTGTATCATGCGGCGGGGTGGATTGCACAGGCGAGCAATAACCCCATGGCGCTGACTGCCATTCGTGCCATTGCGCCGGCGGTATTTTTTGTTTCTGTCGTTGCCGTGGTACGCGGATACTTTCAGGGACTGTCCAACATGACGCCTACAGCTTTGTCGCAAATCGTTGAAGCTGCGGGGAAAGTCGTGCTTGGACTGTTTTTTGCCTCGCGCGCCGCAGCGGCGGGACTGGATGATGCGACCACTGCTGCGTGCGCAATTTTGGGCGTTACCGTGGGCGAAGCGCTTGCTGCGCTCACCATGCTCGGATATGCAGGGGCATACCACCGGCAGACCAAACCGGCGCTGATGAGCGATGCGTGCCGGTCGTATCGGGAACTCGGGCGTGTGCTGCTTCTGACAGTTGTACCGGTTACGCTGACCAGTTCGGTCACCAGTGTGACCACCCTGGTCGATACTGCGATGCTCGTCAGACGCTTGCAGGAAATCGGCTACACGCTGACCGAAGCCAACGCGCTTTACGGCGTTTATACCGGTCAGGCGTTTACCATGTTCAATTTCCCGCAGACCCTGATTACGGCACTGGCAACTGCGGTGCTGCCCGCACTGGCGGGCGCATACGCGCAGCAGAACCATACGATGGCGGCAAAAAACATGGGGTCGTCCATGCGCATTGCGATGCTGATTGCGCTGCCGTCCTGTGTGGGGTATTTTGTGATGGCGCATCCCATCATCGACCTGCTGTTTGCGGAAGATGCGATTTTTGAGAAGAATCCGATGCTGAACCCTGCGCTCGGCGGTTCGCTGCTGCGCGTCTTGGCGCTGGCGATTCCGTGCGTAGCGCTCGTCGGCTTATCAAATGCAATTTTGCAAGCCATTGGACAGGTGCGCGTGCCTGTACTTACGATGCTGCTCGGCGGCGTGTGCAAAATTGTGCTCAATTACACCTTGGTCGGTCGCCCGGAAATCAATATCTACGGCGCGCCTGTGGGTACGATTGCGTGCTATTCGCTGATTGCAGCGCTGAACCTGCTGTGGCTGCGGCGATATATCCAGCTTCCGGGCATTGGAAAACTGTTTGTAAGACCGTTCCTCGCGTGCGTCGGCATGGGCGCGGCGGCGGTCATCGTGCACCGTCTGCTCGCAGGCATGTTGGGCGGCATGGCGGTACTGGCTGCCATCGCAGCAGCAGGAGTCGTATATCTGGTGCTCCTGCTTGCGCTGAATGCGTTGGAGCGTGAGGATATCCTGCTGATGCCGGGCGGGAAAAAACTGGTGAAGCTGCTTAGAATGTGAGAAATAAGGGGTCACTATGACGGATTTTATACAGAAAGAACAATATAAATTTGAAGATTTGCTGCGCATTATGGAAATTCTGCGCGCGCCGGACGGATGTATGTGGGATCGGGAGCAGGATCATCATTCGATTCGCCGCAACTTTATCGAGGAAACCTACGAGGTGATCGAGGCGATCGATAACGAGGATGCGGCGCTGCTCAAGGAAGAACTCGGCGATGTGCTGCTTCAGGTGGTATTCCATGCCCAGATGGAAAAGGAAAAGGGCGTGTTCGATATCAACGATGTCGCGGATGGCATATGCAAAAAGCTGATCTACCGGCACCCGCATGTATTCGGCAATACCGAGGTTTCTTCGACGGGTGAAATCCTCGACAACTGGGAAGCGCTCAAAAAGACTGAGAAGAATGAGCAGACTGCAAGCGACGAACTGAAACGTGTGGCGCGCAGCCTGCCGGGACTCATTCGTGCCGATAAGGTGCAGAAAAAGGCTGCGAAAGCCGGCTTTGACTGGGATGACATCGGCGGTGCAATCGCCAAGGTGCGCGAAGAACTGGATGAAATCGAAGACGCGATTGAAGTCGGCGGCGATATTGAGGGCGAGGTTGGAGACCTGCTGTTTGCTGCTGTCAACGTGTCGCGCTTTGCACAGGTGGAACCTGAGCACGCAATGGAGCGTGCGACGGATAAGTTTATTCGCCGGTTTACTGCGGTCGAACAGGCGGCAAAGGCGATGGGAAAAAAACTTGCAGACATGCCGCTCGAAGAAATGGAAAAGCTATGGGATGAGGTAAAGGAAGCTGAGGCACAGGCATGACCAAAAGCGATTTTGTGTATGTCATTGCGGAAAAGACCGGACTGACCAAGCGGGATGCCGAGCGGGCAACCGACGCGGTCTTTGAAGCGGTTGCGGAAATCCTGTGCGGGGGAGACCGTGTGCAGTTTCCGGGCTTCGGTTCATTTTCGGTTCGCCGCCGTGCGGCGTTTACCGGACGGCATCCCAAAACCGGGGAGCCGCTGCCGATTCCGGAAACCATGGTGCCGGTTTTTGAACCGAGCAGACAATTAAAAGAAAAGGTGAATGATTGATCCATGAGACTGGATAAATATTTGAAAGTTTCGCGCCTGATTAAGCGCCGCACGATTGCGAATGACGCCTGCGACGCAGCGCGCATTGAGGTCAACGGCCGTCCGGCAAAGGCTTCCTATCAGGTCAAGGTCGGAGACGTGATTGAAATTGCATTCGGTCAGCGCACGATGAAGGTGGAAGTGCTGGATGTCGCAGAGCATGTGCTGAAAAACGATGCGGCAGGTCTGTACCGCGAAATTGAATAAGCATAGAAAGCCCCGGCTGCACATAAGTATGGTGTAGGCGGGGCTTTTGATTTGTCCCGAAAGGGAGGAACGGCTATGGCAAATGAAGAAAGAATGCGCACGGCGGGAACGCATACGCTCGCACTGGACGGACAGGGGCGGCTCAGCCTGACTGGGGTTGTGGATGTAACCAGTTTCGATGAAACGCTTGTGGCGCTCGAAACGACACGGGGGATGCTGGCGGTGCGCGGGGAGGGATTGCATGTGGAACGGCTCAGTCTGGAAAACGGGGAATTGACCCTTACGGGCGAGGTGCGCGCAATGGAGTACGATGAGAATTTGATGACGCGCGGCGGAATATTTGCGCGCTTCTTCGGTTAGGCGGTGGCGGTGCATGAGTTTTTCGCTGGAAGAACAAACGCTCGTATTTCTCGAAGCCATCCTTCTGGGGGTGGGCGGAGGACTGGTATATGATTTGTGCCGCAGTCTGCGCCGCGCTGCGCATACCGGCGTATTCGGTACGGCGCTGACAGACTTTGTGTTTTGGCTTTTTGTACTGGGAGCGCTGTTTTATTTTGCGGTGACCGATGCGGCGGCACAGATGCGGGTTTACGTCCTGCTCGGAGAAGGCTTGGGCATGGCGCTGCATTTTTTGTGCTTCACCCCGCTGCTGCTGCCGGTATTTATTGGAGTACTACGGATTTTGGGGCGTATGGCGGCATTTTTGCCGCGGCAAGGTACGAAAATATGTGCGCTTGCGGAGCAAAAGTGGAAGGCAGGGGAGCGGTTGGTACAAATTTTTAAAAAAATCAAAAAAAAGCTTCCATTTTTGAAGCGTTTGGGTTAAAATGAAGCTGTATTGATTTACGGAGCTTCATTGGGATTGGAGGGAGGACGCTTGCATAAGAAACTGCGTACACCGCGCGTTGTCAGAATTGCAATCGTGTGCATTGCTGTTTTCTTTGCAGTCTCGCTGCTCCATCTGCAAATGCAGATCAGCGACCGGCAGGAGCATCTGGACAGCATCAGCGATGAAATCGAGCAGCAGAAAGCGGCAAACGATGCGCTTCGGGATCAGGTCGAGAATGGCGTTTCGGACGATTACATTGCTTCGATCGCGCGCGAGCACGGATATGTCCTGCCCAATGAGCGCGTGTTCAAAGACGCATCCGGAAAATAGAATTTCATTTACACAAAATTAAACGGAGGAATAAACAAGGGGTATGGATCTCGCTGTTGGAGCAATTTTTGAAGGTAAGGTGACCGGTATCACCAAATTCGGCGCGTTTGTTGCGCTGCCGGAAGGAAAGTCGGGAATGGTGCACATTTCGGAAGTCGCCAACTCCTTTGTAAGCGACATTAAGGACTTTCTGACCGAAGGACAGATGGTCAAGGTCAAGGTCATCAATATTGATCAGGCAGGTCGCATCAACTTGTCGATCAAAAAGGCACAGCAGCCCGGGGAGGACGGCGGCGCGTCCGCACGTCCGCAGGCGCAGCAGCGCCGTCCGGCACCCCGTCCGCGCGGCGGCGCGCCGCGTCAGGCGCCGCGCGATCCTGCAACCATGACATTTGAAGATAAGCTGAAGATGTTCATGGCAGACAGTGAAAGCCGTATGGCAGACATCAAGCATAATAACGACCGGAAGAGCGGTTCCCGCCGCCGCAAGTAACTGCGGCAGGAAGCCTGCTCCGCTCGTATGACAAAACCGGGGCAGCAGTCCCGGTTTTTCCCTGTTTTCCGGCAGGGCAAAAAAATGCGCCTGCCGAACACGGCAGGCGCCAAGATAGGATTGTGGGGATAAAGATATGAACGGTGCATGGTGACCTTTCGATCACCATGGTTATTATAATACAAAACCCAATATATGTCAATCCTAAATCTGCAATGGAAAGGTAAATTTTTTCATGAAGGACATTTTGATTCGAAATGCCCATGTGCTGCCCATGGAGGGCGCGGCATATGAAAATGGTTATGTGCTCGTGCGCAATGGTACGATCGCTGCGGTCGGAGATATGTCCAATCTTCCGATCAATTCAGAAGCAGAGGAAATCGACGCTGCGGGCGGCTGGGTGATGCCCGGGCTGATTGACATTCATTCGCATCTGGGGCTATATGAGGACGGACTGGGCTTCGAAGGGGCGGACGGCAACGAGGATACCGACCCGGTCACCCCGCACCTGCGCGTGATTGACGGGATTAACCCAATGGAACGCGCGTTCCGCGAATCGCTCGAGGCAGGCGTGACTGCGGTGGTCGTCAGTCCGGGGAGCGCCAACCCGATTGGCGGGCAGCTGGCTGCGATCAAAACATGGGGACGCCGGATTGACGATATGGTGATTGTAGAGCCAGTCGGCATCAAGTTTGCCTTTGGCGAAAACCCAAAGGGCGTCTACCACGACAAAGAGGAAACCCCGGTCACCCGCATGGCAACCGCGGCGCTCATCCGCGAGAACTTGCGCAAAGCGCAGGAATATCATGACCGCAAGCGCAAGGCATTGGAGAACGAGGAAGAAGATCTTCCGGACTTTGACGCAAAGCTGGAATCTTTGGAGCTGCTGATTACGGGAAAGCTGCCGGCACATATCCATGCGCATCGTGCGGATGACATTTTTACCGCTCTGCGCATCTGCAAGGAATTTGGCGTCAAGCCTGTTTTGGTGCATGGCACCGAGGGGCATTTGGTTGCCGACCTGCTGGCAGAGGAGGGGATACCGGTTGTCAGCGGACCGTATATGACCGATCGCTCCAAACCGGAACTGCAAAATCTGACCGAAGCCGCGCCCGGACTGCTCAAAACCGCCGGTGTGCCGGTCGCCATCACAACTGACCATCCCGAGATCCCAGTGAAGTTTTTGCGTCTCGCCGCAGGCGTGGCGGTGCAGGCGGGCATGGACGAAATGGATGCGCTGCGCGCCATCACCATCGACGCTGCAAAAATTGCGGGACTGGATCACCGTATCGGGTCCCTTGTGCCCGGCAAGGATGCGGATGTGCTCGTATTGAGCGGATATCCGTTCGATTTCCGCAGCCGCGTGCAAGCGGTGCTCAGTTCCGGAGCGATTGCATACAGGAGGGACAACATATGAGAACGATTGATGTCAGTGAGATTACTGCACTGGTAAAGCGCCTGTGCATGGAAGCAAACTATCGGCTGCCCTGTGATATCCGGCGCTCCTTTGTCGAAGGCAGAGAGAAAGAACAGTCGCCGCTCGGTCGTGAAATCTTTGACGAAATGCTGCGAAACTGTGATTTGGCGGCACAAAACGATGTCCCAATCTGTCAGGATACCGGATTCGCAGTGATCTATGCCGAGGTGGGGCAGGACGTGCATCTGACCGGCGGCGCGTTTGAGGACGCGGTCAATGAGGGCGTGCGTCAGGGATATGTGGACGGCTATCTGCGCAAGTCCATTGTTGCCGACCCGCTGCGCCGCGTCAATACGGACGATAATACGCCGGCAATGCTGCATACCCGCATCGTGCCCGGAGACGGCGTGAAAATCATTGTCGCGCCCAAGGGCGGCGGCAGCGAGAACATGAGTGCCATGAAGATGTTTACGCCGGCAGCAACGCGGGAGGCAATTATCGATTGGATTGCCGAAACGGTCATCCATGCAGGCTCCAACCCGTGCCCACCGGTCATTATCGGCGTAGGACTGGGCGGCACGGCGGATAAAGCGGCGGAACTTGCCAAGACCGCATTGCTGCGTCCGGTCGATGAGGACCATGAAGATGCATTCTATGCCGGGATGGAGCACGCGATTTTAGACAAGGTGAATGCCTCGGGGGTAGGTCCGCAGGGGTTGGGCGGCACGGTAACTGCGCTTTCGTGTGCGATTGAGCCATATCCCACCCATATTGCCAGCCTGCCGTGTGCGGTGTCGATTGGCTGTCATGTGACCCGCCACGCACAGGGCAGTCTGTAATCACAATTATTATGCAACAATAAAATATTCTGTATTTGTGAGTATTCGCTAGAAAAAAAGAGTATGTAATAGATGGTTTGTTATAATCGCTGAATTTGGGCTTTTTTCGGAGAGCGGGAACGCGCCAAATGTGGTATACTTAGTGCATAGAGAACCGAAGAACATGAAAAATGTTTTCCGGGGCTGAAACGATCCTGTTAAGGAGATGATGTTATGAAGTTCACCATCGTCGAAAGAAAGACCAAGATTTCTGATGACCTGCGTGCGTACGCAATGAAGAAAGTGGAAAAGCTTGACCGCTATTTCCAGACCGATGCGATTTCTACGATCACATTCAGTGAATTGAAGGGTCGGCAGACGGTCGAAATTACTGTGAACAACAATGGCATGATCGTGCGTGCCGAGGAAACCACGACTGACATGTTTGCGTCGGTGGACGGCGCAATTAATCATATTGAGCGTCAGATCCGCAAGAATAAGACACGCCTTGAAAAGCGTCTGCGTGCTGGAGCTTTTGAGAAGATGGCTGCGCAGAACAGCGAAGCGGTGGCAGAGGATGCGTTTGAAGTCGTTCGCCATAAACGCTTTGAAGTGCGTGAGATGAGTGTGGATGAGGCAATTCTTCAGATGAATCTGCTCGACCATCAGTTCTTCTTCTTTAAGAATGCGGATAACGGCAATACCCCGGCGGTCATCTATATGCGCGCCGCAGGCGGCTATGGTCTCATTGAAAGCGAATAAGCATACTTCGGACAGACCGGCGTATCGCCGGTCTGTCCTTTTCAAACGGGAGGAATTTTATGTTAAAAGAAACCGCACTGCTGCTTGCACTCAGTACCGCAGCAACATCTACTCCGGCACAGGTTGCAGAAATCCCGCCGGCGATCGAGCAGACCGTACAGCAGGTCGAAGAACAGATTCTCATTGAAACCGCGCCGGAACCCGAACCGGAACCGATGCCGGAGCCGAAGCCTGAACCAAAACCGGAGCCAAAGCCTGAAACCAAGCCGCCGTATGTCGCGCCCTACGGTAAGGTGCTGGGCACCTGCATAACCAAAGCAAAATTTGGGCAGACCAACCGCAATACCAACATCCGGCTGGCATGTGAAGCCATGAATGAATATGTTGTGCAGCCGGGCGGGGTATTTTCGTTTAATGCCGTGGTCGGAGAACGCACCAAGGCACGCGGCTATAAGGAAGCGGGCGTCTATGTCAACGGTCAGGTCGATACCGGTGTGGGCGGCGGCATTTGCCAAGTGTCGAGCACGCTGTTCAATGCGGCGCTGATGTCCAACATGACGATTACTGCACGGCGTGCACACAGCCTGCCGGTCAGCTATCTGCCGCGCGGCAGGGATGCAGCGGTTTCATGGGGCGGTCCGGAGTTCAAGTTTAAGAACCCGTACAATTTCCCGGTGATGGTTTGTACATATTTCAATCCGAATACCTGCGAAGTGATTGTTTCCATCAAGGGACGCGCAGATGCGGCTGCACCGAATGTGAAAATCAGCGTCAGCCAGAAAAACGGTGTGTATACAACGACACGCGCAGTCAATGGCAAGGTTAATTATACAACGACGAGCAAATATAAGTAAAAGAAAGCAGCCTCCGGCGTTTGTCCGGAGGCTGCTTCGGGTTTCCTGAATCGAAATGATTAACCGTGGATACGATTAAAATCGAGATATCCTTGTAAAATCAGTGTTGCAGCAACCGCATCAACAGTTTGACGGTGCTTTTTTGCTTTTTTGCCGCTGTCGTGCAGGATTTGATGCGCTGCAACTGTGGTGCGGCGCTCATCCCACAGGACAACCGGCACACCGGTGCGTTCGGTCAGCTCTGCGGCAAGCGCCTCGCATTTCTGCGCGCGCTCCCCGACAGTGCCATCCATATTCTTGGGGTGCCCAAGTACAATTTCTTCAATTTTGTTTTCCGTGATGAAAGTGCAGAGTTTATCCAGAAGCTTGCTCTGGTTCCATTCGTGGATGACCGAAGGAGAACCGGCGAGCATGCCGGTCGCATCTGAAACTGACAGACCGGTACGTGCGTCCCCGTAATCAATGCCTAAAATTTTCATTTGAAAGACCCTCCTTGCGCGGGTTCGTTGCTTTTGGACAATATTATAGCACGGATTCCGGCAAAAATGTAGCGTTTTTTTTCATGATTTTGTTGACCGCACACTTTACACGTGCTATAATAATAACACCTATGTAGGTTCTTTTTTTTGCGCTGATTTCGGAAGCAACCGGTCAGCTGAACCCGCAAAGGGAGGCAAACGTCCCGCTGCATGGGCAGGGGACACACAAGAGACCATCTGCTTTGTGCAGAGGGTTCAAAAAATAAGGAGGTGCCGCTAAATGCGCGTTAGAGTAACGCTCGCCTGCACAGAGTGCAAGCAAAGAAACTACAACACGATGAAGAACAAGAAGAATGATCCCGATCGTCTTGAGATGAACAAGTATTGCCGTTTCTGCAAGAAGCATACGTTGCATCGCGAGACCAAGTAATCTGCGGAGAAAGGAAGTACGCTTCAATGGCAGAGCAGGAAAAGAACGTTCCGGCAGAAAAGAAAGCTGAAAAGCCTGCAAAGGCGAAAAAGCCGTCTATTTTTGTTCGAATCGGCAAGTGGTTCCGCGAACTGAAGGGCGAATGCAAGAAGATCGTCTGGCCGACCCGCCAGCAGACCACCAACAACACCGCAGTCGTTCTGGCGACCTGCCTGATCATCGGTGTGTTTATCTGGGTGCTGGACGCTGTCTTCCAGTTCGGCGTATCCGCCTTCATCCGCTGATTTGAGAGGGGTCTAATTTATGTCAGACGCCGCAAAGTGGTATGTGGTTCACACATACTCTGGCTACGAAAATAAAGTAGCTTCTTCTATTGAAAAAGCGGTGGAAAACCGCAAACTTCACGACCTGATCACCGCGGTAAATATCCCGGTGGAGCGTGTTACCGAAGTCAAGGACGGCAAGACCCGAGAAGTTGAGCGCAAGCTCTTCCCAGGCTACGTTCTGGTCAAGATGGTGCTCACCGACGAGAGCTGGTATCTCGTGCGCAACACCCGCGGCTGCACAGGCTTTGTTGGGCCCAATTCCAATAAGCCGCTGCCGCTTTCCGATGAGGAAGTTGCGAAGATGGGCGTGGAGAAGCGCGAAATTGAGATCAACTACGCGCTCGGCGACAGTGTACGCGTCATTGATGGGCCGCTTTCCGGCTTTATCGGCGTAGTAGACGAGCTGGAGCCGGATAAGAACAAGGTGCGCGTTGTCGTATCCATGTTCGGCAGAGAGACCCCGGTCGAGCTTGAACTCGATCAGGTCGAAACGCTGGACGAATAAATACCAGCGATTATGCGGATTCGGCTGAAACCGAATCTGTACAACAGGTACAAACCTGTGAACAATGGCTGACACGGCATAGTGCCGTGTTCCTGTCAAGTGGGAGAGGGAAAATGCTTCCCTCGCCAGCCACCACATTTATTTAAGGAGGAAACCTCAACCATGGCACAGAAAGTAGTAGGTTATATCAAGCTCCAGATTCCTGCGGGCAAGGCAACTCCTGCTCCCCCGGTTGGTCCTGCACTGGGCCAGCATGGTGTGAACATCATGGCCTTCACCAAGGAATTCAACGAGCGCACCAAGAACGACGCCGGTCTCATCATCCCGGTAGTCATCACGGTTTACGCTGACCGTTCCTTCAGCTTCATCACCAAGACTCCCCCGGCAGCTGTTCTGATTAAAAAGGCTTGCAAGATCGAGTCCGGCTCCGCTGTTCCGAACAAGACCAAGGTAGCTACCATTGCTAAGGCTGACGTTCAGAAGATTGCAGAGATGAAGATGCCTGACCTCAACGCCGCTTCTGTAGAGGCCGCTATGAGCATGATCGCAGGCACCTGCCGCTCGATGGGTATCACTGTAGAGGAGTAATTCCTCTCAGCTCGAGCTGAAGTTTATTAGTTTTTTTCACAGCGGCGATAGAGAGCCGCAAGTGGGAGGGTTATTCCCGCAGTACCACTCAAGGAGGATATTATTGTGCGCAAAGGTAAAAAGTATGTAGAGAGCGCAAAGCAGATCGACCGTACCAAGCTGTACGATCCTGCTGAGGCGCTGTCCACCGTTATTTCCACCGCAAAGGCAAAGTTCGACGAAACCATCGAGCTGCACGTAAAGCTGGGTGTTGACTCCCGTCACGCTGACCAGCAGGTTCGCGGCGCGATCGTCCTGCCGCACGGTACCGGCAAGCAGGTTCGCGTGCTGGTATTTGCAAAGGGTCCGAAGGCTGAGGAGGCTCTGGCAGCAGGCGCAGAGTACGTTGGCGCTGAGGATATGGTTGCTAAGATCCAGAAGGAGAACTTCTTCGACTACGACGTTGTTATCGCTACTCCGGACATGATGGGCGTTGTAGGCCGTCTGGGTAAGGTTCTGGGTCCGAAGGGCCTGATGCCGAACCCGAAGGCAGGCACCGTTTCTATGGATGTTGCAAAGGCTGTTAAGGAGTCCAAGGCTGGTAAGATTGAGTACCGTCTGGACAAGACCAACATCATCCACTGCCCGATCGGTAAGGCTTCTTTCGGCGCGGAGAAGCTGGCTGACAATTTCAACGCTCTGATGGGCGCGATCATCAAGGCAAAGCCGGCAGCTGCAAAGGGTCAGTACGTTAAGTCCTGCGTGGTAGCTTCCACCATGGGTCCTGGCGTTAAGATCAACGCTGCAAAGCTGGTTGGCTAATAGCAGGTTTTCTTAAAAGAAAATTTGCGAAATGTGTTGACATTCCGTAATGTACCTGCTATAATTTAATAGCTTGGTCAAAGACAGCAGGTGACCGCAAGGTCTGAAAGGCGAATTTCGCCGCCCGCCGAGGTCAACACGTTTGAATTTGTTTTCATGTGTCCTCTTGTGTCTTTGCGCAAGAGGACATTTTATTTTGATGGAGGTGAAACAAGATGCCTAATGCAAAGGTTCTGGAAGAAAAGAAGGCTCTGGTCGCTTCTCTGGTAGAAAAGATCAAGAACTCCCCGGCTGGCGTTCTGGTTGACTATAAGGGCATCAACGTTGAGGACGACACCAAGCTCCGCCGTGAGCTGCGTGAAGCAGGCGTTGAGTATGCTGTTATCAAGAACACCATGATTCGTTTCGCTGCGAAGGAGCTGGGCTTCGATCTGTTCGACGAGCATTTGAACGGCACCACCGCTCTGGCAATCAGCACGGGCGATGACGTTGTTTCTGCTGCGAAGATTCTCAACGAGTACGCAAAGAAGCATGACAACTTCAAGATTAAGGCTGGCTATCTCGAGGGCGAGGCAATCCCCGCATCCGAGGTTCAGAAGCTTGCTGACATGCCGAGCCGCGAGGGTCTCATCGCTCAGGTTCTGTATGGTTTCAACTTCCCGATCACTCAGCTCGTTATTGCGCTTGACAATATCGCAAAGAAGTCTGAGGACGGCGAGGTTCTCGTATCCACTCTGGTTGCTCCGAAGGAAGCTGCCGAGGAGGCTGCTGCTGAGTAATTCAGCACTTACTGTATTTTAATTTTTAAATTCAACAAAAATGGAGGTTTACTACCATGACTATTGCAGAGATTATGGAAGCCGTAAAGGGCCTGAAGGTTCTCGAGCTGGCTGAGCTGGTTAAGGCTCTGGAGGAAGAATTCGGCGTATCCGCTATGCCGGTTGCTGTTGCAGGTGCTGCTGGCGGCGCTGCTGCTGAGGCTGCTGAGGAGAAGACTGAGTTCGACGTAGAGCTGACTTCTGCTGGTTCTTCTAAGATCAACGTTATCAAGGTTGTTCGCGCAATCACCGGTCTGGGCCTGAAGGAGGCTAAGGAGAAGGTTGACGGCGCTCCGGCAATCATCAAGGAAGGCGCATCCAAGGAGGATGCAGAGTCCATCAAGGCTCAGCTGGAAGAGGCTGGCGCTCAGGTAACTCTGAAGTAAGTTTTTACTGCCAATACAAAAAACGGACAGGTTTTTCCTGTCCGTTTTTTTTTTGCTTTTGCAGGATTTTAGAATTATAAATCGAATAAAAGCGTAACAATAGGGGAGGCGCATGCATTGTCATGTTCCTCCCCTGTGGTTTTATTTCATTTCTCTCAGGTCAAATAACGTGCTTTCTTCATGGAGCGCGGGAACCTGAATGGGTTTATACATCAGGAAATGCCTGCCGCACTCATTGATAAGTTCACCATTTTGTGCAAAGTGATACTTATGATAGAATCCTTTGGCGCGTTCATTGTGTTCCGCAACACCGGCGCACAGATATTCGCAGCCGAGTTCGCGGTATACCGAAATCGACTGCCCGAGAATCTGCTGAGATAGTCCGTGACCGCGGTACTCGGAAGAAATACAGTAGCAGCCTACCATGCCGACATTGGGACGGGAGCGGTTTGCCGCATCCAAAAATACAAGAGCAATCGCCTTGTCCTCCAACATGCCGAACGAAACGGCGCGGCGCAGTACCGCGGAAGCGGCATCTGCCTGTGCGAGTTTTGCAGCTTCGTCGAGCAATGCATCCGTACCATACGCGCTGCGGTACTGTTCATGAACAAATTGCAGCAAAAGTGCACGGTCCTCCGCGCTTTTGGGGTCGTAGGGACGGAACCAGACCTGTACGGTGCTCGGAATCCCCTTGTTGTCGCTCCAACCGATTGAAGCAAAGGTAGATAGCTCCTGCGGAAGATGGGAAGCGTCATTCCAATATTCTGCACGCACACTGCCATCTTCCATGAAAAGCAGCTTGGCGACACAGGTATTATCGCCCCAGCCGATGTCGGTGATTTGCTCCGGTGCAAGGTGTAGCACACGGCATAGAATGCTGCGGATTGCAGAGCCGTGTGAAACGACAGCAAGCGTCTGGTTGGGACGCTCTGCGGCGATTTGATGCAGTTCATGCAGGACACGATCCCCAGTACCCAGGACCGATTCGCCGCCGGGTACCGTGCATTCCCATGGACGGGTGCGCCAGACCGCATATGCTTCGGGATATTCGCGGGGCAGGATTGCCCATGTGCGATCTTCCCAGTCTCCCATATCGATTTCATGCAGCGCAGGACGGATGATAACCTGCATGCCCTTTCGGTCTGCAATCGCCTTTGCCGTATGGCGTGCGCGGTATAGCGGAGAAGCGTAGACTGCATCCAATGGGACATCTGCAAAACGCTCTGCAAGATAGGGGAGCTGCTCATACGCTTTGGGCGTGAGTAGAGAATCGTAGATGCCATGACAGCGGCGGTAGACGTTGCCCTCTGCCTCGGCGTGACGAATCAGATAAATGGTTGTCATACGATGACCGCTCCTGTCAGATCGGAAACTTTTTCTACCCCATGGGTCTGCATGTAGGCTTTCAGTTCTTCCAGTGCCTTTACAGGTGCCATGGGGTCAGCGAACATTGCGGTTCCAATGGCGACGGCGTTTGCGCCTGCAAGCATCATTTCGGCGATATCGCGCCCCGAACGGATGCCGCCCATGCCGATAATCGGCACATCGACCGCTTTGCGTACCTGATAAACCATGCGTACCGCAACCGGGAACACAGCGGGACCGGACATACCGCCCATGATATTTGACAGAATCGGGCGGCGCGTATCGACATTGATGCGCATGCCGAGCAGGGTGTTGATGAGCGACAGCGCATCCGCGCCCGCAGAAACGGCTGCGCGTGCGATTTCAGCAATGTCGGTAACATTGGGGCTGAGTTTGACAATCAGCGGTTTTTTTGCCTTTGCTTTGGCGGCGGAAACAACCTCTTCGACCATATCGGTCTGGGTGCCGAACGCCATACCGCCGCATTTGACGTTCGGACAGGAAATATTCATTTCGATGAGGTCAACGTCCGCGTCCGAAATCTTTTCAATCATGCCCTCGTATTCTTCAACGGTGTTTCCGGATACGTTGGCAATGATTTTGGTATCATACTGGCGCAGGAAAGGGATTTGTTCCTCAATAAAGCGGTCGATGCCCGGATTTTGCAGTCCGACACAGTTGAGAATGCCCATGGGGGTCTCTGCGATACGGGGAGCAGGATTACCCAAACGTTCGGTCGGCGTTAACCCCTTGACACCAATGCCGCCGAGCAGGGAAAGGTCGAAAAATTCTCCGTATTCATGACCGAAACCGAAAGTGCCGGATGCGGTGGTGATGGGGTTTTTCAGTTCCACACCGCAGAAATTGACACGTAAATCCATTACCAGATGACCTCCTTTGCATCGAATACCGGACCGTCTTTGCAGACATGACCGTAGCGCACGCCTTCTCCATCTTTCAGCTTGAGTTCACAGGCACATACCAAGCAGGCGCCGATGCCGCATCCCATGCGCTCCTCCATAGAAACCTGACACGGAATGCCAAGCTCCTCTGCAATTTGTGCAAGCGCCTTTAACATCGGCTTGGGACCGCAGGCACAGACACCAGTAAAGTCGTTCGTATCGCTGTGCAGCCGCAACAGATCGGAAACGAAGCCGTGCGCGCCATAGGAGCCATCATCGGTGCAGATATGGGTGGTGCCGACCGCTGCGAAGTCCTTCTCCAAAATAACCGCATCCTGATTGCGGAAACCGAGTACAGCGGTCGGCTGTGCGCCCGCCGCCTTTGCTGCCTTCATGGTGTACAGCATCGGCGGTACACCAATGCCGCCGCCGATCATAACCGGACGCGCACCGAGTGCGGCAAGGTCGAAGCCGTGACCAAGCGGTCCGAGGACATCGAGCGTATCCTTTGCGGCGCGGCGGGACAGCCATGCGGTGCCTTCGCCCTTCACCTGAAAGACGATTTTCAGGCTGTCGCCCTGTACGTCGCAGATCGAGATCGGGCGGCGGAGCAGATTGCCCTCGCCGCAGGCAATATGGATAAACTGACCGGGCTGTGCAAGCGCTGCGATTTCGGGCGCGCACAGTGTCAGGGCAAACAGACCGCTGCCGCATGCTTCATGCGCAGTGACCACACAAAGTTCCTGTTTCGCCATAGAAAAAATACCTCCTGAATTATTTTTATCGTATGAAGATATTTTACACGATTTTTGGGGAAATAGGAAGTCTTTCCGCGTGTTTTTTCTGAATTGCCGCCAAATATAAATGGGAATGCTGCGGAGATTGCCGGATTTTCAGACAGAGAGGGGAAAAAATAAGTTTTTGACTAAATGACCAAATAACTGACGAAATTTTTGAGGAATATTGACAAAAGCGCGGGGAAAGGATATACTGGAGTCAATATAAATAGTCAGCGCATCGTGAAGTGGATCAGCGTATTGGAAAGACAGGCAGAACCGGCGTTTTGCCTCTTTTTTATGTGAGAGGTATGCTGCTGATTCGGCATGATGCAGACACCCGTAAAACAGGAGGAAACAAAAATGAAAAAGAGAGTGTTCAGCATGCTGCTCGCAGGCGTGCTCGCCTGCTCGATGCTGACCGGCTGCGGCGGCGACAAGAAACCGGCAGCAAACGGCTCGGATGCACAGGGCAGTGCCCCGGCAGCAGATGGAGAAGGACTTTTCCCGGCGGTTGCAAAGGAAGACCTCAAGGTTGGCGTAATTCACATCACCGACCCGGCAGAGGGTTCGGGCTATACCTACACCCATGACCTCGGCATTCAGGGCATGCAGAAAAACCTCGGTCTGGAAGACGAGCAGATTATCCGCAAGATCAACATCAACGACACCGATGCAAACGCAATCACCACCGCGCTCGAGGAGTGCGTAGAGGAAGGCTGCCAGATTATCTTTGCAACCTCGTGGGGTTACATGGACTACGTGGAGCAGATGGCGGCTGAGTATCCGGAAGTGATCTTCTGCCACGGTACGGGCTACAAGTCCAACGGCTCGAACTTCACCAACTATTTCGGTAAGATCAAT
The DNA here is from genome assembly GCA_018383195.1 of Clostridiaceae bacterium. Classification (GTDB taxonomy): domain Bacteria; phylum Bacillota; class Clostridia; order Oscillospirales; family Butyricicoccaceae; genus Butyricicoccus_B. The sequence goes on along the minus strand of JAGZOP010000007.1, from coordinate 54,719 downwards.
CAGGCGCGTTATCTGTCCGGTATCGCGGCAGGCATGAAGACCACTTCAAACAAGATTGGTTACGTTGCCGCGCAGGATGTGCAGAACGGCGAGGTCACCTCTGGCGTAGATGCATTCGCGATGGGCGTTGAGTCTATCAATCCGGATGCAAAGGTTTACGTGAAGGTAACCGGCGAGTGGTTTGACCCCGAAGGCGAGGGTCAGGCTGCAAAGGCACTGATCGACATGGGCTGCGATGTGATTGCACAGCACTGCGACACGGCAAACCCGGCGGCAGAAGCTGAGAACGCAGGCGTGTTCGCGGTTGGCTACAACTCTGATATGGCAGAGAAGGCGCCGAAGTCCACCCTGACCTCCGTTATGTGGGACTGGTCGGTTTACTACACGCAGGCAGTACAGCAGGTACTGGACGGCGCGTGGACCGGCGAGAACTATTTCGGCGATATGAAGGACGGTCTGGTGACTTTGGCTCCGTGCTCCGATCTGTGCGCAGAGGGCACGCAGGAGAAGATTGACGAGGTGAAAAACCAGATTGTCTCCGGCGAGTGGGACGTATTTGACGGAAAGACCGAATACGAAACCAACGACGGTCAGACCAAGACCCTGCTGGCAGAAGAGTACGGCACCTGCAACTGGTATTACAAGAACGTAGAAGTTGCATAAGGAATTTCAATGAATGTAAAAGAGGCGGTCACGAATGGCCGCCTCTTTTGGACGAATCTGATTGATAAGGGAGGAAACGATGGCAAAGAGCGAATATGCAATCGAATGCCGCGGGATTACCAAAACCTTCGGCACGGTTGTGGCAAACGACGGCGTGGATTTGACCGTCCGTTACGGAGAAATCCTTGCGCTGCTGGGCGAGAACGGCTCAGGCAAGACAACGCTGATGAATATGCTTTCGGGAATTTACCATCCGGATCAGGGCACGATCTGTGTGGCGGGAAAGCAGGCGACAATCAATACGCCGGAAGACGCCATGGAACTTGGTATCGGCATGATCTATCAGCACTTTAAACTGGTCGATGTGTTTACCGCTATGGACAATGTCGCGTTGGGTACAAAAGGAAAACGCCTGCCGGTCAAAGAACTGCGCGACAAGGTCGCGGAAATCGGCCGCTCGGTCGGTCTGGAGATTGATCCGGACAAGTACATTTACGATATGTCGGTTTCGGAGAAGCAGACGGTGGAAATTCTCAAGGTGCTGTATCGCGGACAGAAGATTCTTATTCTGGACGAGCCGACGGCGGTTCTCACCCCGCAGGAAACCGAGAAGCTTTTTGCAATCCTACGCAAAATGCGTGAGCAGGGCTGCGCGGTGATTATCATCACCCATAAGCTGAATGAGGTGCTGGATATTTCTGACCGTGTTACAATTTTGCGCAAAGGCAAATACATTGGCACGGTCAATACCGCAGAAACCGATGAGAAAAAACTGACCGAGCTGATGGTCGGAAGACCGGTTTCCCTTGCGATTGACCGCCCGGAGCCGGTCAACCCCCAGACTATACTCAAGGCAGTGGATTTGACCATCCGTAAGGCGGACGGGTCGCTTGCGATTGACGACGCTTCTTTTGAGGTGCGCACGGGCGAGATCCTCGGCATCGCGGGCATCGCAGGCTCGGGACAGAAGGAGTTGTGCGAAGCCATCGCGGGATTGTGTCCGGCGGAAAAGGGCGCGGTGCTCTACCACAAGGAAAACCTGATCGGAAAATCCCCGCGTGAGATTTTCCGCCTCGGTGTGCACCTTGGCTTTGTGCCCGAGGACCGTCTGGGCATGGGTCTGGTCGCATCCATGGGCATGGTCGGCAATATGATGCTCAAGACCTATGACCAGAATAAGGGACCGTTCATCGATACGAAGCCCGCGCGGGCACAGGCGGAAAATTTGGTCGAGCGGCTGTCGATTGTGACCCCCTCGGTGGATACGCCTGTGCGATTGATGTCGGGCGGCAATGTGCAGAAGGTCCTGCTTGGGCGCGAGATTGAATCTTCGCCGCAGGTGCTCATTACGGCATATCCGGTGCGCGGATTGGACATCAATTCCTCCTATACCGTGTATGACCTGCTGGGTGAGCAGAAAAAGCAAGGGGTCGCAATCATTTATATCGGCGAAGATTTGGACGTATTGCTCGAATTGTCTGACCGCATTATGGTGCTGTGCCATGGGCAGGTAACCGGAATCGTCGATGCGCGCACAACCACCAAGGATGAAATCGCCATGCTTATGGTGGGCGGCGGAAAGGAGGCGCAGGCATGATCCGCGTAGTAAAGACCAAGGAAAAAACCGCGCAGCAGATGCTGCTTATTCGTCTGGGCGCGTTCCTGCTTGCGCTTGCCGCGGGCGGTCTGTTCATTTTGATGCTCGGCTTTAACCCGATTGATGTGTACAAGACCATTATTTCGGGTGCGTTCCGCTCCAAGATGGCGGTACAGTCCACAGTGAAGTTTATGATTCCCATGCTGATCGCAGCGCTCGGCGTCACGCTGTCGTTCAAAATGAAATTTTGGAACATCGGCGGTGAGGGACAGCTCATCATGGGCGCGGTCTTTGCGACCTATTTTGCGCTCTATCATGACAATCTGCCGTTCCCCATCCTGTTTGTACTGATGCTCGCTGCGGGCATCGTGGGCGGCGGTTTGTGGGCGCTGATTCCGGCGTTCTTCAAGACCCGATTTGGCACCAATGAAACGCTGTTCACCCTGATGCTCAACTATATTGCGCTCTATCTGGTGAGCTGGCTTCAGGAAGGTCCGTGGCGAGACCCGGCTGCTAACGGTTTCCCCAAGATTCCGAGTTTTTCACCGGATGTTGTGCTTCCCAAGGTGCTTGGGGTACATATGGGTTGGATTGTTGCGGCAGTTTTGACGGTTGCCGTATTGATTTACTTGAAATACACCAAGCATGGCTATGAGATTTCAGTTGTTGGTCAGAGCAAGGCGACAGCTGCTTATGCAGGCATGCGCGTGGACCGCATCGTGCTGCGCACCATGTTCCTGTCCGGCGCCATTGCGGGCATTGCGGGCATGGTTCAGGTTGCCGGCTCGGATAAGACGCTGACCACCGGCGTTGCGGGCGGTGTCGGATTTACCGCGATTATCGTCGCATGGCTGGCGCAGCTCAACCCCTTGGCAAGCGCTGTGGTTGCGTTCCTGTTTGCGGTGCTTGAAAAGGGCGCTTCGGTTGTGCAGTCGCAGTTTGGCTTGTCCACCGACTGTGCCGATGTATTGCAGGGAATCATCCTGTTTTTTGTGCTTGGATGCGAATTTTTCACCCGGTACCGCTTTGTGCGTGACCATGCAAAGAAAGGGGGAGAAGGCTGATGCTGCTGAAATTTATCGTGGCTGCGATTGGCGCGAGTACGCCGCTGCTGTTTGGCACGGTCGGTGAAATCTGTTCGGAGAAGGTCGGTCATTTGAACCTCGGCGTGGAGGGCATGATGTCCATCGGCGCATGCGCAGGCTTTATGGCTGGTATGATGACCGATTCCTTTCTCATTGCAGTACTGGCTGCATTCCTTGCCGGTGTGGGAAGCGCATTGATTTATGCGCTTTTGACCGTGACGTTTATGGCGGACCAGAATGTATCCGGTCTGACCCTGACCATCTTTGGCGTCGGTCTGGCGAACTTCATCGGGATTTATATGCTGGGGCAGACCGAAAACGGCACGCTGAAACTGCCGGAAGGAATTACGGAAACCATGCGCGCGGTGAATATTCCAGTGCTGAGCGACCTGCCGGTTGCGGGAGAGCTGCTGTTTTCCTATAGCCCATTCGTTTATCTTGGGATTGTCGTTGCAATCGTTGCGGGATTGTTTTTGAGCAAGACCAAGGTGGGGCTTAACGTGCAGGCAATCGGGCATAACCCGGCTGCCGCGGACGCCGCGGGCGTCAGCGTTACCCGCTGGAAATATACGATGATTCTTATCGGCGGCGGTATCTGCGGCGTGGGCGGCGCATACTGCGCAATGATTATCAACAGCGGCGTTTGGATTTCCAACAATGTCGGCGGCCTTGGATGGATTGCGGTTGCACTTGTCATCTTTGCAAAGTGGAAGCCGATGCATGCAATCTGGGGGTCGTTCGTATTCGGCGCGCTGCGCGTGCTCAAATATTATGTGCCGCGCTCGCTTGTGCCGATTCCGACTGCATTCTATGATATGCTGCCCTTTGCAATGACTGCGCTGATTTTGGTCATCAGTTCGATTCGCAAGAAGAAAGATCTCAATTTGCCGGGCAGCTTGGGCGTAAACTATTTCCGAGAGGAACGTTAAACGGATTTTCAGGTCACGGGCACTCCCGTGGCCTGTTTATCTTTACAAACCCATTAAAATAGGGTATCCCATTAAGAAACAATCCCGAAGAATTTGGAGGAGCAATGATGAAAAAAAGAATGCTGGCGGCGCTGCTTGCGGCATGTATGGCGCTGACCCTGACCGCATGCGGCGGAAAAAAGGACGAGATCGGCAGCTTTGAAGGCACAAGCGATAAATTGATCGGTGCGCTGCGCAAGGACTTGGCGTACAAGGAAATTGAGGGCATGTTTACCGAGGACCCGGAACCGGAGAAGCTTGCAGCAGATGGCGATGCCCCGGCAGCGCTTCGCCGCAGCTACACAGCGCCCGGCATGGTGTTTGAGGTATACAGCCTTGCGGAGAGCGATAACGTCTATCAGGCGGTGCTGATGGTTGAAAAAAACGAACTCAAGACCGATGCGGAAAAGAAGTCACTTGATGTAATGATCGACCTCTTTACCTCTGCCTTTGAACGCGAGGAGCGGGAAACGCTGTTTGAGGAGCTTTCTCTGCCGTCTACCGAGGACGGCATCGACGAGCAGACCGCGGGGACGGAAGCCAACTGGACCTATTTCACCGAGGATGGTTTCCTGCTGCTCAGCGCCACTTCGCTCGATTATGTAGAGTCAGTATACGGAGAGAACCGCACTTGATGAAATGGCTGCCGGTTGTTCCAAATGGATTCGGCAGAAATTTGGGGGAGCTGTGACAATCAGAGTTTTGGCTGACTTGTGTGAATATGCACGGGACAACCTTTGGGTTGCACCGGCACACCACGCATGATAAAATAAAAACAATTGATTTTAAATCCAACAAAATGACTTGGAAAGAAGGGGTTGCCATGCTGCTTCGCGGCACAATTTTTTCTAAAACGCTGGAGATGTCAACCGGTCTGACCATTGCCGGTCCCAACGATTTTACGGGGGATGCGCCGTACCGCACTGTGTATCTACTGCATGGGCTGTGCGGCAACAGCGATTGCTGGGCAGATTATACCCGTCTGCGCCTGTGCGCAGAGGAACGGCGCATCCTGTTCATCATGCCCGAGGTGCAGCGCAGCTTTTATACTGATATGCGCTATGGCGGTCAGTTTTTGACCTATGTGTCCGAAGAACTGCCGGATATCTGCAAGAACCTGTTCCGCATCTCTGCAAAGCGCGAAGATACTGCCGTAATCGGCGGCTCAATGGGCGGTTACGGCGCACTCAAAGCAGCGCTCAATCATCCGGAGCGGTTCGGCGCGTGCGCGGCATTGTCACCTTGTTGCCTGATGAACGGCGAGGAGATGGATACGCTACGGTTTATGCCCGCCGAGCAGGCTGAGCAGACCTATGGCGTGCAGCTGATGCGTGATTTCACGGCTATTTTTGGCTCAGAATTGGCGCTTTTGCCGCAGGATCATTCGGTACGTCTGGCGGAAAAAGCTGCGCGGGGCGGTCTGGTACCGCGGCTGTACCTGTCCTGCGGCAAGCAGGATGATTTGCTTGCGGACTGCCGGCACTATCATGAGATTTTATCTTCCCTTGGGGTTGCGCATACCTATGAAGAATGGGATGGCGCACATGATTGGTATTATTTCGATGACGCCTTGCGCCGGGCGCTCGTCTGGCTGGATGGAGCGGAATAAAAAATGCACGGAACATGATTGTTCCGTGCATTTTTTTACTTTTCTCGGGATGCCTTGATGACCGCGGTGCCGGCAAGCGCGCCTTCATAGACTGCCTTGGATATTTGGAGCATGCCGCCCGTGCAGTCGCCGGCAGCATACAACCCGGGGATGTTTGTTGCCATCGTAGGGTCTACAATAATACGGTTGCCATCGGTCAGTGCACCGATTTTGCGTGCCAGTTCTGCGGAGCCGGCAACACCATGCGCGACAAAGACTCCGGCAACCGGGAGCGCGGCTCCATTTTTGAAGCGGATGCGTTCAACTACGCCCTCGCCTTCAATCGCTGCAATTTCGCGGGTATCGAGCTGTACCCCGTCCGGGATTTCGATGGTCGGTGTTTTGCCGTTGGTGACAAGCGTGACTGAGCGAACCACAGGCAGCAGGTCGCGCACCTCGTGCAAGGCATACTCGCCCTCACCAAGCACCGCAACATTTTTTCCGCGATAGAAAAATGCGTCGCAGACCGCGCAGTAGCTGACCCCCATGCCCTCGTGTTCACTGAGCCCCGGAATGCGCGGGGTATTGCGTGGCGACCCGGTAGCAAGAATCACAAAATCAGCCTCGTAGCGCTTGTCCGCGGTTTGAACAAAAAGCGTTTCCTCAAAACCAATTCCGGTAACTTCGCTTTCGATGATGCGCGCACCCAAGCGGCGCGCCTGTTCAATACCGGACATTTCGAGCGCTTCGCCGGAAACCGGAAGAGCAAAACCGTAATAATTTTCAATGGCGTGCGCTTTGGAAAGCGCGCCGGTGCCGCCGCTGATGACTGTGGTGTTCAGTCCTGCGCGGACGGTATATAATGCGGCTGAGATACCAGCCGGTCCGCTGCCCACAATCACTACATTTGACATTTGCTTCACCTCGTGGCAGTATCTTTTTTCTATCATACCACAGTTTGGGGAAAAAGAAAACAGAGGATGCCGCGGAGACATCCTCTGAAATTTATTCACTTACAGGACCGAGCGCGACATAGAGTTCGGGGTTGACCGCGATGCCATCGCGATGCACCTCAAAATGTACGTGAGGACCGGAGCTGCGTCCGGTGTTGCCGGAAACCGCAATCTGCGTTCCTTTGGCAATCGTATCGCCCGCCTGCACCAAGAGCAGGCTGTTATGCGCATACAACGTTTTCAGACCGTTGGCGTGGTCGATGATGATATAATTGCCAAAGCTGTCCGAATATTCGGATACCACAACTTTGCCGTTGTCCGCGGCATAGACCGAGGAACCGACTTCGGTCGCCAGATCGACGCCCTTATGCCAGCGTCCGTCGCGGAACTTGAATGCTGAAGTGAAGCGATAGGAGGTCAGAGGCGCGATCATATCGCCGGTACCGATGCCGATATTGCGCGTGCCATAGGCGACAACTGCATTGGATGCGCGTGCCAGCAGCGCGCGGCTGACAATGGTGCGCTCGGTTTCCACACCGTTGACCGAAACCACCTCGGCTTCCACTTCGGCTTCGCCGTCTTTGCCATCCATAATTACCTCGGTGGTGTTTTGGTCCATCTGGGCGTTTTCAACCCACAGGGTTTCATGGGGGATGGCTTCGGTATAATGGACGGTGCTGGTCACTTCTACATCGAGCAGCTGTTCCTGCTCCAGCTTGTCCGAGAGCGCTTCGGCTGAAATACATGCATCATTTGGTGTGGGAGCAACTGCAACATGAACATTTTCAGAGAAACGCGCCGTATCCTCTTCGGAATTTTTATATTGATTGAGCTTGGTATCAAGCGCCTGCTGAACTTCGTCCACAGTCGCGCAGGCACCGACGGTTTGACCATCCACAGTGAGGACTGCAAGCATGTCAAGATCGTCCGCAGCCTGTGCGAGCGATGCAACCGTTTCCTGCTCGGAATCGAGCTGAGAGACAAACGCAAGACTTGGCGTCATTTCCAGAGAACCGGACAAGGCATAGTCCTTTCCGGTGAAGTCGGATACGGTTTGCTCCAATGTGTTTACCGCATGGGAGGCGTCCTCTGTGCTTGCAGTGTAGCCGATGGTGCAGCCGTCCCATGTGATACGGGTTGCAGGGCGCAGGGCTGCGGCGGCAGGGAGTGCAAACAGCACGGAAAAGCATAATGCCGCTGCGGGAATCCGACTGGAGCACGAGAGGTGCAGCCGGCGGGGATATGTATTTTTAAGGGAACGCTTTTTCATTTTATGGGAAATCCTTTCCGCAGGATGATTACAATTTGGTTACAAAATAATGATACGCTGAGAAACAAAATTTGTCAAGGGGAGAAGGTCGGGAAGTCTCTGCAATTTTTGTTGAATATTGGGGAGAAAGTGAAGCGTAAATTGTGCAGAACTCATAAAGCTTTGCGGTGTATTGCAGAAATAAGTCGAAAAAAGCAGGGCATGTTATGTGTGAATTCCTTGAAAAAGACCATAGAAATCGGTATACTATTGCTGATTAGGGGGAATTTTTGTGATTCAAATTTTGGCGATTGTCTGTCCGTTGGCGTTTTTGGCAGGGTTTGTGGATGCGGTTGCGGGCGGAGGCGGGCTGATTTCTTTGCCGGCTTACCTGATGGCAGGGCTGCCCGCCCATTTGGCGCTTGGCACCAATAAGTTTGCCATGTCGCTCGGTACATGCACTTCGATGATAAAGTACATTCAGGTCGGGCGGGTGCAGATGCGCGCAGGACTGAGCGCGGCGGTGGGCGCATTATTGGGAGCCCCGCTTGGAACCCTGCTTGCATTGCATATCTCAGATCATACGCTGAAAACCGTGCTGCTTGTCCTGCTGCCGTGTGTTGCAGTGGTGCTTGCGGTCAAGCGGGATATCGGTGCGGAGGACACTGTGCCGAAAGCGTTTTCGCGCCGTAAAACTGCTGTGATTTCGTTTATCATCGGATTTTTCATCGGGGGATACGATGGATTGATTGGTCCAGGTACCGGTACATTTTTGATTCTCGCATTTTCCGCCATACTGGGTTATGATTTGCTTCTTGCATCGGGATGTTCCAAAATTGTCAACTTTACATCGAATATCACATCCATGCTGGTGTATCTGATGCACGGAAAAGTTGTGTTTGCGGTCGCGATACCTGCTGCGGTATGTGCCATTGCAGGCAATCAGACGGGGGTGCGGCTGGCGGTGCGCGGCGGCGCGCGCGTTGTCCGGATGCTGATTTTTGTGGTTCTCGGTCTTTTAATCGTGAAAACAGGCTGGGAACTGCTTGCGTAAGTGCGAAAAATCAGATATAATGTATTGTTAGATGTGAAAGTGTAATTCTGGAGGAATATAGAGTATGAAATTAGGTATCGTCGGACTGCCGAACGTGGGCAAGTCCACCCTGTTTAACGCCATCACCAATGCGGGCGCAGAGAGCGCAAACTACCCGTTCTGCACCATTGACCCCAATGTGGGAATGGTCGCAGTGCCGGATTATCGTCTTCAGCCGCTGACCGACCTGTACCACGCCAAGAAAACCACGCCGGCGGTTGTGGAGTTCGTAGACATTGCGGGTCTGGTGCGCGGCGCGTCCAAGGGTGAGGGGCTCGGCAACAAGTTCCTGAGCCACATCCGCGAAGTGGATGCGATTGTCCATGTGGTGCGCTGCTTCGATGACGACAACATCGTGCATGTCGAGGGTTCGGTTGACCCGGCGCGCGATATTGAAACCATCAATCTGGAACTGGTGCTCTCTGATATTGAGCATTTGGAGCGCCGTCTGGACCGTACCCGCAAGGCTGCCAAGGCAGATAAGAAGCTGAATCTGGATGTGGAAATCCTCGAAAAGCTCAAGGCGCATCTGGAAGAGGGCAAAACCGCACGCACCTTTGAGGGCTTTGCGGACGATGAAGATGTGCAGCGCGTCATGAAGGACTGCGACCTGCTGACCGCCAAGAAGGTCATCTATGCTGCCAACATGGACGAGGCGGGCTTTACTGGCGACCAGACCGAAAATGCGCGTCTGGCAGGCGTAAAAGCCATTGCGGATGCGGAAGGCGCGATGGTGCTGCCGATCTGTGCTAAGTTGGAGGAGGACATTGCATCCCTCGAAGAGGATGAGAAGGAAATGTTCCTGTCCGAACTCGGTTTGGAGGAAAGCGGCCTGGACCGTTTGATCCGCGTCTGCTATGATCTGCTCGGCCTCATGAGCTATCTGACCGCAGGCGAGCAGGAAGTCCGCGCATGGACGATTGAAAAGGGAACCAAGGCGCCGCAGGCTGCCGGCAAGATCCATACCGATTTTGAGCGCGGCTTCATCCGTGCCGAAGTGGTTTCCTATGATGATTTGATGGCATGCGGTTCGCTGCCCGCAGCGCGTGAAAAGGGTTTGGTCCGCTCGGAGGGCAAGGAGTATGTCATGCAGGATGGCGATGTCGTGCTGTTCCGCTTCAATGTCTAAGTACGGCGCATAAACGCTGGAAAAGCGCATATCCTACTGCAAGTGGGTGTGCGCTTTTATGTTGCCTTTTTGTTGTTGTATTCTGACGGAAAATGTCATACAATAAGAACGTAACCAAAACAGTAGGGAATGCGAGAGAGGCTGATGATAGAATGAATGGAAATGAACGCGACCGGCGGGAACCATCGCTCGAAGACATCATAGAAGAAGTGCAGGAAGAGCACGCTGCGGGGCATACCGGCAACAGTGCGCTCGATGCAATGCTGCGGGCACGCAGCGAGGCAGAAAAACCGGAACCTAATGCCGACACACTGCCGCCTGTTTCGGAATTTGCGGCACGAGAGCCGATACAGGCAAATCCGCAGATACAGCGCGAGGTGCAGGCTGCAACGTATGATAAGCCGGAAGAACTGCCCACCGCCTTTCAGCAGGACATTTCTGAACGGGAGGAGTATCCTGCCATGCGGAGTAAGCGAACAAAGAAGAAGCAGGGGTCTGGCAAAGCAAAAGCTGCTGCGATTGTGCTTGGCATTGCGGCAGCAGCCGCGTGTGCAGCCTTTGGGTATACATATCTGTACAGCGGGATTCATTTCGGTGTCACTGCGGGCGCAGTCAAGGTGGGCGGAATGTCGCTTGCCGACGCGCAGGAGCGTATCGATGCGCAGGCAGAGCATTTGCTTGCCGGGGAATCTGTCACGCTGCGGATTTATGATAAGGAGTACCAGATTGACATCGATGATGTCACCACCGGACTGGACAGCGACCAGTCTGCGCAGGACGCTTATGACTACACTCATGCGGGCAGCGCGTTTACGCGCGTCGGCCACGCGGTCGGCGCCTTGTTCGGTGGTCATGAAGTGCCGCTGTCGGTGAGAGTGGATGAGGAAGCGATTGACAAACGTCTGGATGAGATTGCGAAAGATGCACTGACCGAGCCGGTTGACCCGTCGTGGACTCTGGAAGAAGATACCATGGTGATTGATGCCGGCAAACCCGGCGTGGAGTTTGACCGGGATGAAGTCATGGACGAAGTGACAGAGCGCATCCGCACGATGAATTTTAAGGCATATGAAGTCAAAGTCCAGACCCGCGCGCCGCAGAAAATTGATGTGGACAAAATTGCGGCAGAGGCAAAGGCTGAGCCGAAAAATGCAACCGTTGATAAAAAGGACGGAAAAACCATTCTGCCGAGCGTGGATGGCGTTGAATTTGATGTGGAAGAAGCGAGAAAAATTGTGGGCGACGGCAGCGAGCAGTCCTACACCATTCCGGTGAAGCGAACCCCTGCCGAAGTAACCGCCGATCGGCTGGCAGAGGTGCTGTTCAGCGATACGCTGGCAAGCACATCCACGAGTTTGAATGCAGGCAACAGGGACCGTACCAATAACGTCCGGCTGGCGTGCGAGCATATCAACGGCACGATCCTGAACCCGGGCGACGAGTTTTCCTATAACGGCGTAGTCGGGGAGCGCACGGCGGCGCGCGGCTTCAAGGCTGCGGGCGCGTATGCAAACGGCAAGGTGGTCGATGAAGTTGGCGGCGGTGTATGCCAGCCGTCCTCGACGCTGTATATGGCAGTGCTGCGCGCTGACCTTGAGGTGACCGAGCGCCACAACCACAGCTTTACAGTTGCCTATACCCCACTTGGGGAGGATGCTACTGTATCGTGGGGCGGTCCGGATTTCCGATTCAAAAACAATACGAAGTACCCGGTAAAGATCGTGGCGTCCCAGTCGGGCAGTTCCTGCAATATGAAGATTATCGGCACCAAGACTTCGGATAAGACAGTGTCTTTGAGCACCGATATCCTGTCTACGCTGAACTATGAAACCGTGGAAAAGACCGATGCGACCTTAGCACCCGGTTCGCGTGAAACCTCGCAGTCGGGCACGACCGGCTACAAGACCGTCACCTACAAGACAATCACTGAAAACGGCAAGTCTACGACCGTGAAGGCGAACAATTCGTATTACAAGAAACGGGATAAGATTGTACTGGTCGGTCCGGCAGCGCCTGCGCCGGCTCCCACACCGACGCCGACGCCGAATACGGAACAGCCGGCAGAGCAAAATCCAACGACAGGAGGAGACCCGGAGGCACAATAATCTATGGATCAAGATACAATAAAACTGAATGCCGGCGAGCGCCGGAAAATCAAAGCCATCGCCAAAGTGCGTATTATGATGCGGCTGCCGCTCTGTGCGGCAGCGGTCGCCATGTATATGCTGCCGGCGATGTTGATCGGGCTGATGACGGGAGTGTCCGCGGATGCAAACCTTGAACACATGGCGGTAATGTTTGGTCTGGGGATCTTCTGCGAAGTTGTGCTGCTTGGACCCATCATGATGGGAATGCAGTATTTCTGTGTAACCGCGGCGCGCGGACAGAATACAGGACTTTCGATTGTCCTGTCGCCGCTGTCGAATTTGCGTGAATGCCTGCGCGGTGTGCGGATGATGCTGTGTCTGATGTTTCGCATGCTGCTGCTCGCAATCCTGCCAACACTGCTGTATTTTGGCGCGGTCTATGTCACATCGGGCTGGATTGAGCAGCAGGGGATTGAGGATGTACAGGTGGTTATGAATCTCCTTGCAGGGCTCATTACCCTGTATCTGCTTTTGCTGCTGCCCTTAATGGGACGAATGGCGACTTATGTGATGGGATACGGTTTGCTGTACGACAATCCGGAAATGGGAGTCTGGCGTGCGACAGCGCAGGCCAGTCGGCTGCTGCGTGGGCAGCGCCGCGGCATGCTGGCATTTACACTGAGCTTCCTGCCATGGTGGGTGTTTGGATTTTTCACCTGTGGATTGACGGTTATGTTCGGGATGATTTATGCAAGCGTTTCCTTGCATGTACTGGGCGACCGGCTGCGCGGGATTTCGAATTTGAACGATCAGGAACTATTCCCCAAACTATAAAAAAAGCTTCGGAACTTTTGGTTCCGAAGCTTTTTTATATTACAGCGTGTGCAGAACTGCCTGCGTGAGCAGCGCGGCTGCCTGTTCGACATCACGAACGGCGCACATTTCGCTTGGAGAATGGATATACCGGGTTGGAATACTGATTGCACCTGCGGGAACACCGGTGCCGCTGCGCTGGAGCGCCGCGGTATCCGTGCCGCCAAACTGCATAATTTCGCGCTGTACCGGAACAGCGGCGAGCAGTCCGGCTTCTTCCAGTGCGGAACGGATTTTGGGCGTACACAGCACCGAATGATCCATGACCTTGACCGCAGGTCCCTTGCCCAGAAAGCATGCCATCGGATACTTGTGCTCCGGCAGGTCGCCGGTATCGGTCACATCCACCGCGATGGCAATGTCCGGCTGAATGGAAAATGCTGCGGTTCCTGCGCCGCGCAGACCGACTTCCTCCTGCGCCGTAAAGACAAAATAGAGGTCATCGGCAACGGTTTCGGGCAGGCTCATCATGGTCAGCAGCAGGGTGACGCAGCCGATGCGGTTGTCCAGATACGGACCGCAGATCACGCCGTTCTGCTCAAACGAGGGCGCTTCAAATACTGCAAAATCGCCGACCTGCACCATATGCTCTGCCTCCTCACGGCTGGATGCGCCGATGTCGAGGAAGAGATTGTTCATCTGGAGGTCCTTGAACGGTGTTTTTTCCTCATAGGAAATCACACCGCGTGTGCCGTTTGCAAAGCGCACCTGAATGTTGATGAGATCGCCGCGGAACAGACCGCCAACGTTCGAGAATCGCAGAAAACCATTGGCGTCAATATAGGTGACAACAATGCCGATGGAGTCCATATGCGCCGCAAACATAATTTTGCGGCCGGGGCCTGCCTCCTCGGGACGGGAAGCCTTCTTGCGGCAGATGAGGTTGCCGAGTGCATCGGTCGTAACCTCGTCCAGATAGTCGCTTGCGATGCCGGCAATGGCTTCGCGGATGTCCTCCTCCCGTCCGGACGGACCAAAGGCGGACAGAGTTTGATATAATTCAAATACTTTGCTCATGCAAAATTCTCCTTGTCTGTTATTCGGCGCCTGCGGCAAGTTCTTCGAGGAACGCCTGTGCGAGCGCCAGCACCCCTTGCATGTCGGACTTGGCAGCCACGGATACGGGGGAGTGGATATAGCGCACCGGCGCAGCCACGCCGACCGTGCGCACGCCTGTACGCATTTTATGGATGCGTCCGGCATCGGTGCCGCCTGCAACCATGTGCTTGGTCTGCCAGTGGATGCCGCGTTCATTTGCTGCGTCTCGCATGAGTTCAAACAGCTCAGCGTCATAAATTGTGCCGCGATCCATGAACGGGAGCACCGCACCCTTTCGCAAGCCGCAGACCTGCTTGTGCGCAGGCGCTTCTGCGAGGTCGGCTGCCGTGGTTCCCTCGACAATCAGGCAAAAATCAGGGGCGAGTGCAAACGCTGCGGTTGCCGCGCCGCGCAGACCGACTTCCTCCTGCACCGTAAAGACAAACCAGGTATCAATGGGCGGCTGGTTTTTGAGCAGCGTCAACAGCACCGCGCAGCCCAAGCGGTCGTCGATGGCTTTGGCTTTGAGCAGTCCGTCGCCGAATTCGATAACGCCGGAATCGAATACACCGTACTGCCCCAGTTCCACGCGGGCAAGCGCATCGCTTTTGCTGGATGCACCGATGTCAATATAGAGGTCTTTCGCCTTGGGCATGGTTTTGCGTTCGGATGCCGAGGTCAGATGCACAGCTTTGATGCCGACCACGCCGGTGACATTGCCGAATTTTACGCGCCTGCCAATCACAACGCGCGGGTCTACGCCGCCGACAAAGCCGAATTTCAGCATGCCGTCCTCGGTGACGCGCTTGACGATCACACCGACCTCGTCCATGTGGGCACACAGCATGACCGGCTTTGCCAGCCGCTTTTCACCCTTGCGGAACACCATCAGATTACCCATGGGATCAGTGCGGATTTCGTCTGCATAAGGTTCGGCTTTGGAACGGATGAAGCTGCGCACTGCATCTTCTTCGCCGGAAGGACCCGGCAGTGCGCACAGGGTTTTGAGTAAATCAACCATCAGCGGAGCACCTCCCCGTCAAAATTTTTGAGAAACGCCGCGATAAGGTCAGCCGTCGCGTCAATATCGGACAGCTTGACGGTTTCAATCGGGGTATGCATATAGCGCAAGGGGATCGAGAGAATCGCCTGCGCTGTGCCGCATGCGGAAATCTGGATTTCCCATGCGTTCGTGCCGGTGTTGCCCTCCATAACTTCGATTTGGTGGTCGATTTCTTCGGCGCGCGCAAGACGCAGCAGCGCGCGGGTGAGGGCGGTATTCATATTGGGACCCATACCGATCATGACGCCGCCGCCAAACTCAAAGGTTTCGCCCGCAGGCGCGTCCGGCGTTTTGGCATGGCTGACATCGACTGCGATGGCGTAATCCGGACGGATGCGGAACGCGCCGGTCATTGCGCCGAGCGAGGTAATCTCCTCCTGACAGGAGAACAGCACCGCGACATTGACGCGCAGCTGCTTGCGGTCGATCTGCTGCAGCGCCTGTAAAATAGCGAGGATGCCCGCGCGATCGTCCAGACATTTGGACATGAATACGCTCTTGGAGAGCTGCGCACCCTCCTCGCGGAATATCACCGGCGTGCCGACTGGAATTCGGGTTTTTGCATCCTCAAGACCGGTATCAATCATCATTTCATGAATCGGAACCGCCTTGTCCTGTTCGCCCGCCTGCATCAGATGGGGCGGCGTGCAGGAGATGATGCCGTAAAGCGGCTGAGGCGTTAAAATGGTGACTTCGCAGCCGAGCAGCATGCGCGGGTCTACGCCGCCAACCGGCGCGAATCGCAGGAAGCCGCCGTCCAGCACCTCGGTAACGAGAAAGCCGATCTGGTCAAGATGAGCGTCGAGCAGCACGGTTTTCGCGCCCGGGTTCGGGGAAACCAGAATGCCGGTTACTGTGCCGAATGGGTCGATATCCACTTTATTGACGAGCGGACGGAGCAGCTCTGCGACCGTAGATGCGGCTGCATGCTCAAAGCCGGTCACACCGGGCAGCGCACAAAGCTGCTGAAGGGTTTCTATTTGGTTCAAAAAAACAACTCCTGTTCTTTTTCGTTCTGGAAGAGTCCAAAGATTATTATAGCACCGAATACCGGAAAAGATAGCATCAAAAACAAAAAAATCGTCAAAGTTCGTGAATTGACACGACCGCCCGATTCGGGTACAATCAAAACCATATGCGGAAAAGGAGGAAGCAGAGATGCGCATTGTGCAATATCGCGTGCCGGAACAGGCAGAGGGGACGAGCGTGGAGCGTTTTCTGCGCCGGATGGGGGTATCTCATCGGGTGCTTGTCAATCTCAAAAATGACCCGGACGGGCTGACGGTTGCAGGGGCGCATATCCGTACCATCGACCGTCTGCACGCGGGCGATGTGCTGCGGCTCTGCCTGCGCGAGACTGAGCGCAGCGATACCATTCCGCAGGCAGACCTGCCGCTGCATGTGGTCTATGAAGATGAAGACTTTTTTGTGATTGATAAGCCCGCGGGTATGGCGGTGCATCCATCCCCGCAGAACAGGGAGAACACGGTGGCGAATGCGCTGGCATACCGGTATGCACAGGCAGGAGAGCCTTTTGTGTTCCGTGCCATCGGGCGGCTGGATAAGAATACTTCCGGTTTGCTTGTGACGGCAAAAAACGCGCTTTCTGCCTGCATTTTAACAAAAGCTGCCGCAGAAAAACGGCTATTTCGGGAATATTTGGCGGTTTGTACCGGAGAGCTGCCCGAACGCGGCGCCATCGACGCGCCCATCGGCAGGGTGGACGGTTCGGTCATTGCACGTGAGGTGCGGACGGACGGGGAACGCGCGGTCACGTATTTTGAGCGGCTTTGGTATGAGGCAGGATACTCGCTCGCGCGGGTGCGCTTGGAAACCGGACGTACCCACCAGATTCGGGTGCATATGAAGCATATCGGGTATCCGCTGCCCGGGGATTTCCTATACCATCCGGATTTCTCGCGTATCGGCCGCCATGCGCTGCATGCGGCGTTTCTGACCGTGCCGCAGCCGATTACCGGGGAAATTTTGCGGTTCTCATCGCCTTTGCCTGCGGATATGCGGGCGTTTTTTCCGGATTGGACGTAAAAAAGCCTTCCCCTGCGGGAAGGCTTTTTGCTTACTGCTCGAGTATCATTTGGCGGGATTCCAAAGGTTCAAAACCCAGCTTGCGGTAAAGTGCAGCCGCTCTGGGGTTATTGTCGGTCAATTCCAGACGGAAACGGGCGGCGTTCGGATATGCGGCGCGTGCCGCAGCGATGAGTGCCTGCCCAATGCCTTGTCCGCGCAGGCTTTCTTCAACCATCATTTCATCGAGCCAGACGCAGATGCCGCCCGCCTCGTTCGACCATGTGATTGAGCACAGCATATAGGCGTGCGGCACGTCGCGCGTATCGGCAGCGACAAAGCACCGCACATACGGCGTGTCGCTCATGAGCAAATCAAAGGTGCGCGCGGCATGGCTGTCCGGAATCTCATGCCGTACTGCGGGGAGCCGATAAAAATCATGCACCAATCGGCAGAAGTGCGGCTTATCCCAAGGCAGGATTTCGCGGATCTCCATCATCGTATACCGAAGCTGTTAAATCTGTGCCAATGCCTGATCCAGATCGGCAAGAATATCTTGCACATTTTCCAGACCGACCGAAACACGCACCAGACCGGGCTGGATGCCCGCTGCAACAAGCTGCTCATCGGTCAGCTGGCGGTGGGTTTCGGATGCCGGATGCAGGACGCAGGTGCGGATGTCGGCAACATGGACTTCATTGCAGGCAAGCTTCAGGCTGTCCATAAACTTCATCGCAGCCTCTCTGCCGCCCTTGATGTCGATGGACATAACACCCGAGGTACCAAGCGGCAGATATTTCTGCGCGCGGTCGTAATGTTCATTGCCGGGCAGTGCGGGATAGCGCACGGATGCAATTTTTTCGGATGCTTCGAGGTGCTTTGCAACCGTCAGCGCGTTCTCACAGTACTGCTTCATGCGCACCGGCAAAGTTTCCAGACCGAGATTGAGCAGGAACGCCGAATGCGCTGCCGGATAGCAGCCAAAGTCACGCATGAGCTGCATGCGCGCCTTGATGATGTACGCCATTGCGCCAAAGTCGCGGGTGTAGGTGACGCCGTGGTAGCTTTCGTCCGGCTCGGTGAAGTCCGGGAACTTACCGGAAGCTTCCCAATCGAACTTGCCGCCGTCTACAATGACGCCGCCGCCCTGTACGGCATGGCCGTCCATGTACTTGGTAGTCGAATGGATGACGATATCTGCGCCGAACTCAATCGGGCGGCACAGAACCGGAGTCGCAAAAGTGTTGTCGATAATCAGCGGTACGCCGTTTTTGTGCGCAATATCTGCCCATTTTTCGATATCAAACACGGTGAGCGCCGGGTTTGCCAACGTTTCGCCGAAGACTGCCTTGGTGTTCGGCTTGAAGAGCTTCTGCACTTCTTCTGCTGAAGCCTCTGCATCTGCCCAGATGCACTCGATGCCGAGCTTTTTAAGCGTGACACCGAACAGGTTGATGGTGCCGCCGTAAATGGTGGATGCGGCAATGAAGCTGTCGCCTGCCGAGCACAGGTTCAGAATGGATAGCAGCGAAGCAGCCTGACCCGAGGAGGTCAGCATTGCGCCGACGCCGCCTTCCAGCTCTGCAATTTTCTTTTCCACTGCGTCACAGGTGGGATTTGCAAAGCGGGAGTACATGAATTCGGTCGGCATATCAAACAGACCCGCGATATGCGCGGTTGAATCAAATCGATAGGTTGTAGACTGTACAATCGGCATTACGCCCGGACCGCCGTTTTCCGGCTTGTAGCCTGCGTGCAGGCATTTGGTTTCCAGATTCATAGAGATTCCCTCCATATACAATTTAATGGCTGAAAATATTGTAACATGCGGACGTCAGCCGGTCAAGAAAATCGAAACTGCACACAGCGGACAGACTTGATGATGGGAAACGATTTTGGTATAATGTTAGCAGGAAACAATCCAAAAATCAGGAGATGAAATAGAATGGAACAGAGTAAAATTGACCGTATCAATGCGCTTGCAAAGAAAGCAAAAACAGAGGGCTTAACCCCGGAGGAAACCGCGGAGCGCAAGGCGCTGCGCGAGGAATATATTGCGGATTTCCGCGGAAGCCTCAAGGCGCAGCTGGACAACACCGTGGTGCTCAACCCGGATGGCACAGCCTATCGCCTGAAGCAGAAAGGCGGAAATTGATGCGCCTTCCGGAGCCGGTGCGGGAGGCGCTTGCAAGGCTGGAAGCCGCTGGATTCGCCGCCTATGTGGTAGGCGGTGCGGTGCGCGACCATCTGCGCGGCATCTGTCCGCATGATTTCGATTTGTGCACCGCTGCTCTGCCTGCGGAAACCAAAGCGGTGTTCGCAGGGGAGCGGGTGGTCGAAACCGGACTGAAGCATGGAACGGTGACTGTGATTCTGCACGGCGCGCCGCTTGAAATTACAACATTCCGTGTGGAGAGCGGCTATTCGGACAGCCGGCATCCGGATGGGGTACGGTTTGTGCGTGAAATTGAAGCCGACCTTGGACGGCGGGATTTTACGGTCAATGCCGTAGCGTTCAGTCCGATGCGCGGACTGGTGGACCCGTTCGGAGGACGAGCCGATATTGCGCAGCGGACGCTTCGCGCAGTGGGCAATCCGGAAACCCGCTTTCGGGAGGATGTGCTGCGCATCCTGCGCGGACTGCGCATTGCCGCCGAAACCGGGTTCACAATCGAGGAGGACACGGCTGCCGCGCTGCGCGAGCTCGCACCCATGCTGCTGCGCGTGGCACCCGAACGCCTGTCAAGCGAACTGCTGCGCCTGCTCTGCGGACGATATGCCGGACATATCCTGCGGGAATATTCTGCGGTAATCGGGATCATTCTGCCGGAAATCATCGAAATGCAGGGATTTCAGCAGCATAACCGGCATCACCGATATGATGTGCTCGAGCATACGCTGCGCGCGCTTGAGCAGATTCCGGCTGACCCGGTTCTGCGCCTTGCGGCGCTGTACCATGATGCCGGAAAACCGCGCAGCTTTACAATGGATGAGGCGGGAATCGGTCATTTTTATGGACATCCTGCGGTCAGCGCCGCACTCGCCGAGCAGCGGTGTCTGGCGCTGCACCTGCCAAACTCTGTGCGGGAAGAAGTCGTATTCCTCGCGCATCTGCACGATGTCCCGATTGATGCGGATACGAAGGCGGTTCGGCGGCGGCTGGCGCAGCATGGCGAAGCGCGGCTGCGGCGGCTGCTGATGCTGAAAAAAGCCGATAGCGTTGGGCAAGGGACACATCCGGAGTACATTAGGCACTATCAGAAGCTGGAAACCATGCTGCACGAAGTCATTCGGCAGAAAGATTGCCTTTCGGTGCGCTCCCTCGCTTTGGGCGGACGGGAGCTGATGGCGCTCGGCCTTTCGGGATGTGCCATCGGGGAGATGCAGCGCCGGATGCTGGATTTCGTGCTCGATAACCCGGAACGCAATACCTCGGAAACACTGACGGATTTTGTGCGGCAGCACATGGAGGAACGATGAAAGAACGATTTTTAGAGATATTCCGCAATCAGGTCACCCGCCGCGGCGCGGATAAGCTGCTCGAGTGGCTGGAATCGACCGATTTTTTCACTGCGCCCGCCTCGACCCGCTTTCATGCGGCATATGAGGGCGGTCTGCTGGAACACAGCCTGAATGTTTACAATGTACTGATTGCCAAGCATTACGATCCCGAGCAGGATGACCTTGAGAGCTTTACCATCGCGTCGCTGCTGCACGATATCTGCAAGGCGGGATTCTATACCACGGAGTACCGCAACCGCAAAAACGAGCGCGGCGAGTGGGAGCGCGTGCCAGTGTATGCCATCGACGATAAGTTCCCCTATGGACATGGAGAAAAATCAGTGTTTCTCATCGAGCGGTTCATGCGCCTGAAAAATGAGGAAGCGGTCGCCATCCGCTGGCATATGGGCGGGTTTGATGATTCGGCGCGCGCGGGCAGCTTCGCGATTGCGCATGCCTATGAAAAATATCCGCTTGCGGTCAAACTGCATCTGGCAGACCTCGAGGCGACCTATCTCTGTGAACAGCGGCAGGAGGGCGTATGAGAACCAAGGAATTTTCCCTGCGCACTGCGCGGCAGGGCTACTATAATATCACCGCTGCCGTGCGGGAAACCATCCGGGAATCTGGCGTGCAGTCGGGGATCTGTGTGGTATTCTGCCCGCATACAACAGGTGCAATTACCATCAACGAAAACGCAGATCCCGATGTGCAGCATGATCTGGTGATCGGATTCGACGAAGCTTTTCCGGATCGCCGTGTGTTCCGTCATGGGGAGGGCAATTCGGATGCGCATCTCAAATGCTCGACTGTGGGCGCGAGTGAAACCATTCTCATTGAGGACGGCAAGCCGCTGCTCGGCACTTGGCAGGGCATCTACTTCTGTGAGTTCGATGGTCCGCGCACGCGCCGTTATTATGTGAAGGTGATGGCGGATGTGTGAGAAAAAGGAGCTTTTTGCACCCTGTACGTTTGCAGGACTGACGCTGCGCAACCGGATTTGCCGATCGGCGACCAACGATTATATGGGCAATGCGGACGGTACGGTCTCGGAAAAGCAGCTTGCAGTTTACCGCGAACTTGCGGAGCAGGAGGTTGGACTGATCTTTACCGGACACGCCTGCGTGTGCCCGGATGGCCGCAATGACCCCAATCAGAACAGCATGTATGATGACAAATTTATCCCCTCTCAGCGCGCGCTGACCGAGCTGGTGCACCAATGCGGCGGGGTGATTGTGCAGCAGCTCAACCATTCAGGCGGCAAATGCCCGCCTGCGGTGATCGGCGGCGCGCCCACAGCGCCGAGCGCGATGGAATATGTGCCGGGCGTTACGGCGCGGGCACTGACGCAGGAGGAAATTTGCCGCATTGAGGACGATTTTGCGTCTGCTGCGGCGCGCGCCAAGGCGGCAGGCTATGACGGCGTGCAGATTCACTGCGCGCATGGCTACTTATTTTCCGAGTTCATCGACCCGGCGTGGAACCAACGGAATGACTGTTACGGCGGCAGCGCGGAAAACCGTTTCCGTATCGTGCGTGAGACGATTTTGAAAGTCCGCGCTGCGGTCGGGGAGGGATATCCGGTGCTGCTCAAGCTGCACGCGAATCTCGCAGGGAATGACCCGGAATTTGTGCATGCGCTGCTGAGCATGCTCAGCTTTGCCGATGAGCACGGCGTGGCTGCCGCCGAGCTTTCCGGTTTTGACTTTGCCAGCCGGCCGCCCGAAGCGCGCTGTTATTATCTGGACGCTGCACGGAGGCTTGCCGAGCAAACCCCTCTGCCGCTTATTCTGGTCGGCGGACTGCGTGACCGCGCAGATATGCAGAGTGCATTGGATGCAGGTGTGGAGCTCGTTTCGGCGGCGCGCCCGTTCATCTGCCAGCCGGATTTTATCCGCATTGCAAGGGCAGGAGGCGCCTCCGCGTGCCGCGGCTGCTATGGCTGTTTCCGCTCTTACCAAACAACAGGCAAACGGTGCGTTTTACACCGATAAAGTGAAAAATTGGCTTTCCGCATCCGCAAAAAGTTTGGTCAAATGCCAAACGGCGGTTTGCATAGAAATCTCCCGAAATTCATTTCAATTCTCTATCAATCCGCAGGTTTACTTCTGCTGTGAAACAGAGGTATAATAGTAAAAATACAGTTCGACAGAGTTTCAGTCTGAAAAAGGAGAATCAAAATGGCATTTTATTTTTCGGAGCCTTCCCGCACGTTCAGTGAGTATCTTCTGGTACCGGGGTATTCCTCGGCAGAATGCATGCCGGCAAACGTCAGCCTGCGTACCCCAATTGTAAAGTTCAAGAAGGGGGAAGAGTCCTCCCTCTATGCAAATGTCCCGCTGGTTTCTGCAATTATGCAGGCGGTATCCGATGATAATATGGCCATCGCGCTTGCGAAAGAGGGCGGTATTTCTTTCATCTACGGCTCTCAGACCATTGAGAGCGAAGCGGCAATGGTTGCGCGCGTCAAGGCATACAAAGCGGGTTTCATTGTTTCCGATTCCAACATTACGCCGGATATGACGCTTGCGGATGTGCTTGCGCTCAAGGAAAAGACCGGTCACTCCACCATGGCAGTCACCGAGGACGGCACCGCAACCGGCAAGCTGCTCGGCATTGTCACCAGCCGTGATTACCGTGTATCCCGCATGTCCAGAGATGAGAAGGTCGCTTCTTTCATGACCCCGTTTGAAAAGCTCATCACCGCACCGGCAGACACGACCTTAAAGACCGCAAACGACATCATCTGGGAGCATAAGCTGAATGCGCTGCCGCTTGTGGACGAGCATCAGCATCTGGTCTACATGGTTTTCCGCAAGGACTATGATTCTCATAAGACCAACACCAACGAACTGCTTGACAGCGACAAGCGTTATGTGGTCGGCGCAGGCATCAATACCCGCGATTATGAGCAGCGTGTTCCGGCGCTGATTGAGGCAGGCGCGGATGTGCTTTGCATCGACTCGTCCGAGGGCTTCTCGGAGTGGCAGGCACGTACCCTGAAGTGGATTCGTGAAAACTATGGTGACAGCGTCAAGGTCGGCGCGGGCAACGTTGTAGACCGCGACGGCTTCCGCTTCCTTGCAGAAGCTGGTGCAGACTTCATCAAGATCGGCATCGGCGGCGGTTCGATCTGCATTACCCGTGAGCAGAAGGGCATTGGCCGCGGTCAGGCAACTGCAACCATCGAAGTTGCTGCGGCGCGCGACGAGTATTTCGAGGAAACCGGCATCTACATCCCGATCTGTTCGGACGGCGGCATTGTGCACGACTACCATATTGCCCTTGCACTGGCGATGGGCGCGGATTTCTGCATGCTTGGCCGTTACTTCTCCCGTTTTGATGAGTCTCCGACGAACAAGGTCAATGTCGGCGGCACCTTCATGAAGGAGTACTGGGGCGAAGGTTCTGCACGTGCGCGCAACTGGCAGCGCTACGACATGGGCGGCGATAAGAAGCTGTCCTTTGAGGAAGGCGTTGACTCTTATGTGCCGTACGCAGGCTCGCTGCATGACAACGTGACCCTGACCCTGAACAAGGTTCGCTCGACCATGTGCAACTGTGGCTCACTGAACATTCCGGATTTCCAGAAGAACGCAAAGATCACGCTGGTTTCTGCGACCTCAATCGTTGAAGGCGGCGCACACGACGTCGTGCTCAAGGATTCTGCAATCTCGGCGCACAAATAAGATTATAGATTGCTGCGGCGTACAGGCTCTCTGTGCGCCGCACTTTTCGGATAAGGAGAGAACATCATGAAGCGTATTGCAAGCTTTGAAGTCAACCACGACGTACTCACCGAGGGTATGTATACCTCGCGCATCGACGGCGACATCACGACCTATGACGTGCGCATGACCCTGCCGAACGCGGGTGTGTACCTTGACCCGGCGGCAACCCATACATTTGAGCATCTGTTTGCGACCTATACCCGCAACAGCCGCTTTGCCGACCATATTATCTACTGCGGCCCAATGGGCTGCCAGACCGGCTTTTATTTCCTCGTGCGTGACCTGTCCCCGGCAGATGCGATCGATCTGGTGCGCGAGAGCATGGATTTCATCGCAGCCTATGAGGGAGAAATCCCGGGCGCGAGCCGGATTGAGTGCGGCAACTATCTGCTGCATGACCTTGCGGGTGCAAAGAAGATGGCAGCACGCATGATTCCGATTTTGAAGGATTGGACCGAGGCAGACCTCGTTTACAAGAAGTAAGCAGAAACGGACTCCCATTTGAATCGAACAAAAAGGGTCATCCCCATGGGGATGACCCTTTTATATTATGTCTCTGCGCGGCGGTTGTAGAGGAACATCAGCAGCGAAATGCCGCAGATCACAATATAACCAATCACGCTGAGCGCGTCCGGAATCTGCATGAAAAAGAAAAATCCGAGCAGTGCAGAGAAAATCACCTGCGTGTAGTCATAAATCGAAATTTCACGTGCCGGCGCATTGGAATATGCAGCCGTAATGGAAAACTGCCCGCCAGCAGCAGCCAAACCTGCAAGCAGCAGCATGGCAAGCTGATAAGCTGACATCGGCGTATAATCAAACAAGATCACCGGCAGGACAGCAAGACAGGAAAAGGCAGAGAAGAACAGCACAATCACCGGTCCGCGCTCACCGCGCTGACCGAGATAGCGTACCGCCGTATACGCCGCACCGGCTGACAATCCGCCCATCATCCCGATGAACGCCGGAAATGCATCGATTGAAAATCCCGGCTTGATAATGAGCAGCGCGCCGCCGAATGCACCCAAAATTCCAAGAACCTGCACCCATTTTACCTTCTCTTTCAGGAAGAAGAATGAAAACACAATCGAGAAAAACGGGGACAGCTTGTTGAGCATGGTTGCATCCGACAGCAGCAGGTGATCGACCGCATAGAAGTTGCACAGTACGCCGATGGTTCCCATACCTGCGCGAACCAGATAGAATGGCAGCGTGCCTTTTCCGAGCCGCACCGGTTCTTTGGAATGGATGAGTACAATCAGCGCAAAGAGAAGCGCCACTAAATTGCGAAAAAAGCTTTTTTGTACGGATGGAATATCGCCTGCCAAACGCACGAATGTGCTCATCAGAGCAAAACAAAACGAGGATGACAGAATAAAAAGAATGGCTTTGGTTTTTTGATTCATAGAAATCCTCCTAGGACGAAAAACCAGCCGCCCCCGGTGGGGGCGGCTGAAATATTGGCTGCAAAGGCGGCATTAATTCAGAAAATCCTTGAGCTTTTTTGAGCGGGAGGGATGTCTCAGCTTTCTCAACGCCTTGGCCTCAATCTGACGGATGCGCTCACGGGTGACGTTGAATTCCTTGCCGACCTCCTCGAGCGTGCGGGTGTGGCCGTCATCAATACCGAAACGCAGACGCAGCACCTTTTCTTCACGTGGGGTCAGGGTTTTGAGCACTTCAACAAGCTGTTCCTTGAGCAGCATGAAAGAAGCCGCCTCTGCCGGTTCGGGCGCATCGTCATCCGGAATAAAGTCGCCGAGGTGGGAATCTTCCTCTTCGCCAATCGGGGTTTCGAGGGAAACCGGCTCCTGCGCAATCTTGAGGATATCGCGCACGCGGTCCACCGGCATATTCATCTCCGCAGCAATTTCTTCGGGGGAGGGGTCGTGCCCCAGTTCCTGCAAAAGTTGGCGGGATACGCGGATAACCTTATTGATGGTTTCTACCATGTGCACCGGAATACGGATGGTACGCGCCTGATCGGCAATCGCGCGGGTGATCGCCTGACGAATCCACCAGGTTGCATAGGTCGAAAATTTGAAGCCCTTGGTGTAGTCGAACTTCTCAACCGCTTTAATCAGACCAAGGTTGCCCTCCTGAATCAGGTCGAGGAACAGCATGCCGCGACCGACATACCGCTTTGCAATGGAAACAACCAGACGCAGGTTTGCCTCTGCCAGACGTTTCTTTGCGCGGTCGCCCGCCTTGATTGCCTTGTTCCATTCCACAATTTCATCTGCACGGACTGCGGACTGCTCGCCTGCGTTTTCATACTCATTCATCTTTTCCGCAGCGGCAACGCCGGCGAGAATCTTCTGTGCAAGATCAATCTCTTCCTCGGGGGAGAGCAGGTCTACCTTGCCGATTTCCTTGAGGTACATGCGCACCGGGTCATCGATAGCAAAGCCCTCCGCCAATGCCGAAGTGTCCACCAGCTCTTCTTCAGAAACCTCTTCCACATCGGACGCTTCAAAATCGTCATCATCGTCGCTGTGAATGGGGGTTTCAAGCACGTCGCTGCCTTCGATTTCGATGCCCTCGTGCTCAAGTGTTTCGTACAGCTTGTCGATGTCCTCGGTTTCCAGTTCTACTGCGCTCAGCGCATCTGCAATTTCTTTGAGCGTCAGCTTTCCATTCTTCTTGCCGAGGGCGAGAAGATCGCGGATTACCTGCATCTGCTGTTCTGCACTCTGTGTCATTCTTTGTACCTCCAAATTATTTCTTCGCTTTTAGTTTCGCTTTGGCCAGAAGCGGATCTTCTCCGGAGAGAGTTTGCTGGGGCGCACGCTGGCGCAGCGCCTGCTCCCGGATTTTTTGTATGTAGTCATCAATGGCTCGTTCCCGCTGGGCCGGGACAGGCATGTCCGCAATACGGGCGAGCAGAGAAAGTTCGTTTTGTTCCAAATAACCCTCAAAAGCACCGATTGTAACCGGTCTGCCGGCGTTGTAAAGGTTTTGCGCATGCGCAAACAGTTTACGCAGGACAGGTGCGGTAAAATCCTGCGGCGTTATTTTGTCTGCAAGATAGGAAAGTAATGTACTGTCATTGAAGATCAATGCCAGAATCCCTTCTTCTGCGCGTGCAGAGACGATATCGGGATAGTGCAGGGTGCGGTCTTTGGGCTGCGCAGCCTGCGCCGGAGCGCGGATCTCGCGGTGCTGGGCGGTTCTTTGCTGCTTGCGGCGAATGGCAAGCGCACGTTTGACTTCGACCTCCATGGCGTCCTTGCTGACCCCCGCCATCTGTGCGGCGCGTCCGGCGTAGACCTCGCGCTCCACCGCGCCGTCGATGGCAGCCAGCATGCGCGCGGCCTCCCGCAGGAATTCGACGCGCTGCTCGTCCTCCTCGAGGTCGAATTTGGCGGCAATGGCTTCCAGACGGTACGCATTGTGGTTTTCGCTGTGTTCAATCAGACGGCAGAATGCATCCGGTCCTTTTTCTCGGATAAACTCATCCGGGTCTTTTGCCCCGGGCATTTTCAGCACCTTGACCGAAAGATCAGCTTTTTTCAGAATATCGATGGCGCGCTGGGACGCAGCCTGACCGGCGCCGTCCGCGTCATAGGAAATGACGATATTTTTGGTGTGCCGCGCGATCATGCGCGCCTGCTCGTCGGTCAGCGCTGTGCCGAGCGAGGCAACCGCGGAGTCAAATCCTGCCTGATGCAGCGCAATGACGTCCATATACCCCTCAGCAAGGATGAAGTAATCGCTCTTGGTCTTGCGGGCAAGGTTGAGCGCAAACAGATTGCGCCCCTTGTGAAAAATCGTGGTTTCGGGAGAATTCAGGTATTTCGGTTTGCTGTCATCCATCACGCGGCCGCCGAATGCAATGACATTGCCGCGCTGGTCAATGATGGGGAACATCACGCGGTTTCGGAATTTGTCGTACAGGTTGCCCTTTTCGCTGCGGGCAACCAGTCCGCAGTCGAGCAGTTCTTCTTTGGTGTATCCTTTTGCCTGCATGGCATCCATGGTGGCAAAGAAGGAATCCGGTGCGAACCCAAGACCAAAATTGTTCATGGTTTTGCGCCGCAGACCTCGTTTTGCGAAATATTGCTGTACCTTCGCATTTTCCGGCTTCCACAGCTCCGCATAATAGAAACGCGCTGCATCGCGCATGAGATTCAGCAGTCGTTCGCGCCTGCGTCCGGCATATGGGTCGCGCCGGTCCTCTGGAATCGGTAAATTGACCTGCTTGGCGAGGAAAGCGACTGCATCTGGGAACTCCAGACCCTCAGCGCGCATGATGAACGAAATCACGCCGCCGCCCGCATGGCAGCCGAAGCAGTAAAAGATTTGTTTATCCGGCGAAACCGAAAAGGAGCCGGATTTTTCGTTGTGGAAAGGGCACAGTCCAAAATAGTTTGCGCCGCTGCGTTTGAGCTGCACATAGCGGGAAACAATATCCACAATATCGCAGCGTGCGGTCAGTTCGTCCAAAAAGGACTGGTCAAACGCCATGGTGCTCCTCCTTTCCCGAATGGCTGTTCATTCCCGAAGCGTATTCCAGCTTTTTGGAATGAATAGGCGTTTATAGGTTGCAATCGAGTACCGGTCAGTCATACAGGCGATGTAGTCGCACGCAACCCGCGCGGGGCTGTCGCCCTCGCCGATCAGGCGGCGGTAATCTGCCGGAAGCTCATCAATATGGTCACAAAAATAAAGATACAGAGATTTGAGCATGCTGCGGGCACGCTCCTCCTCGGTCTGCGCCGCCGTGCCTGTGTACACATGGCTGAACATGAAGCGCCGCAATTCAAGCATTGCATCATGGATTTCATTGTCCATGCCGATTTCGTGTTCGCGCGCGCCGTAGTCGATCATGGCGGTTACCAGCGTGTCAATACGCTGACCGTGGGTTTCACCGAGCGTCTGGCGCAGCGCGTGCGGGATATCTTCGCGGCACATCAGCCCGCCGCGGATGGCGTCATCGATATCGTGGTTGATGTAGGCAATCCGGTCGGAAAAGTGAATGATACGCCCCTCGGGCGTTGCGGCGTGTGCGCTGCCGGTGTGGCAGACAATCCCATCGCGTACTTCGGCGGTCAGGTTGAGCGCTTCAATGCGGTCTACAATCCGCAGGCTCTGTTCGTTGTGGCGAAATCCGTCTGGGCAGACTTCGTTCAGCGCGGCTTCCCCCGCGTGACCGAAAGGGGTGTGCCCCAAATCATGACCGAGCGCAATCGCTTCCGTGAGATCCTCGTTGAGCCGTAAGGCGCGCGCTACGGTGCGCCCAATCTGCGCGACCTCAAGCGTATGGGTCAGACGGGCGCGGTAATGGTCGCCCTCCGGAGAGATGAATACCTGCGTTTTGTTGGATAGGCGCCGGAACGCTTTGGAGTGGATGATGCGGTCGCGGTCGCGCTGGAAGCAGGTGCGGTTTGGGCAGGCTTTCATGGGATGTTCCCGCCCTTTGGAAGCGGAGGACAGGGTCGCCCAGCCGCACAGCGCGTCGGCTTCCTGCCTTTCAATCCGTTCGCGGATGGTCATATGAAATCCCTCCCCTATGCGAAGCAAAAATCTCTCTAATAATAAATACGCAGGAAATGACTGAAAACCCTTTCGTTTTTCATGAAATTTTGCGTAAAAAATGAGATTTGTAAAAAATGTACGCATTGAAAGGAGAAATGACTTCATTTTTGTGTTTTTTGTCTGAGACAGAAAGGGGGGATTTGTCGGGAAAAGCATTTTCGTTGGCAAATCGTGCAAAGAGTGCTATAATACAGGTATCAAAATTTGAAAATACCCGTCCGTTTTGCAGGCGTGATGGGAAGGAGAGCACAATGAAGAAGATTTCTCTGATTCACGGTCCCAATATCAACCTTACCGGAAACCGCGAACCGGGCATTTACGGTCGTGATACCCTTGCCGCCATCAATGAAGAGGTGGTGCTAAAATGCCAGTCTCTTGGTTGGCAATGCGTGGTGTTCCAGTCCAACTCAGAGGGCGCGCTGATCGACCGCATCCACGAAGCCATTGGCGACTGCGACGGCATCATCATCAATGCGGGCGCGTATACCCATTACAGCTACGCCATCCGTGATGCGCTGGCGGCAACCCGTCTGCCGTGTGTGGAGGTTCACATGTCCAATGTGCATGCGCGTGAGGAATTTCGCCATCATTCGACCATTTCGGCGGTGTGCGCGGGCGTGATTGCAGGCTTTGGAAAGAATAGCTATCTGCTTGCCGTGGATGCGATGAAAGGGATTTTGGGATGATTGCAAAAATTCGGAATGCGATGCAAAAAATTGGCGTGGACGCTGTCCTGCTGATCAGTGAGATCAACCGAAGGTATGCGACAGGATTTCACTCTACTGCCGGCGTTGCCTATATCTCGCAAAAGCATGCGGTGTTTTTTACCGATTTCCGGTATATCGAAGCAGCAAAGGCAGAAATCCAGAACTTTGATGTGCGCGAACCGGGCAAGGGCATGTCTTATTCCGCGGTCATCAATCAGCTTCTTGCAGATGACCATGTAAAAACAGTTGCGCTTGAGGATGACGCGCTGACTCATGCAGAATACCTCCGCTGGCAGGACAATCTGATCGCCAAGGCTGTGCCCATGCGCGGTATGATGGACGGTCTGCGCCGCATCAAGACCGAAGCCGAGCTGTCGCATATCGTGGCGGCACAGCGCATTGCAGAGCGTGCGTTTGACGAGATACTGGACGATATTCGCCCGGGTGTGACTGAAAAGCAGATTGCGGCAAAGCTGACCTATCTGATGCTGCTTTACGGCGGGGAAAACATGTCCTTTGACCCCATCGTGGTGGCAGGTGCAAATTCATCCAAGCCGCACGGCGTACCGGGGGACAATCCCATTGCAGAGGGCGATTTTGTCACCATGGACTTCGGCTGTATCGTCCATGGGTATTGTTCGGATATGACGCGCACCGTCGCGGTTGGCTATGCGACCGACGAAATGGCGGCAGTTTATGACACCGTGCTGCGTGCACAGCGCGCTGGTATTGCGGCGGCAAAGCCGGGCGCAACGGGCAGGGAAGTCGATCAGGCAGCGCGCAGTCTCATCGAAGCCGCAGGCTACGGCGACTGTTTCGGTCATGGGTTTGGACATGGCGTGGGATTGTTCATTCATGAAGATCCCCGTGCATCACAGTCATGGGATCAGCCGCTTGAGGACGGCGTAGTGCTGACCGCTGAGCCGGGCATTTACTTGCCGGGCAGGTTTGGTGTGCGCATCGAGGATATGCTGTACCTGACCGGAGATACCTGCCGCAATCTGACCGAAGCCCCAAAAGAATTGCTAATTTTATAAGGATTGGGCAAACAAATCCCCTTGACGGAAGCATTCCCGCCAAGGGAGAAACTCCGTAAAAAAGTGTCTCCCTTCGGTTTTTGTAATCAGCCGGAATGATTGAATGTAGGTAAATCAATCACATAGGAGGATTACACGATGGACAAGTACATCTATGATGAAAAGAATGGGCTTTGGTATGAATTGCGAGGAGACTATTATTTACCTTGTCTAAAGCTGCAGGAGGAAGTAGAGGTGCACATTGGCGTATGGGGACAACGTCATCGCCGGTATCTGAAAGAACATCGCAAAGCTGCCTATACTCGTCTGCTGACAAGCGGCAAGCTGAACAAATACCTTGCCGATATAGATTAGCAAGCGGAAGAACTGTTCTCTCTGTTGATAAATACGATGGCCGCAGCTGAGAGTATTACTGAAACACTCAAAGCAGCCGACCAGATGGAATGGGTACGCCGTATGAATAACGTTCAAAATCGTGCCAGAGAAATCGTCAATTCCGAACAGATTTACAACTGAATGAAACCCGGAGTGCAGACCCAAACGGCAGTCTGTGCTCCGGGTTCTGTTTATCCCCAAATGGTGCAGTATCGGGCTAACAGGAAACGGATTTGCTGGGGCAAATCCAGCTTGACATGGAATTTCCCTGTACTCCTTCATTACCACCTGATAGGTGCGATAGAGGAAAGTGACGATCTATGTGCAGATATAGTGATAGCGTATAATTAAGTTCGCAAAAGCAAACAGGCAATAGACAAGCCATCAGGGCTCCTGTAAAATGATAGTTGTCGAAAAAATCATCATGTAAAGGAGAGACCCTAATGGCTCACAAAAAGAATACCACAAATCTGACAGAATTGCTACTGCAATGTGTGACGCAGCCGGATCCGATGTTGAGTATGCTGGAATTGCTGTGTACACACCTTATGGAGGCCGAGGTCGATCAGCAGCTGGGCGCAGAGAAAAGTCAGCGCACGGACGGCAGGAGCGGATACCGCAGTGGCTATCGTCCACGCCGCTTGGATACCCGAATGGGCACGATATACCTCATGGTGCCCAAGATTCGTCAGGGCGGCTACATTCCGTTCTTCGTCACGGAGCGCAAGCGCAGTGACGCCATGCTTGTACAGGTGGTTCGAGAAGCCTTCGTGCAGGGCGTTTCCACTCGAAAAATGGAGAAGCTGGCACATAGCCTCGGCATTAAAAATCTATCCAGAAGCTAGGTCAGCGAGATGACAAAAGGACTGAATGAGCAGGTCGAGGAGTTCCGTAATCGCTCTCTTGCCGGTACGGTGTACCCGGTTCTGTGGGTGGATGCACTGTACGAAAAAGTTCGTGTAGATGGCAGAATTGTCAGTATGGCGGTGCTTATTGTGTGCGGGGTGGACTGAAATGGACATCGAGACATCATCGCCGTTGAACCCATGACCGAAGAATCCAGAAGTTCCTATGGAGTGCTGTTTCAGAATCTGAAAGATTGCGGTCTTTCCGCGCCAAGGCTTATCATTTCCGATACTCACTCCGGGCTGGTTTCGGCAATCCGTGAGTCCTTTCCTGGCGCCTCGTGGCAGCGCTGCAAGGTGCATTTCATGCGGAATATTCTTGTCTATGTGCCGCAGAAAGAGAAGAAATCCTTCGCTGAAACATTCAAGGAAATCTGGCTGGCGCCTACGGCTGAGTTCGCCAGAAAGCGCGCATATCGCATATGATGTGATCGACTCCTATGCCAAGCGCTTTCCGAAAGCGGTTCAGTGCCTTGAAGACGGATTGGAAGATTCTCTGGCCTTCTATGCATTCCCAATGCTGGATGCACGAAAAATCTCATCTTCCAACATGATTGAGAGATTGAATCGTGAAATCCGCAGACGTACCAGCGTGATTGGAATCTTTCCGAATGAAAGTTCTTATGTTCGTCTGGTGACAACGTATCTCATGGAATACGCCGAGGACTGGTCTGTTTCCAGAGCCTACATAAGCCATGAATCCATTGCGGCCACACTGACCACCGCAGCTTAACTTCATTTTTCAGGAGCCTTTTTGCGAACTTTACTTGACACGGTCGATATAGTTCATGGCGGACTGAGAGTTGTTGCGTTCGTGTCTTTGTACACACCGCGCTTCGCTGTCCGCAGGGCGCTGTTATAGTAGTAGCTGTCAGGTTTCGCATTATGAAAGAAATGATGGACTTGGAGCCAGAGAACCAGCAACATGCCACAGTAAGGTGCCGTCGGTGCATGAGAATGTATTTAACAATTTGCTTTGGCGTATATACTTGAAAATGAAGAAAAAAGCGCACCCAAAGGCGGCTCCTACGAGAAGAACCTGTTCAAGGGCAACATGGATATCGAGAAGCTGATTCAGGGCGTAGGTCCGGAGAACGTTCCGCTGATCTTCACTTGCATCACCAACAACCCGATCTGCGGTCAGCCGGTATCCATGGGCAACCTGCGTGAGATCAACCGCGTAGCACATAAGTACGACATCCCGCTGGTATTCGATACCGCTCCGCTCGCTGGGCTGAGAATGCTTACTTCATCAAGATGAACGAGGAAGGCTATGTCGACAAGCCCATCGCTGAGATCGCTACCGAGATGTTCTCTTACTGCAACGCATTCACTATATCCGCTAAGAAGGACGGCCACGCTAACATGGGCGGTATGCTGGCATTCCGCGATAAGGGCCTGTTCTGGCAGAAGTCCTCCGACTTCAACGAAGACGGCACGGTTAAGATCGACGTTGACGTTCTGATCAAGGTTAAGCAGATCTCCTGCTGCGGCAACGACTCCTACGGCGGTATGTCCGGCCGCGACATCATGGCTCTGGCAGCTGGTCTGTACGAGTCCTGCGACTTCGGTTATATGCATGACCGTGTATCCCAGTGCGAGTATCTGGCACTGGGCTTCTATAAGGCTGGCGTCAAGGGCGTTGTACTGCCGGCAGGCGGCCATGCTGTTTACATCATCGAGCGGCGCTTTTCGCCGCTCGATGGCTTAACACGACTTGATTTTTCAATCAGGGCGTAACCTGCGCCGCGTGGAAAGAGCGCAGGACACAGAATAATGGCGTTCCCTGTGGAAAACTTAACAGTTTCTGCGGGGAACTTCATTTTTAGCATTTCACGTTCTATACACAAAAAGGGGTGTAAAAAATGAGTAAACAGCCTAAATTGGAAGAACAGAGAGATGGTTTCCAGAGTAAGTGGGGTTTCATCCTTGCCTGCATCGACTCCGCGGTCGGCATGGGTAACATCTGGCGATTCCCGATCATCGGCGCGCTGATGCTCATCCTCACCGGCTACGCAGATCATCATAAAATCGCGCGGTCGAAAACCCAGCCGAAGAATAAGGCTGTTTCGAGTTTCCGGTGTCCGTCTATTGCAGCGCTTGCTGCGAAGGCGGACAGTTTTGTTATGTTCCCGTTAAAATTTCTTGTGGGAAGTCACAAAAAAACCGAAACTATTTTATCACAAATACCGCTTGTAATTTGTTTCATATGAATTTATACTATAGTTAAGCAAAGGGCAGAAAAATCAAGCGCTTTTTATTTTTTCAGCAATTCGTGCACGTGCACGAATTGTAAAAACAGAATAACGCTGCGCTTTGCAGATTTTTAGCATCGTTTCGTGCACGTGCACGAAACATAAAATGTTAAAGTTGAGGCGACTTTGCGAAATGAATTTTGTTTGCCTCGGGAACGTGCATGGGTTTATAATAAAATTATGTCAAACCCTACACTGAAAATGCTCGAAAGGCTGAAAAGACAACAAAAATGACAAATTTGGAATTGATCGCAAAACTCGCAGGAGTGTCACGCGGCACAGTAGACCGCGTGATCCACAATCGTGGTCAGGTCAGACCGGAAACCGAAAAAAAGGTTCGGGCGGTCATGCAGGAGCTGGATTTCCAGCCGAATGCGCTCGGACGGGCCTTCTACCTGTCACGAAAGAAAAACAAGATCGGCATTCTGGTCGCGTTCCGCGAACCGGATTTCCAGAAGCAGGTCATGTATGGTGTGAACGAGGGCATCGTTTACGCACAGCAGTATGGCGTGGAGGTGCTGATCGAATACGCGGATCCCGATGATACGGAGGGCTACCTCGCCTCGCTCCGGCGGTTGCTGCACGGAGGTATTCGCGGACTTGCCATTCGAGGCATCCTCTCCGACGAGATCGATCGGTGCCTCCGGGAGATTTCGCGGGAGCAGATGCAGATCGTTGTCTACAACGAGGACATCCGCGACAAAAGTCTGCGCGACTGTTTCGTTGGGCAGGACTCCTGCCGGGCAGGCGCCTGCGCCGCTTGTCTGATGGAACAGATCGCGGAACCGGGCGGCGAGATGCTGCTCGTTGGCGTTGACGCTCGGCACGTTTCGAGCGAGGAACGTCTGAATGGATTTGCGGAGTACTTCCGTGAACGAGGTACCGACGTATCTCATGTAATCTACGGCAAGGGCAGCCACGAGCTGACTTACCGGCAGACGCGCGACATGATCGCCGCGAGAGAGCACATCTCGGGCATCTTCGTCAGCGGCGCTGGTCTCAGTGGTGCGGCGCACGCCGTCGATGACGCCGGACTGACCGGCAAGATCAAAGTAGTAGGTTTTGACATAACCGAGTCCAATATGAGTTTTCTGAAAAAGGGCACCGTGCAGTTCCTCATCGATCAGGGACCGTACATGCAGGGCTACCGCTCTGTGCAGCTGCTTACGGAAGCGATCTTCCGCGACGCGCCCGTAGAGACCTCGTTCGTGGACACCGGCATTCAAATCAAAAATCCGTACAACTGCTGAGCGATTGCCCGGCAGGAGTCAAAACCGTACTGCTCTATAAGGCGAAGAAACCGGAAAACGGTTCGCGCCGCGCGTCGAGATGATACCCCTCGGCAGCGCGGTCGGTGCTCCGGCACTTCGCGGCATAGAACGGTGCGGTTTTTTCATACGGATTATTGAGATAACGCCCGTTTCGTATCTGCGGTGAACGGTGCGGGCAAAAAATTCTCACTTCACTTGAGGGGTGTGGTTGAAAGGAGAAAGTCTATGAAAAAAATTATCCGCAGCACGAATGATCTCCTGCTAGCAGTGCTGATGGGCGGCCTGTCCATCTTCCTGCTGCTGAGCAAGAAGATCATCACCGGCGTGGAGAACGGTCTGGGCGGCATGTGGGCGCAGGCAAGCACCTACATCCATCTGCTCGCAGGCATCCTGCTGGCAATGGCCATTCTTCAGCTCATCTACGCGATCGATTTTCGAGGCGCCGCAGAGCACAAAAAGCTGTGCATTCCGGTGTCGAGGGAAATTGTGATCACCGCTGTGGCACTGGTGCTGTATGCGCTGCTGCTGCCTGTGCTCACCTTCTTCCCATGCACGCTCGCGCTGAACATCGTGCTCTGTGCGACGTTCGCACGCAAGGAGAACGAGGGCAATGAGGAAGCAGAGTCCAAAAAGATGACCAAGAAGCAGTTCGGCGTCATCGTGCTCTACTCGGTCATTCTGACCGTCGTCCTCTGGCTGCTGTTCACGCAGATCCTCAAATGCGTACTCCCCTGATACCCGGCAAAAAAGAAGAAAGAAATCAGTTTGAACTGGACAAAAGAAGGGAAAAGATTATGAAAAAGACATTATCTCTCACTCTCGCAGGCGTTATGCTCGCTAGCGCACTCACCGGCTGCGGCAGCACCGGCTCCTCCTCCGCACAGGGCGGCTCTGACAGCGCTTCTCTCGACTATCCGAAGAGCGACGTTCAGATCATCATCCCCTACGCTCCGGGCGGCGGCTCGGACAACCTCGTCCGCGGCATGATGCAGTATCTCGACCTCGGCGCGACCACCGTTGCGGTCAACATTGAGGGCGCGGCAGGCTACATCGGCGCTCTGCAGGGCTACAACAGCAAGAACGACGGCTACACCATCATGACCCACAACGAGATGGACCTCATCTCCTACACCATGAGCGGCCAGTCCGCAGAGCCGCTGTACGAGAACCTCGAGTACATCTGCGACGTAGTAACCGACTACAACCTGCTCTCCACCAGCCCGGACACCGGCTGGACGACCGCGCAGGAGGTCATCGACTATGTAAATGCAAACCCGGGCAAGGTTACCGTTGGCTGCACCGGCTCCAACAACGTAAACTACGGCACCACCATGGAATTGCTCAAGGATATGGGCATCTACGACAAGGTTACGATCGTTCCGTATGACGGCGGCGCTGCGAGCGAGACCGCGCTTCAGGGCGGCCACATCCAGATCGAGGTAAACTCCCTGGCTGACACTGCCTCCTACATTGCAGCAGGCACCAACGTTCCGCTTCTGGTTTGCAACGACGAGCGCATCGACGCATGCCCGGATGTTCCGACCACCGTTGAGTCCGGCTATGACGTAACCTACGGCAAGCCGCGCGGCTTCTTCGCTCCGAAGGGCACCGACGAAGCAGTCCTCAAGTACATCTCTGATAAGATGAGCGAAGTATGCCAGAACGAGGACTTCGTAAAGACTATGGCAAACCTCGGCTTCACCGTTTCCTATGTTGACGGCGCGGATGCAAAGGCACGCACCATCGAGTGGGCAGACAGCCTCAAGCCGGTATTCGAGGAAATGTCCAAGATCACCGCGTAAGCATTGTATTTTCACTGAAGTTATCCAAAAGAAAGGCAGGGAATAGAATTGCAGACAATTCTTCTCGGTTTCCAGTATGTATTCAGTGACCCGATGTGTATCGCGCTCCTCGCGCTGGGCGTATTCGTCGGCATCATCTTCGGCAGTATCCCCGGTCTGACCGCCACCCTCGGCGTTACACTGTTTATTCCTTTTACCTACACCATGCAGCCCGTACAGGGCCTCGTCATGCTGATCGCCGTCTATGTCGGCGGCATCAGCGGCGGTCTGATCACCGCAACCCTCATCAACATCCCCGGCACGCCCTCTTCCATCTACACCTGCTTCGACGGCTATCCGATGACGAAGAAGGGCAAGCCTGCTCAGGCACTGGCCATCGGCGTTTTCTGTTCCCTCATCGGCGGTACGTTTTCCGCCTTTGCGCTGATGGCGATTGCTCCGCAGCTCGCGAAGGTTTCGCTGAGCTTCGGCAGCTGGGAGTATTTCGCTGTTGCCCTCATGGGTCTGTCGGTCGTCGTTGCCATGTGCTCCGACTCGCTGATCAAGGGTCTGATCGGCGCGGTGTTCGGTTTGCTCATCGGCACGGTCGGCATCGACTCCATCAGCGGCGTATCCCGTCTGACCTTCGGATACTGGCAGCTTCAGGGCGGCATCTCCTCGACCGCTCTGATGATGGGACTGTTCGCGATCACTGAGGTATTCAATCAGTCTCTCGAGCTGCACAAGCCCCGGCCGAAGATCGAGTTCAAAAAGACCACGCTCATCCCGCCGTTCTCCGAAATGAAGAGCTGCTGGAAGGCGATCGGCATCGGCTGTGTCATCGGCACTGGCATCGGCATCCTGCCCGGCATCGGTCAGAACGCCTCCACGCTGATTTCCTACAACCTCGCGCGCACTGTATCCAAGACGCCGCAGGAATTCGGCCATGGTTGTCCGGAAGGCATCAGCGCATCCGAGACCTCGAACAACGCCACCAACGGCGGCGCACTCATCCCGCTGGTCTGCCTCGGCATCCCGGGCGACCTGACCACCTCCGCCCTGATCGGCGGCCTGATGATCCACGGCCTTCAGCCGGGCCCGCTGCTCTACTCGCAGCACCCGGAGCTTGTCGGCGGCATCATGGTTGCCTACTTCATGGCAAACGTTGTCATGTACGTCATGGAGCTCGGCCTGATGAAGGCGTTCGTCCGCATGGTAAACGTCAAGCTGTCCTTTCTGTTCCCGGCAATCGTTGCCTGCTGCGTGCTCGGCGTTTACACGCTGAACAACCGTATGTTCGACGTCTGGGTTATGATCATCTTCGGCTTCGTCGGCTATCTGCTGATCTGTCTGGGCATCGACATGGCGCCAGTCATCCTCGGCTTCATCCTTGGACCGCTGATCGAGAAATACATGCGTATGGCACTCATCTCTGCCAACGGCAACTGGGCAGATATGTTTAATCGGCCGGTATCCGTATTCTTTGTAGTGATTGCAATCCTGTTCGTTGTCGTCCCGGTCATCAAAAAGGCTGTGACACACGGAAAGGAAAAGGCATAACCCTGCACCGCATCCGGCGGTGGACGGGCAAAGCCGAACACCACTGCGGGCAGTCGGAGATGTGATGCAGCAAAGTGGACCCCCACGTGTCACCTCTCCGCTGCCTGTTTTTTTATGGAGGTTCTTCTGATGGATATGACCTATCGCGTAAGCAAAAACGCTTATATT
Source organism: Clostridiaceae bacterium (assembly GCA_018383195.1). Taxonomy (GTDB): domain Bacteria; phylum Bacillota; class Clostridia; order Oscillospirales; family Butyricicoccaceae; genus Butyricicoccus_B. The sequence continues at coordinate 14,479 of JAGZOP010000007.1, read as the reverse complement.
GAGCTGCTGGCCGACATGGTCCGCCGCAACGACAGCCGTCCGATCAAGCTGTTCACGACGTTCCTGCTGACCCTCGGCCAGATGGCGGCGGTCGCCGTGCTCTGCGCGACCCGGCTTGAGGGGCGCGAGCGGGTGTTTGCGATCGTCTGGTCGCTGCTGCTTGCCGGCATTACACTGCTGCGCCGTAGAACGGTGCGCCAGCGCGCAAAGGGTACGCTGCAGCGTCTGGAATACGCAGGTCAGCTCCCAGAGGATTACTGGCGCGAGCACAGGCTGCGTACCGCAGGGAACGAGCTGCGTGTCAGCTACGGCGGCCAGCGCCTTTCCTGCCCGCTTCATGCGGTAGGTCCGGTAGAGGAGCGCGCAGACGCGCTCTACATCTACTGCGGCGGCACGATCTTCGACATCATTCCGGCTGAGGCGTTCAAAAACGCCGATGCGATGCAGCGCTTTGCGCGCGACCTCTGCGCGGCGGTAGAGCAGGCCGAAATGTCCGGGGAAAAGACGGACGCCGTTCCGACTGCGGCGGCCGACCTCACCTGGGAGATGGACGAAAAGCAGTTCCTCGACGGACAGTTCATCGCGTTCCGCACGCTGTACTACCGCTACCGCTTTGTGCGCCGGGCGACGTTCATCCGTCTGGCGGCGAGCATCGCAGCGGTCGTCAATCTGATGGCGAACCGCACGCCGCTCAGCATCGCGGCCTCGGCCGTCGTGCTGCTCGTGGCGAACCTTGAGAACATCTCGATGATCCCGGCGCTCAGCCGCCTTCGCATCCGCCGGGAACTCGGCACATGGGAGGGCAGCCGCGCGTTCCGCCTCAGCATGCAGCAGGATACGCTCCTGTTTGCATCGGAGAAATCCGCCGTGATCATCCCGGTCGACAAGATCAACCTGTGCGAGAAGGTCGGAGCGTATTACATCATCGCATGGAGCAGCTTTCCGGCGGTCATCCTGCCGGAGAGTGCGGCGCAGTCACCCGAAATGGCGGCTCTGCTCCGCAGGATCGAAGAGCGCCGCTCTTCCACATAAACCCATACGTCCCCGCAGAACAGCTGCGGGACAGGAGGAAGACAACAAAATGACAAATGCAATGATTATTGATGCAAAAGATAACGTTGCTGTCGCCATAGAACCGATCGTAGCAGGGGAAACCGCGGTGTTTCTCCTGAGCGGCAAGCCGGTGTCTGTTCCGGTCACGGAGGACATCACCATCTATCACAAGTTCACCATTCGCGACATCGCAGAGGGTGAGCCTGTCGTAAAATACGGCGAGCACATCGGGCAGGCAACAGCATTCATTCCGGCCGGTGCACATGTTCACGTTCACAACGTCGTGAGCATAAAGGAAGACCGGCGCGGAAAAGAGTAAGAAAGGCAGCATGATATGACATTTTGTGGATATCACCGTCCGGACGGGCGCGTCGGTGTGCGGAATAAGGTACTTATTCTTCCCACGAGCGTGTGCGCCTCGGATACGGCACGCATCATTTCCCAGCAGGTCGAAGGCTCCGTAACCTTCAACAATCAGCAGGGCTGCTCGCAGGTTGCGGTCGACCAGCAGCTCACCATGGATGTCATGGCGGGCTATGCGGCCAACCCGAATATCTACGGCACGGTCCTCGTATCGCTCGGATGCGAAAACTGCCAGATGGATCTGGTCGCGCAGGCAATCTCCGAGCGCACCTGCAAGCCCATGCAGCGCGTGATCATTCAGGAGGCGGGCGGCACGCTCAAGGCCGTCGAGCAGGCGGTCCGCTACGCCAAGCAGATGGTCGCCGAGGCGAGTCTGCTCCAGAGAGAGGAATTCCCGATCTCAGAGCTGATCGTCGGCACGGAATGCGGCGGCTCGGACCCGACGAGCGGCCTGGCGGCCAACCCGGCCATCGGCGCGATGAGCGATCTGATCGTCGCGGCGGGCGGCACGAGCATTCTCTCCGAGACCTCGGAATTCATCGGCGCGGAGCACATTCTGGCGCGCCGCGCGGCGAACAAGCGCGTACACGACCGTATTTATGAGATCACGACCCGCTTCGAGGAGCATTTCCACGCCGTAGGCGAGGACGTGCGCCAGGGAAACCCGTCGCCCGGCAACAAGGCCGGCGGCATCACCACTCTCGAGGAAAAATCGCTCGGCTGCATCCACAAGGGCGGCCACAGCATCATCAACGAGGTCTATGACTACGGCAAGCAGATCAAGGTGCGCGAGGGTCTGGTCATCATGGATACCCCGGGCAATGACCCGGCCTCAGTCGCGGCCATGGCGGCAGGCGGTGCACAGGTCGTCGTATTCTCGAGCGGCCGCGGTTCACCGATCGGCAGCCCGATCGTGCCGGTCATCAAGATCACCGGCAACAAGATTACTTTCGCCAACATGGAGGACAACATCGACTTCAACGCCGCACCGCTCATCTACGGCGAGCGCACGGTAGAAGAGCTCGGTCAGGATCTTCTCACAATGGTCGTGGAGACCGCGAACGGCCGCCAGACCAAGGCAGAAGCGCTCGGCTACACTGAAACCGCCATCGCGCGTCTGTGCAACTACGTATAACCACTGACTTTCTGAAAGGATGATCCCAGAAATGGAAAAGAAAACGGTACGCTGGGGCGTGCTCGGCTGCTCAGGTATCGGCAAGAGCCGTACCATTCCCGGCCTGCTCACCTGCGAAAACGCTGAACTGTACGCGATTGCAGGCAGAAATGAAGAAAAACTGAAGGTCTACGCCGAGCCGTTCGCGCCGAAAAAGCTGTACACTGATTATCAGATGTTGCTCGACGATGAGAACGTAGACGCGGTCTATCTGCCCCTGCCGAACGGCATCCACATGGAGTGGGTCAAAAAGGCGGCCGCCGCCGGCAAGCACATCCTGTGCGAAAAGCCGATGGCACTGACCGAAGATCAGGTGCGCGAGATGTTCGCCGCAGCGAAGGAGCACGGCGTGCTGCTCGAGGAGGCCTATGCTTACCGCCATGCGCAGCTCGCGCAGAAGGTCAAGGAAATCGTGGACAGCGGCGCGATCGGTCGCATCCGTTATCTGGAGAGTAAGCACTCCACCTTCGACACCAACCGTTCGGGCATCCGCTACCAGAAGGGCAACGGCGGCGGCGCCGTTTACGACGTGACCTGCTACAACGTCAGCCTAGCATCCTATCTGTTTGGTAAGGATCCGGAGGACATGAGCGTTTACTGCAGCTTTGACAAGGAGACCGGCGTAGATGTTTCGGATGCTGTCATGCTGCGCTATGAAGAGGGTGTGACCGCCATGCTGTATGCAGGTCTGGACGCCTACCGCCGCGGCTGCTATTCCATTCTGGGCGAGACCGGACGCATCGATGTGGATCACAAGTTCAATTCGAGCGGCGTCTGCCGCATCCGCGTGAGCACGGGCGCTCGTCCGCAGGGCGCGGAGTATGTGGACGAAACTACCACGGAGTACACGATCTGGGTCGAGGACAACTACAAAAAGGAGATCGAGCTTTTCTCGGACGCCGTGCTGAACGGCACCGCGCTCACGATCTCCGAGGAAGAGTCGCTGCGCACCGCACGTGTGTGCGACGCGATTCGCAGGGCAGGCGGCATCGACTGACAACGGTATACACGTTTTTCACAAGGGAAAGAAGGATATAAAATGCAAAAAAAGAACTATGCTGTTATGGACGGCAACACGGCGGCGGCGTACAGCGCCTATGCGTTTACCGAGGTAGCAGCGATCTACCCGATCACGCCGTCCTCACCGATGGCGGAAAAGGTTGATGAATGGTCCGCGAAGGGAAAGAAGAACTTGTTCGGCACGACGGTCGATGTCATTCAGATGCAGTCTGAGGCCGGCGCGGCTGGCACCTGCCACGGCTCGCTTCAGGCGGGCGCGCTCACCACGACTTTCACTTCCTCACAGGGTCTGATGCTGATGATCCCGGCGATGTACGCCATGGGTGGTCAGTTCCTGCCAAGTGTCATGCACATCGCATCTCGTGTCGTCACGAGCAACCACCACTCGATCTTCGGTGACCACACCGACTTCATGACCTGCCGCACCACCGGCTACGGTATGCTGATGTCGTCGTCGCCTCAGGAGGCAATGGATCTGTCCGCCGTCGCGCATCTGTCCGCAATCAAGGCGCGCTATGCGTTCATGCACTGTTTTGACGGCTTCCGCACTTCGCATGAGATGCAGCGCATCGAAACGCTCGATTATGAGGATCTGCGCGGTTTGGTCGACCAGAAGGCACTGCAAGAATTTCGTCGCCAGTCGCTCAACCCGGAGCACCCGACCAACCGCGGCAATAATGTTAACCCGGACATCTACTTCCAGTGCAAGGAGGGCGCAAATGTCAAAGCGGAGATTGTACCTGACACCATCCAGCACTATATGGACGAGATCAACAAGCTGACTGGTCGCGACTACAAGCTGTTCAACTACTACGGCGCGCCGGATGCAGAGGAAGTCATCGTAGTCATGTGCTCGGCCTCCGAAGCGGTCAAGGAAACCGTTGACTATCTGAACGCGCAGGGCCGCAAGGTCGGCATGGTGCAGATCCACCTGTACCGCCCGTTCTCGGTTAAGCATTTCGCCGCCGCCATCCCGGCGAGCGTCAAGAAAATTGCTGTTCTCGACCGCAGCAAGGAAACCGGTTCGGTCGGCGAGCCGGTATATCTCGACGTTGTGACCGCGCTCAATCAGGCCGGCCGGAACGACATCACGGTCGTCGGCGGCCGCTACGGTCTGTCCTCCAAGGACACCACCCCCGGCCAGTTCATCGCGGTCTACGACAACCTCGCGAAGGACGAGCCGAAGAACAATTTCACCATCGGCATCAACGATGACGTGACGCACACCTCGCTCGACTACACCGAGATTGAGCTTCCGCATCCGGGCCAGATCAGCTGCAAGCTGTGGGGTCTCGGCGGCGACGGTACGGTCGGCGCGAACAAGAACGCCATCTCGACCATCGGCTTTGTCGGCGGCAAGTACGCGCAGGCGTATTTCTCCTACGACACGATGAAGTCCGGCGGTCTGACACAGAGCCATCTGCGCTTTGGCGATGAGCCGATTCTCAGCACTTATCTGGTCAATTCCGCAGATTTTGTCGCGGTTCACGCCCCGACCTACGTCAAAAAGTACGATGTGACCGCAGACCTCAAGGACGGCGGCACATTCCTGCTCAACTGCCCGTGGTCGGTCGAGGAGCTCGAGGAGCATCTTCCGGCGAAGATGAAGCGCGACCTCGCGCGCAAGCACGCAAACTTCTACATCATCGATGCGGCAAAGCTGGCTGCGGCCATCGGCCTCGGAAAGCGTACGAACAACATCCTTCAGGGCGCGTTCTTCGCGCTGACCAAGGTCATCCCGATGGACCTCGCGGTCGAGGATATGAAGAAAAATAACTACAACTCCTACTTCAAGAAGGCTGGTCAGAAGATCGTTGACATGAACAATCAGGCGGTCGATCTCGGCGTTCAGGCGACGGTCAAAGTCGAAATCCCGGCAGCGTGGGCAGATGCAACCGATGAGCCGGTTGCAGAGCCGAAGAACATGACCCCGTTCGTCCGCGACATCGTCATGCCGCTTGACAAGCAGCAGGGCGACAAGCTGCCGGTCTCCGTGTTCCAGAAATACGGCGTGCTCGACGGCACGTGGGAGAACGGCACCTCGGTCTACTCCAAGCGCGGCGTTGCAACCAAGGTTCCGAAGTGGAACCCCGACGCTTGTATCCAGTGCAACCGCTGTTCGATGTGCTGCCCGCACGCAGCAATCCGTCCGGTGCTGCTGACCGACGAGGAGAAGGCGGGCGTGCCGGAAACCTTCGTCACCGCCCCGGCAAAGGGCCTTGGCAAGGACGCACCGAAGTACAATTTCCGTATGCAGCTTTCGCCGTATGACTGCCTCGGCTGTGGCGTGTGCCTGACTGCGTGCCCGGCAAAGGACGCGCTGACGTGGGCGCCGTTCGAGGAGATGAAGGACGAACAGCCGCTGTTCGACGACGTTGCAATGAACGAAATCTATCTCAAAAAGGACGTAATCAGCGACAAGAGCGTCAAAAATGTTCAGTTCGCAAAGCCCTACTTCCAGTTCTCTGCTGCCTGTGCAGGCTGCGCCGAGACCACCTACATCAAGCTGCTCAGCCAGCTGTTCGGCGACCGTATGTACGTCGGCAACGCGGCAGGCTGCTCGTCTGCGATCAGCGGCGGTGCACCCATCCTGCCGTACTGCCGCGACTGCAAGGGTCACGGCCCGGCGTGGGAGCATTCGCTGTTCGAGGACAACGCAGAATTTGCATTCGGCTTCTACCATGCACAGGACGCCATCCGAAAGGAGCTGCTTATCCGCATCGAGGCGCTGAAGAACGCAGGCGTTGTGGCTGAGGAAGCAGAAGCATACCTCGCAGACTGGAACGACCGTGAGAAGTCCCGTGCCGTTTCCGACGCGCTCATCGCAGCGCTTGAGAGGGCCGATCAGACCGACGAGGTCAAGTACATCCTTGACAACCGCGAATTCCTTGCGAAGAAGTCCGTCTGGGCGGTCGGCGGCGACGGCTGGGCCTACGACATCGGTTTCGGCGGCATCGACCACGTCATGGCGCAAAATCAGGATGTCAACCTGCTCGTGCTTGACACGGAAGTTTACTCCAACACCGGCGGCCAGTCCTCCAAGGCAACTCCGACTTCCGCTACCGCAAAGTTCGCAGCATCGGGCAAAAAGGTCGCAAAGAAGGATCTCGGCGCGATCCTGATGCAGTACGGATACGTTTATGTTGCACAGGTCGCGATGGGCGCAGACCAGGCACAGACCCTCAAGGCGCTGCGCGAGGCAGAGTCCTACGACGGCCCGTCCATCGTCATCTGCTATTGCCCGTGTCTCGAGCAGCATATCAAGGCCGGCATGGGCACCTCGCAGGACGAGATGAAGAAGGCGGTCGAGTGCGGCTACTGGCATCTGTACCGCTACGACCCGCGTCGCATCGCGGAGGGCAAGAACCCGTTCCAGCTTGACTCCAAGGAGCCAGACACCGACAAGGTCATGGACTTCCTGATGGGCGAAAACCGCTTCGCTTCGCTCAAGAACAACTTCCCGGACAAGGCCGAAGCCCTGTACGCGAAGGAGATCGAGGACGTCAAGGCCCGCTACGCGCGCTACAAAAAGCTCGCGGAGGACTGATCTGTTACAAAAAGCCTGCGGTAGTCTCTTTTCGAAGCATGAAATATTATCTCATCCCTCCTTTCCTGGCGCCGGATTCACTTGCCATACCCGGCACGGAAAGCAGCAGTACACCCCCTAAATATTGATAGCCTAATTCAATGATATCCCTCCTTTCTGTAAATAATTTTTCAATGTCTGACGACTGCGGCTTTCTGTATAAAAACGATACACTCCTCTGTCATACTGATGGAGGAGTGTTATCCTGCCTTGACATATCGCCGTGTCCATGGTACGGTTGGGATGGAAAACAAATCTAAACAAGGAGGAAAAACGATGGATTATAGAAGATTTTGTGACACGCTGCTCGTCCGCATCGATCGCGGAGAGGAGATCCTCGAGCAGGTCAAGACGGTCGCGCTCAAGGAAAACATTCAGCTTGCGAGCGTGCAGGCGCTCGGTGCGCTCGCAAGCTTCACTGTCGGCGTGTACAAGGTCGATGAGAAGAGGTATTACGCCAATTCGTTCGAGGGCAGCTTTGAAATCGTCTCGCTGACCGGCACGATCGACAGGATGAACGGCGAATTTTACACCCATCTGCATCTGAGCGCCGGAAACGACAGAGGCGAGGTGTTCGGCGGTCATCTGAACCGGGCGGAGGTCAGCGCGACCTGCGAGATGGTCATCCGTCTGATCGACGGTAAGATTGACCGTCAGTACGACGATGTGACCGGACTGAACCTGTTTAAGTTCCTGTAAGAGTCTGATATGATGAGAAAAATCTCCCGCTTCTTCGTGAAACGGGAGGTTTTCTGCTGCCTGGATTTTATTTTTCAGCGAGTTCTGCCTTGACTTTCTGAGCAATCTTGCGGTATTCCGGGCAGGCGAGGCCGTATTTGTCGGCCAGACGGACGACCTGATAGATGAGGCCGTCGACCTCGGAGCTTTTTCCGGCTTCAATATCGCGCTGCATCGAGGTGGATGCGGATTCGGCGAGATCGTCGAGAATTTTCAGATGGGACTGCATGAGCGGCGCGTGCGGCTTGTCATCCAGCTCGATGCCCATCGCGCGCGCAAGCTCGAGGATTTCAACGACGAGGCGGATGAAGCACTCGCGGATTTCGCCCGGCTTCTGCATCGCGCCAGCCTTCACATGATAATACTGGCCACAGGCCGCCATGGGGGAAACGTGCGAGAACTTGAGCAGAGTGTCCTTCTCGACAAAGGGGGAGTAAAGTGTGTCGATACCGGCGGCGGTGAGGTCGGAGGCGACCTGACAGAGCGTTGGATTGTCCGTGCGGTGGTCAGGCGTGCCGAAGATCACGCGGAAGATTGAGCCATGGCGCTGGATCACGCCGGGAGCAGCGAGATTGGACGAGATGTAGATGCAGCCGTCGGTCACGAGCAGTTCGGGGAGCTGCGTCTGCATTATGCGTCCCGTGCCATAGATGTTGAGAATGGGGATGACAACGGTTTTTTCGCCGACCGCGCTGCGGATAAAGGGGATGGTATCGATGAGCGAATATCCCTTGACACAGACAAATATCACATCGGGCGAGGGAGCGCCCTGCGCCTTTGCGGCGAGGAAGCCGTCCATGTCGAATGCCTTCACGGGAACGGTCCAGGTCTCGCCGTCACTCTGCTCGAAGCGCAGGCCTTTTTCCTGCATAGCGGCGAGATGCGCACCGCGCGCGATAAGCGTTACATCCACACCGTTTCTTGCCAGAAAAGCACCGAGCGGAGCGCCTGTTCCGCCCGCGCCGATGGTCATGTAGCGAAGAGTCATATTCTTTCCTCCTTGAAGCTCTTTGTACAATAATTATACCATAAAATGCATGGAAATACAACGACAGGTCGCATATTCATCGGAGAAAAGTTCGAAATCGATGTACGGAATGTGCGGCGTAGTATATGCTCGCCCCCCGTTATCGCGTCAATGGGCAAACGATTTCGGCGGACTGGTATACTGTGCTGTCGGTTTATTTTTTGGGGATAGGGTCACAGGGAAATTCTCTGCGGGGCTGGATTTGAACAATCAAATCCGTTGCTTGTTACGACATCTCACGCGCAAAAAACTCAATATTGGCACCAACAAAACAAACCGGAGTGCATAGCTGAAATTCAGCTGTGTGCTCCGGTTTTTACTGCTCGGATTGGCGTTCACAAAATATTTCTAAAAGTTTTTTGTCAGTTTTTGAGGTCAAAGGTTGTAGTTGATTATTGAGAGGCTTCTCCCTTTTTAAACCATCAACCAGCCGAAGAGGAGTGTAACGCAAATGGCAGAAAATCTGATTCGCGAGATTCATACTCAGCTTGACCTCATAACAAACGACCTCGCGGCACTGCCTCAAGAAGATCGCATTGCGTGGTTTCGCAGAACCACCTACGTCCAGCCGCTGCATTTTCTCAAAGAGATCAACGGCACGACATACACAGTAAGAGCATTCTTTGATGATGAGGCAAAGGAGAACATCGTCGAAAAAGTACAGCGTATTAAAGTGTTGAAGTTTACAGCCGAATATGATAGACTATGCTTACATACAGGTTCAATCATATCCGGCTGGGAAAGGAGTATCAGGACAAAGCAACCGGATAAAATCACAGCCCTGTACTGCCGCCTGTCCCGCGATGATGAGCAGGACGGTATGTCAGGAAGTATCAAAAATCAGCAGGCCATCCTCGAAAAATATGCACAGGATAACGGCTTCAAGAACACTCGCGTGTTTATTGACGATGGCTGGTCGGGCACGACCTTTGCAAGACCTGCGTTTACAGAAATCATGGAACTGGCAGAAAAGAGACTTATCGGGACCTTGATCGTCAAAGACCATTCTCGTTTGGGGCGAAATCGGCTTATCGTAGGACAGCTTTTGGAAGAAGGGTTCGACAATCTCGGCGTTCGCTATATTGCCATCATGGATAATATTGACACAGCCAAGGGTATCAGTCAGATTGTTCCGATGCAGGACCTGTTCAACGAGTGGCACGCGCAGAATACCAGTCAAAAAGTGCGGAATGTGTTCAAAAGCAAGGGAATGTCCGGCGCACCGCTGACCACTAATCCGCCTTTCGGCTACCTCAAAGACCCGGAGGACAAAAACAGCTGGATTGTGGACGAAGACGCCGCGAAAATCGTTCGGCAAATCTTTGCCTGGTGTGTTCCCACGCAGATTGCAAAACGCTTAAAAGCTGCCGAAGTGCCGACACCGACCGAGCACTGGCTAGGCATCGGCAGAAATTGCAGCAAGCTGCCCGCCGTTCCGTACAACTGGTGTTCGGCTACTGTGGCGGATATTCTCAGCAAGCAGGAATACTGCGGTGATACGGTCAATTTCCGCAGCACCAGAAAGTCCTTCAAGAACAAAAAGAAAATCGAGCGCCCACCTGAGGATTGGAAGATTTTTAAGGATACGCATCCAGCCATTATCGATCGAGCGGTCTTCGACTTAGTGCAGGAGCTTCGCAAGCACCGCCGCAGGCCGACGAAAAGCGGTATTGTCAGCCCGTTTTCGGGGTTGCTGTACTGTGCTGACTGCGGAGAAAAGCTGTATTACAGTTTTTCCAACAACAGCAAACGTGAGCAGGCATACTTCTTCTGTTCTTCATACCGCAAGAATTCTGATATTTGTTCTGCACATTACATCCGTGAAAAAGTTGTGGAACAGCTTGTTTTAGAAAGTATGCAGCGTATTATGCTGAATGTGCAGGTATTCGAGAAAGAATTTGCCCGCAAACAGATGGCCTGCTACACAGAGGATAACGCCAGCGGAAAACTGTCTTATGAGCGCTATGCGACCTTGTCCACGTCCTATGAAGCAGAACAGCAAATGTTAAAAGCTGCCGTTCCGGAGATGCAGGCATATCTGGAAACCGAAACGGATAAGACAGTGAATTTGCAGCAGTTTATCCGAAAAGTTAAGAAAATCACCGAGCTGAAGGTGTTGACACCGGAACTGATTCACGAGTTTGTGGAAAAGATCGTAGTTTACGCGCCGAAATATCTTGACGGCAAGCGTATCCAGATTGTAGACATTCATTACAGAGGCGTCGGGATTCTCGACGAACTGACACCGGAAGAAATGGAAGAATCGTTCCAGAAATCTATTGCGGAGCGTAAGAAAACAGAAACGGCGTAACCAATAAGGCTACACCGTTTCGGAAAATGTTAAATTGAGTTGCAAAAGCCGCCTTGGGGCACCTTCTTTATGGAGGATGCCCCAAGGGGTTCTTTTTTACACGATACCAAACAGACGCTTGCCGTTTTCCGTTGTCTGTTCGATGACTTGAGCAAGCGGCAGTTCTTTGATTTCGGCAATCGCCTCTGCCATGCGGTAAACATACAGGGAAGAATTTCGCTTGCCGCGGAACGGGACAGGCGCCATATACGGCGCATCGGTTTCAATCATAATGCGCTCAAGCGGCACAGCGCGTACAACCTCGACAGCCTTTTTGGCGTTTTTGTAAGTCAGAACACCGGTGAAGGACAGATCATACCCAAGTTCGAGTAAGCGCATGGCAAACTCAGTTGAACCGGAGTAGCAGTGGAACACGCCGCGCATGCCCGGATACTGTTCGGCAATGGTCAGGCAGTCCAAATGCGCCTCGCGGTCATGGATAATGACCGGCAGATCCAGCCGCTTTGCCAGCCGCATCTGTGCACGGAACAGTTCTGCCTGAAAGCGGCGTTCTTCGGGGTCTTTGACCCAGTAATAGTCCAAACCAATTTCGCCGATGGCACGCACGCGGGGAGAGGACTGCGCCAGCGCTTCGAGTTGGGAAAGATCCCGCTCCAGATCGACCCCCTCAGTATTTTCCGGATGGATGCCCACAGCGGCATATACATGCGGGAAACGTGAGGCATAATCAATCGCCTTGCGGCTGGTTTCCAAATCGCATCCGGGATTCAAAATTAGACCAACGCCGTGTTCAGGCATGGAAGCAAGCAGCGCGTCGCGGTCCTCATCGAAGCGCTCGTCGTCATAATGTGCATGGGTGTCAAACAGCATAGGTCACACCATTGTGCCGTTCACGCCCCAGTTCGGGAACTCGGACAGGGTCATATAAACGTTTTTTTTCGAAAAACCAGCCTGTTCCATGACATCAAAGGCGGTTTCCATGAAAGCCTTTTTATCTTCAGCGGCTGCGGTACCGAAAATGCGGATGTCGAGAAATGCGCCGTCGCATTTTTCGCCGCCATAATACAGCGCACGGCCGTCTACAATATCGACCATCAGCCCCTTTTCTTTTTTGCCCGGAATGACACTGATTTTCTCGCCCAACGCGGATTTGATAGATTCTTTTTCCTGTTCGGTCAGCACACGGCTGACATTAACTGCGATATATGGCATAACAGCACCTCTTTCATAAGAAATCGTAGGTTATAGGTTCTCGGTATAGTACGGTGTAGCGTGGTATTTATTACGCAACATGGTTTTTACCTGAAAACTACAGCTGGTTTCAGGTCGGTGTCAAGGCTGATATGGTCGATTACACGGTTATAAAAGTGTTTCTTTTCCTCAGGGTTCATCTCGTCATAGATGGAGAGGAACGCAGTAATGTGCTGCTTGAGTTCCGCGTAGTTTGGGCGAATGTCAATGACCTTACCTGCCTCCTCAAGCTGAGTGGTTAATTTTTGCAGATAGGTTTCGCGAATCAGTTTGCGGTTCGTGTACCCCTTTCTATTATAAGCGTCCGGGCACTTATAGTAAACACATTTTCCGACATTTGAGTACTGACACACCATCATTTTTCCGCACACAGGGCAACGCATCATGCCGGAGAACAAGTAAATACGTCCAGACGGACTGCGGCGAATCTCTCTGGATTCCAGAAGCTTTTGTACGCGGGTGAACTGTTCTACGGATATGATTGGCTCGCAGAAATGCGGATTCCCTCGAAATTCCCCAAGGTATGTACGGTTCGATAGCAAAAGCCACAGCCCGCAAGGGGGGTAAGAAAGCCCATAGCGTTCATCTGCGTAGTACATGACACCGCGCACGCTGCATATATTCTCATAGTAGGTGAACAGATCGCGCACAATCTCGGCTTTTTCCGGGTCGATTACAAGGGGCTTTCCCCCTTTACGATATCCGAGCGGGAACAGGTAGCCGATGACCTCGCCGCGATTTACCTTGTCTTTGAATACAAATTTGATACGCTCTGAGGTACGGTCTGCTTCATCCTGCGCGATGGATAGACGAATATTCAGGCTCAGCCGTCCGTTCGCGGTAGTAGTATCGTAGCGCTCTTCTGTAGCAATCCAGTCAACCTTATGCCTGTCCAGAAGCTCTTGAACCTTGTAATATTCCGCGATGTTCCGAAACCATCGGTCAAGCTTAATGAATAGGATCACATCAATATTGCCCGCCGAAATAGCATCCAGCAAGCGACAGCAGGCAGGGCACTTCTGGTAGGTTTTGCGTGCGCTGATCCCCTCAGCTTCGAATATCACAACAACTTTCATGTCATGTTCTTTCGCGTATTCCAGAAGCGCAGTTTTCTCGGAAGCAAGGGACAGCCCATGCATTGCCTGATCTTCGGTGGAAACGCGAATGTACAGTGCCGCGCGTTTGATATTCATAAAAATAACCCCTTATTTTATCAAAATGAGTATGATAAAATAAGGGTAGATATGAGCTACTAACTTTCATCTACCCATGTCCCGCTTTCCGGCTGCAACCGGAGAGCGGGATTTTTCTTGTATTTTGTCAGGCTGTGTGATATCCTTGATGCAAGGCGCAGCCGTGCCTGCGGCTGGCGCTGCGCCCGCAGGCGTGTTTCGGAGCGCAACCGCCGAAGGCGGCTCTTAGCGCAGAGATGTTATTCCCACCATCCTGTTGAAGGGAGGTGGTGCTATGGTTACTTATTCCGAACTGATTCAGTTTGTGATAATGCTCGTAACATTTGCCGGTCTGATTATTCAGATTTCCGACAAAAGAAAATGACCGCCCTCACGTCCAAATGAAGTGGTCAATTTCTGACAGTTAATCTTTGGGAGTAACCGTCAACCGGCTGCGCCCTTTTTCTATGTCTATTATAGCCGCTCGATATGAGATTGTCAAACCCGTCTTGGTGGTCAGAATGTCCAACCGCGCAGTTAAAGAAAGTCGAAAACAGAGAAAGGAATGGAGGTATCAGAATGGAGTGAACGATACCGAGCTTTTTGCAGACCGAAACGGTTATACGCGGTAACAAAAACCGTGAGGACTGCCTGAAGATTCTCCAACTTTCTCGGAAAACACCTGCTCCGACACGCCAGCGTAGGGATATAGTGGCGCAAATCAGCATTGACACCTTCGACTGTGAAGGTGTCATTTTTATTATATGGATTGAATATGTGTTTA
>JAGZOP010000037.1 GCA_018383195.1 Clostridiaceae bacterium | reverse complement strand
GCCTGCCTTGAGCTGTTCCGCCCCGAATACTGGAACATGGATGCCGAAACAGTCATCAAAATGGGCGCAGAATGCTGCGCACCGTTCCTCAAATAATCCCCCTCTTGTGCCTGTCTGTACGAAAAATGTATGGACGGGCACTTTTCTTTTACTGAGTTGACCAAAAATCCATCCTCCAATTCGTCTGAAATGCTGAATTTTGTTGAAATGGTATAATTTAATTGACAATATCCCAACTGCGAAGTACGATATATACATAAGATAAGAAAAGACTATTTGCAAAAGTAGCAGAGTTCCCCGAAAATCAGGATTCCACCTGTGGGAGGGCTGTGCTGTATCCTGTCATAGTTTGAAGGAGGGCGAAGTCAGTGGAATACTTACTTGGAATCGACATCGGGACCTCGGGTACGAAAACCGTCCTGTTTGATACCGACGGGCATGTTGCTGCATCCAAAACCGTGGAATATCCGATGGCGCAACCCCAGAACGGCTGGGCGGAACAAAATCCGGAGGACTGGTGGCAGGCGGTCTGCGCCGGCACGCGCGCAGTGCTCGAACAGAGCGGTGCAGACCCCGCTTCCGTGCGCGGCATTGGGCTGTCCGGTCAGATGCATTCTCTTGTTATGCTGGACGAACACAACGAGGTGCTGCGTCCGGCTATCCTGTGGTGCGACCAGCGCACCGCCGCCGAATGCGAAGAAATCCATGCCCTTGTCGGCAAGGAGCGGTATCTCGAAATTACAGCAAACCCGGCGCTCACCGGATTTACGGCGGGCAAAATCCTGTGGGTGCGAAAGCATGAACCCGAAATATACGCCCGCTGCCGCCATATTCTTCTGGCAAAGGATTATATCCGCCTGAAACTGTGTGGCGTATATGCCACCGAAGTATCGGATGCATCCGGCATGGGACTGCTTGACGTCCCAAACCGCTGTTGGTCGGACGAAGTGCTTGAAAAGCTCGGTATCGACCGCGCGCTGCTCGCAGATATTTACGAAAGCCCGGAAGTTACCGGCAGGGTCACGCAGGAAGCTGCTCATCTGACCGGGCTTGCCGCGGGCACCATCGTTGTCGGCGGCGCGGGCGATAACGCCGCCGCCGCAGTCGGCACCGGCGTGGTTGAGGACGGCAAGGCGTTTGCAACCATCGGTACCTCCGGCGTAGTGTTCGCCCATACCAGCAAACTGTCCATCGACCCGCACGGACGTGTTCACACGTTCTGCTGTGCAGTGCCGGGCGCATGGCATGTGATGGGCGTCACACTTGCTGCCGGTCAGTCACTCAAATGGTATCGCGATAATTTCTGCGGAACCGATGTGCAGCAAGCCGAAAAGCAAGGCGTGGACAGCTACGCGCTGCTCGATCAGGCGGCAGCAGAGGTACCAATCGGCTCCAACCGGCTGATTTATCTGCCCTATCTGATGGGCGAGCGCACCCCGCATCTCGATCCCGACTGCCGCGGCGCATTCGTTGGTCTGTCCGGACTGCACACACGCTATGACCTGCTGCGCGCCGTCATGGAAGGCGTGACATACAGCCTCAAGGACTGCGCTGCAATTCTGGATGAAATGGGCGTGCAGCCCGATGTCATTCTGGCGTGCGGCGGCGGCGGAACTTCCCCGCTCTGGCGGCAGATGCTTGCCGATGTACTGCGCTGCCCGGTTGCAACTACAGTCAGCAAAGAAGGCCCTGCACTTGGTGTTGCCATTCTTGCCGGTGTGGGCGCAGGTATCTACGCATCGGTCGAAGAAGGATGCCAGAAACTGATTTCCGTGAACCCACCGCAGAGTCCGGTAGCGCAGAACGCACAGTCTTACGAAGCATTTTACGAAATCTACCGTGCGCTTTATCCTGCGCTCAAAGAGCAATTCCGTGCGCTCGCCGCACAATAAGGAGGGATGTATCGTGAAAATTCAGTCGGTTTTTGACCCCGCTTTTGCTGTCTACGGCAGGGTACTGGAGTGCTGCACGTTTTCCAGCCTGCTCGATACGCTGACACGCGAAACCGAGCGCCCCACTGACGGCGTGGTATATGAACCGTCCTGTGCCGCGCTGGAATCCGATGCTGCATTTGAAATCCTGCGCGACCATGTGTATGGCGGCATGCCAATTCAAATCGGCTTCTGCAACGGCACCAACACCAAACTGAACTGCGTGGAATACCACCGGGACAGTGAAATCAATATCGGCGCACAGGATTTCATCCTTCTTGTTGCGCGTCAGCAGGACATTTCCAAGGATTTCACCCTGTCCACGGACAAGGTGGAGGCATTCCGCGCGCCTGCCGGCGCAGCGGTCGAACTGTATGCGACCACCCTGCACTATGCGCCCTGCGATGCTGCGGCAGGCGCCGGATTCCGGGTCGCTGTGGTGCTGCCGCGCGGCACCAATACCGAAGCACCGGCTTTGGACGGCGCATATGCGGATGATTCTCTGCTGCGCGCGTGCAACAAATGGCTCATCGCACATCCAGATGCCTCAGAAGCGCAGGAAGGCGCACACGTTGGTTTGATCGGCGCAAATCCCGATATCGCTTCTCTTCTGTAAAAATCACATGCTTAAAGGAGGACCCATCATGTTCAAAAATATTCCGGAAATCAAAATGGGAATCATTTCTGTCAGCCGCGGCTGTTTCCCGATTACCTTGTCCGAGTGGCGCCGGCATAATGTCGCCGAAGCCTATGGCGCAGATCTCTATGAATGCCCGATTTGCGTGGAAACCGAACTGGATGCAAAAAAAGCTGTTGAGGACGTCAAAGCCGCAGGCGTGAACGCACTGTGCGTCTATCTTGGAAACTTTGGTCCGGAAACCCCGGAAACCATGATTGCAGACATGTTTGACGGTCCGATTATGTATACCTCAGCCGCCGAGGGCGACGGCGACCTGCACGACGGACGCGGCGACGCTTACTGCGGTATGCTCAACGCCTCCTACAACCTCGGACTGCGCGGCAAGCGTGTTTACATCCCGCCGTATCCGTGCGGCACCGCAGCAGAAGTCGCTGCACAGATTCGTGAATTTGTTCCCATTGCGACCGCGCTTGTCGGTCTGGCAGGGCTCAAAATCTTTGCTTTCGGACCGCGTCCGAACGATTTTCTCGCCTGCAACGGCCCGATCAAGGCGCTTTACGACCTTGGCGTTGCCATCGAAGAGCATTCCGAGCTTGATCTGCTTGTTGCGTACAACAAGCACAAGGACGATCCGCGCATTCCGGCAAAGGTTGCCGAAATGGAAGCGGAGGCAGGCAACGGCGAAAGCAAGTTCCGCGGCGTCCTGCCCCGTCTGGCACAGTATGAACTGACGCTTGAGGATTGGATGCGCGATCATCTGGGCTGCTCCAAGTATGCGGCATTTGCAAACAAATGCTGGCCGGCATTCCAGACCGAATTCGGTTTTGTTCCCTGCTATGTCAACGCCCGCCTGACCGGACGCGGCATTCCGGTTTCGTGCGAGGTGGATATTTACGGTGCGCTCAGTGAGTATATCGGCGTCTGTGTATCCGGCAAGGAAGTCACCCTGCTCGACATCAACAACTCGGTGCCCGCTTCGATCTATCAGGATGGCATCGCAGGCAAGACCGGTTACCGTCACAACGAAACCTTCATGGGCTTCCACTGCGGCAATACCTGTCCCTCCCTGCTGCGCAACCCGCATATGGGCTATCAGCTCATCATGAAGCGCGATCTGGAGCCCGAACTGCCCGAACCCGACATCACCCGCGGCACCATGGAAGGCGACATCAAGGCTGGTCCTATCACCTTCTTCCGCTTGCAGTCTACGGCGTCTACTACACTGCGCGCTTATGTTGCACAGGGCGAAGTGCTCGACGTCCCGACGCAGTCGTTCGGCTCGATCGGCGTGTTCGCAATTCCGGAAATGAACCGCTTCTACCGCCATGTGCTCATCGAAAAGCAATATCCGCATCATGGCGCGGTGGCATTCGGTCATTACGGCAAGGCGCTGTTTGAAGTATTCCGCTATCTCGGCGTCGCAGACATTGCATATAATCAGCCTGCTTCGCTGCCTTACGCAAGCGAAAACCCCTTTATTTGATACAAACCGCAAATATAACAGCTCCCGTGCACGCAGCATTGCTCCATGCCCGGGAGCTCCTTTTATAATATAACTTTTAGACTTTAAACAAACCCATTTTTGCGTATTATTTTCTCAAATACAAACTTCTTTCGGATTCTTGCGATGCACGCATAAAACCGCAATTTTCATAAGATTTATCTGCAAAGACGGCAATAAGAAAAAGGTTGCCCCCTGAAACAGATGCTATAATGATGTCACAAGTTAGATGAAACGCATAAATACGCGCAATTTTTTGACACGGTTTTTGTGCATATTTCCGTACGTGTTCCTGAAAGCATGAAGAATATAAACCGCAAAATGAATGCGGTTTGTATAGAGAAGAAGAACTTTGTTTCAAGGAGGAGAAGAAATGAAGAAGAGCACAAGAAGAGTACTCGCAGCCCTGATGACCGCAGCCATGGCATTCTCCATGACCGCATGCACCACCGCAAGCAAGCCCAGCGGCGGCGACGCTTCCGGCAGCGGCTCGGCAGCCGGCGGAGAGACCAAGGACATCAAGGATATCGTTGTCGGTCTGTCCATCGGCAACACCACCGAGGAACGTTGGAATCGTGAAATCGAGATGTTTAAGGCTTACGCCGAAGACAAGGGCTTTGAGTTGAACGTTCAGAATGCAAACAACGATGCCAACAAGCAGGTTTCCCAGTGCGAAAACCTCATCAACCAGGGCGTTGACGTTATGATCGTCCAGTCCCTTGACGCAGAGGCTGCCGGTCCGATCGTTGATGCCGCACACGACGCAGGCATCAAGGTCATCGCATACGACCGCTTCATCATGAACACCGATCTGGACTACTACATCACCTTTGACTCCTACAAGGTTGGTCAGGTAGAGGCGCAGTTCGTTGTAGACGCTGCTCCGAAGGGCAACTACATCTGGCTGAAGGGCGCGCCGGAAGACAACAACGCGCATCTGGTTGCAAAGGGTCAGGAAAATATCCTGAAGCCCTACATTGACAGCGGCGACATCAACATCGTCCTCGACCAGTGGTGCAAGGGCTGGGACCCGAACGAAGCCCTCAAGCATGCTGAAAACGGTCTGACCGTTGCGAAGAACGACGTACAGGGCGTGATCGCATCGAACGACGGCACCTGCGGCGGCGCGGTTCAGGCGCTTGCAGCACAGGGTCTCGCAGGTCAGGTTCCGATCTGTGGTCAGGACGCCGACCTCGCAGCTTGCCAGAGAATCGTAGAAGGCACCCAGACCGGTACCGTTTATAAGCCTCTGGCTCCGCTGAACCAGGCTGCAATGGAACTGGCAGTTGCAATCGCAACGGGCGCTGACCCGATGAGCGGCGTAGACGCCAGCCTCGGCACCTGGCAGAAGCTGAACAACAACTTCAAGGACGTTGATTCCTTCACCGTTGACGTAGAAGCAGTCAACAAGGACAACATCTACGAAATCATCGTAAAGCGCGATGGTTTCCACTCCCTCGAGGACGTTTATGCAAACGTGCCGAAGGATCAGTGGCCGGCTGAATAAGCATCGCATTACGGCAAAAGTAGTATAGTGTTTGAGTGCGGGGTGCACGGCTGCGACGGGCGACCGTGTCCCCTGCATTCTTTTACCCTTTTTCCGCGCACGCGGCGCGGAAACCCGAACATGGAGGTGTGCTTTATGGCCGATTATATTTTGCAGCTCCAAAAAATTACAAAGATTTTCCCAGGCGTAAAGGCGTTGTCCGAAGTATCGTTTGACGTTCAGCGCGGGCATGTGCATGCGCTCGTCGGCGAAAACGGCGCGGGCAAATCAACGCTCATCAAGGTCATCTGCGGCGTATATCCGTATGGTACCTATGAGGGCACGGTAAAATTCGACGGAAAAGACTGCAAATTCAAGACCATCCGCGACGTAGAAAAAGCCGGCATCGCATGTATCCATCAGGAAATGAACCTGATTCCGGATATGAGCATTGCCGAAAATGTATTCATCAACAATCAGCCGAACAAAATGGGCATCATCGACTTCGACGAACAGCATGAGCGCTGCCGCCAGCTGCTCAAGCAGGTCGGTCTGGATGTGAACCCCGAAGAAATGGTGCGCAATCTAGGCGTCGGTCAGCAGCAGATGGTCGAAATTGCCAAAGCACTGGCACGCGACGTCAAGCTGCTGCTCCTCGACGAACCAACCGCAGCGCTAACCGAAGCCGAAGTGGATATCCTACTCGAACTGGTTGACAAGCTGCGTCAAAACGGCGTAACCTGCATCTATATTTCCCACCGTCTCGACGAAATCATGCGCCTGTGCGATGATATCACCGTCCTGCGCGACGGCGAAACAATCGACACCCGCCCGAAATCCCAGATGACCAAAGACGATATGATTTCCCTTATGGTTGGCCGCGAGATGAACAACCTGTTCCCCCGTGTGCCGCACACCCGCGGCGAGGTTGGCTTCGAAATCCGAAACTTTACGGTTCCGCATCCGGATATCGAAGGACGCAACCTCATCAATAACGTCAGCCTCAAGGCGTATAAGGGCGAAATTCTCGGTATCTCCGGCTTGATGGGCGCCGGTCGCACTGAACTGTTCACCGCTGTTTATGGCGCGTTCCGCACCAAGGGCACCGGAGAAATCTATATCGACGGAAAGAAAGTGGATATTAAAAGCCCATTGGATGCACTCAAAGCCGGCTATTTCATCGTCAGCGAGGACCGCAAAAAGCTGGGTCTGAACCTGATTATGAGCATCAAGGAAAACACCACGCTGTCTTCCCTCCAGAAGGTTTCCAAGTTCGGTATTCTCAATGAGGATGCCGAGGTTGCCTATACCACCAAGTATGTCGAAGAAATCCGCACCAAAACCCCAAGCATCGATGTAGCTGTCAACACGCTCTCGGGCGGCAACCAGCAAAAGGTCGTTCTGGCAAAGGCGCTGATGAGTGACCCCAAGGTCATGATTCTGGACGAGCCGACCCGCGGCATCGACGTCGGTGCAAAATATGAAATTTACAAAATCATGAACGAACTGGTCGAAAAGGGCGTTGTCATCATCATGATTTCTTCGGAAATGGAAGAAATCCTCGGTATGAGCGACCGTATTCTGACCGTCGCCGGCGGCGAGATCACCGGTGAATTCGATGTTAAGGACGCGACACAGGAAATCTTGATGCGCGCCGCAGTAGGAAGGGGTTAAACCATGTCTGATAAAAAACTGAAAAAGAGCAAAAAGCTCGATATCCGCACCCTGACGATGGTTCTCGTTCTGATCATCCTCTGGGTCGCATTCACCGCTTCGACGGGCGGCAACTTCATCACAACCCGTAACCTGTCCAACCTGATTCGTCAGGCGGCGTTTACCGGCATCATGGGTGTCGGCATGACGCTTGTCATTGTCACCGGCGGCATCGACCTTTCTGCCGGCATGACCATGGGCTTCATCGGCTGTATCATGGCGGCATGTCAGGTATGGGGCGGCATGTCCACCCCGGTAACCATTGCCATCGGTCTGCTGCTCGGCTGCATCATCGGCCTGGCAGAGGGCGCAATGATTGCCTACACCGGCATTGCACCGTTTATCGTAACGCTGGGCGCACAGCTTATTTTCCGCGGCGGCATGCTTGCCGTTACCAAGGGACAGACGGTTGCTCCGTTTCAGGAATCCTATAAATTCTGGGGCACCCAGTACCTTCTGCCGCATGTCGGCTGGGCGCTGGCTCTGGTTGCAATCGTTGCGCTGCTGCTGAGCGAACTGAGCCGCCGCCGTGCAAAGCAGAAGTATGGCAGCCTGACCGAATCCATGGCTGAAATGCTGATTCGCTGGGGTGTATTCTCCGTGCTGATTATTGGCGCAGTCTTTGTCCTGAACGACTTTAAGGGCATCCCGATTCCGGTATTCGTCATGGCAGTTGTTGTCATTGTATTCACGTTCATTTCTCAGAAAACCACCTTCGGCCGCAGCGTATATGCAATCGGCGGCAACATCGCCGCAGCGCGCTATGCCGGCATTAATGTAAAGAAGAATCTGACCCTCGTTTACATGCTGAACGGTTTGCTGTGTGCTGTTGCTGCGGTCATCTACACCGCTCGCCTGAACGGCGGTACTGCGCAGGCTGCAAACGGCAACTATGAGCTCGATGCCATTGCATCCGCAGTCATCGGCGGTACGTCGATGACCGGCGGCGTTGGTAAGGTTTCGGGCGCAATCCTCGGCGCAGTCATCATGATGTCGATTGATAACGGTATGTCCATGATGAACCTCGACGCTTACTGGCAGTTCATGGTTAAGGGTGTCATTCTGGTTGCAGCCGTTTGGTTCGATACCCAGACGCAAAAGCGCAAGTAAGGAATTTTCTCCTTCTTTAAATTCAGCTGAATCAGAAAAGTCCCCGCCAAAAGGCGGGGACTTTTCCGTTTGCTGCTCAAAAACTGCCGAGCCACCGGTGATTCAGCATCACCGCAGCGCCTTGCAGCCGCGGCTCTCTGCCCTCCAGAAAGACGCATACGCGCCATCCCATCGCGCGGTACCGGCGCACGGTTTCACGGTACTCCTCATTTCCGGCATAGGTGTCCCGTTCCCGGCATCCAATCCAGATTTCACACCGCCGCGCGGCAGCATTTTGTCTGACCATCATTCCGTTTCCCCTCCTGTACTTTTACTATGCACTGGAAACGGCATGTTATACCAACAAAAAAGTCCTCCCGAAGCGGGAGGACTGAAAACGGTTACGGAAGCACATATTCTTTGAGGAAATCGTTATAGATTTCGACGAACTCGGAGTTCTGACCGTTTTTAATGCTGTTGAGGTATTCGTGCGTATCGTAGCTGCCGTGCTGCAATTCGATCATGCATGCTGCGATATTCGAGCAGTGGTCCGATACACGTTCAAAGCTTGTCAGCAGGTCGGAGAAAATGAAGCCTAGCTCGATGGTGCAGCTGCCCTCCTGCAAACGGGCAACGTGGCGGTTCTTCATTACGCTGCGCAGATGATCGACCACCTGCTCGAGCGGCTCGACCTGAAATGCGAGGTTGACATCGCCTGAAGTGAAGCTCTCAATGGACATATGCAGTACGCGGCGCACAGCAGACGAAATAACATCAATTTCACCCTGTGCATCGTCCGAAAAATGAATTTCCTTGTTATGCATCTCTTCGGCTGCCTTCGCAATATCAACCGCATGGTCACTGATCCGCTCGAAATCACCAATCGTGTGCAGCAGACGGGAAACCTCGCGGCTGTCTGCCTGCGACAGGCTGTGCGCCGAAAGCTTTACGAGATACGTACCCAGGCGGTCTTCATATACGTCGATGCGGGACTCAGTTTCCCGCACGGTATTGTAAACCTCGGGATCAAAGTTTCGAACGAGCGACAGCGCCTGATCCATGGCACGCTCGGACTTTTCTGCCATTTTGATGGTCAGCTTACGGCACTGCTCGATTGCGACCGGCGGAGTAACCATCAGACGCTCGTCCAGCAGCTGGAACTCGTCCTCTGCATTTTCCTCGTCCTTAATGGTTGCGCAGGCAAGGCGTTCCAATACGCCTGCAAACGGCAGCATCACCGCTGTACAGGTCAGGTTAAAGACCGTATGCACGACTGCAATGCCAACCTGATTGATTGAATCATTGACAAACTGGAAGTCAAAAATCGTCTTGAGCGCATAGAAGCCTGTGAGGAATACCAACGTGCCGATGATGTTAAAATACAGATGCACAACCGCAGTGCGGCGGGCGTTTTTGTTGGTGCCCACCGAAGAAAGCATTGCCGTTGCACAGGTACCGATGTTCTGACCGAGAATAATCGGGATTGCCGAACCGAAGGTAATCTGTCCGGTCGCAGACAGCGCCTGCAAAATACCGACCGAAGCCGAGGACGACTGGATGATAGCCGTCAAAACCGCACCGGCGAGCACGCCGAGAATCGGGTTGGAAAACAGCAGCAGAATATTGGTGAACTCCGGCACATCTTTCAGCGGTGCAACCGCACTGCTCATGGTATCCATACCGAACATCAGCACAGCAAAGCCGAGCAGAATCGAACCGATATCCTTTTTCTTGCTGCTCTTAACAAACATGTAGAGCACAATGCCAAGCACTGCCAGAATCGGGGAGAACGACGACGGCTTGAGCATCTTCACAAAGAAGCTGTCGCCCTGAATGCCCGAAAGGCTGAGAATCCACGACGTTACCGTGGTGCCCACGTTTGCGCCCATGATAATGCCGATTGCCTGACGCAGGCTCATGATGCCCGAGTTTACAAAGCCGACAACCATGACTGTCGTTGCCGAGGAGGACTGGATCACTGCTGTGACGGCAAGACCGAGCACAAAGCCTTTGAGCGGGCTGGAAGTCAGCCGCTCCAAGATGGTTTTGAGTTTGCTGCCCGCGCTCTTCTCCAGACCGTCGCCCATGACCGACATACCGAAGAGGAACAGCGCAAGGCCGCCGAAGAGGGAAAGCACATCAAAAATATTCATATCTCTTTTTCCTTACCTTCTTGCTTGTTACGCAAATTTTACCATTATACTTTTTTATTTTACATTTCTATTATAACATGCACCCCCCACATCATTGCAAGGGGTAATGTAAAAACTGTGTAAACTTCGGGTTACATTACAAAAAATAAATGAAAAAAAGCCCGCCTTTCAGCAAGGCGGGCAAGACGTCACATCGTAACGTGCCTCGACAGGAAGTTCGCCGCAGTCTGGCTGAGCTTTGCTTCCACCTCGGTCGCATGCTCTTCTCCGTTGTCTGCCAGAAACGCAACACAGCCGGTGACGTCACCCTCTGCAATAATCGGCGCGGCGACAACCACACGATAGGGGTCATTTGCCGAAACGTGTACGGCTTCATCGCTGCCGTTGTGCTCATAGACATGGCGCTGCTCCATCAGCATTTCGAGATCTGCGGAAATGGCTTTTTCGTAAATCTCTTTTTTTGCGCCGCCCGCAGCCGCAATGACAGCATCGCGGTCACAGATTGCGCAGGACATTCCTGCCGTACGGCTGAGCGCCTCCGCCAGCTCCCCGACAACCGTTCCAAGCTCGCCCATGGGAGAATATTTTTTAAAAATAACTTCGCCATCCCGATCCGTATAGATTTCCAGCGGGTCGCCCTCGCGTATGCGCATGGTGCGTCGGATTTCTTTCGGGATGACGACCCTGCCGAGGTCGTCAATTCTTCTGACAATTCCAGTCGCTTTCATATCTCAAATCTCCTTCTGTGCTTCAAATGGCTAATCCTAGTATTCTCAGGATTCGTTTGACTATGCAGGCAGGAGTCTTGGACTTATCTGGAAATTATTTAAAAACACACGCATTTACACACAAAAACCCCTCCGAAGAGGGGTTTTGAATCGTTATGCCTTGCCAAGTTCCTTCACGCGCGCCTGTGCAGCAGCCAAACGGGCAATCGGAACGCGGAACGGGGAGCAGGATACATAGTTCAGACCGACATTATGGCAGAACTCAACCGAGGACAGGTCGCCGCCATGCTCGCCGCAGATGCCGAGTTTGATATCCGGACGGGTCTTGCGTCCAGACTCGACCGCCATCTTGACCAGCTTGCCGACGCCATTCTGGTCGAGACGCGCAAATGGGTCGGACTCGAGAATCTTCTTTTCGAAGTAGGTATCGAGGATACGTCCCACGTCGTCGCGCGAGAAGCCGTAAGTCATCTGGGTGAGGTCGTTGGTACCGAAGGAGAAGAACTCAGCTTCCTCCGCAATCTCGTCCGCCGTAACTGCGGCGCGCGGAGTCTCGATCATCGTACCGATCATATACTTCATCTTCAGACCGGATGCTTCAATCAGCTCATCAGCCTTTGCCTTGATGACCTTCTTAACAAAGCGCAGCTCGTTGATCTCAGAAACCAGCGGAACCATAATCTCCGGAATGATATGCAGACCATCCTCCTTGGAGACGTTGATGGCAGCCGAGATGATGGCTTCGGTCTGCATCTCTGCGATTTCCGGATAGAGGACATCCAGACGGCAGCCGCGGGTACCGAGCATGGGGTTGAACTCATGCAGACCGTCTACAATGCCCTGAAGCTTTTCAAACGAGATGCCCATCTCACCGGCAAGCTCACGGATATCCTCCTCTTCCTGCGGGAGGAACTCATGGAGCGGCGGGTCAAGCAGGCGGATGGTCACCGGCAGACCGCCCATTGCACGGTAAATTGCTTCAAAGTCGCTGCGCTGCATGGGCAGAATCTTCGCGAGCGCCGCCTTACGCTGCTCCACAGTCTCGGAAACAATCATCTCACGCACTGCCTTGATGCGCGCCGGCTCGAAGAACATATGCTCGGTGCGGCACAGACCAATGCCCTCTGCACCGAACTTGCGTGCCTGCATCGCGTCGCGCGGGGTATCGCCGTTCGTGCGGACATGCAGGGTGCGCAGCTCGTCTGCCCAGCTCATGAAGCGACCGAAATCACCGGTCAGCTCTGCTTCCTGGGTGTCGATCTTGCCGAGGTATACGTTGCCGGTCGAGCCGTCAAGGGAAATAAATTCGCCCTCACCGACCACTGTGCCGTCGGCAAACGTGATGGTCTTGTCATCTTCGGAAACCTTAATGCCATTGACACCTGCTACGCAGCAGGTACCCATGCCGCGCGCTACAACCGCAGCATGCGAGGTCATGCCGCCGCGTGCGGTCATGATGCCTTCGGAAACCGCCATGCCGTCGATGTCCTCCGGCGAAGTTTCCTGACGGACGAGAACAACCTTCTCGCCGTTCTTATGTGCTGCCGTAGCCTCATCTGCGGTGAAGTACACCGCGCCGCATGCCGCGCCGGGCGATGCCGGCAGACCGGTGGTCACCGGAGTTGCCGCCTTGAGCGCCGCCGGAACAAACGTCGGATGCAGCAGTGCATCAAGCTGCTTGGGCTCTACCTTCATGATTGCCTGCTCCTTGGTGCACACGCCCTCGTCTACGAGGTCTACGGCAACCTTAATCGCCGCCTGCGCGGTGCGCTTGCCGTTACGGGTCTGGAGCATGTAAAGCTTGCCGTTTTCAATGGTAAACTCCATGTCCTGCATATCGCCGTAATGTGCCTCCAGCTTGCTGGAGATGTCCACAAACTGCTGATATACCTCAGGCATGGTCTGCTCAAGTGCAGAAATCGGCTGCGGGGTGCGGATGCCGGCAACGACGTCCTCTCCCTGTGCGTTCATCAGGAACTCACCGTACAGCTTCTTTTCGCCGGTTGCCGGATTGCGGGTAAATGCAACGCCGGTGCCCGAAGTTTCGCCCATATTGCCGAATACCATCGACTGGACGTTGACTGCGGTACCCCACGAATGCGGGATATCGTTCATGCGGCGATAAGTGTTCGCGCGCGGGTTATCCCACGAACGGAATACGGCGCGCACCGCCTCCATCAGCTGTACCTTGGGGTCCTGCGGGAAATCCTTCCCGAGTGATTTTTTATAATGATCCTTAAAGAGCACAATCAGCTCGCTCATATCGTCTGCGTCCAGCTCATTGTCAAGCTTTACGCCCTTTTTCTCCTTGACCTGATCGATAAACTGCTCAAAAGAGGACTTCGGCAGCTCCATGACAACGTCGGAGAACATCTGGATGAAGCGGCGGTAGCTGTCACGTGCAAAACGCGGGTTGTTCGTCAGACGGGAAACCGCCTCACAGATCTCGTCATTCATACCGAGGTTCAGGATGGTATCCATCATGCCGGGCATGGAAGCGCGTGCGCCCGAGCGCACAGAAACGAGCAGCGGACGCGCCGGATCGCCGAGGGTCTTGCCGGTCATTTTCTCAAGTTTATCAAGATATGCCATGATCTGTTCCTGGATATCGGGATAAATGGTCTTGCCATCCTGATAATACCGGGTGCATGCCTCGGTGGTGATGGTAAAGCCCTGCGGAACCGGCATGCCAAGATTGGTCATTTCAGCCAAATTCGCGCCCTTGCCGCCGAGCAGCTCGCGCATTTTGCCGTTTCCTTCCGAGAACAGATAAACAAACTTCTTCATTGCTGGGGTCCTCCGTTTCATGGTTATTCGCGTTTCGTCTAAATCTACAATTTCTTTGTCCTCAATTATTATAACATATACACAAATAAAATACTACTATGGCAATTTCACTTATTTTCCATTTATATTTTGTGCACTTTGACGATAATATGATGTTTTTCTAAAATCCTGCATAGAATTTCCCGAATTGAGCACAGCGCGCAAACGCCATTTTTTTGATCTTCCCATTGACACCCTCCTGCTTTTCCGCTATCATGTGACCATCCCAAACGAACCGCTGACACAGGAGGGATTGCTATGAAAATCAACCGGCAAGTCGTGTACCTCGTTTCCTCGATCATCCTCATTCTTCTCGCGCTCGCGTCTGCCTTTCTCGGCGGGTGGATTCCTGCGCAGTACACCTATGGATTCATCGGACTGACCTTTTTGTTCTGTGCGCTTTCGCAATGGGAGCTTTACCGGGACAACGGAAAACGAAGCCACCAAATTTCCGCCGTGGTCTGGCTCGCGCTCGCCCTGCTGAATCTGTTCATTTTTCTGCGGGATATCGGTCTGTTTGCATAATTATACAATATATTTTATCTTCATCTAGAAAACCAAAATATTCTACAAATTTTCAGTCTTTTCTTTGGTTATACTTCCCATTGAAATTTTTTAATGTTTTGTTATAATTATCACATCAAATTATTTTAAGGAAAATAGTTTGATGTTCGTTTCCGGAAAACGAATTGGTTGTGTTTGCCACCCAATCTGGTATGTGAAGAGAAAGGATGGTACATATGACTGTACAACGAAAATTATTTTCTTTCATGATGGTTTTTGTCATGTTGTTCACCTTTGCTATTCCCGCATCGGCAATTGACACTACCGAAACGACCTCTTATGAGTTCGATCACGACGGAATCCATTATAAAGTGGAATTGTCTTACGATGATGAAGGCAACCGTATTGCTACCGTTACGGATGACTACTCAATTTCAACCGCAATCAAACGCGGTGATGAAATCATTGTTACCGTAGACGATGGAGTTTCTGTTCAGACTTATTCCAACCAGAATGTACCCTCTCAGCCATCGGCCAACACAATAACTCAGGCAAAATCTCCTTATTGGAATTTCTCTTATTACCGAGATACAGATACCCTTGCTGGAAATGTTTGGTACTGGTATCTTGTATGCGATGAAGGTATGTGCACAGAATATGATCGTAACAATGCCACTGCGCGTAGCTATGCAAATGCATCTAAAACAAATGTGGATCATATGATTTCTGATTTTTCGCGTGCCCATGTGCAGTTTGGTGCCGAAGTAATCGCTAGCGGATTAGCCGGCGTTGCATTCTCTGCAGGAATTGGGGCAATTGTTGCTGCATTAGCAGTTGTTGGTGTTACTGTACTCCCAGGTTCTCCTGTTTGGGATGCATATGATGAGGCACAAGAAGCTAACAACAACTATCTAAACTTTATCGCACTTGTATGAGAACCGGAACCACTTTTGACCTGTTTGTGAATTTCGGTCTCGGCGGACTCGCCGTTATCCTGATCCTGTTTTTCTCCCTGCGTGCAAAGCAGCCATCGGAAACCGAACGCAGCCGGGCGCAATCCATTCTGCTGATTTTACTCGTTCTCTATCTGGTGAGCCGTGCACTCGGCATCCTTTGACTATGCAAAAACCTCCCGCGTTCTCTTAGGAATGCGGGAGTAGTCAATAGTTAGTAGACATAAAATACCCTATGCCACCAGTTCTGTTCTAAAGAGGACTGGTGGTTTTCCTTTTAGTTTACGGACAAGTCGTTCGTAGTTGAAGTAATAGACAGCTTGTTCAATAGCCAGTTTCTCTTCCTTGCTACGTATTGTGTACTTTTGGCGCATAATCCCACCTCCAAATCTATAATAGCATAAAAATAATGGTAGACACAAAAGTGTCTACCATTATTTTATCACTTCACTCCGTTCAGCGGAGCAGGGGATTTTTTGCTTAAATCTTCACGATCTTGCCAGTCTTCCACGCCTCTGTGGTCGCGTAGCCGATGCGTGTGGACTTGGTGCCGTCGTAGACGTTCACGCCGGTCTGCTTGCCTGCGCAGGCGCAGTCCACAAATTCCTGCATTTCGAGCAGATACGCTTCGTCGAAGCGCTCCGGGAACGAGCCGACGCACTCGGTCACCGCGCCGTTTGTATTGAACAGCATCGCCTGATTCTTCTCCGGCACGCCGGAAATCCGAATCGAGCCTTCGGTGCCGATGATTTCGGTTTCTACATGGTAGCCGTGCGGCGCGGTGCGTCCGACATGCACGAAGCCCATTGCGCCGTTGTCGAACTTATAGCACGCCATCGCAGTCTCGTCATCGCCGACCGCCTGAAACTCCGGATGCTTAAAGGTACAGCCGAGCGCATAGACTTCGGTTGCCTCCGCGCCGAGGAACCAACGCATCAGGTCGATATCATGAATTGCCATGTCAAGGAAAATACCGCCCGAGGTTGCCGCAAAACGGATTGCGCCGTCCACCATCGCCTCCGGGTCAATGCCGGTTGCCTTAACCATGTAAGGAGTACCGATTGCGCCTTCCTCAATCTTCTGCTTTGCATACGCATAAGACTTATCATAGCGGCGCATAAAACCGAGCATAAAGGTCAGCTCCGGATGGCGCTCCACCGCCTTTTCTGCAATCTTGCACTGCTCTACATCAACGCCCAGCGGCTTGTCGCTGAATACATGCTTGCCCGCGTCAAGCGCAGCCTCAATCTGCCAACAGTGCTCGGACGAGGTGGTGACAATCGCAACCGCGTCGATGTCCGGATTTGCAATCATCTCGCGGAAATCGGTGTAAACCTGCTGCACGCCCAGCTCCTTCTGTGCATATTCCAGTTCTGCCGGCACGATCGAGCATGCCGCAACCAGTTCTGCATTCGGAATCTTATATGCTAGATTCTTTGCATGCACTTTTCCCAGACGGCCCAGACCCGCAATACCAACTCGCAACTTTTTCACAGCAATACCTCCATATTTTATGATAATTCTATACTTTTACGAATTTTATAGCCACTTTTCTTAGCTTCTACATTGTAGGTCAGCTCTAAAAAAAAGTCAACGCAAGGCAAAAAACTTCGTCAATCTATCCAATATAATGTATTCATTTTCGGTCATATTGCCAGATTTCATTCCGCTGTTCCCGTTCTTTTTTCTGTGCTCTGTGCTTTTTTCAGTGACATCCTTTTCCCGGTCTGTTACAATGAAAAAAAGGAGGATTTGCCGCATGAAGCCCACCATCCAAAGCATTGCCCGCATGTGCGGCGTATCGCGCGGCACCGTGGACCGCGTGCTCAACGACCGCCCCTATGTCAGCGCCGATGTCCGGAAGAAAGTCCTGCGCGCCGTGCAGACCACCGGATATGTCCATCCGCGTAAAAATGCGCCGTCTGACCGCGGTGTCCAGATCGGTTTCCTGATCGCGAAATGGGAAAGCGGCTATTTCCGGCAGCAGGTGGAACGCGGCATCCGGCGCGCCGAGCGCGTCCTGCGTCCCGGAGAATTGTCGCTTCACATCGAGACCATGGGCAGCCGCTCCGA
This sequence comes from Clostridiaceae bacterium, assembly GCA_018383195.1. Classification (GTDB taxonomy): domain Bacteria; phylum Bacillota; class Clostridia; order Oscillospirales; family Butyricicoccaceae; genus Butyricicoccus_B. The sequence goes on along the minus strand of JAGZOP010000037.1, from coordinate 2,604 downwards.
CCGCGAATACATCCAGCGCATCGACGCACTGCTCGCCGCCGGCGCAAACGGGATAATCCTGAACGCCGCCGATAACGTCCTGCTGCGCAGCAAAATTGAGCAGCTCGCCGCCCGGGGCATTCCGGTTGTGACCTATAATTCCGACCTGCCGACCAGCAGCCGCGTATGCCATGTCGGGCAGGACCTTGCCAAAAGCGGACAGGTTGCCGCCGGGCTGCTCGCGCGCAGTCTGGGCGCGCAGGACCACATCCTTGCCATTACCGGGAATCTGGAATTCCAGTCCCACCGCCGCCGGGTCGAAAGCTTTTGTGCACACGCTGCCGCGCTGGGCATTGAAAGCGACCGCGTGCAGCTTGTGGAGTGCTTCGAGCGCTATGATCTGACTTATAACGCAATCCTGCACACTTTACAGCAGGATTCTAAGGTGCGAGGCGTATATATGGGAACTGAAAGCGTCCCCGCCTGCATGGATGCAATCAAAAAGGCGGGATTAAAATACAAGGTGCATGTGGTGGCAAACGATCTGACGCAGCCCGCCATCCGCGGACTCAAAAACGGTCTGCTCGATTTTGTCGTAGAACAGGATTTTTCCGCGCAGGCATATGAAGCCATTCTGATTCTGTATGCGCTGCTCGCTCACAATCGATCCCCCAAAAGCCCGCTTCGCTATGTAGAAACCAGTATTTATACGAAAGAGTTATTATAAAAGCGCCCTCCTGTCAGAGGGCGCTTTTGCGCTTTGATTATACCGTTTGCGATTCCCCAAACCGCAACATCCCGATTCTGCCGGCAATCAGGCTTGCCGCAGCAATTTTGAGCGCATCGCCAGGCAGGAACGGCAGCACGCACATGCTAAGCGCCGGAACAAGCGCCACGCCCCCCTGCACCATATACCACGCCGTACCGAATGCATAGCATACCGCAAGCCCTGCCGCCATTGCTGCGGGCAGCATCCACCGCGCACGGTTGTGCGCAAGCAATGCGCCGGTCACCGCCGCAGCCGCCAGATACCCGATCAAATACCCGCCGGTCGGTCCGGCGAGCACCTGCGCGCCGCCCCGCATGCCGCTAAAGACCGGCACGCCCACCAGCCCGAGCAGCAGGTATACCCCCTGCGCGGCAGTTCCCCATTTTGCGCCGAGCAGCGCACCCGAAAGAAATACGGCGAAGGTAGACATAGAAATCGGCACCTGCCACGGCGTCGGGATGGTAAGCTGACTGCATACGGCGGTCAGCGCCGCGAGCAGCGCGGCAGAACAAAGCTGTCTGGTTTTCATAGGTCGCTCCTTGTAAACTAAAATAATTTTCACGGTTGACAATTTACAGTATAGCCTGTCCGTAAACCATAGTCAATAGAAAGGTTAACATTTATCCTGCTTTCTTTCCCGCCGCCGCTGTGCTATACTGTATATATTGATTTGTCAGAGGGGTTTGCGGCAAGGGGGGAACGCAAATATGGAATTTTTTCAGGGTCTTTGGGCGCGCTGGAGCAAGCGTATCGTCATTTTTTCCAAATGGATTGTGTTTTCCTGCCTCATCGGCGCAGTGACCGGCATTGTCGGCGGCGCGTTCCATGAAGCCGTCAACTGGGCAACCGCATATCGCGAAGCGCACAGCGCACTCATTTATCTGCTTCCTTTTGCAGGGATGGTCATTCTGGGGCTATATCAGCTCTGCGGGCTGCCCCGCGACCCCGGCACCAACTATGTGCTCGTTGCCGTGCGCCAAAACGACCCCATCCGTCTGCGGATTGCGCCGCTCATCATCATTTCCACCATTTTAACCCATCTATTCGGCGGCTCGTCCGGACGTGAAGGCGCGGCGCTCCAAATGGGCAGCGCGATTTCTGACCGGCTCGGACGTGCCATGCGATTGGACGACAAGGATGAGCGCATTATTATGATGTGCGGCATGGCAGCCGGATTTTCCGCACTGTTCGGCACCCCGCTCGCCGCAGCCGTATTCTCCATGGAGGTGTGCAGCGTTGGCGTCATGTATTATTCCGCAATCTTTCCCTGTATGCTGTCCTCGCTGCTTGCAGCGCTGGTCGCACAGCAGGTCGGCTGCCACCCTACGGCATTTTCCCTCACAGAAGTGCCTGCGCTGAGTTATCCTATGATTCCGCGCGTGCTTGCGCTCGGCGTGCTATGCGCCGCAGTTTCCATCTTCGTGTGTTCGGTATTCGGCATCACCCACCGCTTCTTCGCCCGGTACATCAAAAAGCCCTATCTGCGGATTTTCGTCGGCGGTACACTGGTCGTGCTGCTCACCGTGCTTTGCGGCGTGCACAGCTACAACGGCGCGGGCATGGACGTCATTACGCGCGCCATTTCCGGCGATGCCGTTCCGGAAGCCTTTGTGCTCAAGGCGATTTTTACCGCCATTACGCTGGGCTGCGGATTCAAGGGCGGCGAAATTGTGCCTGCATTCTTCATCGGCGCGACCTTTGGCTGCTTTTACGGCGCATTTCTCGGCATTCCTGCCGGATTCGCAGGTGCGATGGGCATGACCGCCGTATTTTGCGGTGTAACCAACTGTCCTCTGACCTCGATTTTGCTTTCCTATGAATTATTTGGCGGCGCAGGACTTCCGCTGTTCGCGCTG
>JAGZOP010000006.1 GCA_018383195.1 Clostridiaceae bacterium | reverse complement strand
ACATAGGTCACGCTACCTTCCGGCGTACTGCGTTCCAAGCGGCACAGCAGAGGGTACTTCCGGCTGAAATCCTCCAGTCTGCGTTTCAAGCTGGTATTGAAGGTGTAGATACTGGCAATCGTCTCGCCCTCATTCCAGTTGATGATGGTTTCTTTTTCATATTTAGACAGCTTCCTCATACAGTTCCTCCTCATAATCGGTGTTTGCTTTCAGCGCACGCAGACTGCGTCTAATCCGGCGGTATTCGTCCATCTCCATACGCAGATGATGGTAAAAGGCTTCGTACCACCTTTCCTCTGTCTCTGTCTCAATCTTACGGGTCAGATGAAGCATCTGGCTTTTCGCCTCCGGGTCAACAGTCAATGCTGTCAGCCATTTCAGCCTTGTCACTGTGTTGTGATGGCTCGGGCAGGCGTATGCGTAAAGAATTTTCTTTTCCTTCATATTCAGTTTCATAATGCTCTACCTCCATTCATTTGATGCGGTATGTTCCGCATCGTTTATTTTTCTGTCTGCCGGTCTGTCTGCAAAATATTCCTGCCCGGATTCTCTCCCAGCGTATTGTCCTCTTTGGTGCGCTCATATCGTGGCGTCACTTCCCCGGAGGTCATCCCCCTTGCAGCCGGTTATTCATTTTTCAAGGTTCTATGTCTCCTGACAAGAACCAGTTTACCGAAAAAAGAGGGCTGCTCCCGTATGTCCAAGACGCAGGAAAAACACATAAAAACCGCATATTTCCACGCTCTCGGAAATGTGCTATAATGGAAAACAAAAACCGTTGGCAAGGAGGTGCTTTGATGTACACAAAACTGTCAATCCCGGAACGGCTCAAAGACCTGCGGGTGGTGGATAAGCACCTGACGCTGGAACAGCTGGCAGAACAGACCGGTCTGTCTAAGTCGGCACTGGGGAAATATGAGAGCGATGACTACAAAGATATCAGCCCATTTGCGATTGCGACACTGGCAAAGTTTTACGGTGTGTCCGCCGACTATCTGATGGGACTGTCCGAAAATAAAAATCACCCAAACACGGAGCTTCAGGCTCTGCATTTGAGTGATGATATGGTTGCATTATTAAGCAGCGGAAAAATCAACAACCGTCTGCTTTGTGAGTTGGCGACCCATCCGAATTTTTTTGCGGCTGATGGTTGATATGGAAATCTTTATTGACCGGATCGCTGATATGCGGGTGAACCAGATGAATCTGATTCTGGAAGCTACCCGGCAGACCATTCTGAAAGAACACGCACCTGGAGAAAATGATCTGTATATGCGGACGCTGAAATTGGGTCAGGTACAGGAGAACGATTTTTATAGCCATATCCTTCATGATGATCTGGACAGCATTGTCCGGGATATACGGGAATCTCATTTGAAAGACAAAACCACAGCTGACCCACAGCCAACGCTGGATGAGGTCAAAGAGAGTTTTGAACAGGCCATACAGATGGGAACCGACACAGAAGCTATGATCCATGAGTTCTGTGATAAAATGCAGATTCCTTTTGAAAAAATTTCATCCGAGGATTTTTCTGCTTTTCTGCGTATACTGAGCCTGTCCAAACTGCTTAAAAACCCAAACAATATACGGGGCAAAGCCAAGCCACAGCCGTATTATATGCCAAAAAAGAAAAAGCGCAGGTAGCAAAAAGGCCGTCCACTATAAAAGTGAATGGCCTCAGTTTTTCCACCTTCTCAGATGAAAATCATCTCAGACCGAATGACTCCCTCTGTTTCTTTTATCTGGGCAATGATATAATCTAGACGGTTCTGTGCCTGCTCATCCAGATTGGCAAGATATGTCCACAGCTTTCCAGACAGAAGCAATTCATTGTACCGGTCGGAACAATACTCTTGCAGATATTCCCTGTGCATCCGTCCCCATCGTCCGATGGGGCGGCTTTCCTCCGGCAGCTGTAAGTCTGGAATATAGTAGTCTCCGACCAGAACATAGTCCAGGCCGTTACTGTCATCATGGATATGCTTTTTCAATTTCTCCATAGCGACCTCCTGTTTTCGTTTTATCCGAATCCAGTTGATCGTGTCTCTGTTCATCTGTTATTCAAGGCGACTGAACTCGTCACCATGAATTATGGCATATCACCAACAATCTTCTGCATCTCATCCAAACTGTTTTTGATTTCTGCCGCATAAGGTATTCGATTCGGTTCTACTACCAACACCTTCATTGTTATAATATGTCCATCGTTTTCCGTGTGGTTCAAATATATGTACTCATACTCACTTAGTAAAATCATTTTCCATTTTAACATTTTCACTAAATGCAAATCTCCATATATACTGCAATCAAAACCAAAAGACTCTCTGATAAAGAGAGTCTTTTGGTTTCGTTGTGGATCATTCCTCAACAAAATGGAAGAGAAGAGAACATTTAAACAATAATGTGGTTAACACCTAGCTATTAATCTTTTCTTGAAGACCTTTCATATATTCTTCAGCGTTGTCCTTTGTCACAAGAGTTGCTCCTGAGTCAATACGCTCTTCAACATCTTTGCCCTTAGCGAGCTGTACCATTGTTTCAATCGCAAGATACCCCATTTCATATGGTGCCTGCGCTACAGTTGCCTTGATGACCGAACCTTGCTCAACCAATTCAACAACAGACGCTGTTCCATCAAAACCAACAACTGGAATATCACGATTTGCACCTTCGATTGCTCGCTGCGCACCCTGGGCCATCGTATCGCAAGTTGTTACAACAACATCAATCTGTTCATAATTGACGATCATATCCTGCATTGCATTCATCGCCTTTTCAGCCTCTGCCATACAATCGCGAATTTCTAGGACTTCAACGCCGCCGGATTTTAAACCTTCAATAATACCTGCCTCACGCTGAGCATGCGTTGTATCTCCAGCACGTCCACGTAAAATGATAGCCTTTCCGCCTTCTCCGGCAATGCTTGCTGCGTACTCGCCCCCCATTCTACCAGCGCTTTCTCCGCCAGTTCCAACAAAGGACTTTTTATTGGCATAATCAGGTAAATCGGTATCTACTGTAATCACCGGAACTCCACTACTGTCAGCCTGCTGAAGGGCAGTAACAACTGCGTCTGGCGTAGCTGGTGCAATGCCAAGCGCATCAATCCCGCTGCCGAGTTCATTTTCAATCATTTCTACCTGTTGCTGTACATCACTCTCAGACTTGGGTCCAATTACATCAGCCTCTATCCCAAGGTCAGAGGCTGCCTGTTCTGCACCTTTTTTCAGTAGTGCCCAATGCTCATCAGAAAGTTGCTTGCAAACCAACGCGACTTTAATCTTTTCGGAATCATCAACGCTCGCTGATGAATTAGATGCATTCCCGCTTTTATCGCCAGTATTTCCACATGCCGTCATTGAGATGGTTAATGTTGTTACCATCAGCATTGCCCATAATCTCTTCTTCATAATGTACCTCCTCGAAATAAGCAGTCAATGTTTCACACAGATATTTTTTGCTACAATAAATTGAAAAACGCAAAGCAAAAATATATTAGATTTTTGATTCAACTAGGGATGCTCAGTAAGGGGGCTATGCGAGTTAGTTATGCCATGATTTTTCCGCCAGCAATCAAGATGCTGTTACCATCGATGTATGCTGAACGATCATCAAACAGGAAGGAGACCACCTCTGCAATTTCTTCTGGACGACCAATATATCCCATCGGAATCGTTGCCTCCATCTCCGCGTAGTATTCTTTCACATCTTTTCCTTCTTTCGCGCCACGACTTGAAAAAGAACCACGCAGCATATCTGTTTCAATATTACCGGGCTGAATCGCAACCGAAGTAATGCCCATCGGCGCTAATTCAAGGGCGATAACACGTGTCAACATAGCAACTGCGGCTTTAGACATACAGTACGGAGCGTTATATGCTTCTTCACGAACAGCTGCGATAGATGAAGTATTGACAATACGTCCTTTTCCTGCTTTCGCCATAACCTTTCCGACTTCTGAGCAGCAAATAAAAGTTCCTTTTACGTTGATATCCATGGTGAAGTCATAATCAGCATCTGACATTTCCAAGATTCCGCCTGTACGATCTACACCTGCCGCATTGAATAAACCGTCAATACGCCCGTATGTATCAACCGCCCTCTTCACAGCATCCACTACAGTCTCACGTTTAGTAACATCGGCTACTGCATAAATAGCTTCACCTCCTGCTTCTTTAATTTCCGAAACTGTATGTTTTAGTAGATCTTCATTCAGATCCACTGCAACGATCTTCGCACCATATCCTGCGCAAACCTTTGCAGTCGTTCCGCCAATACCTCTTGCGGCGCCAGTGATTAAAATAACTTTATTCTGTAGTTTCATAATTTTCTCCTTTTATCATTTTATGAGAGCGACATTCACGTGTTTGGAATACCGCCATTGGGGTAAATGATTACGCGAGTCGCTCTCTTATTACGCAGAAGTTCTATACCGTGATTGATTTCTTCTAGCGGAAGTCGATGCGATACCATTTCTTCTGTATGCACTCGTTTCTTTTCTAGCAGACTAATCGCAGGTGGAAACGCTTTGCCAAGTGAACCGATCATCATCAATTCTTTCTGAGTAAATTCAGCAGGCTGAACCTCCGAAACCGCGTTATGATTGAGTCCAAATAGCAAAATCCGTCCTCGACTGTTCAGTAATTTGACAGCTTCAGTTAAAATAGGTCCGCGACCTACTGCATCGATTACAATATCTGCCATGCATCCCCATTCTTTTTTTAAAACTGATTCCATCGGCGTTGTCTGCTCGCTGTCAATCACCAATGCCGCACCGCACTTTTTAGCTTCTTCAATACGTGCAGCGCCCTTTGCGACAACCGCTAGGTCTGTGATTCCAAAGGCTTTTAACGCCTGAATATACGTCAATCCAATAGGACCGGCACCATACAATAAAACATGGTCTGTCGGATTCAAGCCAGACATTCCAAGGCTATACATAATACATGCAAGTGGCTCTGTCTGTGCGGCAGCATCCGGATTAATATCATCTGGAAGCTTGTAGAGCTGACTAGTTTCCACTACTACATATTGTGCAAATCCACCATCGCAAGTCTGACCATAATGCCGTGGAGTAGGGCAAAGATTGGCACAACCGTGCTTGCATTCCCAACACTCACCGCACGGCAGGCAGGGGTTTACTACTACAGTATCACCTTTCTGATAATGCGTAACTTCTGACCCAACCTCTTCTATCGTACCAAAGAACTCATGACCCATCACAATACCAGTTGAGATAACCTGTCCCGGAGGAACAGTCAACGCATGTAAATCACTGCCGCAAATACTTGCTGCGTTCACTTTTAGAAGTACTTGATCAGATTTTGTAATCTTCGGGATCTCAACTTCTTCAACTTGTAAAACGCCATTTCCTTTAAAGACTGCGGCACGCATGGTCTTCATAAGCTCATCCTCCTTATCATGCGATCTCTTCACTGAAGATTTCTTTCAGTGTCTGGATATCCTTTGCAATAAGTTCAAAAGTATCCTCCGTCAGCAGATTCAGCGGCTGTTGGTTATAAAAGTTCTCAAGCAGTAGCCACTCAGTACATTTTGTACGCCGGATCACTTCACAAGTCTCCTTCAATGACACATCTCCCGTACCAAGCAATGCCGAACTGATTGTATTATTAAAACCATCTTTTACATGAATTTGGACTACATGCGGAGCAATCGCCTCGAGAAGAGCCGGCTGTGAATATCCATGATTCAAGTAATAGTTTTGCGTATCATACATCACTTTAAGCCGGTCACAGCCAACAGCCTCAATCATCTCAATTGTTTTTTCCGCATCGAGCACATTTTCCAGCGCCAAAATAATATTTGTGTCAGATGACAGGTCGCATGCGAACCGGAGCATTTCACAGGTGTTATAAAAATCTGTTTCTGATCGAATATCACCACGATTATCATGAAAACTGGGAAGCTGTAAAACCGGAATTTGCATCCGCTTTGCAGCCACAATTCCTTTTCGGATAACTTCCATTGCAATCATACCGTCAAGCGTGCCTCGACCCGCCGACATGCCATGTACATTAAGTGAGTTCAGCGCCATGGACGGAAATTCAATTCCAAACTTTTCACCGCATTCCAAATACGCATCCTGTACACGAGGATTACTAAGCTGACATCCGGTCTCATATTCGCCGAAATCCAACTCCATCCCCTGAAGTCCAAGTTCTGCAGCTATTTTTAGACCGTATGGTCCAGGAAACGGGTAACCCCATTCTACAATTCCAATTTTGAAAGCCATGGAGACCCCTCCTACTTAATGGCACTCGCGTCCGCCGGAAATATTGAACGAAGAACCAGTGATAAACGCAGAATCATCACTGACAAGGAATACACACAGTTTCCCAATTTCCTCTGGTTCTCCCATGCGTTTGAGCGGAGTTGCTTCGTTAAATTCCTTTAAGTACTCTTCAAAAGTCAGACCATACAGGGGCGCTCGGTCATGAAGGCAACGCTGAATCATATCGGTATTAATTGTGCCAGGGGCAATACTGTTTACACGAACACTAAACTCTGCAAGTTCGAGCGCCAAAGACTGTGCCAGCAATCGAACTCCTGCCTTAGATGCACAATACACGGCGTTAAATACTTCCGCCGTTTTAGATGCACACGAGTCAACCATGACCATTGCTCCGCTTCTTTGCTTCTTCATCTGTTGACCTACATACTTTCCAAACAGGAATGAACTACGTAGATTGACTGCGATTACGGTATCCCAATCCTTTACGTCCTGATCAATGATTGCGCACGAGCGGAGGATGCCAGCACAGTGAGTTAAAATATCAATTTTCCCGAACTCAGCAACTACAGCTCCTACAAAATTTTGAACTGCTTCTTCGCTCGAAACATCCCCCACCATTTGATAGCACTTTACACCGAGGGCTTCAATTTCTTTTGCAGTAGCGGCTAAACGTTCTGCATTGATATCAAGGATTGCAAGATTGGCACCGTTTTTCGCATATTCCAGTGCAACACCTCTACCAATACCTTGTGCAGCACCAGTTACCATTGCTAATTTACCTGTAAGTTTCATATCAACTACTCCTTTAATCGTGATTACTCTAAACCTGCTTTTGCAAGATCGCTTTTGATGATGTTAGTATAACAACAATATTGTTTCTTTTCCACTCCATTTTCGCACAATAATTATTAATTATTTTCATTAATTCTGCTTTCTTTTTTCATAATAAATAGTATGATTAAAGACGCTAATTTAGCATTATTGCATTAAACAGAACAATTATTTCTATAAATTAATCTTGTTAAATATATTTTTTCTCTTATTATGAACCAAAATCTATTTCCGCTTCAATCTATTTTTATAACTATTATGAATCAAATTCTTTTGACTTTTTACGTAAAAAGCACTACAATTGAATTATAAAAAGCCGCTCCGATATGAGGTATCAAAATGAAAAAATATACACATGACATGCCTGTTCCTCTACCACCAGAAGTTCTTCGTCAAGTTGGCTCCCCACACCTTCGTTATGTTTCGAACTGGGAACAAACTTCCACCGCCCTCCCACGTTCTCTTCACAGTCATCCAGATTTTGCTGAGTTCACACTTATCCTCGCGGGACAGGGTATCTGCGAGATAAATGGTGTACTCTATCCAATTACAAAAGGTGATTTGATCGTTTGTAACTGCGGAATTTTGCATGATGAATTTATAGATCCAAAACCGCTTTCCCTAGTCTCTATTGCTGCCGATGGTATACAGATCCCTAATCTACCAAAGAACCATATCATCTCTTCTAATACCATTCCACTTTTCCACTTAGACTCTAGCAACACTGAATTTTTTAATCTTATCAAAATCCTTGTAGATACGGTAAAAAGCTCAAGCCTACGTTGTGGATTAATCAGCCAATCATTATTTCTAGCTTTATTTTATTTGCTGTTGGATATTGTCGATATGCATCATAATTATCATCATATCGCTACTGATACAACTATCGATCTTGTTCATCAAATTCGCCTCTATGTTGATTCCCATATTACCCAAGAGCTCTCTATTGCCAATATTGCTACCCGTTTCAACATTAGTCCATCCTACTTAGCTCGTATTTTCAAGCATGCGGTCGGATGTCCTCTATCCAAATATATTATTCGGCGGCGTATGGGTGAAGCTCAGGGTTTACTGCTCAATAGCAAACTCCCGATCTCAGAAATTGCGATCCGGGTAGGTTATCCAAATCAAAGCTATTTTACAAAGCTATTTACACAGTCTTTTAATATCTCCCCCCTTCAATATCGAAAAATATCCAGCGCTCGTCTGGTAAATATGCCTAACGACTAATCAGCAATTTTCCTAATCCTTAATTTCAAAGCAGTCGCCGAGTTTATTCTTACTCATTCACCTCAATACAACCGTTAAATGTTTTTATTATAAAGAGCGAGACGAACATCACCAGTCCGTCTCGCTCTTTTCGTATATATTCTCAAACTTATCATCCTGCTCCATTTGGCTGGTGAAGCGCTCCCACTCGTAGGTATTAACTTTAAGCTGTGTCATTTTGTGATAGATTTCCGGAGTGGTGAAATCTACAATGCCTTTTCCAAGCGCGTAACTGGTTGTCCCCATAGAGCCTGTGCGGTTTCCATCCCGGTCTACGGCGTACGATTCCACGGGGACATGCTTCATACATTCGTCATAAAATGCAAGCGGATCATCCTTCGGGAAAGCATTCAGGGCATCAATTACTGCCGGGTTCTCCGGTGAGATATAGTCTCCGCGATAATAAACGGCATAGAATTCGTAATCTGAGCTGTGCGCATACTGCGTGGAAATCTTCAGGAAGTTGAAAGAATCCGCATGTTTTGCCATGCGCAGCAAGCGTTGATGTAAGTTGCACTCATCCACATCAAAGAGAAAACGCTGACAGAATATATGATCTGGTGCATTTACAGATCCAAGGTATAAATACTTGGCGTCAGCAGGAATGTCCCGTTTTTCCACAATCTGAGACCGTTCACACATAAGAAAAAACGCCTTTCAGCGGTTTTACAAACACAATTCAAGTTGAAAACAGTGTCGAACTCTGCTATACTCTTTGTGGGCGTTGTCGTGCCTGCGGTAGGCGGTTATCTTCCTCACCCATCCCTGAATGTTTAAACGGGAGGAGGTGAGCGCGATGGTTACTTATGAAGAGCTGTTTTTGCTTCTTACATTTCTCGTCGCATTTGCTTCATTTATTTTACAAATAAGCAAAAGAAAATGACCGCCGATCCTCCTACAGATTGCGGTCATATTCTTTTTGGCTAAATAGGGGAGATACCGTCTACTGGCAACGCCCTTTTTCTATATTTATTATAGCATATGCAGGATTGTTGTCAAGAATGAGACAGCGAACGAACCCACATGCTTATTTATATTTGATCTCATTCAGCTCGATACAGACGGTATTTTCACCAGCACTGCGCAGAATTTCAACCAAACTGGGCATATTATGAAGCAGCAAATCCCGTACGAAACGGAGTGGGATGAATAGCGATCTTTTCAAAGGATTTCAGCAGTGACTTCGTAGAAATACCCTGTTTATCCATCCAAGAAAACGCCGCATCAATTGTTTGTTTTCTCTGCATCTGTTCCAGCAGTATTAGCATTCGTTTTTTGTTTCTGCCCCAAGTTTAGATGTATGAACCAGTTCCTGTGCATTCCCAAGGGAGAGATACTTCAAATCCGGATAACACTTCTCCACAAAATTTAAAATGCGTGACTGACTCTCCTGAATCAGAGTCCACAGAAGCTCCAACGGATCATCGGTATTGCATTCATTTTCCAAACTTTTCAGTTTCCCACGCTTATAATGGACTTCGATGCGCAACACGCCGTCAGACATTTTCTCATAAGCAACTGTTAAGTTGTTTTCGGTGATCTGGTAGGTCTTGTTATAGATCACCAACTCCTGCTGACCGCATGCAAACCGAATGTAGTGTTTGTTGTATTGATTTGCTTTCTTCTTATTTTTGTGCTGATACAATTTCCGCTCATACTTTTTCAGCGTAGCAGTCTTTCTCAGTAACCGTACAAGCTCCCGAACCACTTTCTGAGAAAGTGGTTTATTTCTTTGTCAGAAGGCTTGTAGAAAAATATGCTCCTTTGAATTGAATAAACATGTATATAGGATAGTGTTACGAGGAGAAAACATAAGAAACGTTAAGAAGTTGTTGAGTGATTCATATAGAAAGTTTTAGCGATAGATATCTCGAGTGCAATAAGATCTGATTCCATTTGCACAACCAGTGTATGATTCTGATTGGAAAATAATCCTACCAGAAAATTAGGCAGAGTGAATGCCCTGCTGAAAGATCAGAAGCGGATCAACGGCAACCCGTGCAGAGGTTGCACAAATTCTGAGGCGCTTCTGCGAGAACATTGCAGAGTGAAGCTGTAGCGTTTCGCTATAAAACACATCAGCCACCCGAATGGGTGGCTGATTTTTTGGATTTTTTAACTCCTTTACCGCAAGGTCGTTTATTTGTGAAATACGGTATTTGGACAGAGAATGAATCAGATTTACTTTCATTTAAGATAGATATCATGACGATATTATCACATGTCAATTCGTGCAGAATAGTTTAATATAGATGCAGGATAGTTCACAAAAGCTAAAATGGCTTAAAATATTCCGTGGAAATCTATAGAATTCAAGCAGAATAATTTTTGCGGTTACGTGAATATTGAATGGAAAATTGAACGATGTTTATATATAATATATAACATAAAGTTGATAATGATGCGGATAAACTGTGAGATTTGCTGCATTATTTACTATGCGATGTGTTTATAAGCTTTTTTAGAAATGCAAACAGTGTTGTTAACAGAATCATTTAATCAGGAGGCGGAGTATGAAAATTAGCGTCATCACAAACGGTATCAGCCAAGACTATGAGACTTGCTGCAAAGTGCTTAAGGAAACGGGAGTGCAGTATGCCGAGCTTCAGGAGGTCTACGGTAAGCGGGTTGAACTGTTGACAGAACAGGAAGCCGATACGATCAAGAAATTGAATGACCAGTATGGGATTACACCGGTATCGGTTACAACACATGCGTTTGCGGGTGTAGACGTGATGAGCCTGGAGGTTGGAGACGAAACCTATGAAAAGCATTTGAATCTGCTTAAAAACGGGATTCGAATTGCCAGAATTGTTGGGGCACCGCAGGTACGTGCAATGCCGTTTACCAAGGCGATTGTGCTGCACGGTGCACACGGCTCCGACCAATGGAATGCGGGCGGCAATAAGGCGTGGCCCAAGTTTATCGAATTGTATCGTCCGATTGCGAAGCTAGCGGAGGACGAGGACATTACCATTACAGTTGAAAACGGATTTAACGCGATGATTGTTTCGGGATACCAGTGCCGAAAGTTTATCGAGGAACTGGGATCGGACAAAATCAAAATTCTGTGGGATCCTGCAAATGCGCTCTATTATGGAGATATTCCTTATCCAAATGCCTACCATGAAGTGAAGGATTTTCTGGGGCATGTGCATATCAAAGATTTGAATTGTTCACTCATTGAGGGGTGGGTGGATATTAAGAATATCGGACACGGCATGATGGCGCCGTATCTGGATGATATGCGTACTGCACTAGAGCACGATGGATATGAAGGATATATTTCTTTGGAAAATATCTTACGTCCGGATGGCGGTGACTTCATTGATGGATATTATTTGGATATTCCGGAACTAAAAAAACGGTTTGAATAAAGAACATTTCTTATCCTTCTAAATTGCCGCGGGGTTTTCCGCCCCGCGGCGGGCTTCTCAATTAAAAAATAGAAAAGGAGTTTTACATATGAAAAACGTAGGAATCATTGGCCTTGGAAATATGGGCATGGGAATGGCAAAAAACCTAATTCGCAAAGGCTTCCCCACAAAGGGATATGATGTCTTTGCCCCCAAACTGGATCAATTCGAACAGGCAGGCGGTGTGCCTTGCCATTCACCGGCAGAAGTCGGCGAGGGAAGCGATGTCGTATTTGTTATGGTATTGAATGGACAGCAGGCGCTTGATGTCGCGTTCGGCACGGATGGTCTAATCCATACGATGAAGCCCGGCTCTATCTTTTTTCTCACATCAACGATTGGGCTTGGATACGCGAAGCAGCTTGGCGTGGGTCTTGCGGAAAAAGGAATTGAGATGATTGACTGTGCGGTCTCGGGCGGTCTGCCGGGTGCGCAGAATGGTACCTTGACCTTAATGGCAGCGGGGAAAAAGGAAATTTATGATGATTGCGCGGATGTAATGGCAGCGATTGCGACCAACCCGAACCATGTGGGAGACCAGCCCGGTCAGGGTCAGGTAGTGAAGGCGTGCCTGCAAGCACTGGTCGGTGCGCAGTATACTGCGATTTTTGAGTTAATGGTAATGGGAAGCAAGGCGGGTGTAGACCCGGAAGTGCTGCAAAATGTAATCAGTACTTCGGTAGCAGGCAGCAAACTGTTTGATATCTGCGTACCGCTTATTATGGACAGAAAATTTAAGGATACGGGTTCCTCGTTGGCAGTTATGAGTAAGGACCTCAATATCACGATGGATTTGGCACGTGAGGTAGGATGTGCCATGCCGACGGTTTCCATTGCGCGTGAAATGGTGCAGGCTGGGTTTGTTCGCTATCCGGATGAAGACAACTGGGCAGTTACCAAGATTTTAGAGGATATTGCACAGACGGAGGTTAAGCGCCGCTGAGAGATGCGAAGCACGAAGCTGACGATACCAACTTAAAGGGGGCAAAAAAATGCGAATCATAAAATGGATAAACCGGCATGCGGAAGAAATTCTTCTGGTCGCCATGTTGGTTGCAATGCTTGTCATTGAAATTTTACAGATCTTTATGCGCCGCGTGATGGGTGCATCTCTGTCGTGGGCAGAAGAAGTCGTGCGCTATCTGTTTGTCTGGTCTGGATTCCTCAGTATCAGTTTCACCATACAAAATCAGTCTGCAATGCGTCTGACCATGCTGGTAGCGGCACTGCCCAGAATGGTGCGTCATGTTTGTATCGCAGCGGTATATATCATGCTGACCGTATTTTTCGGGTATATGTCTGCGGTTTCTATTGTGCAGCTTGACTCAATGCATCAGACAAGCGCTGCACTCGGTATGCCGATGGTGTATGTATATCTGGCACCGGTATTGGGGTTTGTTTTGTCAGTAGTCCGCTGTATCCAGGCATTGGTCGTGGTATTCCGCGGCTTTGGGAAGAGACACGATCATGATATTATCATTGACACGAAACCGGAGGAAGGGGGCGTAAACGGATGATAGGCGCAATTTTTGCAGGAATGCTTGTCCTGCTGCTGCTTGCAGTTCCGATCTGTGTTGTCATTGCGATGATTTGCCTGATTCCATATGGCATGGATCCGACTTTTGCAGCAAGTCCAATGTTTATCTTGCGCAATATGGTGTCCGGTCTGGATTCCATTACGTTGATTGCAATCCCCATGTTTGTGCTTTCGGGCATCATCATGGCACGGGGAGGAATTTCAAAAAAATTATTTAACGTTTTTTCCTATTTCATTGGGGATAAGACTGGCGGACTGCCGTGTGCAGTGGTGATTACATGCCTGTTTTACGGTGCAATTTCGGGTTCAGCACCAGCAACCACGGCCGCGGTTGGCGCGATGACAATTCCGCTGCTGGTCAGCTTGGGATATGATCTGACATTCTGTGCCGCACTGGTTGCGATTGCAGGCGGCTTGGGAGTGATTATCCCGCCATCCATCCCTTTCATCCTGTATTCGATGAACTCGGGTGCATCGGTAGGAGAACTGTTTATTGCCGGTATTCTGCCGGGTATTCTGATCGGCGTATGTCTGATGGTTTATTCGGTATATTATTGTAAAAAGCATGGAGAAGACAAGGAAAAGCTGCATGAAAACATCAGGGAACTGAGATCAAAAGGATTTTTGAAGGTTTTTCTGGACAGCTTCTGGGCGCTGCTGAGCCCTGTGATTATTCTGGGAACAATTTATGGCGGCATCTGTACGCCGACCGAGGCTGCTGTGATTTCGGTTGTTTATGCGCTTGTAATCTGTTTGTTCGTCTACAAGACACTCAAGCCTCGTGACCTATATGCGGTACTGAGAGAAGGCGTGGAAACATATGCCCCGATTCTGTTTATCCTTGGCGCGGCACAGGCGTTCAGCCGCGTACTGACGCTGACGCAGGCACCACAGGAACTGGCTGAAATCATGGGTTCGACCTTCACTTCGGGCATTGCGCTGATTCTGGTAATCAATCTGTTCCTACTGTTTGTCGGTATGGTTATGGATACCGGTCCGGCAATCCTGATTTTAACCCCGATTTTGGTGCCGATCGTGACAAATGCAGGCTTTGATCCCGTGCATTTCGGCGTTATCATGATTGTTAACCTTGCAATTGGCTTTGTAACGCCGCCGATTGGCAATAACCTTTATGTTGCATCTACGCTGACGAAGATTCCGGTCACATCTATTGCGAAAAAAGCAATACCGTTCATGGGGGCATTTGCCATTGCTCTGCTGATCATTGTATTTGTGCCGCAGGTGTCTCTGCTGCTGGTTCGATAAGGAGGGGAGAAGATGAAACAATTTGGAAAGCTGCTAGCGATTGCGCTGGCGGGCAGCACACTGACGTTTGCGTCTGGATGTGAACCGCTTGATGCCGTGGCATCGCCGGATGAAGGCGGCGAGTTGGTTGTCAGCATCGCATATGATTCCCAGCCTGATTCAGTTACGGGAATCATTGCCTCCCGTTTGGCAGAAAAACTGGAGGAGAAAAGTGGTGGGAAAATTACGGCGCATGTGTATCCTTCTGGTCAGCTGGGTTCGGACAAAGAACTGATTCAAAGTTGTATTTCGGGTGATGTGGAATTTGTCGTACAGAACCATTCGGCGCAGGTAAACGACATTGTTGGAGCAAAGGTGCTTGATATGCCATATCTTTTCCCTAACATTGACATTGCGCGCGCTACACTGGATGACCCGCAGTTCCGCGAAGTATATGATGCGCTGTATCCGGAGGTCGGATTGAAGCTGCTGATGATTTCAGATATGGGTTACCGGCAGACTTCTTCTAACCGGAAGCTAGAAACGTTGGAGGATTTTAAGGGGCTAGACATCCGTACCATGGAAAACCCCATTCATCTGGAACTGTGGAGGGCATTGGGAGCCAACCCGACTCCGATGAACCGCAGCGAGGTATTTCTGGCGCTTCAGCAGGGGCTGCTTATGGCGCAGGAGGACCCCTATGTCAATTTCCTTTTGAATAACTATCAGGAAGTACAAACATATGCGGTTGCGACCAATCACTTGTTCCATGATATTACCTTGATTACGAATGATCGTTTTTATAACGAACTCCCGGAGGAATATCGGGGCTGGATTGATGAGTGCTGCGAGGAACTTCTGCCGGAGTCGCGGAAAATTTCAGATGAAATCAATAATGAGCAGGATTTGACGGATGCAGGGATGGAGGTCATCAACCTGTCTGACGAAGTCTTTAATGAGATTTCTGAAATTGAAGAGCGTGAGGTGTGGCCGATGATCCGGGAACAGGTTGGAGATGAACTGACCGACGCACTGCTGGATGCAGTGGATCGGGCAAAGGCACAATATGGCTATCAGGAATAAGAAAACGGTCCCCGGATTCGGGGACCGTAATTCAGGAAAAAAGTGAGGATTCATCTGGTTTCACCGTAGTATACTGTTCGCGGAAAGTCTGCGGCGATAAGCCAATGTGCTTGGTGAAGAGTTTGGTGAAATGGTAGGGATTCTCATATCCAACTGCGCACGCAATTGCTTTGACGGTGTGGTTGGTTCGGATTAGCTGCCATTGGGCATCCGACATCCGACGGCTGATTTGATAGTTGATGGGAGAAATTCCGAATTCGGTTGCAAATAGATGTGCTAAATGGCTGCTACTGACATGAAAACGCTTGGCTAAATCACTGATTTTGATCGCGGTACGATAGTTTTTGTCGATATAGTGCAGCACATCAAGCGCAATCTGCCGACGGGTTGTTTCCTTTTCGGTGGGTTTGGATGCCGAGTTATTATGCTCGACCATTCGGTGCGCCAGGAGGAGAATGGAAAGTCCCAAGATATGCGTCAGGTCACTGGTGTAATCACCGGAAGAATCCTGCGTATATGCATCCATGATCCGTTCTAGCAGAAGGCGGATAACCCCGCTGGATTCATCGGATGCATAATACGGATAAGTCCCTGATGAAATAATATACCCAGGCGGTAGCTGATCAAGCTGGATTCCTGACATCGTAAGGGTCCAGGCATCAAGCGGATCGTTGGGGTTGGACAGTACGGCGTGGACTGCGTTTGGGTTGATGATAAGCAAGTCGCCCTGTCCGGCGTGGAATACAGAACCGTTGAGCATGTAGGTTCCATGACCGCCTGCAACGTAAATGATTTCTGCTAAATTTTCATGGGAGTGGAAATGAAACACCCAGTTGGGATTCCCGAATACATGAGTGATTTCGGTGACTTGAAAATTCCGGTTGTCATCCAAAAAGGACGAAGCCTGTTTTTCAAAATGCAGTTTAATCATGGAATACCTCCTCCGAAAGTCTGTGATTGTATTGTAGAACACAGCGCATTCTGAGTCAAGTATTCTATGGATTAAATGAAAGGAGTACGCAGATGAAGAAGTCAATTTGCATTGAAAAAATTTTTTTGGAGTATGATTTTTATGAACGCTTTGCGAAGGTAGCGGAAGCGGGATTCCAGTATGTTGAATTTGGTTACTGGCCGGGACGCGATATAGAGCGAATCAAATCTGAGTGCAGCAAATATGGTCTGACGGTTACCACATTTTCGGCAGATTTTCGCGCGTCCCTGATTGTGCCGGAGGATCGGGAAGAATTTTTGGACTACCTTGAAAAATCGATTTCCGTGGCAAAAAAGCTAGATTGCAAGAATCTTGTGATCCATTCTCAGGCTATGGATGACAGCGGAAAGTTTACGCACGATGGAAAAAATTTAGACGATGTTGTCAAGCTATATAGTGCGGCATTGACTGCGCAGGACGCGGCGCGCCTGGCTGAAAAGGCGGGTGTAACGCTAGTTTTGGAGGCAGTCAACAATATTTCCAAACCCGGATATTATATGACTACCAGTAATTTCACGGGAAATCTGTGTAAGGTTATTGGTTCGCCGAATCTCAAAATTTTATATGATATCTGGCATATGCAGCAGATGGAAGGAAATATGGTGGAAAATCTGCGGAAATATGCGGACGTATTGGGATACATTCACGTTGGTGACTGCCCGGAACGCCATGAACCGGGCACAGGAGAGATTAATTTTGATAAAATCAAGCGAGTTGTCTGCGAGGAGTTGGGACTGGATATTGTCTGGGGTTTTGAACTCGACCCTGAGATTTCGTCGGATGACTGCGTAAAAAAACTCGCAGGATTTTAATTGGGATGAAAGCAAGGCATACAGCATATCTTTACCCTGCTGCTGCGGTTTGCATTTGGGGAAGCCTATATGTGGTCAGTAAACCGGTGCTTGGCAGTATTCCGCCGTTTACGCTCGTATTGATGCGCTACATAATTGCGCTGTGCGTATTACTGCCGCTGGCGGCGCGTATTTGCCGGATACAGAGAATCCGAATTGCACGTGCAGATTGGGGGACCTTCATATTCATCGGCGTTGCAGGATATGGGATTGCGACTGGCGCTCAGTTTGTAGGTACGCAGCTTTCAAACGCGTCCACAGCTTCGCTGATCAACGCGATGAACCCAGTGACAATTTCGGTATTTGCCGCCCTGCTGCTCGGGGAACGAATGACGCATATGCGTCTTGCGGCAATGGGCAGTGTACTGCTTGGTGCGTTTTTGATTCTTGGCGACGGTCTTGATTCCGGAAACACCGCGGGAATTATATTTTCCATGCTGTCTGTATGCCTGTGGCCTTTGATGTCGGTTCGTGTATGGGCACTTGCGGCAAAGTATCCGCCGATGGTGATTACCGCCGCTGCACTTGTCATTGCAAGCATATGTTTGGTGCCTGTTGCAGCAGCAGAAATGTATCACATGGGCAGGATACCGGTATTGGATCGGACCCTTGTATTTCCGGTGCTGTATATGGGGCTTATATGTACCGCATTATCACAGCTTCTTTGGAATTTGGGCCTTTCTAAATTGGAAGCCAGCCGATGTGGAATGGTTTATCCATTACAGCCGGTTGTTTCAACACTACTTGGCGTATGGTTCTTACATGAAGTGATTACACCGCATTTTCTGCTGGGAGGACTATTCATTCTCGGCGGAATTGTATGCAATATTTTTGAAGAGACGTAGGACAGGAGGAAGCTACGATGATTGTAACGATTGCAAAGCAGGTCATTCGATCTGAATTCTTGGATACATACCATGCATTGGCGAAAGAGCTTGCGGAGGCATCCCGTGCAGAGCCGGGATGCGTAGGATATCGCTCCGTACAGTCGGAGGAAGACAGCAGGGTACATCTGTTTATTGAATGCTGGAAAGATCAAAATGCCATTGATTTTCATGTTGCGACGGAACACTTTACCCGCATTGTACCTCAGTTTTCAGCCATGTTTGAGGACGAGGAAGTCGTAAAGCGCTATCGGGTATGTACATGATATGATACCGACCGTATTTACACGATATATTGCGCTATTAGGTCAGCCTTTAGGGTTTTCCATGGCGTCCGTCATGCAGAATGCTGCATTACGTGCATGCGGACTGGATGCTATATATTTCCCTCTTGAATGCCAGCAGGACGATCTTCCCGTCCTGCTGGATGCATTTCGGCGGATGCCATTTTGGGGGCTTGCAGTAACCAAACCGTTTAAAATTAAAATTTTGGATTATCTGGATTGTATAGATCCAATAGCAGAGCGAATTGGATCCTGCAATACGGTGCGTATGGAAGCGGGATGCCTGAATGGAATCAATACAGATGGGGATGGATTTGCTGATGCCCTGTACGATGTTTTTGGGGAATTTCATGGTAAATCCATGTTGGTCTGCGGTGCAGGAGGAACTGCGCGGGCGCTGAGTTTTGCGTGTGCATCGCGCGGGATGGGACAGATCGGTATCTGTAACAGCTCTCTGGATAAAGCGAACCGGCTGGCATGGGAGTTAAAACAGTTTGGAGCAAATGCATGCTCATTTCCAATAGAAGAAATTCCGGACGTGCTGCGGCAATTTGATATTTTGGTCAATGCTACAGGGCTTGGCATGCAGCCGTATGAAGGGCAGTCGCCGATCTCGGCAGAAGCGCTGTTTCCGCAGTTGTTTGTCTGCGATCTGGCATACAATCCATCACGCACGAAGCTATTAGAAGATGCAGAGAAAAAAGGATGCAGGGTGATGAATGGATTTGCCATGGCAGTTTATCAGGGAGTTAGGCAATTTGAATTTTTAACCGGAAAAGAAGCTCCGGTTTCAATTATGGAAGCGGCACTGCGTGGGCAAGGAGACTGAAGAAAAGGAGAGCATATGAATCGTTATACGGCACTGTACTTTTCATTTTTGAGACTGGGTGCATTGACGTTTGGCGGAGGGATGGCAATGCTTCCGTTGATGCAGCACGAAGTAGTTGAACGACATCATTGGTCAACAGAAGAAGAGTTGATTGATATGTACGCCATTGCACAATGTGCACCTGGAATCATTGCGATTAATTCGGCAACCTATGTGGGTCATCATGTCGCAGGGGTTCTGGGAAGTATTGCAGCTGTGTTGGGGGAGATTACCTCGCCGATGCTTGTTATAACATGCATTGCGGCAGTGTTCCAACATTTTACTGATATGCCTGCGTTTCGGCATGCGCTGTCCGGGATGCAGATTGGGGTTTGCGCTCTGCTCTGTCACACGGTCTGGAAGATGGGGAAAAAGAGTATTGTAGATCATTTTACGATTTTACTCGGTGTCGTTAGCTTTTTGATGGCGCTGATCTTTCAAATTCCCCTGATCGTACTGACGCTTGGTGCAGGGCTTCTTGGAGTTGCGTTTGGGGGGAAGAATACGAAATGACCAAGTGGCTGCTGTTTCTTACCTTTGCTCGGATTGGATTATTCACCTTAGGTGGCGGTTCTGCCACGATTCCGTATCTATTGGAATTGCCGAAAAAATTTTCTTGGGTTACAGAAGAACAGATAGCGGTAGTGATTGCTGTTGGAGAGAGTCTGCCGGGACCTGGCGGCATCAATATGGCAAGTTATATTGGTTTTTTGGTAGCTGAGATTCCGGGAGTTTTATGTGCAGTCGCGGGGATTTGCGTTCCAAGCTTTGTTATTGTAACTTTAATTGCATTGTTTTTAAAGAGATTTAAGAAAGATGGGAAAATACAACACTTTTTTTATGGACTGCGTCCGGCGGTGGTAGCTGGAATTCTGCTTGCCGTATTGCGTCTGATGCGGCTGAGTCTCTGGCAGGGGGACGAGATGAACTGGTCGGCAATATTAGTTTTGGTGTTATGTGGTTTGTGGTTCTGGCTGCCTCGCCTGAAAACATTTCCACCAGTTGCTGTAATTGGTGCATCTGCGGTTTTGGGAATATTGTTATACCTTTGATATGTTTTGGATATTCCACAGACTCTGCAAAGGATGATGATCCGTGGTCATGACAGATATCCTCACCGTTAAAGAAGCAGCGCGCAGCTTAAAGCCACTCGTCAGCAGATCCGCAAAATGATCTAAGAACAAGGAACTCGCAGACATAGATCGGATTGCAATCGTATCTTGCAAACAAATTCAACATAAACGAAAACTGCTGTAATGAAAAAAGGAAAATGAATGGAAAAGCGGATTCGGAGTAATACTCCGAATCCGCTTTTTGGTGTGTATTATTTTTTTGGTGCGAGACAGCGCAGAACTTCATTGGGGTCTGTCGTTGTTTTCAGGCGTTCCAATAGCTCTTCGTCTTCCAGTACCGAGCAGATATTGCTCAGCAAATCAAGATGCTCATCACCGACGCCTGCAATCCCGAATACCAACTCAGCTTTTTCACCATCAAAGTCTGCACCCTCAGGATATTGCAGCACGACAATGCCGGAACGCTTGACACATGCTTTCTGCTCCGCAGTACCGTGCGGAATTGCCACACCCATACCCATATAGGTGGTAACTAGCTTCTCGCGCGTAAGCATTGCATCAATGTATGCCGCATCCACACAGCCCTGTTCCACGAGCATCTGACCGGCAGCGCGGATGGCGTCCTCTTTGCTGACAGGTGCAAGTCCAAGGCGAATGCTGTCCAAGGTGATTACGGCGCGGCTGCCTGTCTGAACGGATGCCTTAGCAACAGCAGTAGCAGCCTGCGCGGGGGTCTGTGCGGTCAAGGACTGGTATAGAGCGTCAAGTGCGGGGTCAGCGAGGAAGTTGCTGATTGCTATAAGCTGTGCCTGCGGTGCGCATGCGCGGGCGCGGTCTGCAAGCACCTGCTGGCAGACAACCACATCCGCGTCAGAGGGAATGGTATCCACACTGGTATTGGTAATGGTCAAATCCGGACGTTCTGCCTTGATGCGGTTTCGGAACTTTGTTGCTCCCATTGCGGAGGAACCCATTCCTGCATCGCATGCAAAGATGATTTTACTGACGCCGGAAGCCTGAACCGGCGCTTGTTGTAGAGTACCCTTTGCTTCAGCCTTCATTTGCTGCATTTTTGCTTGTGCATCTCCCAAATCTTTGCTGCCAGCCATCTTTACAATAGGCGCAGCAATAACAAAAGATACGCCGGCAGCGAGAACAACGCCAATCAAGCTGATGAGAATGCTGCTGCGGGGGGACATCATCAGAAAAGCAATGATGGAACCGGGGGCTGCGGGACCGTTTAGCCCTGCGTTCATAAGGGTAAAGAACAGAATTGCGCAGGCATTGCCTACAATCGGCGCTAAGATTACAACCGGATTCATCAGGATATAGGGAAAATAGATTTCGTGAATGCCGCCAAACAGGTGGATAATCACCGCGCCCGGGGCAGAATCCCGAATGGTACGGTCCTTGGAGAAGAACCAGTATGCCAACAGCACGCCAAGACCGGGACCGGGGTTGGTTTCCAGCATATACATGATGGATTTTCCGGCTTCTGCAACCTGTTCTGCGCCGATAGGGGTAAATACGCCGTGGTTGATCGCATTGTTAAGGAAAAGCACCTTTGCCGGTTCAAGGAATACCGATACCAGCGGCAGCAGGCTGCGTTCTACCAAAAATCCCACACCTGCAGACAGCACAGTAAGGATGGTGCTCATGACAGGACCGATTGCGTAATAACCGACTCCGGCGAGAATCATGCCCAAAATGCCGACCGAAAAGTTGTTAATCAGCATTTCAAATCCGGCGGGCATATGATCGTCCATTGCTGCGTCAAATTTTTTGATGACCCAGCCTGCGAGTGGACCTATAATCATCGCGCCCATAAGCATTGGCTGCCCTTCTGTGCCGCCAACGCCTGCAATGCATCCCATCACAGCGATTGCGCCCATCACGCGACCGCGTTCTCCGCCGACCATTTTACCGCCTTGGGCGGCAATCAGCACCGGGAGCAGATAGCTGAGCATGTACGGCTGGATGGAGGCCAACTGTGCATTGGGCAGCCAACCTTTTTTGATAAACAGTGCGGTAATAAACCCCCATGCAATGAATGCACCGATGTTGGGCATTACCATGGCGCTGAGGAATTTGCCAAATCTGGCGATCGTATTTTTCATACGGCAGACAGCTCCTTTTCTCTTTCTTTTTACCGGAATCCCGGGAAAATCGCTTTCTGTAAATGTGGAGCTTTCGTTTTGTACCTTGATTGTATCATCGCAATTCCCGGACTGCAACGGGAACTTCCTGCATGATTGCCCACAGCATCTGGTGCCAATTTGAAATATCCTGTCGATTTGCTCGGAATATTCACTTCTTTTTTGTGCGTTATCTACAATGATTGTGCAAATTTTTACGATTTTCCATTTTTTCTGTACGGATGGTTGCTGTTTTTTTACCATGCGCCATGCTATAATAATCGTAGACTGACACAGAAAGGGGAACTGTCATGCGGGCACAAAACTCACCAAAACTTACCGACAATGGCCGCCGCCTTCTGATTCGGCTGGCAGAACTGCCGTCCATGTGGATTACGACCGCAGCACTTGGTGAGAGTATCGGGATCAGCCGACGCACGGTCATGCGTGAACTTTCCGGTATGGAGCAGTGGCTGCAGGTCGCGGGGTATCGCTTTGTCCGCAATCCTGGACAAGGGGTTCGTTTGCTTGAAAATGATGCACGGCGCAACGCACTGCATGCGCAGCTGACGCAAACCCGTGCGCCGCTGTCGCGTACCGAGCGGATTGACCGGCTGCTTTCCCTGCTTTTTGCCGCGAATCAGCCGGTGAAAGCGCAGTGGCTTGCGCACCGGCTCGATGTATCCGAACACACGCTTGCATCCGACCTTGCAGACGCGGATGCATGGCTGCAAGCGCGCGGTGCTGCGCTCCGCCGTAAACCCGGCGTCGGCGTCTGGCTGGAAGGCAGTCCCGAAACGCTGCGCCGTGCGCTCGGCGTGCGGCTGCGTCCGCAGCTTGCCGCACTGGATTGGCAGTCTTGGGTCCGGACCCGTCGGCAGGAAAGTCCGCTTTCGCTGCTTAACGCGCCGGATATGCAGGCAGTCATGGAGGTTTTGCAGCAATTTGAAGCGCATCACCGGGTTATATTCAGTGACAGTGCCTTTTTATCTCTGGTGCTGCATTTCACCCTGCTCGCTGGACAGCTCCGCCACGGAACAGTATCCGCTGCCGGAACCGGATTGCCCGCAGATTCCCCTGCGGCAGAGCTTCTTTTGTCCTTGTCGGATGCGCTGCATCTCCATCTGCCGGCAGAAGAAGCCCATTATCTGTCGTATTTTTTGCGTACCGCCCTCGGCATGCCGGACTGGGATGACCCGGAAGCGCTGCGTATCAGCCGACTGGCGATGGCGCTTATCCACGGGATGGAGCAGCAAACCGGCGTCCCTCTTGCTGGATTTTCTACGCTGCGCACCGATCTTTGTGCCCATTTGCGTCCCATGCTGCTGCGCCTGCATCATCGGGAGCATCTCGAAAATCCACAGCTTGCAGAGATACAGGAGCAGTACCCCACACTTTGGCGCGCTGTGCGGCAGGTTTGTACCGAAACGGCTCAAATGCTGCACCTTCCTGCCATTCCGGACGGAGAAGCCGGTTTTCTTGCGATGCATTTTGGTGCAGTTCTGGCAGAGTGTGAGAAATTGCGCCGTCTGCGCGCGGTTGTTGTATGCCCCATGGGAATGGCAAGCAGCCGTTTTTTGACCAGCCAGTTGGATCGGGATTTTCCGGAGATCTCGGTGGAACGCATGTGCCCGCTGCGCGAATTGAACCCGGAAGCGCTGCGCGCCGAGGGCATCCGGTTGATTTTATCCACCGTACCGCTGCATATTGACTTTCCCCACCTTGTAATCCATCCGGTTTTGCAGGAGCAGGACCGAATCCT
Source organism: Clostridiaceae bacterium (assembly GCA_018383195.1). Lineage (GTDB taxonomy): Bacteria > Bacillota > Clostridia > Oscillospirales > Butyricicoccaceae > Butyricicoccus_B. Next base: position 65,808 of record JAGZOP010000006.1, on the reverse strand, counting down.
GCTGCAAAATGCGGTGCATGAATTTCATAATGAACAGGATACCGGGACTGCCGCCGGTTGGTCTGCCGCGCCCGATCTGCGCCGTACCAATGCGTTTCACAGCAGAATCATTGATCTGATTGACCATCTCCGCATCGCTCCCGCTGCATTTCCTGCATCTTATGCGCAGTTAATTCAGGATGCAGCCCATCTGTTTGACAGCAGCCACCCAGACCGCATCGCGCAGGCGCTTATGCACCGTGAGAAACTTGGCAGCACGTATATCCCACCGCTGCACGCCTTGCTGCTTCACTGCAAAACCGATGCGGTATCGTCCGGACGGTTTGGATATCTTACTCTGCCGCAGCCGCTGCATCTGGATGTGGGACCGGTTTGGGGCGCGCTTGTACTGCTCGCGCCGGTTGATCCGGCAGCCGTCTGGAATCCATTGATGTCTGAAGTCAGCGCGGTGCTGATTGATTGCCCTTTGCTGATGGACAGACTGCGTTCGGGTGATGCAGAAGGCGCCGCACATCTTTTAGAGGAGGAACTGAGCCGCCGGCTGCCCACCTTACTGTGCGGTGGATGACCCTGTTTTTTCAATACACAAACTTGCGTTTCAACAATGGTTTGTGTATTTTTTATAAAAATCCCCTTGAAACATTGTTGAAATAACAGTTGAAAACGAAATCTATTGTTGGTATTATAATGATAGCTTTCGTTTTGAATCTATACGGTGGCTTGATGCAGCACACCGCAGGAGGTCATATCTTGATCATTACAGTAACGCTCAATCCCGCGCTGGACAAAACCGTGGAAATTCCCCGCTTCTCGCTGGATGCGGTTAACCGCATTACCACCCTGCGCACCGACCCGGGCGGCAAGGGGCTGAATGTTTCCAAGGTCATTGCTAAGCTCGGCGGCACAAGTACCGCCATCGGCGTGCTTGGCGGCACAACCGGACGGCGCATCGCAGACGCGATGGAAGTGCCCGGGATTTCCGGACGGTTCACCTTTGTAGACGGGGAGACCCGTACCAATCTCAAAGTAATTGATCCCGAAAACCATACGAATACTGATTTAAATGAACCCGGTCTGACAGTGACACCCGCTGTACTCGACCGGATGCGCACGGAGTTGGTCGATATGCTCCATCCCGGCGATCTGGTGGTGCTGTCCGGCAGTCTGCCGAAAGGCGCTCCGGCAGATACCTATGGCACATGGGCATCCGCTTGCCGCGCTGCCGGTGCACAGGTTTTTCTGGATGCTGACGGGGAAGCGCTGGCGCATGGTCTGGATGCCAAACCCTATCTGGTGAAACCGAACAATCACGAGCTTTCCCGTTTGACCGGACGCGCGCTCAATACCGCAGAAGATCTGCTTGCCGCTGCGCAGGAACTGATTGCGCGCGGCATCGAGCATGTAGTCGTTTCCATGGGCGGAGACGGTGCGCTGTTTGTCAGCGCAGACAGTGCTTACCATGCAGAGGGATTGTCTGTTCCGGTCGGCAGCACCGTCGGCGCAGGCGACAGTATGGTCGCAGCACTTGCCTTTGCTGCGGAGCAGGGGATGACCAGAGAAGATACCGTTCGGCTTGCGGTTGCGGTCAGCGCAGCCAATGTCATGTGTAGCGGCTCGCAGGCCGCTGAGCGCAGTGCCGTAGACGCACTGCTTCCGCGTGTAAAATTTCACCGTATTGGAACTGATATAAAGGAGTAAGGATACTATGAAAGCAAAAGCTGTCCGTCTGCACGCTGCAAACGATCTCCGCTTAGATGAATTTGAGCTGCCGGAAATCCGTGATGATGAAATCCTTGTCAAGGTGATTTCCGACAGTATCTGCATGTCCACCTATAAATGCGCCATCCTTGGCACAAAGCACAAGCGCGTTCACGAGGATGTTGCAGAGCATCCCGCAATTATGGGGCATGAGTTCGCCGGCGATATTGTTAAGGTCGGCGCGAAGCACGCAGACAAGTTCAAACCCGGTATGAAGTTTACCTTGCAGCCCGCGCTCAATTACAAGGGAACCATGTGGTCGCCCGGCTATTCCTACGAGTTTTTCGGCGGCGACGCAACTTATTGCATCCTGCCCGCCGAGGTGATGGAACTTGGCTGCCTGCTTGAATACAAAGGAAAGGCATATTATGAGGCATCCCTTGCCGAGCCAATGAGCTGCAGCATCGGTGCATTCCACGCCTGCTTCCACACGCGCATGGGCGTATACGAGCATGAAATGGGCATTCGGGAAAATGGGAAGCTTGCCATTCTTGCAGGCGCGGGTCCGATGGGGCTTGGCGCGCTGACCTATGCGCTGCATCGTGACGTCCGCCCTTCTATGATTGTGGTGACCGACATCAATGAGGACCGTCTGGCACGCGCAGAGCAACTTTTCCCGGTTGCAGATGCCGCAAAGGACGGAATTGAACTGCATTTTGTTAATACTTCTTCCATGCAGAACCCGGCGGAAGAACTGCGTGCCCTGACCGACGGAACCGGCTTTGACGATGTATTCTGCTATGCGCCTGTGGAGCAGGTGGCAGAACTTTCAAGCGCCGTACTCGGTCGCGACGGCTGCCTGAATTTCTTTGCAGGCCCGACCGACCCGAACTTTTCCGCCAGACTGAATTTCTATGATGTGCACTATAATTCCACCCATGTCATCGGCACAACGGGCGGAAATACTGCGGATATGATCGAATCGCTTGAGCTGACCGCAGCCGGACGCATCGACCCCTCAGTCATGGTCACCCATATCGGCGGTCTGGATGCAGCCGCAGAAACGACGCTCCATCTGCCGGAAATCCCGGGCGGCAAAAAGCTGATTTATACCCATATCGCCATGCCGCTGACCGCGCTGACCGATTTCCGCGCCAAAGGCGCAGAGGACGCGCGTTTTACAGCGCTCGCAGATATTGTAGACGCACATAACGGCTTGTGGTCGCCGGAGGCAGAGGAATACCTGCTCAGCCACTGGACACAGAGCTAACGTATTCTGCTCAGGAAGAGAGGTCGATGCTTATGCAGGAACGCCGTCAGAAAATTGTCGAGCTCATCAATCAGCTTGGCACCATAAGCTTTTCCCAGTTAAAAGCCGCGTTCCCTGAGGTGTCCGAAATGACGCTGCGCACAGATTTGAAAGCGCTGGATGAGGAACGCCGGATTGTGCGTGTGCATGGCGGTGCAAAATCGGTCGAGATCGTGGTCGGTACCGACGATTTCCTGCCGCGCCGCGCCCTGCGTGCTGAGCGGGAAAAGGCACAAATTGCACAAAAAGCGCTGCACCTGCTGCGTCCGGACATGACGGTTTATCTGGATTCGGGCAGTACGGCAACCCTGCTTGCCCGTCAGTTTCCGGATGAGCGCTTTCAGATTGTCACAAACAGCCTGTCCTGCGCGAATGAACTGCTGCGGCTGACGCAGGCGCGCGTCCTTGTGCCGGGCGGATTCATCAATCGGTACAGTCAGAGTTTTTATGGGATTCATGCCGTTGAAATGGTTCGCCGCATCAATTTTGATCTGGCGTTCCTCGGTACGACAAGCTATGCAGAGGGCATCGGGTTTTCCTGCGGCATGGAGGAAGAGGCGCAGCTCAAACGCGCCGTAGCAGCACAGGCGGAGCAAAGTTTTGTCTTGATGGATGCCGGCAAGGTTGACCTCAAGAGCGCATTCACCTTTGCCACACTGGATGATGTAGATGGCATTATCTCAGACGATGCGATTCCGGAGTCTGTCGCCTCAGCCTGTCGCGCACACGGCAAACAGCTTCTATAAAGAAGAAGGTTCCCCCGACGATAACAACGTCGGGGGAACCTTTCGTTTGTCTGGGAGATCAATCTGAATCGGGGTAAAATGAAGATAAAAAATAGCGCCAAATCGTTTGACGCTATTTGGATGCATGTCATTTGCTGCGGGAATTTCAGTTTGAAGCAAGACAGGTTTTGCAGGGGGAATATCCTTGCGCTTCTGCCTCGGCTGCGGTTTCAAAGAAAATGCGGGTTTTGAGCTTCTTTGCATATGTGCAGGAGGGAAGATGATACTTTTTTCCCGATGGACCTGCAACCAATGTGCCGCTTGCAATCCCGGTTTCCGGCGGAACAACCGAGAGGGCATATGCCGGGGATACTGCGCCCCCCGCAGTGCAGGACAGCGAGGCGCTTCCGTCTGCCAATGCTGTGATACGGCAGCGGAGCAGGTTATTTTGGGCAGAAATGATGGTAATTTCGGCAACAGTCGGGTCAGAACTGCATGCGCGGCAGTTTTGCGTGCTTGGAACCTGAAATGCCACCTCGGCATGCTCCCCAATGGTCATCTGCGGCGGAGGAAGTGATTCCAAGTGAACCCGGTTGGAACGCTGCAACCAGAGCAGGCTGACCAAGCCGCAGGACAGAGCAATTAGGAACAGCCACCCGGTCAAGCGGCGCCTCATTGGTCATCCTCTTCGGTTTGCTTTTTTTTGGACTTCTTTTTGTTGAGGGAAACCGAAGTTTCTTCCGAAGGCTTTTCGGTTGGGAAAGGCACCGGTTTATGGGTATCCGGGTCGATACAGTCCATAAAGAAATAATCCGAGGTTTTTACGGGGAGATCTTTGTCTGTAAGCGAGCGGTTGACCAGTGTGGTGATGAGGCTGTACAGCACGGCAAACAGCGGCACGCCGATAATCATGCCGACAAAGCCAAATAAGCCGCCGGCAATCAAAATTGCAAACATAACCCAAAAGCTAGATAGTCCGGTGGAATCACCGAGGATTTTGGGTCCGAGAATATTGCCGTCAAACTGCTGCAAAATCAGGATGAAGATAACAAAATACAGACATTTGAGCGGGCTGACCATCAAAACAAGGAAAGAGCATGGAATCGCGCCGATAAAGGGACCGAAAAACGGAATGAAGTTGGTCACGCCGATGATGACGCTGATGAGCACCACATATGGCATATCGAATACGCTCATAAACACGAAGGTAATCATGCCGATGATGAGCGAGTCAAGCAGCTTGCCCGTAATAAAGCCGCCGAATACACGATGGATAAAGCGGGTGTTCTTGATAAAGAGATTGGCATGCTCGGTGCTGAAAATGCTGTATGCGATTTTTTTTGCCTGCGCAGCAAACAAATCCTTGCTGTTGAGCACATAGATTGCAATAATGATGCCGACAATGACATTTTTCAGAATGTTAACCGTCCCCATTAGGCTGCCGCCCATGACCTTGATGAGGCTCGGCAGCATAGAATCCTGAATCCAGCGGACTGCCCAGTCGGAAAACTGACTGTAAACCTCGAGCAGTTTATTTTTGATGTCCGGACTGGTCTGCATAAATTCTTCAAGCCAGTTTGAGATGATGACGGGATAATCCTGCATGCTGTACGTCAGGCTGATGATGCTGGTGGCAAGCTGCGGCAGCACCATATACAGCAATGCGCTGACGAGCAGAATCAGAAGCATGACACTGGCAATACTGGAGATCATTTTTGCCCATCCGTCCGCCCGACGCTTGGTTTTAAACATGCGGCTGAAAAGCGGACTTGATTTTTTAACAAGCATATTATAAATCGGTAGCAGAAAATATGCGACAGTCGCGCCATAAATGAAAGGTTTCAGGATGCCGATAAAAGTACCGATTGCGGAAAACAGACCCTGCATCTTAAAGATTGCAAAAAAGAAGCAGATACTGGATACAATGACAATGAATGCGGTCAGCCCCCATTGAAATTGGGGACTGCGAAAGGATTTTTTCATGCTTTTCCTCCGAGAATCATGATATTGTGCGGATAAAAACCGCTGATGCAGATGATGAAGCATCAGCGGTTCGGGATCAGTCGTCTGTGCTGCGCAGGAACAGACGCCAAATCAGATAGACATAGGATGCGACAAAACCGAGAAACACGACTACGCGGAAACGTTTGAAAAACTTGGAGAACTGTGCACCTAACCAAATGCCGAAGCTAATCAGGCAGACTTTCAAAACCGCAAAATCCAAAAGGGAGAAGCCACGGCTGCGTTCGAGCAGAAGATGCATCAGGTCATCCGCGCGTGCGGTAAGCACTGCGGCATGTTCTTTCATGAGAGCCGCCTGTGCGGTGATTGCGTCGCGGTCAATGCGGGAAGGGGGAAAGTAAGTGCGGAGCGATGACAGATTACATTTCATAGGGATCTCTCCTTTGATGAATATTTCGACCTGCGCGGCCGATCGGTTTTTGATTTTGCGCTGCTGCAAGGGAGGCAGGCGGATGGACTGATTTCTCCTAAGCGGATGTCCAGTTGTGCAGCAAGTGCTTCAACGGTGTCACATCCGGTTTCCACAAGCGCCTGCCGCAGAATGAGTCCGCAGGCATGGGCGTCGGAACCGGCTTCGTGGTGATTGAGCGGAATGCCGAGCGCCGCAGAAACAGTATCCAGTTTGTGGTTTTCAAGATGCGGCCAGAGCTTCTGTGCGACTTTTACGGTGCAGATATAGCGGCAATGGGGGAGCGGCAGACCGTAAAATTCCAGACACTTGCGCAGTACTGCGGTATCAAACATGGCGTTGTGGCATGCAAGGATTCGTCCGTCGATATCGGGCTGTAATTCCTGCCACAGCGCGGCGAAATCAGGCTCATGCGCAACCATACTGCGGCGGATGCCGTGAATTTTAATGTTATACCAGTGAAACGCGCCGACCGATTCGGGCGGTCGGATCAGGCGCACATACTGGCGCACCGGTTCGTTTTCTTCAAAGACAGATACGCCGATGGAACATGCGCTGGTATAGTATGCGTTGCCGGTTTCAAAATCAATCGCGGTGTAATTCATGCGTCCCCTCCGTTTCTCGCCCGTTCGCGCAGGGCGCATAAAAAACGGTAAAACGGATCGATTTCGCGCATGCGTTCGAGCATGGGTCCCACAAAGGAACCGTCCCAAAGCGGGGAAAAGTCCTCGGACTCCATGAACTGCAAGCCGATGTTTTTGCGGTTCAGCCAGGGCTGATAAGCTTCGGGGGCATCGGGAAAGCGCGGACGCTTATAGAGATCGCCCTCAAGTGTGAAGGCATGCGCGTGTTCAGCTGCGCGGAAGGCATCCAGAAACAGCCGATCCTCTGCGAGAATCATTTCGCGGGCAATCGCCATTTCTCCCTGTCCATAGCCGCCAAAGCAGCCATAACTCCAATAGTCGGGAGAAACCTCCATATAGTAGAACGGCACAGATTCGCGCTCCGCACGCGGACGGCGGAAAAACAGCCACATGTTGGCGCGGTACAGCGTTTTATCTTTGGTATAGCGGGTGTCGCGCCGGACACGGGAAACCATACGTGACGGAACCGTGACAAACAGCGGGTCAAGCTCCTGCATAGCGGAAGTCATGCACGCACATAGCGCGTAAAAGGGTTCGATGACATCGCGGCGGATGTCGTCCTTGTGCGCTTCATAAAATGCCTTGTCGTTCATTAGTCGGTTTTCAATCAGCAGATCCAGCCCCTGCGGGCGAAATCCGGTAAAGGTGGTTTTCATGGGAATTGGGTTCGTCCTTCCATGGAATTCTATTCTTATTGTATCCTTTTTTGCACAGCTTCGCAATAGGAATTCCAAAACAAAGGTTTCCTTTGGGGAGGAAATCGTGTATAATAGGTCTATCGAGCCGCACGCGGCTTGTTTGTTTGCTGATGCCCCCGGATTCCCGGGAGAATTCCATAAAAGGCAGGAGGCCATACATTATGAAATATCAAGACAAGATTCTCGCCCTGCTGGATCAAGACGCCCGTCTGACCGCCGCCCAGATCGCCCGCATGCTGGATGCGCCGGAAGAAGAAATCGTCGAAACCATCGGTGAGCTGGAGCGTACCGGTGTGATTCTGGGATATAAAGCCATGATTGACTGGGATAAGACCGAGCATGAGGATGTGACTGCGCAGATTGAAGTGCGCATTACCCCGCAGAAGGGCATGGGATTTGACGAGGTGGCGCGTCAGATTTGCTCGCATCCGCAGGTGCAGGCGGCGTATCTGATGTCGGGCGGCTTTGACCTGACGATCATCATCACCTGCCACACGCTGCGTGAGATTTCGCAGTTTGTTTCGGAAAATCTTGCGCCCATGGAAAGTGTGATTTCAACGGCAACCCATTTTATCCTGAAAAAGTATAAAGATCAGGGCGTGGAATACGATCCGTCCACGAAGGACACGAGAGAGGTAATGGTGTCATGGTAAACTACGACCAGCTTTTGTCCGAGCGGGTCAAGATTGTCAAACCTTCGGGCATCCGCAAGTTTTTTGACATTGTTGCGACGATGGATGGCGCAATTTCGCTCGGCGTCGGAGAGCCGGATTTTGAAACACCGTGGCAGATCCGCCGTGCGGGCATCACCTCGCTTGAAAAGGGTAAGACCTTCTATACCTCCAACTGGGGGCTTGCCGAGCTGCGCGCCGAGATTGCAAAGAACATCGAGCGCAAATACGGTCTGACCTATGACCCGCAAAAGGAAATTCTGGTGACGGTCGGCGGCAGCGAAGCCATTGACAACACCATGCGCGCGTTTATCAATCCCGGAGACGAGGTGTTGATTCCGGAGCCGTCCTTTGTCTGTTATACGCCGCTTGCCACCTTGACCGGCGGCACGCCGGTACCGCTGAAAACGGTCAACGAAGAGCAGTTTAAGGTTACGCCGGAGCGCCTGCGCGCCGCGATTACGCCGCGCACCAAGATGCTCGTGCTGCCCTTCCCGAACAACCCGACCGGTGCAATTATGACCCGGGAGGAACTGGAAGCCATCGCGGAGGTGCTGCGCGGTACCAATATCATGGTGCTGAGCGACGAGATTTACTGTGACCTGACCTATTCGGGGAAACATGTCTGCTTTGCGGAGCTGGATGGGATGAAGGAGCGCACGATTGTGGTCGGCGGCTTCTCCAAATCGTATGCCATGACCGGATGGCGTCTCGGCTGGGCAATGGGACCGCGCGAAATGATGGCGCCCATCTGCAAAATTCACCAGTTCGGCATCATGTCTGCGCCGACGACCGCGCAGTTTGCCGGCATCGAGGCAATGCGCTCAGGCGAGGACGATGTGCAGCGGATGAAGCTGCAATACGACCTGCGCCGCCGTTATCTGGTGGAGGAACTGCGGGATATGGGTCTGGACTGCTTTGAGCCGCTCGGCGCGTTTTATGTGTTTCCCTCCATCCGCTCGACCGGGCTGACCTCCGAGGAATTTGCAAACCGGCTGCTGGAAGACCAAAAGGTCGCGGTTGTACCCGGCAACGCGTTCGGAGAAAGCGGCGAGGGGCATGTGCGTATTTCGTATTCTTATTCGATGGCACATTTGCGTGAAGCGATGCGCCGTATGCGTGTATTTTTGGAAAAATTGAAACAAGAGTGAGGAAAAATTGATTCTATGAACGTTGGTACGTTTGAAATTTTAAAGACACAGGGCAAGGCGCGACGCGGCGTATTCCAGACCGCGCACGGCACGGTGCAGACGCCGGTATTTATGAACGTCGGCACAGCGGGCGCAATCAAGGGCGCGGTCGATGCGTTCGACCTCAAGGAGCTGGGCTGTCAGGTCGAGCTGTCCAACACCTATCATCTGCATGTCCGTCCGGGTGATGCAATCGTGCGCCAGATGGGCGGTCTGCATAAGTTCATGCGCTGGGACGGTCCGATGCTGACTGACAGCGGCGGATTTCAGGTGTTTTCTCTGGCTTCGCTGCGAAAAATTAAGGAAGAGGGCGTGTTCTTCAACTCGCATGTAGACGGCCGCAAGATTTTCATGGGGCCGGAGGAGAGCATGCGCATCCAGTCCAATCTCGGCTCGGATATTGCCATGGCATTTGATGAATGCATTGAAAATCCGGCGCCATACGATTACGTCAAGGCATCTTGTGCGCGCACAACCCGTTGGCTTGAGCGCTGCAAAAAGGAGATGGCGCGTCTTAACAGCCTGCCCGATACGGTCAATCCGCAGCAACTGCTGTTTGGCATCAATCAGGGCGGTACCTATGATGATCTGCGTATTCAGCATATGAAGGATATCGCAGAATTGGATCTTCCGGGCTACGCCATCGGCGGATTGGCGGTTGGAGAGAGCACCGAGGTGATGTACCACATCCTCGACGAGGTGCTGCCGTATGCGCCGCAAAATAAGCCGCGCTATCTGATGGGCGTTGGCACGCCGTCCAACATCATTGAGGGCGTGGCGCGCGGCGTGGATTTCTTCGACTGCGTCATGCCGACGCGCAATGCGCGCCATGGGCATTTGTTCACTTGGGACGGAATCCTGAACATCCACAACGCCAAATACCAGACCGATGACCGCCCGATTGAAGAGGGATGCCAGTGCCCGACCTGCCGGCGGTTCTCCCGCGCCTATGTGCGTCATCTGCTCAAGGCAGGGGAAATGCTGTCGCAGCGCCTGCTCGTGCAGCACAATCTGTGGTTTTACAACAATCTCATGGTCAAAATCCGTGAGGCGCTTGACAATGGTACCTTTGATGAGTTCCGCGCACAATATAGTGAGCGGCTGGCAAAGCGAATCTAAACAATCCAAAAGACGTGAGCATGCTCACGTCTTTTTTTTGCGTTCTAAGCATAAGGTAGAGGGGACTCTCGGAAAGGATGGGCGGCATTTTGAAACTGCGAAGCAGCGGTCTGCTGTACAATGCGGCAATCCTGTGTGCCTCGAACTTGGGCTTGCAGGGCTTGGGATTTCTATATCGAATCGGACTGAGCCGTCTTGCCGGCGCGGAAGGGCTTGGGGTATATCAGCTTGTGTATGCGGTGTACGCCGTGATGCATGCGGCGTGCCTTGCAGGACTGACTATGGCATGTGCGCGGATGGCTGCCGAACTCGGCGCACGTGGATGCGGGGGTGCAGTAGGCAGGCTGGCGCGGATGGCAATGCAGGTGTTTGCGTTGCTTGTGTGCGGATGCGCGGTGATTTTGTTTGCCGGACGCGGCGAGATTGCGGGGCATATCTTAGGGGATTTGCGCACCGCGGCAGTATTTCCGGTACTGCTGCTGTGTTTGACACTGACCGGCGTGGAAAATATTATAAAATCCCTGTGCATTGGTCTGAACCGTGTCGGATGGGCTGCAAAAGCCGAACTTACGGAGCAGATTGTGCGAATTACAGCCGTGCTTGGTCTGCTGATATGGTATGGCGGCAAGGATTATGGAAGAATTGCACTGCTGATTTTTGTCGGGATGTCGCTGAGTGAATGCGTCAGCGCCGGGCTGCTTGTGTGGATTTATTACCGGCAGGTTCGCGTGCCGAAACGGGAAATTCAGGCGCTCCCTAAGGGGTTTGGCAGGGAACTTGCCGGTATTGTGCTTCCGGTGACCGGGGCGGCGGTGGTCAATAATTTGCTGGGTTCGGCCTCATCGGTGATTCTTCCACAGAGGCTTATGCTGTCCGGAATGAGCCGAACCGAGGCGCTTTCCGAACTGGGCGTGATTTCAGGGATGGCAATGCCGCTGCTTATTTTTCCGATTGCGCTCATCAGTTCTGTGTGTACGGTGCTCATGCCCGAGGTCAGCCGCAGCCGTGCGCGCGGCGACCGGCATCGGATTGAAGCACTGACGCACAAGGCGGTAGGCGTTACCGGTCTGCTTGCAATTCCGATTACTGCGGCGATTGTACCGCTTGCGCCGACCCTTTCCCGGCTGTTTTTTGGTCAGCCGCTGCCGCTGAAATATGCGGCGCTGCTTGGCGTCTCGACGATACTCGCATATTATCAGATGGTATCTGCCGGACTGCTGAACGGCATGGGGGAGCAGTGGGGCGCTGTTGGTGCGGGTGTGTTGGGGGAAGTGGTGCAGCTTGTGCTCGTTTGGGTGCTTGCAGCACGTCCGGAACTGGGGATATACGGCTATATCTGGGCGCAGATTCTCGCCGCGGGATTGGTGGTGTGCTGCAATATGCTGCGTCTATACAGACTGAGCATGCTCAGCAGGGCACTGCCGCAGCTGCTCGCCATACCATTGGTATGCGGTGCAGCGGTGTTTTTATGGGTGCGTGTGCTATACACATTTTTTCTTGGATGTGTTGGCTCTCAGTGGCTCGGGGTGGTGTGCACCGCATTCAGCGCAGGAGGATTATGCCTGTTCCTTCTGTGGCTGCTTGGTGTGCGTGTGCGGGATTATATCACGCCTGCGGCGGCAAAATACGCTTTTCTATGGGGATTCTATTGACAAACGGACTGCAAAACGATATGATACTACCAATATGAAATGTGAGTGGAAAGGCTCTTGTCCGGCTGCGGATGGGAGCCTTTTCTGGAGAAAGGATCATGTTATGAAACTGGATTTTTGTTGCCCGACCCTGTTCGGCTTGGAGGGCATTGTAGCGGATGAGCTGCGCTTTGAGGGCAAGCTTGAGGATGTACGCGCGGAAAATGGCCGTGTGCTGTTTACGGGGGATTTTCAGACACTCGCGTGGGCGAATCTCAATCTGCGATGCGCCGAGCGTGTGCTGGTGCGTCTGGGGACGTTTCGCGCGAAAACCTTCGACCAGCTTTTTGAGGGCGTGCGCGCTATTCGCTGGGAGGATTGGATTCCGGCAGATGGTGCATTTCCGGTCAAGGGGCACGCGCTGAACTCGGCGCTGCATTCGATTCCGGACTGTCAGAAGATCATCAAGAAAGCAGTTGTCAGCCGCTTAGGGCAGGCATATGGCGTAAACTGGTTTGAAGAAAGCGGTGCGAAATTCCAGATCCAGTTTTCCATTATGCACGATACCGCAGAGATTTTTCTGGATACCTCGGGTGCGGGGTTGCATAAGCGCGGTTACCGCGCCAATGCCAACGCTGCACCGCTTCGGGAAACGCTTGCAGCAGCGATGATCAAGGTCGCGCGCTGGCGCGGACGTGAACCGCTGATGGACCCATTCTGTGGCTCGGGCACGATCCCGATTGAGGCGGCAATGATTGCGCAGCGTCGCGCACCCGGCTTGACCCGCGCATTTGATGCGGAAAAGTGGGCGTGCATCGACCCGTCAGTGTGGAGCGCCGCGCGCGGGGAGGCGCTGGGGCGTATCTTGACCGATGGAGAGTTTGACATCCGCGGCAGCGACATCGATCCGGCATGCCGCACGCTGTCGTTCCAGAATGCGAAAAAGGCGGGGGTAGATGGATTGATTCGCTTTGAAACCGCGGATGCAACCGCGATTGATTATACTCAGCACTCGGGCATTCTTTTTGCTAATCCGCCCTACGGCGAGCGTCTGCTCGACAGTGAAGCCGCGCGCAGGCTGTACGCTGCGCTGGGGAAAAAAGCGGGGCGCGCCGACCTCAAACAGTATTATCTGACGAGCGACCCGGAGTTTGAACGCTATTATGGATTATTTGCGGATAAAAAGCGCAAACTCTATAACGGAATGCTCAAATGCGATTTGTATATGTACTTTAAGCCCGTAGCGGTACGGAAAAAGTTTATAGATCGTCCGGCAGCTCCGCGCGGGGGTGCACGGAAAGTTCATAAATAATTCATAATTTTTTTGCCAAAACGCCTAAAATCCTCTTGCATTCTGAATAGGACTGATGTAATATAATAATCGTGTTAGCACTCCGGATGATTGAGTGCTAACCTGAGATTTGTATTCTAAAAATTTAGGAGGAATATAGTATGACTTTGAAGCCCCTTTCCGACCGCGTTGTAATTAAGATGGTCGAAGCTGAGGAGACCACTGCGAGCGGCATCATTCTTGCCGGTTCTGCAAAGGAGAAGCCGCAGGTTGCGGAAGTTCTGGCGGTTGGCCCTGGCGGTATGGTTGATGGTAAGGAAGTCGTCATGCAGGTAAAGACCGGCGATAAGGTAATCACCAGCAAGTACTCCGGCACCGAGGTCAAGATTGACGGCGAAGAGCTGATTATCGTGCGTCAGAGCGACATCCTTGCGGTGGTTGACTAAGAAATTATCTGAGATTATTGGAGGAATATAGTTATGGCTAAGCAGATTCTGTTCGGCGAAGAAGCGCGTAAGTCCCTGCAGCGCGGTGTAGACCAGCTTGCAGATACCGTAAAGGTTACCCTGGGTCCCAAGGGCCGCAATGTAGTTCTCGATAAGAAGTTCGGCGCTCCGCTGATCACCAACGACGGCGTGACCATCGCAAAGGACATCGAGCTGGCTGACCCGTTTGAGAACATGGGCGCACAGCTCGTTAAGGAAGTTGCAACCAAGACCAACGATCTGGCAGGCGACGGCACCACCACTGCAACTCTGCTCGCACAGGCATTCGTCGGCGAAGGTCTCAAGAACCTGGCAGCAGGTGCAAACCCGATGGTAATGCGCAAGGGCATGAACAAGGCTGTTGAGACCGCTGTAAAGGCAATCGCGGAGAATTCCAAGAAGGTAAACGGCACTGCGGATATCGCACGTGTTGCTGCGGTTTCTTCGGGCGACGAGGAAATCGGTACTCTGATTGCAGAGGCAATGGAGAAGGTTTCCACCGACGGCGTTATCACCGTTGAGGAGTCTAAGACCGCAGAGACCTATTCTGAGGTTGTAGAGGGCATGCAGTTTGACCGCGGTTATGTAACCCCGTACATGGTTACCGATACCGAGAAGATGGAAGCTGTTCTGGACGACGCGATGATCCTCATCACCGACAAGAAGATTTCTGTGATTCAGGATCTGCTGCCGCTGCTCGAGCAGATCGTAAAGTCCGGCCGTAAGCTGCTGATCGTTGCAGAGGATATCGAGGGCGAGGCACTGTCCACCCTGATCGTAAACCGTCTGCGCGGCACCTTCACCTGTGTTGCAGTCAAGGCGCCGGGCTTCGGTGACCGCCGCAAGGAGATGCTGCAGGATATCGCGGTTCTGACCGGCGGTACTGTAATCTCCGAGGAAGTTGGTCTGGAGCTGAAGGACGCTACCCTCGCAATGCTGGGTCAGGCACGTCAGGTTAAGGTAAACAAGGAAACCACCACCATCGTAGACGGCGCAGGCGATTCCGAGGCAATCAAGAGCCGCGTCAACACCATCCGTGCTGCGATTGAAAAGACCACCTCTGATTTCGACCGTGAGAAGCTTCAGGAGCGTCTGGCAAAGCTGGCTGGCGGCGTTGCTGTCATCAAGGTTGGCGCTGCAACCGAAATCGAGATGAAGGAAATGAAGCTGCGTATTGAGGACGCACTGAACGCAACTCGTGCAGCAGTAGAAGAGGGCATCGTTGCTGGCGGCGGCACTGCTTACGTCAATGCAATTCCGGCGGTTGCTGCGCTGCTCGATACCGTAGACGGTGACGAAAAGACCGGCGTGAAGATCATCATGCGTGGTCTGGAGGCTCCGGTCAAGCAGATCGCTGCAAACGCCGGCGTAGACGGCGCGGTTGTTCTGGAGAAGATCAAGACTGCGGGTCAGGTTGGCTATGGTTTCGACGCATACAACGAAACCTACGGCAACATGATCGAGACTGGCATTGTAGACCCGACCAAGGTCAACCGTTCGGCTCTGCAGAATGCGGCTTCGGTTGCTTCCATGGTTCTGACCACCGAGTCCATTGTAGCGGATAAGAAGGAGCCTGCGGCTCCGGTTGCTCCGGCTGCTCCGGACATGGGCGGCATGTATTAATTCCCAAGCAATCCGAATGAAAAAAGGGAGATTGGTATCGACCAATCTCCCTTTTTGATTTGCTTTCTGAAACGATTTCCTGTATAATATCGGTGCTCATATTTTTTGTTATGATGCAGTTTTTACAGGAATGGTGGAGTTCCATGTCTTTTAGCAGTTCGATTTTTCTGTTTGCTTTTTTACCCGCGTTATTCGCGGTTTATTTTTGCATCCCTGCCCGATGGCGTGAAACGCGAAACAATGTGCTGCTGCTATTCAGCCTGATGTTTTACGCATGGGGGGAGCCGGTCTTTGTCGGCGTGATGCTGCTTTCCATCGGCGTGAATTATCTGTGCGGTCTTGCTGCAGTGCGGCGCCCCAAACTGGCTTGCACCGCAGCCTGTATTGCCGGTTTGGGATTGCTGATTTACTATAAATATACCGGACTGCTGCTGTCTACGGCAAACAGCATCTTCGGATGCCGGATTCCGATGCCGGAGATTGTATTGCCGATTGGTATTTCGTTTTTTACATTCCAAGGCTTGAGCTATGTCATTGATGTGGCGCGCGGGGATGCGCCGGTGCAGAAAAACCCGCTGCATGTGGCGCTGTATGTCGCGCTTTTTCCGCAGCTGATTGCCGGCCCGATTGTGCGGTATCAAACGGTTGCTCAGGAAATTAGCCGGCGGCAGGAGTCTCTTGATGAAGCGGCTGCTGGTGTGCGCCGGTTTATGCTCGGGTTGGGCAAGAAAATGCTGCTGTCAAATGCGATGGGACAGGTTGCAGACCGTGCGTTTGGACTTGGAGCGGGGGAGCTGACCTGGGATCTCGCATGGTTGGGTGCGGTTGCCTATACCATGCAGATTTATTTTGACTTTTCCGGATATTCGGATATGGCGATTGGATTGGGCCGCGTTCTGGGATTCCATTTTCTCGAGAACTTCAATTATCCGTATATTTCACGATCGATTACTGAATTTTGGAGGCGCTGGCATATTTCGTTGTCCACGTGGTTTCGCGATTATGTCTATATCCCGTTGGGTGGAAACCGGTGCAGCAAGATGCGCTGGATGGGAAACATCTTGATTGTCTGGCTGCTGACAGGCATCTGGCACGGCGCGGCATGGAACTTTATGCTGTGGGGACTGTATTTTGGCGTACTGCTGCTGTTGGAAAAGTTCGTGTTTGGAAGGGTTTTAGAAAAGATGCCGAGTGTGCTGCGTTGGGCGTATGCTTTCGTGTTGGTCGTGATTGGTTGGGTTCTGTTCCGCGCAGGATCGTTGCCGCAGATTGCATGGTATCTGAAAGCAATGTTCACACCTGCTGAGGGGCTGCATCGTCTGACGCTTTACTGCGTGAATCAATACGGATTTGAACTGATTGCAGCATGTGTCGCGAGCTTGCCGATTGCAAAGTGGCTTGCGGCGCGGGAACGAGTGCGCGGCGGTCTGATGACATTGGGCGCGAACTTGTGGGCATTTGCGGTATTCGGGCTGTCGGTTGTGTGGCTCATCAGTTCCTCGTTCAATCCGTTCATTTATTTTCGCTTTTGAGGAGGGGAGAACATGCGAAAAGTTTGGAATCGCCTTCTTCTTGTGCTTTTTGGCTTGGTAATGGCTGCGGCACCAATTCTGACCTTTGTGATGCCGGAAAAGACCGTTTCTTATTTTGAAAACCGCGCGCTTGCAAAGAAACCGGTGGCGACGCGGGAAAGTATCCTTTCCGGACAGTATTTTGCGGATTGGGATGCCTATCTGGGCGACCATATTGTGGGACGCAATACGATGCTCAAAACCTATGCCCGGATTCAGCGCGCGCTGCCCAAGGTTGAAGTCAACAATATCATTGAGACGGACAGCGGCGCGCTGCTCATTATGGCGACGCCTGAAGCATACGACCCGCAGGAGCAGGCAGCGCGGATGGATGAAAAGACACGGGAGCTGAAAGCACTTGCAGAGCATGTGGAGGAGTCCGGAGGAGTGTTCTGCTATGTTGGGGTGCCGGGACAGCGCTATGTTTACTATGATGAGTATCCGGAATATCTGTCTATTGGACGTTCGCTTGTGGATTATTGCGAAGAACGTGTCTTTGGTGCATTGGCGGAAACGAATGCAGTCGCAGTGAATATGCGCACGGTGTTTGATGAAACCGGGGATGCCAAAGCCTATTATTCAGCACTGGATAACCACTATAATTATGACGGCGTGCTGCTGACCTATCGCACGATGATGCAGGCAATCAATGAAAGGCTGGATACACCGCTCCGGATTTATGCGGATGAGGAATTGACATTCCACACCGAGCCGCAGGAGTTTTTTGGTTCGTACAGCCGCCGGATCTGTAATTTACAGCCGCGGAAAGAACATCTGGTTTGGGCTGAACCGACAGAGCCGGTGCCGTTCACGCGCGAGGATTACCATGTCAGTGTGCCGACGAATACGTTCGCACAGCCTGATCCGGTGGTTTCCACCTATGCAGGTTATATGGGCGGCGATATGGGGGAAACCATCATCCGGACCGGACGGGAAGATTTGCCGCGGGTACTGATGTTTGGGGATTCCTTTACCAATCCGCTTGAAGGATTGATCTATGCTTCATGCGGAGAGTTTCGCTCACTGGATTTTCGGCATTACGACGCCATGACGCTGTGGGAGTATATTGATTATTATCAGCCGGATATTGTCATTGCTGTGCGCGATAATATGTCCTATAATCAGGTGGAGCACAACGGAAAATATCGATGAAGGTTGCGGAAGGCATGCGGGTTTTTCGAACCGGTCACAGGCTGTCTTTCTTTTTGGGAGACAGCCTGTTATAATAGAAACAGTGCAGGAACCGAGATGGTGCGGCACGGACTGAGAATTTCTCGGTCAGAGAAGGAGGACAAAGATGAAGGCATTTTGGGGGCGGCTGACGGCAACCAAAATTATTGTGTGCGGATATCTGCTCATTATTTTATGCGGGGCGCTGCTGCTCAGCCTGCCGGTTTCGTCACAGGCAGGGACATTTACCCCGTTTTTGGATGCGTTATTTACCGCGACATCGGCGACCTGCGTCACCGGACTGGTGGTATTTGATACTGCAACGTATTGGTCCGCATTTGGACATGTGGTACTGCTTGCGCTGATTCAAGTTGGCGGTATGGGATTTATCACCATGGCGATTATGGTATCTGTGGTTTCCGGGCGTAAAATTGGGCTGAAATCGCGTTCGCTCATGCAGGAGTCCATTGCAGCGCCGCAGATGGGCGGGATTGTGCGGTTGACGCGCTTCGTTTTTACGGCAACAATCGCGGTGGAGCTTCTTGGCGCAGTGCTGCTCGCAGCACGTTTTATCCCCATTTTCGGCTTGGCAAAAGGGCTTTGGTATGGGGTGTTCCATTCGATTTCGGCGTTTTGCAACGCAGGATTTGACCTGATGGGCACATATAGCGGGGAGTTTTCTTCCTTGACTGCGTTTACCGGTGACATCGTGGTCAACCTGACGATTATGGCTTTGATTGTATTCGGCGGACTGGGATTCTTTGTATGGGAGAATTTATGGCTGCACCGGCGCGACAAAAAGCATTTTTCCTTGCAGACCAAGATTGTGCTGCTCGCGACAGCATTTTTGATTTTTGTGCCGGCAGCATTGATTTTTGTATTTCAGCATGGGAGTCTGGGAGATCGCGCACTTGGACGCGGGACACAGGCGCTGGCGGCACTGTTCCAGTCGGTGACAACCCGTACCGCAGGCTTTAATTCGGTGGGATTGGACAGTCTGGCGCCGAGCAGCCAAATGCTGATGATTTTGCTGATGCTGATTGGCGGGTCCCCTGGTTCGACCGCAGGCGGCATTAAAACAACAACCGCTGTTGTGCTGCTGCTGTGTGTGCGTGCATCTCTGCGGCGGGAGAACGAACTGGAGTGTTTCGGCAGACGGGTTGACAGCGGAATCCTCAAAAGCGCAGTGACGATTGCTGCGAGCTATTTTGTACTTTGCTTTTCAGGGGCAATGGCACTCAGCCATATGGATGGAATCCCAATGATGTCTGCGATGTTTGAAACGGCATCGGCAGTTGCAACTGTTGGTTTGACCCTTGGCGTAACGCCGACTCTTGGGGCGGCTTCGCATGTTATTTTAATGTTTTTGATGTTTTTTGGCCGTGTGGGATGCTTGACGCTGCTCTATGCGATTGTAGAGAACCAGATGCACAGCCTGTCCCGCATGCCGCTTGAAAAAATTGCGGTCGGATAATGGAGGGTATTATGAAATCGGTTTTGGTGATTGGCTTGGGGCGCTTTGGCACCTGCTTTATCAAGAAAATGGTGGAACTCGGAAACGAAGTGATGGCAATTGACATTTCCGAGGAACGTGTAAATGAAATCGCGCAGATCGTCACCAGTGCGGAAATTGGCGACTGTACAAAGGAAGCGCTGATTGCATCTCTCGGCGTGCGTAATTTTGATTTGTGCGTGGTTGCGATTGGCGATAACTTTCAGAATTCGCTTGAAATCACAGCGCTGCTGAAGGATTATGGCGCACGCTATGTGCTTGCACGCGCAAATCGGGATGTACATGCAAAATTTTTGCTGCGCAATGGTGCAGATGAAGTTGCATATCCGGAGCAGATGCTGGCGTGCCATCTGGCAGAACTGCATTCCAATGACAGTATTTTTGATTTTGTGCGTCTGAATGAGGAATATTCAATTTATGAAATTGCAACTCCGCATGAATGGGTAGGAAAGTCTATTTTGGCATTGAATGTTCGCACAAAGCATGGAATTAATATCCTTGCTATCAAAGAGGGGGAGAAACTGATTCCGAACCCGCATCCGGACTATGCGTTCACTGGAGAAGAAAACCTTGTTGTTCTGGCAAGTGAAGAGCAAATGCGAAAATTGCTGAAATGATTGCAGCATACCGCGGGAAACGGGTTTCGTCATCAGCGGATTTCCTGATATTAGTGCGCTGTATGCAGGGATGATGCGCAGTGCAGAACCAAAATGCTGGAGCGTAGTCAGAAGGTTGGAAAACAGGAAGTCGATTACAGGGCAGGATGGATATTTTTCGTTGGTTTTTATCGAGAAAATCCCTTGACAAGCCGACGATTTTCCACGAAAATAAAAGGATAGAGAATAAACGACAGGATGGTAGCAATACCACTCCCTTGGAAAATTAGGAGGACTTCTATGCAGCAGGATATGATTGTGATTCTCGACCTCGGAAGCGAGGAAAATACCCTGATTGCGCGCGATATCCGCGCACTTGGTGTTTACAGCGAGATCCATCCCCATGATATTACCGCAGCCGAGTTGGCAGCACTTCCGGGCGTAAAGGGTGTCATTCTCAATGGCGGTCCCAATCGTGTGGTAGATGGCGTGACCATCGACGCATCTGAAGCGGTTTATGAAAGCGGTCTGCCGCTGTTGTCTGTGGATCATGCAGGAAAAAGGGCAGCGGATCTTGCGGCTTGGCCGGAGGATGAAGCAGCACGTCATGCAGCGCTGTCTGCATTTATTTTTGATACCTGTAAGGCAGAGCGCAACTGGAATATGGAGAACTTCATTGCCGATCAGGTGGAACTCGTGCGCCGTC
Source organism: Clostridiaceae bacterium (assembly GCA_018383195.1). Taxonomy (GTDB): domain Bacteria; phylum Bacillota; class Clostridia; order Oscillospirales; family Butyricicoccaceae; genus Butyricicoccus_B. The sequence continues at coordinate 44,737 of JAGZOP010000006.1, read as the reverse complement.
AAGTAGGGGATCGCAAGGTATTGCTGGCGCTTTCGGGTGGTGTAGACTCCTCGGTTGTAGCAGCACTGTTGCTCAAGGCAATCGGCAATCAGCTCACCTGTGTGCATGTTAACCACGGTCTGCTGCGTAAGGGCGAGCCTGAGCAGGTGGTGCAGGTATTCGGCAAGGAGCTGAATGCAAATCTGGTATATGTAGACGCAACCGAGCGATTCCTCACAAAGTTAGAGAACGTAACCGATCCGGAAACCAAGCGCAAGATTATCGGTGCAGAGTTTATCCGTGTTTTTGAAGAAGAAGCGCGCAAGCTCGACGGCATTGACTTCTTGGCACAGGGCACCATTTATCCCGATATCGTTGAGAGCGGTACCAAGACCGCAAAGGTGGTTAAGTCGCATCATAATGTTGGCGGTCTGCCGGACGATTTGCAGTTTGAGTTGGTTGAGCCGCTTAAGATGCTGTTTAAGGATGAAGTACGTGCCTGCGGTGTTGCACTGGGTCTGCCGGACAGCATGGTTTACCGTCAGCCGTTCCCGGGTCCCGGTCTGGGCGTGCGCTGTTTGGGTGCGATCACCCGTGAGCGCTTGGAAGCAGTTCGTGAATCGGACGCAATCCTGCGTGAGGAGTTCGCAAAGAACGGTCTGGCAGGAAAGGTATGGCAGTATTTCACCATTGTACCGGACTTTAAGTCGGTTGGTGTGCGTGATAATGCGCGTTCGTTTGAGTATCCGGTTATCATTCGTGCCGTGAATACGGTTGACGCAATGACTGCAACCATTGAAGAAATCGACTGGGCGATTCTGAAGAAGATCACCGACCGCATTACGCATGAAGTTGTAGGCGTAAACCGTGTGCTGTACGATATGACGCCGAAGCCGGTCGGCACCATTGAGTGGGAATAATTTCGGAACCCTCCGAAACCCGCATAAATACAGGCTTTTTTGCCTGTCACTTTGCCTGCTGATACTGGTTTGATACTAAATTGTATTTAATTCAGTATTCACAAGAATGATTACAAAGGACAAGTAAAACAGCCCTGCTGAACGACAAAATTCAGCAGGGCTGTTTTTTTGCTTGTCCTTATTTATTTTTCCTCCAAGGGATAGATGGCATGGTCTTTCCAAGGTCATCGCCGATACATAACCAGTTGAGTTTCTATTCCAAAATGATCGTTGATTGATATCTGCCTTCCACAAAGGAATAGCGATGATAAATGTCCTGCTCAGAAAAAATCTCCATATTGTATCTTGAATTTGGATTGCTTATCTGATATATTCAATCTGCTGGCAAGAGCGATCTAAAAAAGACAGCATAAAGCGCAGCTTTTTGCTCAAAAGGGAGAATGTAAAATGAATAAGATGATTGCAATGGTGCTTATGCTGAGTCTAATCGGAAATGGCGGTTCTAAAATTGACAGGCAAAGCGCTGCATATTCCAATTTAGCTGATGAAGCATCGCGTACTGAGGTTGCTGCTGTTTTGGAAAGTAGTGGTCTGTATCGGCAGCAGATTGAAACAGTATTCGCTTGGGCTGAAGATTTTAATGAAATTTCGCGCTCATACGAATTTAAAGAAGGATTTCAGCCGCTTCCGAAAGATGGAATGGATTACAGCACGCTTTCATTGGACGATACGGCAGAAAATTATGCGTATCTTCAGTGGTTAAATTGCCGCCTGACCGCATTTTCATTATTAAAAGATCAGATCACAACGGCAAAAAACGGTTCGGATACAGATGTATGGCTGATGTTTGATATTGAAGCCATTGATACGGTTCCGGAATTGCAGATGAGCGTGCAGGAACGTTCTGATTTTATTACGTTATTTCAACAGGTATCCGTAGAGGGAACTGCGTCTATAGAAGAGCACGAGGAGAAAATTCAAGAGGCATGGCAGGAGAGAGGGATTCATCTTGCTGCGGACAGAGTTTCTTTGGTTTGTGTTTATCTGCATGCACTGGAAGATCGGGTCAGATTTGTAGGACATACCGGTGTACTGGCTGAGATGGAGAATGGTCTGATGTTTGTTGAGAAATACAGCAATTTAGACCCGTTTCAGGCGACTTATTTTCGAGATCGCGAAGAATTAAAACAATATTTGCTTTCCCGAAACGATCTGTATGGGGACCAAACAGAGCTTGCACCGATTGTTGCCGAGAATGGGATTCCATTCTGACTTGGCTCTATGAAAAAATGATAACAAAAAAGGCGAACTGATCTTTCAAATCGGTTCGCCTTTTTTCTCCGTAAAGAGAGGGTTATTTCATTTTCTTTTCCAGAAGTTCCTTGACAACAGCCGGATCACCTGCGCCCTTGAGTTCGCGCATACATGCGCCGAACAGCGCCTGCAAAGCCTTTACCTTGCCGTTTCGGTAATCCTCAACTGCCTTGGTGTTTTCGGCAATGACCTTGTCAATGATGCTGTCCACTGCGGAAACATCAAACTTCTTATCCAGACCATGTTCCTTGCAGTAAGCAACCGGATCGGCATCCTGCTCAATGACAGCAATGAGGATTTTCTTGCCTGCATTGCGGTTGATATCACCGGCTGCAACCATTTTGATGATGGCAGCCAATTTTTCAGCGGTAACAGTCAGCTCGTCCAAGCTCTTGCCGTCCTTGCGCAGAATACCGGCGCAGTCGGTCAAAATCCATGCAGCCGTATCCTTGGCATCACAGCCGAGCGCAACCGTGTCATCAAGCAGTTTGCTGCTTGTCTGGCTGGACATCAGCATATCAATTTCCTTATCCGAGATGCCTGCTTCCTGATATGCAACAGCCTTATCATCGACTTCCTCCGGCTTATTGGCACGGATTTGCTCGAGCCATGCATCGTCGATGATGATGGGCATTAGGTTCGGGTCAGGGAAGTAGCGGTAATCTGCCTCGGTTTCCTTGTTGCGCATTGCAAAGGTCTTACCGCTTGCATCATCGAAGCGTCTGGTTTCCTGTACCAGTTCTTCGGTTTCGAACTCCAGTGCATCCATGTGGCGCTGTGCTTCGTAGTTGATTGCCTTTTCGATGGATTCGAAGGAGCTCATATTCTTGATTTCCGAACGCACACCCAGTTCATTGCTGCCCTGCGGACGGATGGAAATGTTGACGTCACAACGCATTGCGCCCTCTTCGCATTCCGAAATGCTGCCCAGACGGAACATGGATTTCAGCTTGGTCAGATAAGCGATGACCTCTTCCGCGCTGCGGAAATCCGGCTGCGTGACAATTTCGATCAGCGGAACGCTGGTACGGTTAAAGTCTACATAGGAATAGCGGCCGCTGTGCACCAGTTTACCCGCATCCTCTTCCATATGAATCTGCTTGATACGAATATCACGGGCACCTGCGGAAGTTTTGACGGTAACTGTGCCGTTGGTGCAGATCGGATGATTGAGCTGGGTGATCTGATATGCGCACGGCAGATCGGGATAATAGTAGTTTTTCTTATCAAAGGTCGTATAACGGCTGATTTCACAGTTGAGCATCAGTCCAGCGGTGACAGCGAGTTCTACAACGCGCTTGTTCATCACCGGAAGCATGCCCGGCATACCTGCACAGGCAGGGCAGACACAGTCGTTCGGCTCATTTGCAGCCGAATGACCGCCGCAGGAACAGAAGATCTTGGATGCGGTATTCAGTTCAACGTGGGTCTCCAGACCGATCACAAGTTCGTAATTCATCTTATTCAGCCTCCTTTTCTGCGGCATGTGCCAAACTCAGCAGTGTGCTTTCGCTGAAATGGCTTCCCATAAGCTGTACACCGCCGCTGACAAGTGCCGGAATACCGGTGAGGTTTGCAGCCGCCGTAAATACGCTTTCTGAAAATACCTTGCCGAAAGCAGTGTGAATATCGTAGGATTCAAATGCAGTGGTGCTGCATACCGGGGTCAAAATGGCATCAAAGCCTTCTAGCAGTGCTTTCAGACCGTCTGCAACGACGCGGCGCACGCGCAGCGACTTGTCATAGCAGTCCTTGTAGCGGTTTTTGGACAGTACATCCGAACCGTACAGAATGACAGATTTGGTCAGGAAATTAAAGCCTTCGGTTCTCGAATTCACATACAGTTCGTCAATGTTGCGGTATTCCGCAGCGCGGTGACCGAACTTAACGCCGTCATATCGGGAAATATTATTGCAGGTTTCTGCGGACATCAGGATTTGCCATGCGGTGTTCGCGATTTCAAACAGATCGCAGGAGATTTCCTCTACCACCACACCGGCAGCACGCAGCTTTGCGGCAAAGCTTTCGATGCGTGCGCGCGTATCGGCATCTGCCTTTTCCAGCAGTTCCTTGACAATGCAGACACGCTTGCCGGAAAGATCATCAGAAATGGTATAGTCATAGGTTTCAGCAGGCAGGCTGGTGCCGTCCTTTGCGTCATGCCCTGCGATGACGCCCATGATTTCGCTGATGCCCTTGGCGTTTGCGGCATAGACGCCGACCTGTTCGCCCGAAGCTGCACAGGAGATTACGCCATAGCGGGATACAGTGCCATAGGTGGGCTTCAGGAAGTCAACCCCGGAGAGGGCAGCGGCACGTCTGGGTGCGCCGTTCATATCTACGCCAAGCGCAGCATGTACGGCACCCTCTGCAACGAGGGATGCCGCCGCGCCCTTCAGCACGTCCTGCTGCGGGGCATAGTAGGAAAATTCGCCTACAAGGTCTAAGCCGAATTCACCGACATGGGTTTTGCCGGATACTGTGTAGCCCTTGTTTTCCAATCGGGTCACCGCTTCGGCGCTGAACAGCGGCTTGAATTCATTTAGGATATGCGAACCGGCTGCGGCCTGCGTGCCCTTCACGAGAAGCGTATCGTCAACAGCGATGCTTCCCTTCTCACTGAGTTTTGAAACATAATAATTCATATCATACACCTCATACACCTCATATCGCTTATTTTACAAGTCTCGGTACCTGCCAGCTGTCATCGCTGCGTTCCGGTGCGCCTTCGAGCAATTCTTCTCTTGTAAACAGCTGCTCACGAACATCCTCACGCAGAACATTGGTCATTGGCATTACGTGAACCATTTCTTCTACTTTTTCGGTGTCGCAGGCTTTGAGCGCCTCTTCCTTTTCGCGCATGGTATCGAAAATACCCTGCATTGCGGTTTCTTCTTCATCGGTCAGCGAAATCTGGTTGAGCTGCTGCGCGTTTGCGAAAGTGGAGCGCTTGCCCTGCTGCTGTCTGCCCGAAGAGCCGCCCGCTGTGCGCGGCGCAAGCAGGTTGTTGTTTCCGAGCAGATGCACATCCTCCAGCTGCTGGCTGGTGACTTCACTCGGTGCGCCAAGCAGCAGGTCCTGTGCATTGCCGTTGAGCGGGAATGCGATGACATCGAGAATTTTCTCTTCGTCGGTCAGCAGCATGACCATACGGTCTACGCCGGGCGCCATGCCTGCATGCGGGGGTGCACCGTACTGGAATGCGGTATAGAGCGCATTGAAACGCTTTTTCAGTTCCTCTTCGTCATAACCCGCGATCTCGAAAGCTTTCTTCATGATGTCGATATCATGGTTGCGCACTGCGCCTGACGCAAGCTCGATGCCGTTGCAGACCAGATCGTACTGGTATGCGAGCACCTCGGTCGGCTCCTTATGGAGCAGCGCGTCCATGCCGCCCTGCGGCATCGAGAAGGGGTTGTGCGTGAAGATGGTGTCGCCGGTTTCCTCATCGATCTCGAACATTGGGAAATCAACCACGAAGCAGAACTCAAAGCAGTCGTCGCGGATGAGATCAAGCTGCTCCTTCTTTGCAAGCCAAGTGCGGATCAGACCGGCCTTTTTCTCGGTTTCATTCTTGCGGTCCGCACAGATGAAGAACAGCGTTTCGCCTTCCTTCACGCCGGTCAGGGAGATGATCTCCTCCTTCTGCGCGTCGCTCAGGAACTTAGCAATCGGACCGGCAAAGACGCCTTCCTTGAGGGTGATATACCCAAGACCGCCCAGACCGACTTCGTCAGAGGTCGCATACTTCAGGGATTCCTCGAAGAATTTCTTGGACTTGCCACGGCAGTCTGCAACAATACCGCGAACCGGCTTGCCCTTGAATGCCGGGAATGCAACGCCTGCGAAGAAATCGGTCAGGTCGCAGATGACGAGCGGGTTTCTGAGATCGGGCTTATCCGAGCCGTAGGTCATCATTGCGTCCGCATACGTGATGCGGCGGAACGGCTTGGGCGTTACCTTTTTGTCAGAGAAAGTGACGAAAGTATCATATACAACGTCCTCGCAGATGTCGAGCACTTCTTCCTGCGTTGCGAACGCCATTTCGAAATCAAGCTGATAGAATTCGCCGGGAGAGCGGTCCGCACGGGCATCCTCATCGCGGAAGCAAGGTGCAATCTGGAAATACTTATCAAAGCCGGAAACCATCAAAAGCTGCTTAAACTGCTGCGGCGCCTGCGGCAGCGCATAGAACTTGCCCGGATGCTTGCGGCTGGGAACCAGAAAATCGCGCGCGCCTTCGGGGGAGGAGGCGGTCAGGATCGGAGTCTGCATTTCGAGGAAATCCTTTTCCTCCATTTTCTTTCTCAGATGACGGATAATCTTGGAGCGCTTGACCAGATTGTCATGGTTTTTGGGGTTGCGCAAATCGAGATAGCGGTATTTGAGACGCAGTTCATCCTTGCTCGCGCGGGAAGCGCTGACATCAAAGGGGAGCATGTTTTTGGATTTACCGAGCACGGTCAGTTCATCTACAATCAGCTCAACATAGCCGGTTGCAATCTTGTTGTTTACAGTCTCAGGGTCACGCTTTGCAACCACGCCGCTGACCGAAATTACAGTCTCGCGGTTCACATTTTTCAGAAGTTCCTCATTGTGAATGACGGTCTGTGTGACACCCGTATAATCGCGGATGTCAACAAAAATAACGCCGCCATGGTCGCGGATTACATCGACCCAGCCTGCAAGCTGTACGGTCTGACCGATGTGTTCATCGCGAATATCGTTGCACAATAACGTTCTGTACATAGCAATCTACCTCCAAGTTTCATTCAATAAAAAATCCCGGGAATATACCGAAGTATATTCCCGGGACGAGCAAACAAATGTTAACCCGCGGTGCCACCCGCATTGAAGCTGAAAAGCTTCCTCTTTTTTATGCAGTTTCAGGTGCGGGGGACGGGTGAAGTGTTCCCAAGCTTACTACTGATCTCGAATGTGCTTTCAGTCTGCGACACATTCTCCCTGACAGACGTTCCGAAAAAGCTGAGTCTTCGCCATGCATTATAACAAACTAGATGATGCTTGTCAATCGTTTTTGGAAGGGTTTTCAAAGTTTATTTGCACAAAAATATAGGATTCAAGCGAAAAAAGTTTGGAAACATGGGAGCGGAAACACGGTTACCCGAGTTTCCCTGTTTTGCCGGAATACCGGCGGTGCAGCGACAAGGCTGCCGAATCTGCGGAGGCATTGCTGATAAAAGGTCATGCAATATCTGGTGGATTCAAACAGACGGTATGGGTTTCTGCATCATAGGTCACTTCGCAATCGAACAGTTCGGTGAGGTCGCGCAGTTTGATATAATTGGCACCGTCAATGAGATAAGCATCAAGTGTCAGGGGCGTGCCATCGAGCAGCATGGATTGCCGGCTGGAAATGGCTTGTAACATTGCGGCATCCCGCATGCCGGTCAGTTCTATGCCGAGCGGCTGATAGGTTTCTCCTGTGGTTAGACGCACGGTGTTTTCGTTTGCATCGTAGTCAATGGAAAATGCTGCACCGGTATTCTCGAGCGCAAGCGCCGCATCCCGCAGTTTGACATAGTGCACATCTCCAATCAGAAAAGCCGTCGGCGTAAATGGCGTTTGCACTACGCGGAATTGTGCGGTACTGGGTTGTGCATTGATCGTTGGTGCCGGGATACCGGGAAGGGAAGAGAGCGCCTGAAAGGTGTATCCATCGGCACGCCATCGCTCGATGAGTTCACTCAGAATCTCTGCATTGGTGGAAGAAACGGCATGCAGCAAAACGATAGCACCGTTGTGAGAGCGGCTTCGTACCGTAGCGAGTGCATTCTGATAGGAGGGCTGCTTTTCGGGGTCCCAGTCGGCGTATGCAGTGCTCCATAAGATGGTGTGATATCCAAGCGCCTGTGCCCAACGAAGGTTTTCGTGGGTATAAGAACCCTCAGGCGGACGGTAAAACGGTGCAATGGTACGCCCTGTCAACGCTTTGTACTGTGCGGCAAGGTCGGTCAATTCACTTGAAAAACGGGAATCATTCACCCGGCTCATGTTTGGGTGGTTGAGTGAGTGATTGCATACCAGATGCCCCTCGTCCCCCATGCGTTTCACAAGTGCGGGAGCGGCATCCAGATAATGCCCGACAACGAAGAAAGCAGCGGGTACATGCTGTTTTTTCAAGGTATCCAGAATTTTTGCGGTTTGTCCATTTTCATAACCGCAGTCAAAGGTGAGATAGAGTATTTTTTCCTCGGGAGAACCCATGTAATATGCGCCATACTGCGCAAGGGTTTGAGCAGAATCTTCTCCGGTGGGCGGCTGCCCTGCGCCATTGCCGTACCACAATCCCCAGTTGACAGCACATGCCGAATGGATGGAGAGTGTGACAGCCAGCGCTGCCGCCAGACCGTGCTGAAACAGTTTTTTCATATACACCTCCAAGAATTTTGTGGACAAAATTATGTACGGATTATATGGAACATAGTATACCATATTTTATGAAGAGAAGAAAGAGAATCCATAGAAACAGTGCCGTATCCAATCGGAAAAAGTGGGCATCTTTTGTGCAAAAAGATGCTTGCCTGAACCGTCGGGAATCGGTATGATAGAGGCAAGGGGATTTGCGTAAAAATCCCCTTAATTTTCGTAGATAGAAGGGGGATTCTATGAAAAATGGAACAACAATCGACATGACACACGGTCCGCTGCTAGGCAAGATTTTGCTGTTCAGTCTGCCGCTGATGGCGTCAAACGTCTTGCAGCTGCTGTTTAATGCGGCGGATATTGTCGTGGTGGGGCGGTTTGCGGGGCATGAGAGCCTTGCTGCGGTTGGCAGCACGGTGAGCGTTATTTACCTGTTTGTCAATCTGCTGATCGGTTTGTCGGTGGGGGTCAATGTAGTCATTGCGCGCTATTTAGGATTGACAGGATACGAGCGGGAGATTTCCCGTATGCTGCACACGGCTGTGATAATTGCACTGGCAGGCGGTGCAATTCTGGGGGCAATTGGCATTGCAGTCGCAGGATGGGTATTGGATTTGATTTCTGTACCGGCAGATGTGCGTCCGCTTGCGGCGATTTACATGCGTATCTACTTCATTGGCACACCGTTTAATATGCTGTATAACTACGGCGCGGCAGCGCTGCGTGCCAAAGGGGATACGCGGCGTCCGCTTGTGTTCCTGTCGATCAGCGGCGTTATCAATATAGTTTTGAACTTAATCTTTGTAATTCAGTTTGAGATGAATGTGGTCGGCGTAGCACTTGCGACCATTATCAGTGAAGCAATCAGTGCATTTTTGGTGATGCGGTGTTTATCCCATGCGGAGGATGAACTGCATTTTTCCTTGAAAAAATTGTGTATTGATAAGCAAAGCGCCATTGATATGGCGCGGATTGGGATTCCCGCCGGAATTCAAAGCTGTCTGTTTAATTTTGCAAATGTATCCATCCAAGGCGCCATCAACTCATATGACAGCATTATTATGGCGGGTTCGAGTGCGGCAGAAAATATTGAGAATCTTTTGTATAGTTCTATGAATGCGTTTCATCATGCATGTCAGACATTTACCAGCCAGAATATTGGTGCAGGACGGTATGACCGTATCGGCCGCATTGTGCGAACCTGTCTGGTGTGTGTCTTTGTGGTCGGCGTGGCACAGAGTGCGCTTGCGGTGATTTTTGCTGAGCCGCTCATCAGCATTTATAACAGCGATCCGGCAGTCATTGCGGCAGGCGCATGGCGGCTTGTGATTATTGCTGCACCGTATGCGATTTTTGGGATGGCTGACGTGCTTGTGGGTGCAATTCGCGGCTATGGTGTCCCGATTGCGCCGGTAATTATTAATTTGTTAGGCACATGTGGATTCCGTTTGCTTTGGATTTATTTCTTGGATACCAGCGCGGTGGGCGTTGAATGGGTTTATTTTGCATTCCCGATCAGCTGGACATTGGTATGGATTTCCCTGATTCTGTTCTGGATTCATTTATGGCGCAGAGACCGTATGAAGTGGGAAGCGGCGCGCCGGGAATATGCAGATGCGTAGGGGTTGTATATCAAAGTATGAAAAATGAATAGCATCGTCATTGTCTTGCAGCAGATCGGTCAAAAGGGGTTCCATGTGGGTTATTTCAATAATAAGCCCAAAATTAAAAAGCAAAAATAAGTTCCGAAAAGTCCACAAAACATCTTGATATAAAGAAAAAGACCTTGATTCAATACAAGAATCAAGGCCTTTTCTATGGTGGAGACGAGGGGAGTTGAACCCCTGTCCGAAAGCACATCCACAAGAACTTCTCCGGGCGCAGTTTGTCGTTTGGAATTCCCTCCACAGCACGCCGGCAAACAGGCTTACTGCTTCGGTAGAGTCATTTTACATGACGGGCGCAACTCTTAACCCGTACACGTTCACCACAAATCGACGCCCTGACCCCGAGCCGTGGTCCTCTCAGGCAGGACGGGCCAGCCTAATTAGGCAGCCTGTAAAGAATAATCGTTGTTGTTTAATTTATAAACAGTTGAGGCTTTTAAGGAAGCGTCCTCACTTCCGCCCGCTATTCCTGCTTCAACACCCCCGTCGAAGCCGGTACGTCCCCAGATTGAGAAAATGCTCAATTTGTCAACGATTACGATTTTTCATGGCGCGATCCATCTCGCGTTTTGCATCTCGCTGTGCCATACTATCGCGCTTGTCGTGTAATTTTTTACCCTTACACAGTCCAAGTTCAATTTTTACATGCGAATTGCGAAAGTACACACTCAGCGGAATGACTGAGTAACCATCCTGCTTGGTTTTACCAAATAGACGCATGATTTCTTTTTTGTGCAGCAGCAGCTTGCGTACACGCAGAGGATCTTTGTTAAAGATATTTCCCTTTTCGTACGGGCTGATATGCATGCCGCGTACAAAAATTTCACCATCTTTAAAGGTGCAGTAGGAATCTTTCAGACCCACCTGTCCAAGCCGAATGGATTTGACCTCGGTACCAGCCAGTTCAATCCCTGCTTCAAGCTTTTCCTCGACAAAGTAGTCGTGCCATGCCTTTTTATTTGCAGTAACTTGTTTGGTTCCAATTTTTGTTGCCATGACAGACTCCTTTCTCAAATGGTGCAGTATTATCGTAACACGACTTAAAATAATTGTAAAGTGTCATTTGTGTTACGTTTTCCGACAAAGATATCGATTCAGCCCAAAATCAGATGCATGAAACCATATAACACCGGCTGATGAGCCAGATAGATCATCATGCTATGACGTCCAAGTGCGGTAAGCGGGTGCACAGAAAATGAACGGATTGATTCAGGCAGGTAATGCAGCCATCTGCCAAGAAAGTGACCGGCTAAAAACAGGAATAAGTAAGGGAAAATTGGAAAGTAATCGGCGGATACAAAATCAGGAGACAGGAATCCGATGACGGACAGCCAATAGGATACATACCAGCTTTCGGGCAGCGGAATTGCAAATGGTTCAAACAGCAGATACTTTTGCGGTACATGATAGGTCAATGCAAAAAGGAAAACCGAGCAGAGCAGTCCGATTTTGGCGGGAATTTTGCGCAGTAACGGCTGAAACACTGCAAAAAACAGCATACACCAAGTCATACAGTGCAGAATGCCGAATACAATGCACTCCTGCGGTGTAAAGAAAAATGTGATAAGGGAAACCAGCAGCGCGGCAGCGCCCACACGAAGGGTGCGCCGGTAGGGCTTGCGGGTTAGATGCGTACAGATTCCTGCCAAGAGCAGAAACAAACCGCTGTTTAGAATTTGCCAGAACTGTGCTCCGGTGGATTGGAACCATGGCAGTGAAACACCGAATATGAAATGCAGGTTATAGCAGAGATGATAGAGAATCATGCCAACCAGTGCAAGACCGCGCAGGGTGTCAAGCACCGCATAGCGGCAGGGCAGCACAGGATGAACGTGTATCTCCGGTGTGAGCACAGGCATTGAATCACCCTCTTCTGGAAAACGATAGCTTTATTGTATCATCCGGGGAAGATATTTACAACCGATTTTTCGGGACGGTTGCCGCCCCGTGATTTTTATGGTATCATGAACGGGAACAAAAATCGTATCGTGGGCGGCAGAATGCGTCCCAAAGGAGGAAAACCATGCTGATTGCAGCCGAACATCTCTGCAAAAATTACGGTCTTAGGCAGTTGCTTGCAGATGTTTCTGTTTATGTGGACAGCGGAGATAAAATCGGAATTATCGGAATTAACGGAACAGGAAAATCAACCCTGCTGCGGCTGCTTGCGCGTGCTGAGGAACCGGACCGTGGAACGGTGCAGTTGTTTCCGCGGGTACGCGCCGCCTATCTGCCGCAGAATCCGGCGATGGATGAAAATGCAGCGGTGCTTGAGCAGGTATTGCGTCTGCTGCCAGATGATGCACGCGAAGCTGCTGAGTATGAAGCGCGTGCCATGCTCATGCGGTTCGGCATTGCCAACTGCACGCAGCGTGTCGGCACACTTTCGGGTGGACAGCGCAAACGGGCGGCACTTGCTGCAACCCTGCTGCAGCCTGCTGACGTGCTGCTGCTCGATGAACCGACCAACCATTTGGATCTTGAAATGGTCGAGTGGCTGGAGGATTATCTGCGCCGTTTCCGCGGAGCGCTTGTGCTGATTACACATGACCGTTATTTCCTCGACCGCGTCGTGAACCGGATTGTAGAGGTCGATCACGGCGCTTTATACAGCTATGAGGGCGGTTGGTCCAAATATTTGGAGCTCAAAGCCGAACGTCTTGCAATGGCAGACGCAAGCGAGCGTAAACGGCAGTCTATTCTGCGCCGTGAGCGCGAGTGGGTGATGCGCGGTGCCCGGGCGCGCGGCACGAAGAGCCGTGATCGTCTGGAGCGCTACGAGGCGCTGAAAAATCAGGCAGCGCCGGAACGGGACAGCACTGTGCAGCTTGCTGCTGCGTCCAGCCGATTGGGACGCAAAACCATCGAACTGGAAAATATCATGAAAGCCTTCGGGGAACGGACCGTGCTGCGCAGCTTTTCCGACCAGATTGCAAGGAATGACCGCGTCGGCATTGTGGGCAGAAATGGTGCGGGCAAGTCAACGCTGCTCAATCTCATTGCAGGACGATTGGAACCGGATGAGGGTACGATTGACATTGGCTCGACGGTGCGCATTGGGTATTTCACACAGGAGGCACGTGAACTCGACCCGGAAGATCGGGTGATTGATGCGGTGCGTGCGATTGCAAATCATGTCGAGACTGCCGAAGGCACCTTTTCGGCATCGCAGTTGCTGGAGCGATTCCTGTTTCCGGGCGATCAGCAGTATGCTAAAATCGGGTCGCTGTCAGGCGGGGAAAAGCGGCGGCTGTTTTTGCTGTGTGTGCTCATTGGAGCACCGAATATCCTGCTTTTAGACGAGCCGACCAATGATCTCGATGTCGAAACTTTGACCATCCTGGAGGATTACCTCGAGGGATTTCCGGGGGCAGTGCTTGCAGTATCGCATGACCGGTATTTTCTTGACAAGTTGGCAGAGCGCATTGTAGAGGTGCGGGAAGCAGGAGAAACCTGTAAATACATCGGCGGATTTACGGAGTACCAGCAGAAACGCAGGGAGGATGTACCTGCACCGCGGGAAAAGAATAAAGTCAAGGCAGCGCCCCGTGCAGCTTTGGCTGATGCGCGTCCGCGGTTTTCGTACAAGGAGCAGCGGGAATATCAGACGATTGATGCCGAACTAGAAGCATTGACTGTAAAAAAAGAGTCGATTGAAGCTGAGATTGCATCTGCGGGCAGTGATTATGTGAAACTGCAAACACTCTTGGAAGAACAGCAGACAGTGGAACAGGCATTGGAGGAAAAGACCGAGCGCTGGCTCTATCTGACCGAACTGGCAGAAAAAATTGCCGCTTGGGAAGCATAAATAGAAACGCCCTCTGCATTCCCAAGAATAAGGATGCGGAGGGCATTTTATCGGCGTCGAACGGCGGCTCGAGGTTGGGATCAACGACAAGAAAAAACCTCCGCATCCAAAGGGATGCGGAGGGGAAAAATGGTGACCGGACATCTCCGCGCCAAGAGCCGCCCTATGGGCGGTTGCGCTCCGAATCACCCGCCTGCGGGCGGGCGTCGAGCGGCGGCTCGAGGTTGGGATCAACGACAAGAAAAAACCTCCGCATCCAAAAGAATGCGGAGGTTTTTTGGTGCCGGTGACCGGACTCGAACCGGTACGGTGTCGCCACCGGTGGATTTTGAGTCCACTACGTCTACCAATTCCATCACACCGGCATGGTCTATATTATACAAGAAAAAATCAGGTTTGGCAAGATAAATTTTTATGCTTTTTGAAAGATTGCAGAGATGCAGGGAATTATGATACACTGATAAAAAACGATAGGGGAAATGACGATGGGACTCAATACACTGGGAGCGGCACATGATTTTATCCGCCGTCATGTGAAGCCGGGTGCGTTTTGCATTGACGCCACCATGGGAAAGGGACGCGATACCGCACTGCTTTGCCGGCTGGTGGGGGAATCGGGGCGCGTACTTGCGTTTGACATTCAGCCGGACGCGGTGCGGCAGACGCGCATGCTGCTCGAAGCAGAGGGGTTGACCAATGCGCAGCTTATTCTTGACAGTCACAGCAATATGGAGCGCTATGCGGAGGCAAATACCGCAGACTGCATTGTGTTCAATTTCGGACGTTTGCCGGGAGGGAATCCGGAGATTTTTACAACGGCGCAGACCTCCATTCCTGCAATCGAAGCAGGACTGCGTGTGCTGAAACCGGGCGGTGTAATGAGTCTTTCCATTTATTATGGCGGTCCAAATGGATATGATGAGCGGGATGCGCTGCTTGAATATCTTGCATCCTTAAACGATCAAAAGATGACCGTGCTTACGGCATCGTGGGCGAACCGCCCGAATGATCCGCCGATTCCGGTATTTCTGTGGAAACATTGTTAGTAAAGGCTCAGCTGGCGGTCTGCAAGGTTTACAAGTTCAAGTCCATTGCGCTTTGCACAGCGTACTGTAAATTCAGTGCCGCCCGATTGCCCGTCGTACCAGCAGATCAGGCGGCTGCATCCCTGCACCATGAACCGATTGCGTACAAAATAGCAGTCCGGTGTGTATTCTCTGGAAAGGGACTGGACAAGATCTGCTTCGAGCAGCACACGCCGGTGGAGTGCCTGCCAAGCAGGTTCCCACCCCGCAGATTGCCCGTCAAACGGTACTGCGCAGAGCAGCTGGATGGGCAGTTCCTTCCGCAATTTCAGCACGGTTTCGGCTGCCCATAGGTCAAAGCCGCGGCTCATTCCGCTAACAAAAAGACGGTAACCATCCGCGGCAGCATTGCGCACAGCGGTTTCCAGTTCCTGCATGATAGAACCGAATTCATCCGGGGATAGATTGAATTTTTCCGGTCGATAGCCGGAAAAACAGCACACTTGCGAACGCTCCATACCGGAATGCCTCCAAACTCGAATTTTTGTTCGATACTAGTATAGCAACATATGTTCGAAAAATCAAGTGTATCTGCATTTTTTGCCGAACAAATTGGGTTGTGAAAAACGGGAAAAGCTGGTACAATAAAATTAAGATCAGAAAGTCGAGGAGGGGGGCGGATATGGCGAAAAAACCGAATGCTGCATGGGTGGTGCGTCAACTGATCGGCAGATACTTTTCCGAAGGCGTGCCGCAGGCTGCCGCAGAATTATCCTATTTTCTGCTGTTTTCCTTTTGTCCAATTCTGATGTTTACGACTGCGGTGCTCGCACGCATTCATCTGTCTGAGTATGCGATCGATACCTTTACCCGGTTTTTGCCGGAAAGCGTGCAGGGCATGATTCACGGATATATTGAATATCTGGCTGCACAGCCGCGCATCAGCCCGTTGATTCTCGGTACGGTGCTGACGGTTTACTTTTTGTCACGTGCAGTGCGTTCCCTGATGCGTACTGTCAATGGAATCTATGGCGTGCATGGCCGCACCGGTGCGTTGTATCAACTGGTAATGTCGCTTGTGTTTACCGGCGGCTTTTTGCTTTCGATCATTGGCACGCTTGCGCTCGTGGTCTTTGGACGTACCGCGTTTCGCGTGCTGCGGCAGTGGTTTCCGATTCCGGAGATGGTGACTCGCGCGTTTGAGAGCGCTTCGATGCCGCTTGCGGTCAGCATCGTGTTCCTGTTCGTGCTGCTGGTCAACCGGCTGGTGCCCAACCTGCGGCTCACATTCCGGCAGGTGCTGCCCGGCGCACTGTTCTCGTTTGGGAGCTGGGTACTGATCTCGCTGGGCTTTTCATTTTATGTGGACAAAATTGCACGGTATTCGCTGCTGTATGGTTCGCTCGGCACAATTATTGTACTGATGCTGTGGCTGTACCTGACCAGTATTACGCTGCTTTTGGGACCGGTGCTCAATCATATCCTGCTGCTGCGAAGCGGCATCTTAAAGCCGCGCCGCCAGAATGAGAGCGATATGTTATTGTAAAGAGAACGAACATGGAGGGATGAACAATGAAAATTTTGGCAATTAACGGAAGTCCACGCAAGGACGGCAACAATGCACAGGTGCTCGCGCGCATGGCAAAGGTGTTCGAGGCAGAGGGCATCGACTTTGAGGTGGTGCAGCCGGGTGCGCACGTACATCCATGTCTGGCATGCTACAACTGTCTGGACACCGGCTCGCTGCACTGCGTTCAAAAGGATGACATGGTCAACGAGATTATTGACAAGTGCATCGAGGCGGACGGCATCCTGCTCGCGTCTCCGGTTTACCATGGCGGCATCGCGGGAAGCATGAAGTGCGTGATGGACCGCATCCTGCTTGCGGCTTGCTGCGGCGAAAATCAGTTCCATCACAAGGTTGGCGCTGCGCTGTGCACCCTGCGCCGCTCGGGCGGTATGGAGACCTACCAGCAGCTGCTCGGCTTGATGGATGCGATGGAAATGGTGATCGTCACCTCGGACTACTGGAACGTCGTCCACGGCGCAGACCCGGGCGAGGCGGTACAGGACATCGAGGGTGTCGAGGTTGTTGAAAAGCTCGCGCGCAATATGGCATGGATGGTCAAGGTAATTGACGCTGCCAAGGGCAAAATCGATCCTCCGGAAACCCATCCGCGTACCATGATGAACTTTATTCGATAAGATAAAAAAGCTCCGGACAGTGTCCGGAGCTTTTTCTTACTCGCTCAGCAGCATGCGGTCATTTTCGATGTTGAATTTCTCGAGCAGATCGCGCACCTGTAAGTGCTTCTTTTCTTCGCCCGAAATATCGACCACCACGCGGCCGGCATCCATCATAATCAGACGGTTGCCGTACTGAATCGCGTGCTTCATGTTATGGGTGACCATAAGGGTGGTGAGCTGATCGCGCGCGACGATCTCCTCGGTGAGCTGGAGCACCTTGTCGGCTGTTTTGGGGTCAAGCGCAGCGGTGTGCTCGTCGAGCAGCAGCAGATCGGGCTTTTTGAGCGTTGCCATCAGCAGGGTCAGCGCCTGACGCTGACCGCCGGAGAGCAGACCGACCTTGCTGGTCATGCGGTCCTCAAGTCCCAGACCGAGCATGGCGAGTTTTTCACGGTAGAGTTTGCGCTCCTCCTGCGTAATGCCCGCACGCAGACCGCGGGATTTCCCGCGGCGGTATGCCAGCGCGAGGTTTTCCTCGATGCCCATACTTGCGGCGGTACCCATCATCGGGTCCTGAAACACGCGACCGAGCAGCCGCGCGCGCTTGTGCTCGGGCAGATGGGTCAGGTTGAATCCATTTAAGCGGATCAAGCCTTCATCGGGCGGGAACACGCCTGCAATCAGGTTGAGCATGGTCGATTTGCCCGCGCCGTTGCCGCCGATTACCGTGACAAAGTCGCCGGGGGCAAGGTTCAGGTTCAGACCATTGATTGCGCGCTTTTCGTTCACCGTGCCTTGGTTAAAAGTCTTAAAAACGTCTTTGATTTCAAGCATGGGGCTTGCCCTCCTTCTTGGTGTGCTTGGAGAAGTACTTGTTCTTCCAGTAGGGAGTTGCGAGGAAGACTGCGACAATCAACGCGGAGAGCAGTTTCAGGTCGTTGGTGTTGGGGTTGACCGTCAGTACAAGCTGAATGATAATATAATAGATCACAGCGCCGAGCGCAACTGAGAGCAGTTTGAGCGCGAAGTTATGGAAAATACGGGAGAAAATCACCTCGCCGATGATAACCGAAGCCAGACCGATGACAATCGCACCGCGGCCGGCATTGACGTCCGCAAAGCCCTGATACTGCGAATATAGTGCGCTCGACAGCGCGACGATGCCGTTTGAGAGCATTAGACCGAGGATTTTATTGCGGTTTACATTGATGCCTTGGGCACGGCTCATATTCGGGTTTGCGCCGGTTGCACGGATGGAGCAGCCGAGTTCCGTGCCAAAGAACCAGTACAATACAGCAATCAGGATTACGGTAAAGACCGCAACGACCAGAATCGGGTTTTCCAGTGAAGCCGCTTTGACGTTGCGCAGGGAAACGATCAGGTCATATTTGTTCGGGTTGATTGCGACATTTGCTTTGCCGTCCATGACACGCAGATTGATGGAAAAAAGCGCAAGCTGAGTCAAAATACCGGCGAGAATCGCCGAAATTCCCATAAAGGTATGTAAGATTCCGGTGACTGCGCCAGCCAGCATGCCGGCGAGGAAAGCGCACAGCATCGCAAGCCAGATGTTCATGCCGCCGGTGGTCAGCACAATGAAAACTGCGCCGCCCAGAGCCATCGTGCCGTCTACGGTCAGGTCTGCAAGGTCAAGCACCTTGTAGGTGATATAGACGCCGATTGCCATCAGCCCCCAGATGAGACCCTGCGCACATGCACCCGGCATGGCGCTGAGCAGTTTGTCGAGAAAGATCACTTAAATTCCCCCAGATCATGAAATTAGGATGCAAAAAGAAGCGGAAAGCATTTCCGCCTCTCTTTGATTTCCCACAGGATTATTCTGCGGCGATTGCTTCGTAACCTTCCGGCGGGGTAATTCCCAGCGCTTCACAGTTCGCAGCATTGTACATCTTGGTGAAGTTGGGCGCCGGCTGGATTTCCATCTCAGCAGGGTCCTTACCGTTTACGAGGATGTCGTAAGCCATTTCGCCGGTCATTTCGCCCAGTTCATAGTAGTCAATCGACAGGGTTGCAACACCGCAGCCCTCGCAGATGCCCTGTTCGCCGGCAATGACCGGAACCTTTGCCGGAATCACAACGTTTGCAATGGTTTCGGTGCAGGAAGCCGCAGTATTGTCGGTCGGGATATAGATGACATCGCTCGAAGAAGCCGCGCTCTGCGCAACCGATGCGACATCATTGGAGTCGGTGAATGCATATTCGGTGCAGGTATAGCCCTTGGACTCCAGCATCGGCTTGATGGTGTTGATTTGGTATGCCGAGTTCGGCTCAGCGGTGCAGTACAGCAGACCGACATTTTTTGCGTCCGGGAACATTTCGGCAAGCATATCAGCCTGACCGTCGAGCGGGGCAAGGTCGGTGGTGCCCGAGATATTGACACCAGTGGTGCCGGTCCAGTCGTCCATGTCGAGTGCGGTTGCATAATCGGTAATCGAGGTCGCGAGGATCGGAATATCGGCAGTGCCCGCCTGTGCAGCCTGAAGCGCTGCGGTCGCGTTTGCCATAATCAGGTCTACGCCGCCCGAAACAAAGCCGTTGATGATCGGCGTGCAGTTTGCCGAATCTCCGGAAGCGTTCTGCTCTTCAAATGCGACGCTGCCGCCGTCTGCCTGAACCAGCGCATCGAGCTTGTCGCGGAAGCCCTTGGTCGCGGCGTCCAGTGCCGGGTGTTGCTGAAGCTGGCAGATGCCGATAGTATAGGAACCGGCTTCGCCGGAATTGCTGCCCGAAGCGGAGGAACCATTGGACTCGGTGCCGCCGCATGCGGTCATGGACAGCGCCATTACGCCTGCCAGCGCGGCGGAGAGCAGCCTTTTGGTTTTTTTCATGACATATCACACCTTTTGATTGGAGTAAAATAAAAGCAAGGGAGGAGACCCCTCTTATAGTTTTACATTTTAGCAGTTAAAAGTCAAGAGGTCAAGGGTTTTATCGCTTCACGCCAAAAAAGTTTTTTATTTCAGACGGAGCAGATCTCTTGCAAAACGTACATATGGATTTGAAAAAGCGGGCAAAAAGATTCAAAAGCTGAATGGATTGCGCGGATATATCCAAGAAACCGAAACAGTTTGGATAAAAAGCACGAAAAGTACAGACACAGATCGGCAGAACAGAAGAAAATGCTGAAAAAGAAAAATGTGAAAAAAAAGGCTTTCTTTTTTACGGCGCTATGCTATAATGGTGTCAAGATAAGAACCTGACATCTAATATTAGGAGGCAGTTTTCAATGACCAGAGCTATTAAGGTAAAAAATACCGAAGACATTCAGAAGATCAACCAGATCGTTACCCGTTACGGCTTCGACATCTGGATTCACGGCAAGAGCGGTATGGTAGACGCAAAGTCCCTGCTGGGTATGTTCCTGCTGTCCCTCAATGAGCCCCTGCAGCTGGTTGTCGAGGACGACATCGACGCAACTGCACTGCTCAAGGATCTGGCTGAGTACCTCGAAATCGAGGACTGATTTTTCTGCGTGAAAAAGCACCCTGTGTGGGGTGCTTTTTTATATCCGGACATAGAAAAAGAGACTGGATTGTGTCCAGCCTCTTTTTGTTTTAGCATACCTTTGTAACCCAACCCATATCATCGGGCAGCTTGCCCCACTGGATTCCGGTGATGGTATTGTACAGCTTATGGGTGATTTCACCGATTTTGCCGTCGTTGATATATGCTACCTGATCTTCATAGCGCAGCTCGCCAACCGGAGAGATGACGGCAGCCGTACCGGTGCCGAATACCTCCTCGAGCTTGCCGTCCCGGGCAGCTTCCATGACCTTGGCAATTGGCAGGCGGTCCTCGGAAACCGGGATGCCCCACTTCTTAAGCAGCTCAATGCAGCTCATACGGGTAACGCCCGGCAGAACCGTGCCAACGCAGGGCGCGGTGTAAACCGTGCCGTCGATCTTGAAGAAGCAGTTCATTGAGCCGACTTCTTCGACATACTTGTGCTCCACGCCATCGAGCCACAGGGTCTGCTCATAACCGAGATCATGTGCCTTGACCTGCGAGACCAGAGAAGCCGCATAGTTGCCGCCGCACTTGGTAAAGCCGGTGCCGCCCGGACATGCGCGGGTATACTCATCCTCAACAAAGATTTTAACCGGGTTGATGCCGGTAGAGTAGTATGCGCCGACCGGGGAGCAGATGATGATAAACTGATGGGTTTTGGAAGTGCGGACACCCAGATGCGGTTCGGTTGCAATGACAAACGGGCGGATATACAGGCTGGTGCCCTCTTGATGCGGCACCCAGTCCTTTTCGGTTTCCACGAGCGCCTTCACCGCCTGAACGAAGTCCTCCTCGGGCAGGGTGGGCAGGCACATACGCTTGTTGGTGTTAATCATGCGCTGCGCGTTCTTCTCCGGGCGGAACAACTGGATGGAGCCATCCGGCGTGCGGTATGCCTTCATCCCCTCAAAAGATTCCATGGCATAGTGCAGAACCATGGCAGCCGGGTCGAGTGTCAGCGGTGCATACGGCACAATGCGTGCGTCGTGCCAGCCGATGCCCTCGGTGTGGTCGATCACGAGCATGTGGTCGGTGTAGTAGATTCCGAAGCCGAGATTGCTCTCGTCCGGCTTGGGCTTTTTCTCGGTTGCCAGCTCGTATTTGATGTTCAGCATGGTAAGTCACTCTTTTCTTTATTAAATCTGTAAACTACTTGTTATTTTAACGCCGTGCGCAGCAATTTTCAAGAGCTTTCAGCGGGATTTCTGAATTTTTTTTGGAGTGACATACGCAGGGAAACCGGAGCAGCCGCCGAAATCCGGTCAGTTTTTTACTGCATCCGCCGTCTTTTTTCCGAACAAAACGAGCATGTAAGGGGAGAGAAGGTTAACTGCAACGCCAATCCAGATATTTACGTCTAATAAAGAGAACAGAAGTTGGTCAAAAAAGTGACACCATTCAAACGGACGGAAGAGAACATACATGGAAAATCCGACAGAGGTTCCTAAAATCGGTTGAAGCACCAGTTGGAGTACGGTGAGCACGATGCCGTACAGAACGAGCAGAGAAGCTGAAATTGCGATTTCCCGCCGTGTCATATGGCGGAAAAAGAGCAGACCGCCAACCAGAAGTGCGCCAAAAAACAGAATTCCATAGACCAGAAGAATACGGATTGGATCAGTGGATATTACATTGCCTGGCGAAATGACCGTAAAAAACGGTCCGGAAAAAATCACTGCGTAATACGACAGAACACCGGCAACCGCCGAAAAAATAGGAACGCTGAAAAGCCGGAAAACAGACATAGGGATCGCTCCTTTCAGATGGTATAAAGTTGGAATTCATGTTTTTTTTATTATATCATGTCGAACAGGCAGCGGCAATGCTTTGCGTTTGCCGCGGATTCATGTTATAATCAGACCGGAAACAAATTGGAAAAACTGAGGTGAAACCCATGCCGCGAAAGCTTCGCCTGTGTGCGCTTGTCCTGTGTATTGCACTGTGTGTGGCACTTGTGCCGGGAGCCAGTGCCAGCACCATTATACTGACAGCGGTCAATGACGAATTTTTGCCGCTTGCATCATCCACCATGCCGACCAGACGCAGTGGTGAGTGGTATGTGCCCTATTCGGTATTTCGCTCCTTTTCTCTGACCGCTGCGGAGCAGGAGGGCGGCGATCTGCTTGTGATGCAGGGAGAAAATAACACACTGACCTTTTCAGTGTCCCAGGGTTATGTGTATGATCAGAATATGAACAGCTATTCTCAGCCGGCGTATCCGATTAACGGCACGATTTATGTGCCGGTTAAATTGGTATGCGGGGTGTATGGGCTGTCGTTTTCATTGATTTCAGGGGAACATCAGGTTCTGCGCATCTGTGACGAAAATGCGATGCTGTCCGATTCTTCTTTTGTGACCCAGTCCGAACAGGAAAAGGAGGACATTGTAGAAGAGTATATCGGTCCGCCGGAGCCGCCGCGTCCGGTTGAGCCGGAGCCTGACCCGACAAAACCCGAACCGGTTCCGCCGGAGCAGCCGATTGAGCCTGCTGCCATTCGTCCGGAACTGATTTACCTGACCTTTGCAGGCGCACCCAATGAATATTCGGAAGATCTACTGAATACGCTGTCGATGTACAATCGTCATACAACATTTTTCCTGCCTGTGGAGGGCGAATGGGATGCCGATTTGGTGCGTGCCATCGTTGGAGAAGGGCATTCCGTAGGGTTTCTGGTGCCGATTGAACGGTTTGATGAGACGGGAATTTTGACTGCGGCAAATGAGCGCTTGTTTGAGATGACTGGCATTGTGACCCGTCTGATTTCCGTAGAAGGCGGAAGCGGCAAATTGACAGAAAAACAGCGTGCGGCCGCTGCTTCGGGCGGTTATCGGCTGTGGGACGCGACCATCGTCGCAGATGACCAGACGCAGAGCGCCAGCCGGGTGGCAGACCTGATGCTGCGTTCATTTGACGGCACGACTGCTACAACGGTACTTGGGATGCACCATACCCGTTCGACCAACGCGGCGCTTACGCTTATTTTGCGTGACCTGCGCGTCAATCACGTGTCTACGGCTGCGATCACGGCAGCGGATACGCCGGTTCATTTGTAAGAGCTGCGCTGAGCGGCTGCTAAAGGGGGAAGGATTGGTGTTTGTAAATCAGGATCAACTGTTGGAACTCCGGCGGCAGACCGCGCGGAAACAACGGTTAAAGGCAGTGCAAAAAGAACTGCGTGCGCAGTGTGATGCATTGTCTACACGTGTCCAAATGCTTGAGAAGATCAAGTTGGAGGAGCAGAATGACGTTGAACGTCTGGAGGGGCATAGCCTTGCTGCGTTTTTTTACGGCGTGATCGGGAAAATGGACGAAAGGCTGGACAAAGAACGCGCAGAAGCCTACGCTGCACGGGTGAAATACGACACGGCAGCACATGAACTCGCGGCGGCAGAACGTGACCTTGCGCAATGTGAAGTAGAACTGGCACAGCTGCACGACTGCGAAGCGCAATATGATGCTCTGCTGCAAGCAAAGGCGCAGGCGGTGAAGCAGTCGGGAGGTGCAGAAGCAGATGAGATTCTGCGTGCAGAATATCGCCTTGCACAAATTGAAGGTAAAAAGCAGGAAATTCAGGAAGCCATCGCTGCCGGACAATCAGCGCATGCCGCGGCGGAGCAGGTTTTGTCTTGCCTGAACAGTGCGCAAGACTGGGGCACTTGGGATATGCTTGGCGGCGGTCTTTTGACAGATCTCATCAAATATGAGCATCTGGACAGTGCACAGCAGCAGATCGGTCAGCTGCAAAGCGCACTGCGCCGGTTCAAAACCGAACTTGCTGATGTAACGATTCAGGCAGAGGTTCAGGTTGGTGTAGATGGATTTCTGCGTTTTGCCGATTACTTTTTTGACAACCTGTTTACAGATTGGGCGGTAATGGATCAAATTGGACGTTCAAAAGCACAGGTACATGATGCCAGTACCCAGATTGAAGAAGTGCTGGCGCGACTGAACGAGATGCTGCACGATTTGGAGCGGGAACACGCAAACGAGCAGTCTGAACTGAATGCACTTATCGTACAGATTGTATAGCAATCAATACAACCCCGACATTTTTGGTCGGGGTTGTTCGTTATTTCTGGAGAAAAAGGTGATATTCGGCTTTTTCTTGCTCTGCCGTGCAAATCGAAGTATAATAGAAGAAGATTAGAATTCATGCGGCATGCGGCAGCAGTGCCCGCCGTATTTCAAAGGAGGGACGGCTATGCAGAGTTATCGTGCATTTTCCCGCGTAGAGAGAGGACATCGTCATGTAAAATCGGGTACGGTTTGTCAGGATTTCGCGCTTGCAACCGATGCATCCCCCGGCTGCTCGGTGATTGTTGTGGCAGATGGTCACGGCGGCGCGGATTATTACCGCAGTGACCGGGGAGCGCGCTTTATCGTGCAGGCGACCGCGGCGGCGCTGATGGAATTCGGCGCGGAGGCGCAGGTTTCCCAGCTGCGCGATTTGGGAGAGCGCCGCGCCTTGCTGCGCGCGTTGTTTGAAAAGATTCTTGCAAAGTGGAAAGAGTCTATCGAAGCTGACCTGTTTGATGACCCAATCGCGGAGTCTCAAATGGAGGGCGTAAGTCAGGCGGCGCGGCAGCAGTACTTAGAAGGGCAGGGCGTAGAGCGCGCCTATGGCACGACGATGATTGCGGCGCTCGTGACCGAGAAATATTGGATTGGTCTGCATCAAGGGGATGGACGGTGCATCGCAGTGCGCACGGATGGCTCCTGTGAACAGCCAATTCCATGGGATGAGCGCTGCGTGGCGAATATTACGACTTCAATCTGTGATGAAAATGCAGCGGATGAATTCCGTCATTGCTTCAGCGAAACGCCTCCTGCGGCGGTGTTCCTGTGCAGCGATGGAGTAGAAGGGGCATATCCTGACATGGATGGCACCTATGGCTTCTGTCAGACGCTTTCGTCTATTTATCTGTCCGACGGCAGACCGGGGCTGGAACGTGCGGTGGCAGAATACTTGCCTGAATTGAGCCGCCGCGGCACGGGAGATGATGTGACGGTTGCCGGTTTGCTGTGTGTGGACAAGCTGGAACCGATTGATGAGGTGCTCCACATCGAGGAGCATCTGCGCAAGTCCACTGTGCTCTGGGAGCAGGCGAGCCGTGATGTGAAGGCGCATGAACATGAGCAGAGTCAGGTGAAAATTGCGCTGGAAGAGAATCGTGCAGAGGTCTCCCATCTGGAAAAGCTGATTGCACAGCATCAGGAAGAAGTCGACCAGATGCATGAGCGCATCCGCCAACTTGAAGAGGAAGTGGAGAACAAAACAGCGGACCTAGATGGTCTGCGTGTGCTGCTCAAAGAGGCGCAGGGACAGGGCAAGGAGATTGAGGAAAAGGATGGCTGGATGGATGCGGAGCATAAACGCCTGCATACACGGATGGAGGAAACAGCTGCTGAGGTAGAACGACTGATGGACGAGGTAGAACAGGCGCGGGAGCGTGTCGTACAGAAACGGCGCGAAAGCGGACAACCGCCGGAAACCGAGAACTATGGTGAAGATTTTACCGAGCCTTGGGCGTTCGTCAATCGATGACCTACTTTTCTTTATAAAGAAAAGTAGATGAAAAGAAATTTCACTTGCAGCTTACGCTGCGGCAAAACGCCGGCAGTTTTTTTCTGCCGGCGTTTTTGTAAGTTGTCATTGAAATGAAACAGAAAAAAACAGACCATCAAAAAGATGATCTGTTCTGGTGGTGGGAGGTGGTGGATTCGAACCACCGAAGTCATAGACGACAGATTTACAGTCTGTTCCCTTTGGCCACTCGGGAAACCTCCCATATGCAGTTGGTGCGCGGCGCAAGCCGCAAATGAAATTTTCTTTGTTTACTTTCTTTTATAAAAGAAAGTAAATGGTGGGAGGTGGTGGATTCGAACCACCGAAGTCATAGACGACAGATTTACAGTCTGTTCCCTTTGGCCACTCGGGAAACCTCCCATATGAAGTTGGTGTGCGGCGTAAGCCGCAAGTGAAATGTTCTTTGCATTCTTTCTTTTGTAAAAGAAAGAATGTGGAGCTGGTGGACGGACTTGAACCCCCGACCTGCTGATTACAAATCAGCTGCTCTACCAACTGAGCTACACCAGCGTGCCGTTCGCAAGTTCTTACTTACCTCAGCGACGTTATTTATCTTATCATATCATATGCTGGATGTCAACAACTTTTTGCAAAAAAACGCGAAAATTATTTTCCGCGTTTTTCTGCGCCGCGCTTGCTGTTCTGATATGGCTCAATCATATCCGCTACGGATTGCAAAAGAGTCAGCAAGGACTGGGAAAGACCGGGGAAATTGCGCGTTAAATCAGCCGGCGCAAGTGTCGGCAGCTTGATGTCTTCGCATTCCAGTCCGAATCCGCCTGCGCCCTGCGCTGCGGCACGGATGCGCAGTTCGCTGAGCGCCATCTGCGCATTGCACAGACCGTCAAACTGGGTAGAAGGGGTCCGGAAAGCGGCTTCAACGCTCTCTGGGTCAGCCATATATAAATATCGAAAGACCTTATAAATCGCCAAAGAGAGATAGGAAGCAATTTCGGCAGAAAGCTGCCCCGAACCGCTCTGCGCGGCAATTTCAAAAAGAAGTGCGGCGGAATTGACAACCAGCTTGCGGTGTAATGCAAGCGTATCGTCTTCTGCGGCATCCACTGCATCCGCAGAGACTGCACGTATCCGGCTGGGTGCGACCGCAGAGCCGTCACGTGCCATACTGCGTCCAAGGAGATAATCGCAGGAAACGCCGTAATAGTCTGCTGCACGGACAACAAAACCAAGCCCAGGCTCGCGCAGCCCGTTTTCGTAGTGGCTGAGCAATGCCTGGGAGACTTCCAGGTCGCCTGCGGCTGTACGCTGGCTTATTTTCTTTTCTTTACGCAAAAGCGCTAAGGTGCGTGAAAAATCGCTCGCCATCTTCGTCAAACTCCGTCATAAAAGTATTTATATTATACCGAAGATATTACAAATTGTAAAGTTCTTTGACGTTAAAATGTAGAATTCAAGCAAAATGCCCCTTCCGGGGGAGAAGGGGCACAAGATTTTGTATTTAGCTGCGTGCGGTATGCGCAAGCGAACGCTGAAGGGTCAAAACAAATTCGACTACGAGGAACAACAGGATGCACTCAAACGGCAAAAGAATCACATTTTTTACCACGCGTGCAGGCAGCAGCAGCGACAGCGCTTTGCCGCCGGTGACGGTCAGCCACAGCGTATTCAGACCGATGTTGCAAATGAGGTTAATAGATGCTTTGGCGCCGACAACACGCAGAATACGCTTTTTGCGGCTTTCGTCTGCGATGCCGCCCTGCGGACGGTACAGCCACAGCCCCCAGATCAGCCCGCCGGAAACAGCAGTCAGCGTATAACCCGGAAAATAAAATCCGCCGCCTTGATTCACCAAATAGCCGAGCACATCGGTGCAGAAGCCGGACGCCATGCCGACAACAGGACCGAACAGCATGCCAATGGATGCATTGCACAGAAAGCCAAACCCGATGCGCAGGCTCGGTGTGAGCTGGATACGCAGATTCATTAAATCCATCATGACATTCAGCGCGATAAACAGCGCCGTGAGTGCCAGACAGCGGGTGGTTTTCAGTTCACGCGCAGAGCTGCGGAACAGATCAATCAGTTTAGACATAAAAAAACACCTCCAAAATGTTGTTGCTACACATTTCGAGGTGTCCCTCATCCATATGTAACAGCGGGATGCGGAACCGGTATCGCAGAGACCGAAAATCCCGCTGCTGCATCGCAGAGACAGCGGTAAAGTTTCTTTTGCCCCCTTTCCTTTAGGGAGAAAAGGAGGAGGCTCTTTCGTTCGGCGGACAACTCCCCGTTCCACCGACACTTGACGCACGGATTCCTACTCTGTTGAGATATTTTTATTTTACACCCGTCGATACAGATGTCAAGCAGGTGCGTGAATTTTTGTCAGATATCACAAGTTCAGATGGGCTTGCAGTGTACGGACTACACCATCTGCATCATTAGAAGGCGCGAGAGAACGGCTGATTGCCTTGAGGTCAGGATGGGCATTCTCCATGGCGAACGAGTATGTCACAGATTGGAGAAGCTCGACATCGTTGAGATAATCTCCGAACGCCATGCACTCGTCGGGTGTGATGCCGAGTTTGTGCTGAAGCACACGCATGGCACGCCCTTTGCTCACCCCCGGATTCATCAGGTCTACCCAATCGGAACCCGAAAGCACGACCTGAAACCGGTCGGAGCAGGACTGGAGCAGGGGATAACAGCCGTGCTCGGCGCCACCCTTTTGAAAGACAGCAATCTTACAGATGCGGTCCTTTTCCGCCGCATCAAGTAAGTTCGGAACATGGTTTAGGCGGGTGTAGTACATATGTGCATTTTCGTAAAACACGGGGTCATTATCCGCATAGTACGCACTTTTTTCGCCTGCAAGCACGATGTAAACGCCTTGTACTTTACGCATAAGTGTAAGTGGACGCACCAAATCGGCAGGCGGGATTTCATCAACGAACAAGGTTTCGCCGCGGTCAACCGTAATTGCACCGTTTTCTGCAATGAAGGTTAATTCGTGCTCAAGTCCCGGAAATAGTTCGATTAGGTTATAATATTGCCGTCCGGATGCAGGTGTAAAGCGAATGCCCTTGTCGGAAAGACGGAGCAAAATTTGGGGAAGGTTCGGAGAAAGCTGCTTTTTGCTGTCCAGCAGCGTACCGTCCAAATCGGCGGCAACCAGTTTGATCATGTGGAGATCTCCTTTCAATGAGGGATGGGGTTCAGCTTTGCTGCCGAACGGAGAAAATCCCCCGGAGTCCGGGGGATTGCTGCTATTGTTCCAGTGCTGCACGCAGGCAGGAAAGCATTTCCGCGCTGACAACATGCTCCATGCGGCAGGCGTCAGCCTCTGCGATTTCCTGCGGTACGCCAAGTACTTCGACCAGATACCGGTGAATGAGTTCATGCCGGCAGCGTATTTCGGCTGCACGTTTTTTTCCGGCTTCGGTCAAAACGACTTTGCCGTAATATGCAGGTTCCACCATGCCGGCATCGCGCAGTACACTGAGCGCTTTGGAAACGGATGCGCGTGACACGCCCATACGCCGCGCGATATCGATCGAACGCACCGAGTCCTGTTCGCGCGAAATATCCAGAATCAGTTCCAGATAATTTTCACCGGATTCACGAATGTGAGCCATATAAACCTCCTGCTCAGAACAGTATCAGACTGCCGAGGGTGTGGATGAGGAATGCAGTCAGCCATGCGAGTGAAATTTGCAGGGCTGCCGAACCGAATGCCCAGCGCCAACCGCCCATTTCCCGTTTGATGGTCGCGAACGCCGACATACACGGCATGTAGAGCAGGGTAAAGACCAGAAAGCAGTATCCAGCCAGCGGGGTGAACGTGTCTGCAAGGATGGCAGACAGCATGGCGTTGTCGCCGCCCGCACCGAACAGGACAGACAGGGTAGAAACCACGGCTTCTTTAGCAACCAGACCGGTCAGCAGCGATACCGCAGCCTCCCAGGAGCCAAACCCAAGGGGAGCAAATACCGGGGCGATCATTTGACCAAACTGTCCAAGGATGGAGTCAGCCGAACTCTGCGCCACTGTAAATGTGAGGGTAAAGTTTTGAAGCAGCCAAATGACAACGCTCATCAGGAAGATGATTGTGCCTGCTTTGGTTAGAAAGTCTTTCGCGCGGTCAAGCATATTGCGCACCGTGCCCTTGAAGGTAGGCAGCCGGTAGGTCGGCAGTTCAAGGACGAATCCCGAGGATACGCCGCGGAACACCGTTTTTTTCAGCAAGAATCCGGCGACAATCGCCATCACGATGCCGAGCAGATACAGGCTAATCGTCACAAGCCCGGCATGCTCCGGGAAGAATGCGCCTGCAAACAGCGCGT
The DNA here is from genome assembly GCA_018383195.1 of Clostridiaceae bacterium. Taxonomy (GTDB): domain Bacteria; phylum Bacillota; class Clostridia; order Oscillospirales; family Butyricicoccaceae; genus Butyricicoccus_B. The sequence goes on along the minus strand of JAGZOP010000006.1, from coordinate 14,029 downwards.
ATACCGGCAGTTTCGCGCCGCACGACATGAATGGCGTGAGCATAATGGTCATACGGCGGTCCTTTTCGTTTTCCATCGTGCGCGCCGCCATAACAGCTGGGGTTGTACATCCAAACCCCATCAGCATGGGGACGAACGATTTGCCGGACAACCCGATTTTGCGCAGCAGGGTGTCCATAATGAACGCGATGCGCGCGAGATAGCCGGTATCCTCCAGAATGGACAGGAAAAAGAACAGGATAATAATCTGCGGCAGAAAGCTGACCACGCCGCCCACGCCGACGATGACGCCGTCACATACCAGACCGATGACCCAGTCGGATGCCCCTGCGCGGAGCAGCATGGCTTCGACAGCGGGGGAGAGCTGCCCCTGAATCAGTCCATCAAGCGTATCCATGAGGAACGAGCCGAACGGTCCGAATGTGGTTAGGAACATGATGCTCATCAGAAGTGCAAAAATCGGAAGCGCGAGCCATTTGTTCATTACGATGCGGTCAATGCGCTCGGTGACAGTCAGCGGCGGATTGACCGGACGCCTGTAGCTTTTCTGAACAACGCCTTCAATAAAATCGTACAGCACATCAGCCATAATCATCTGGTTATCGGTCGAATTCTGATGGCTGCACAGACCGATTGCGATATGAGAAATTTCGTGCCGGATGTTCTCGGGCAGCGTGATGGATTGCTGCACATGGCTGTCGCCCTCGAGCAGCTTGCACGCATAAAAGGGCAGGCTGGCACGGCGCAGCGGCAAAGGTTCGAGCAGGGTGGATACCTGACGCACTGCTGCGCCCACCCCGTGCAGATAGGCGGGCTGCCGTGCAGGGGGGTGCATTTCCCCGGCGACCGCGTCGAGCAGTTCGTTCATATTTTCTCCGCGTCGGGCGGAGATTGGGATGACGCGCACGCCGAGCGCTTCGCTCATGGCATCGCAGTCAATCTGGATGCCCTGTGCGCGGCAGTCATCGATAAAGTTCAGCGCAATCACCATGGGAAGCCCCAGAGAAATAAGCTGCATGGTCAGATAGAGATTCCGCTCGATGTTGGCAGCATCGACGATGTTGAGGATGCCGTCCAGTTCATCGGAAAGCACAAACTCACGTGCAATGATTTCCTCCTGCGTATAGGGGGAAAGCGAGTAAATGCCGGGCAGGTCAACCACATCGATCGTTTTGCCCGCATGATGAATCTGACCGGTTTTCCGGTCCACGGTCACGCCCGGCCAGTTGCCGACATGCTGGTTGGAGCCGGTCAGTTTGTTGAACAGCGTGGTTTTGCCGCTGTTCGGATTGCCCATGATGGCAATGGTTTTCTGTTTCATAGGCGGTTAGGTCCAATCCTCCAGGCAGATTTTCTGCGCTTCGTCTTTGCGCAGCGACAGGCTGTATCCACGCAGACGCACAGCCAGCGGGTCACCAAACGGCGCACGCCGTTCGAGCGTGATGGTCACACCGCGTGTGATGCCCATATCCAAAAAGCGCTGTTTGACGGCGCCCTCTGCGGTCAGTTCACGCACGACGCCGTGCTGTCCGGGTTTCAGGTTTGCAAGGGTTTTCATAGTCAGTCCCTCAGTTTCTATCAATGGTTTTCAAGATGTTTCCCTCGGTTAACATTTTATATTGTATGCGATTGCTAACCCCTTGTCAAGAGCGTCAAAAACATTCCGCAAGATTTTACAAAATCGCGGCGGCGCCAAGAAAATAGAGAACATTTTAACTGGTTTAAATGAGAAAAACGCCCTCCGCAGCAGGGAGGGCGTCCGAATTTAACAGAGGGAATCGTAGAGGGCTTCGTATTTTTTCGCGGACTCATTCCACGAGAAATCCGCCTCCATGCCGCGCTTCGCCATTGCGTCCCACGCCTCGCGGTCATCGTAGAAGATCTGCTCGGCATAGAAAATGGTGCCCAGCATCTCGTCGGCGTTGTAGTTGGCAAAGGAGAATCCGGTGCCGGTGCCGGCAAACTGATTGTATGGCTGCACCGTATCGCGCAATCCGCCGGTTTCGCGCACAATCGGCACAGTGCCGTAGCGCAGGGAAATGAGCTGGGTCAGACCGCACGGCTCAAAGCGGGACGGCATGAGCATGGCGTCCGCAGCGGCGTACAGCTTGTGCGCGCGTTCATCGTTAAAGTAGATATTTGCCGAAACCTTGTTCTTGTGCGACCATTCATAGTGGCGCAGCAGGTTTTCGTAGCGCGGGTCGCCGGTACCAATGACAACAAACTGGATGCGGGAATCGAGCAGCCGACCGAGCACCCACTCGACCAGATCCAGACCCTTTTGGTCGGTCAGGCGGGTAATCATGGCAACCATCATGACTTCCGGATCGACTGGCAGACCGAGTTCCTTCTGGAGCTGCGCCTTGTTTGCAGCCTTTCCGCGGCGGAAGGATTCGGTTGTATAAGTTTGGAACAGTTTGTGGTCGGTGGCAGGGTTGTAAATGTCGTAGTCGATGCCATTGACAATGCCCGAGAGCGTGTCTGATTTGGCGCGGAGCAGGCCGTCTAAGCCTTCGCCGTAGTACGGCATTTTGATTTCCTCGGCATAGGTGTCCGAAACTGTCGTGATGCGGTCGGCATAGACCAGACCGCCCTTGAGCATATTGGCGTCGCGCTTGAACTCCATGCGGTCGGGCAGAAAAACTTCATCCGGAAGGTTGGTGTACAGCTTGAGCGTCTGAATATCCCAAACCCCTTGGAATTTGAGGTTGTGGATGGTCATAATGGTGCGGATGCCGTGATAGAACGGATTGGATTTGAAAAGCGTGTGCAGGAACACCGGTACGACGCCCGTTTGCCAGTCGTGACAGTGGATGACATCCGGATGGAAACCGACCACCGGCAGAATGGCGAGGGCAGCCTTGGAGAAAAAGCAGAATTTTTCAATATCCCAGTGGATATCGCCGTAAGGCTTTTCCCCGCAGAAATAGTGCTCGTTATCGATCAAATAATAAGTAACGCCGTCCATTTCATAGGTCATCACGCCCACATAGATGTTGCCCAAATGACCGAGGTCCATGTAGAAATGGTGAACGTAACGGAACTGACTGCGGAATTTGTCCGGAATGCAGGCATAGTCAGGCAGCACGACGCGCACATCATACTTGCTGCGGTCGAGCGACTTGGGCAGCGCGCCGACAACGTCAGCCAGACCGCCCGTTTTTACAAATGGAACGCATTCAGAAGCGACAAACAGAATGTTTTTCATTTCAATCCTCCTTGTTTTGCGAATCCGCCTTTGCGGGTCACCCGGGGAACGGGATAGGAACTATTTATAGTATATCATATTTTTGGGCATTTCAGGAGAAAAAAACAAACAAATCTCCCGTGAAAATTTTTGAACCTGCATATGGAGACAGATTTATATAAAAGCCTTCCCGGCTGAACGGAAGTGGTTCAAGGCGGGAAGGCTCTTTTTACGGATGCTTGAGCAGGTCGCGGATTTCGGCGAGCAGCTCTTCCGTGGTCGGACCGGCAGGCTTTTCCGGCTCCGGGGCGGGTTCATGTTTTCTGCGCATCCGGTTTGCCAGTTGGACGAATGCAAAGATGCTGATTGAAATCAGAAGGAAGTCGATTACATTCTGTAGGAAAACACCGTAGGCGATGGTTGCTTCCGAACCGGGGAATGTATAAGCCAACTCCTTCACACTCATACCTGAGGTTAGAAATGCGAACACCGGCATGATGATATCGTTGACCAGAGAGGTCACGATTTTACCGAATGCGCCGCCGACAATGACGCCGATTGCCATATCGATGACATTGCCCTTGAGCGCAAATTCCTTGAATTCTTTGAGCATGGCGTTGCCTCTTGAAATTGATTTTACACGATAGACGGTACAATGTGCGCCAGCATTTCGGCAAGGCGGCGGTGGTCGGCAGGGCTCATATGTACACCGTCCGAGGACGTAACCGGACCGAGCTGCCCCGCATCGAAGAAACAGCATTTTTCTGCTGTACATAACGCCTCAAATGCGGAGCCTAAGCGGCGGGACAAATCCACCGAGCGGGCGCCGAATACATCACCGAATGGAGAATGCAGCAGCGTCTCACCATTTAGGTGCATGGGTGCAATGACCAACACCCGCGGCGCATGACGCAGATTCCACATGCCCGGACTGTGCACGATGTTCACCAGACGGCGCATACCCTTGACCACATCATCAAGCGTCAATCCAAGACGGGTTTTCAGGTCGTTCGTTCCTAACATCAGAACCACAAGGTCGAGCGGATCATGGGTTTTGAGTACCATGGGCAGCGCTTCGCTGCCGCTGCTCCAACCGTCATAGCCATCGCTGTACGCAGTGGTACGCCCATTCAGTCCTGCCTCAATGATCTCGTAATCGGCAGGCAGCATCGTGCGCAGCAGACCGGGATACCGTACAGAAGCCGGATAACGCGCTCCGGTACGCGGGTCGAATCCCCATGTGTTGGAATCCCCAAAAAACAGGATGTGTTTCAATGGTGATACCCTCCTGAGATTAAGCGCCTGTCTGCTCGTTGTATGCCTGACGCACGAGCGCTGCAAGCTGGTCGGGACATGAGGTGCCCTTTCCGCCGCAGTCAATGCCGCGGAACAGACGCTCGACCTGTTCGACCGTCATGCCCTCCACAGCGCGGCTGATGCCCTGCAAATTGCCGGAGCAGCCGCCGACAAACTGGACGTTGTGCAGGACATCGCCCTCCAAATCAAAAGAAATCTGACGCGCGCAAACGCCGCGCGGCCGCATCTGATGGTGCATAAAGAATTTTCCTCCTATAAATATGATTTACAGCCCGCAAAGATGTGCGATTTCAGCCGCGGCTTCGGGGAAGGTGAATGCGGTTAAGAACTCGCCGTCATCAAAGGACAGATTTTTGTGCTTCCAGTTGAGCCAGAGCGCGGGCAGACCAGCAGACAGTGCGCCGCGCACATCGTGATTCAGATTATCTCCCACCATAAGGGTTTCTTCGGCTTTGCTTCCCAGACGGCGCAGTGCGAGCTGAAAAATTTCCGGATGGGGTTTGTCTCTGCCTGCCTCCTCACTGGTAATCAGGTTTCCGCATACATCGGCAAGTCCCAGACGGCAGAGCTTGCGCATCTGGATGCCGGCGGTCATATTGGTGCAGATCCCGACCGGAATTCCGGCATCTTTCAAACGGGTCAGCAGGTCCAAAGCGCCCTCGCGGATGACCATATGATCGAGCACGGCGTTCCAGTAGGCTTCGTGCATCCCCTCGGCATAGGGGATGGGATTGATGCCGATGGATTCTAATCCCAGCTTTGCAAACAGCACGCGGTCATGACTTTCCGGTTCGTCGCGCGAAGTGTCGCGCAGCATCATCCGTCCGCTGCGCATGGCTTCTGCTGCTTTTTGCGCAGGGATGCCGATGGCTTCCGCTGCATAGCGGCCCGCAGCATCCATGCCGAGTTGGTCACAGGTGTCAAAATCACTATAAAGTGTATCGTCAAGGTCGAATAAAACGGCTTTGATGGTCATAAGCGTACTCCTTTGGATGAATTAAAGCAGTGCGTCATCATAGACTGCACGGCTGCCGCCGACAAATTTCGGACGGGTACGCGCTGCAATCAGCAGTGCCTCTCCAAGCTGACGCATGGGCAGGCGCACCGGAACCGCAACCGGACGCAGGTGCATGCCGATCAGCGTACCGCCGATATCAAGACCGGCAGCGGCCTGCGCGTGCAGCGTTTCCACGGCAACCGGATGCTCGAATGCGGCATAAGCAGCAGTAGCGAAAGAACCGCCGGCTTTAGGCTGCGGGATGACATTCACACGTGCAAGATGGTAACGTGCGGCGGCTTCCGATTCGAGGATGAGTGCGCGGCCAAGATGTTCGCAGCACTGCGCAGCAAGGAATAGATTGTTGCGGCGCAATACGGGTAAAATTCCGTCCACAATCGCCTGAGCGACCTCGGGGCTGGAGTCAGTGCCAATTTTATGACCGCAGACCTCGCTTGATGAGCAGCCAACCACGACAAGATCGCCGGGCTGAAGTTTGGAAACATCAATGAGCGCCTGCATTGCGGCGGCGGCATCGTTGCGGATTGTATCTAGCATAATCATAACCTCCATGTGTTTCTTATTTCTAGTATAGCACGAATGGCGTGTTTTTTTAAGAAAAAAGCGCAAATTTTCATCGGACGGGTTTGGCGGATGATTCTGACACAGGAACAGGAAACATGCCCCCCTCATAGGATGAAACAGGCGCGAATCGCGCCGAATTGAATGAAAAAAGGAGTTTTCTGCTTATGGATATGCAGGAGAAACGTCCCTCCCCGGCAAACAGGGGAGAGGATGCATCGATTCCGTGGCCGAATGCCGATTTGAAGCGCATTGAGCTGAAGACAATGCAGCCTTATGGAGACATGGTGAATTCCGGAACATCGCAGATGGATCAAAGCGGTGATACCGTACAATGGGGATGCGCAGGGAATACCGGCTGTCCGGAATCACCGGAAAACAACAAGCCGCACATCCCAAATGATAGTATTGACCCGCGCCTGCTCGCGCTCGCAATGGGATTTGTGCCGCGGCAAACATGGGAGGAACCTTACGAGTTTGAGATGGCGCTGCGGCGCGGCACCGTATTCCCATCGCTCGACAAGCCGTTTTTGGGAGAGGAGGCGATCCCAAGATGACTGACCGTGAAAAAATGCTGCAAAAAGTGCGCATGTACGGATTTGCAATGCTGGATAATGGGCTGTTTCTCAACGGGCATCCGCGGGATGCTTCTGCGCTGGCATATCAGAAAAAAACAAAAGCGCTGTATGATCAGGCGGTCCGTGAGTACGAATCTAACTTTGGTCCGCTTCGCATGGAGCATGCCGGTGATATGACGAAATGGAACTGGATTGAAGATCCGTGGCCGTGGGAAGGAGTCGATAACTGATGTGGGATTACGAAAAAAAATTGCAGTATCCGGTGAAGATTAAAAATCCGGATCCTGCACTCGCAAAATTGATTATTACCCAGCTTGGTGGACCGAATATCACAAGGATATAGTCGGTTATATTGCACGATATAGGATTGTAAATGCGGTATTTTCACGGTCGAAGATGATTTTCTGAACAAATGAGGAGAGCACTTTGTTTTTCTCATCGTCGGGGACGTCGTCGCGCTTGAGCTTTTCGAGGTCTGCCATATGGCGGCGGACGAACTCGGCGGTACTGATGACCTCCTGCGGCTGCGGACGGCTGCTCTCCAGACGCTCGATTTGCTCGGTGATACGCCGCTTGTTTTCACGGTATTCCTCCAGTGTGTCAATGCCGGATTCGTAAGCATCTCGGATGCGGCGCAGCTTCATGCGTTCCCGTTCAATCTGGCGGTCAATGATAGAGGTATCTGCATCGTTGCGGATGCGTGTGCCGTCGGTACTGAGCACGGAGAAATTCATGGATGTGAAATCATCGGTAATCTGATTGATGACCGCAGCGGTGATGAACGGCAGGGAAATATAATGCGACTGCGGACATTGTCCTCGGGCGTAGTTATGGCATTGCAGTCCCTTGCTTGCCGGTGCAGAAACAAGAGTGCCGCCGCAGCTGCTGCATTTGACGATCCCTTTGAGCATGAACGGTTTGCCGTCCTCACGATGATAACGTCCATATGCACGGCGCTGCTGCTCCAGCTTCGCCTGTGCAGCCTGAAAGGTTTCCAACGTAATCAGCGGTTCATGGGTGCCGTCGGTCACGATGGTATCTTTGCTTTCATGACGGTTTACTCTGCCGGTCGGTGTCCAGCGCACTTTGCCGATATAAACCGGATTCTTCAAAATATATTCAACATTTCGACGGTCAAAACGGTTTCCAAAACGGGTGCGGATTCCCAGATCGTTAATCTGATGCACCATTGCGTTGATGGACAAGCCGTTTAGAAAGTCTGCGAAAATCTTGCGGACAACCGGTGCGGTATCCGGATCGGGAACGTACTGTTTATTTTCCAGCCGGTAGCCGAAGGGTGCATAGGTGTTGAAGCCGCCCTCTTTGGCGCGCTGGGTCATGCCACGGCGGACTTCTTCGGCAAGGTTGATCGAATAATACTCGTCCATGGCTTCAATCATTGCTTCAAACAAGATTGACATTTTATCATCGCCAATCGGTTCGCTGATTGACACGACATCAATGCCGAGTTCGCGGCGCAGCATGGACTTATACACAATACTATCCTCACGATTGCGGGCAAAGCGTGAGAATTTCCAGAGCAGCACAACATCAAAGGGGCGCGGCTTTGTTTTGGCTGCGCCGATCATGGCATTGAAGCCAGGACGCTTTGCAGTGTTTTTGCCGCTGATGCCCTCATCGACGAACACGAGATCGGGCGGGACGGTCATGTCATGCGCTTTGGCATATTTCCGAATTTCTGTGAGCTGGCTGTCCGGCGAATATTCGACCTGATCGTCGGTGGAAACACGGATATATGCAGCTGCGATTTTCATGGGAATCACCTCAGAAAAGTGAGAAATAAAACGAATGTTCGATTATGCGGGTGAATTTTTTCCCGCCCGGGGAAGGGCGGGAAGGGCTTTAGTATCGTGCAAAACACGGAGTCTAGATTTTGCACATGAAATCCTTTATTGCAGCATCTCCTGAGATTGGCGGTACTCAGTAGCCAGCATAGTGCGGTTAAATTCTGCGGCGGGATTGATCTCCTGAACAAGCCGCTCCAGTTCATCAAGAGAAATATCAAAAAATTCCTTTCGGAGGTTGATCTTATTCTTTCGTTTGCTGTCCAACCGCTTATGCAGTTCAGATTCTAAGCCTACAGCGTCATCTGAGAAAATAAAGCTGTGGACATCGAACGAGAACGGAACCGAAGCATCCCCAAGTTCCTTGATGCGATCCATCGGATCAAGGCGGCGTGTCATGCCGATCTTAAACGTCTTATCACCAAACGAGCCGAGGTTGCTAATGACGTAAACATAGCCAGCCTTACCATTCTGTCGGGAAATAATCTCTTCTTTCTTTTGTTCCACTGCTGCCAGCTGCGCTTGAAGTTCAGCAATTTTGGCTTCTAATGTTTTGGATTTCTCATCATCTGGCGAAAGTTCTGCAAGTTGCGCTTGTACCTTTCCGATTTCAGCAGTATATTTGCTCTCTTCCTTTTCAACCTGACGCTGCTGCTGTTCCAGTAGTTTTCGTTCTTCGGCTTCTTGGCGCATTTGTTCGCGGAGCGCTTGCTGTTCTGCGCGCTCCTTCTCTTTGCGAACAAAGTATTCATACTCAACCCGGATCGAGCTGTCAAACAATTCATGGATTTCTGCAATAAAGTTATTTAGGGTAGGAGCAATCGCTTGGTTTCCGTCCGAAGCGATTTTAAGAAACTTTGCAGTCATTTCGTCCAAACTGGCAAGACATTTATCTAACTGGGAAAATTTAATGCTATGCAAGATGTTTTGCAACTCTGCGCGAAGTGCCAAAACCATTAACTGATAAATTGCTCGATTGGATTTTGTGGTATATCGTTTTTCATAACGCGCCAAAATCTCATCCACGCGCTTAGAATTTTCACGGTTTAATGTCCGAAGATCGCGAATGTCATTGGAACGCAGAGGCAATTCAACGGATGGAACGATTTCGTTCAGCTGCGCAACCTGTTCTTCGGTTAGGTTTAATTGCCCGGGGATATCTGTCAGGTCGTACTGGTCAATCGCCTTTTTGATGGCTTTATGTAATGTCTTGATCGACTCCAGCTTGGCTTGCTGTGTTGCGACTCGTTTTTTTAGAGTTTCCTCCTGCTCCTGTGCAGTAGCCGCAGATTCGGTTGCAGATGCAACAGATTCGGCATAATCTGCGATGATCTTTTCCTGTTCTTCTTTGACCTGCTGCTGAATTTCTGCAATCGTTTGATCTCGCTTGGCAATCTGCTCGTCCTTTTGAAGGATAGCATCCTCTTTGATTTTGCAATCGGCTTCGAGAGAAGAAAGTTTTTCGGTTTGCTGTGCGATTTGATCGTTCACCCGCGAAAGCTCATTTTGCTTTTCGGAAAGTGATTTTCGAGCAGAAAGTAGTTCACGGATAATTTCGAACATGATACAGCCCTTTCTGTGTTCAAATTGAACACCATACTTTTTTATTTGTTTTACTTGACAATTTACAGATTCCCGCCTATTATAATAATCAAACAGATGTTCGAAAATTTGCGGTGGGAGGTTCGGATATGACGGATCGAGAAAAATACCTGATAAAGCTAATACGGAGTTCTAAGAATCCGTCTGTTGCGATAGAAAAGGTTAATCAGATTCTTTCTTTAGGTCAGCCTCCAGCACGCGAAGTGCTGCATTCTGTAAAGCTGGAGAAGCATTCCTGAAGCGCTTCAGAAGTTCTGCTTCTTCAGCGCTTAATCCTGCGTCCTCGTAAGAGGGCGCTTTTTTTATGTCCGTTTTCCCCAATAAATAATCTGTAGAGACGTTTAATCGATTTGCAATACGAACGAGAATATCGTTATCAGGTTGATATTTACCTGTCTCATAGCCGGAAAGGGCAGCTTGGCTAACACCAATCTCTTTACAAAATTCGACTTGTTTGAGCCCAAGTTCTCGACGAAGCTCACCTATTCTATTCATAATATCACCACCTATAATATATCAGAGTTCTTGATATAAAACAAATAATATAAGAAAAACGCTAGAAAGATGTTGACATATCAAGATGATTAATATATACTCTGGTTATAACATAAAAGTAAACTTGATATAAAGAGGTGAGATAAGTGAAATCTATCAAGATACTGCGTATGGAGCGAAATCTGAAGCAAACCGACCTTGCTGAAAAGCTTGGCATCTCACAAGGCGCAGTTTCCTATTGGGAAAGCGATGGTGCTTTCCCGCCCAGCAGGTTTTTGCCAAAGCTGGCGAGCATCTTCGGCTGCACCATCGACGAGCTGTTCGAGGGCGAAAGCCTACACGAGACCGGAGCTTAGGAGGTGAGGGGGTGATATTCAAAATACTCGCGTTGATTGTTTCGATTGTAGCACTGCTGCTGGCGATTGACGAAGTGATGTATATACGTTGGATTGTAACGCTTATGCAGGAAGATCAGGAGGATGAAGAATGGAAGAATATCTCATGGTTTCGTTAATCGCGCTTTGTGCGGTACTTTGTTGCCGAATGCTTATCCATGATCTTTTTGATCCATGGTGGTAAGTGCTCACACTCGATATCATTGTGCAGAAGGTGAATGACATCGGTGATGATTTCATCCAGTGCAGCAGGTCCACCGGGAGCACGCCATTGCTCCTGGAGCACGATAGAAGCGGTAGCATTCAGTGCCTGTATAATATGAGGCGGTGCAAACAGCGCAGCCGTATATAGCGCAGAGGTAAGAGCTTCTTTGGTTGATGCTGAGGGGGTGTATACATATGCTGCAAATGCGCGAATGAATTGGTCATAGGCATCCGATTTTCGTTGAAACCGTATTTGGAAATTTGCAATACGATATCCTGTTTTTACTCCATAAAATGCAATTAAGACAGAAATTAGTGATATCAGTGTAGAGACGATTGAAATAAATTCCTCAGTGATATTGGTGGGCATGGGAAGCACTTCCTTTCCCTGCTATTGTAGCACAGGGGAGAGGGAAGCACCAGAACGGAGGTGAGCACAATGAAAATCCGAGGAGATACGCAGGTGGCAGAGATTATCGACTCCCACGAGCGTCGGCTTCGTATGATGGAGTTCGCGATGGTCGGCGTTGTTTTTTACAAATGCCTGCGCGCTTTTGCGGCAGCGAGACGCGGTAAATGAAACATATCACTAACTTTAGCGTACATCAAAACGGAAGAGGTGACCAGTGTGAATCGCACACGAAACATCTATCAAAGTGCGCGGGAAGCGCATGGAATGACGCAGGAAGCTGTAGCGGAGAAGCTGTTTATCTCAGTTGACAGCCTGCGGGCATATGAAACCGGGCGGCGCAGACCGCCGGACGATGTTGTGCAGGATATGGTGAATCTATATCAGGACAGGTATCTTGGATATCTGCACATGCGCAGCAGTCCACTTGCGTCCTGTATCCCTCGTGTGGATATTCAGGGCGTTCAGCAGGCAGCAATGCGTATTGTACGGCTGATTGGGAAGTTTGCCCGTGCCGGGCGCGTCGATCAGCTGCTTGAGATTGCCGAGGACGGGAAAATCGATGAGCGCGAAAAACCGGTTTTTCGCGAAATCATGGACGAACTAACACAGATTGTAGAGTCCGTGTTGGCGCTTAACTTCGCCGGGACAGGCAGAACCCTGACCGGTGACGAATACAATAAAGCGGGGTGAAAACATGCGCAGAAACCTGCAAGCAGCGCGTCAAGCAAAGGGCATGACCCAACAGCAGATGGCGGATTATCTTGAAATTGGTCTGCGGCATTATCAAAAGATTGAGTACGCAGAAATTACCGGTTCTTTTGCGGTCTGGGATGCCTTGGAGGACCTTCTCGGGGTACATCAACGGAAACTCCGAGAGATTCAAGATACGAATCCCGACATAACAAAAAATCGGTAGGTACATTGAAAAGATCGGCTAATCGAACAAGGGTTGCGAAATCAGGTTCACTATCAGCGCTTTCATATTTTTGGTAAGAGCGCAACGGAATCTGGAGCATATCGGCAGTTTTCTGCAAGGTATATTTACGGAAAATTCTTGCCGAGCGCAGGCGGTCATTGAACATTTGAAAAACCTCCATGATTTATCTTGACCGGTGACAAATACAATAAAGCGGGGTGAAAACATGCGCGATACGGAATATAAAATACAAACCGGCCTGCGGATGCCGCAAAGCCGGTATGAGGAATTAAAGCAAATTGCAGAACGTGCTGGAATATCAATCAATGCGGCAATTTTACTTCTGGTCGATATTGGATTACTTACAATTCATCTTGGTACGGAGGAATCGAACCGTTCTTTGCCTCATAGTTGGCAACATATTGCCGGGCAATATATTCGATGAGGTTGTTCAGGGAACGTCCATCCTGCATGGAAAGCGTTTTTAACTTGCTATAAAGTTCTTCATCAAGTCGAAGTCCGGTCTGGATTTTGGATACAGGCATTATGATACCTCCTGCTCATTATTGTTAGCATATTGTAGCATTTTTCACTTGACATTTCTACTAACGAATGTTAGCATAATAGCAACAAATACGTTAGCATAATGCTAACAATGGAGGTCGCACAATGAACCAGAAAACAGAAATCCGCTTGGAAAAACTCTACATGCAGCAGAAAGTATCCCACATCAACGCCGATCAGACCGAGCGCATATGCGTGAACTGCGCGTTTTACGAGCAGTATTACCGGAAGAATCGCGGCAATGTCGCCGGATGGGTACCAACCAGCATCGGCTATTGTTTGCTGTGCCAGTGTCGGAAGGGGGCGCTGTGTCCGGCGTGTAAAAATTTTGAACGAAAATGAGGTGATTTTTTATGGCAAGACCTAAACTGCGCGGCTGTTCTAAAATCGTTCTGCCAGACGGCACGATTAAGGACGTGCGCGATTTTGACGGAAATCTGGTCATGGACCCGGAGGAATGGGCAGGGTATCAGCAGAAGATCGGACAGCAGATCAGCCAGACGGTATGCGAAATCCTGCGGGAGCATCCAGAAAGAAAGGCTGCTTTCGGCATGGCGCCGGACGAACACGAGAAGGTGCTCACGATTGCTGATGTATTTGGGAGGTAATACATATGGTTTGCGGGCAAGAAAAAACACCCGAGCGTGTTGGCGCACACTCGAGTGTCGGACGTTAGACTATTTCCACTGTCTACGTCTATTTTACCCGTGAAAACCCGCAATGTCAACAACATTTTGCACAGCTTGGGGAAATTCTTCGGGCTGGTCGCGGCGCCGCAGCCGTAAAAAAAGAAAGCCGGGGGCTTTCTTTTCGGCGCAGGCCGCCGGTAGGCGGTGAGGAAACAGAGAATCTTCAAGATTATGGAGGTTTTCAAGCCAGGGAAAGGACGTTAAAATTATGAGAAAAATAACATTTCGCAGGCTGTGCGGTCTTGCTGCCGCCGGTTCGTTTGTCATGCTGCTCGGCACCGCCGGA
>JAGZOP010000125.1 GCA_018383195.1 Clostridiaceae bacterium | reverse complement strand
CGGATCGGGTCCCGATAATAAGAAAACGGTTAATGCGGTATGGAAGCTGGACCCTGTGACCACAGATAAAGTAGGCGACTTCATTGATTGGGATATGCTCATTTGGACGGATACCAATCTGAGCTTTAACCTCTATCGGAGCACCGACGGAGGTCCGTGGGAGCAGTTGAACAAGAAGGGCGAAGTTACAATTACGCTTTCCTCTGCAACTGAAGGCTTTCTGGGCGTCAGTCTGACCAAGGATTTCTTGAAGGTGGGCGAAACGATGACCGATTTTGACCCGCTTAACGAACTCAAGGAAGGACAGACCTACGAGTACGCCATGGAATTTACCAGCGTGAACGGGGAGAGGGACAAGCAGGCGTGGAACGGACGGGTCAATATCCGCGTCAACGTGGTGGCGGGAAAAGACAATGATCTGCGTATGATGGCGACATCGGTGACGGAACAAAACTGGATGGACACAGTGGTAAACGGCGATCTCACAGACATTGGGCTGCCGAAAGACTTTACGTTGAAAGTGCCCTTCAGCGACCAGAGTATCCCGGAGTTTACAAGCGGATACCCCAAGTTTACTCCTGGTGCGACCGATGCACAGATGGAGCTGCTGCTGAACCGGCCGGGTACGGTCTACTATGTAGTGGCGCCGAAAGGGGATATCCTGACAACGGACAAGGACGGCAATAACTATAAGGATGAGCCTCACTATTCCAGCCTCCCTATAGAAGGCGACAGTACAATTACTATGCCCTCTTTCAATCAGCCGCAGGTCATGGATATTTTGAATCCGGAGAAGAGTTACAGTAAAAATCCCAGTATCAAGTATGACAATACTGCATGCCAGTCCAGCGTGGTAAAGCTTTCGGTGGAGGATCTGTCTCCACAGACAGACTATATCGTTTACTTTGTCATTCAGAATACGGCGCAGAACTATTCTGAGGTACAGTGTTACCGGTTTACCACGACAGATGTGGGGACGCCCTATATTACGTTGAACAACCAGAGCCCGGATGTACAATTTAAAACCTCGGAGAGCTCGGAGCTGAATTATGTTCTGGTGGCATATAATCAGATTCCCGATTTTCTGAAAGGAAAATTTGCCACTGAGGCCAATATGGACCAAGAAGATTTAAAGAAGTTCCAGAGCTCTGGCTTGAATCAGGATATGACTATCCTTGAGGCGCTGATTGAAACGGTGCGTCAGGGAAGCGGAAATGAAGGGCCCTCTGTCTTTGATATGTATGCAAAGGCATCTCTCCGCGACCGTGTTGGGAAATTGATTCGGCGGAATCAATCCGGCGACAGCATGACTACCGTGGCGTCCGGCCCGATCAGCCTGGAGAAAAATGTACCGCAGGTAAAGCAGTTTGAGCAGTACATGAACATGAATACACTCTATTACTGTCTCGCGGTTGCCCGGAACAAGGACGGCACGGAGGATGGCTTTAAGGCGATCGGCGGGGTCAACATCCCGGACAATGATCCGCCGGTTCTCACCGTAACGGGTGGAAAGGCCAACGCCACGGGTACAGGCTGGTCGGGAACCGTGACGCTTTCGTTCAGTGAAAATCTGTATTGGCTCAGCGAGGACCGGCAGACGCTCAAGGAGGTCTGGACCAAGAAGCCTGAAAATGCAACCCAGGGCCAGAAGGCGGTCTATATTCTGGACGAGGCATTCGGCATCGGCGGGAGTGCGGCGAAAAAGCTGAAACTGGCGAGCGGGGCTCTCGCCTCCCCGAGCGGCACATTCACATTCAGCTATGAGGGAGTCGTGGAGGGAGACACGCTGGTGTTCTTTACCACCGGTTACGCCAGCGATATGAACATGAACGGACGTGGGATGGAAGCAAAGACAAAAACAATCCTGACCTATGTGACAGAGGCAGGCGGCACCGGGCAGTTCCTGACAAACGGACGTTTTGTCATTACGCAAGGTGCGATTGAGGGGGATTCTCCCACTACGTAGCCGCGAATCATGTTGGAAAGCAGGGGACGGGCAGACCCTGCCCGTCCCCTGCTTTCCAGAGAACAAAGGAGTGATTTTCCGTGAAAAAGAAGGTGGGGGTAAGGGTGCTTTCCCTCCTCCTTTCCTGTGTTTTGTTGGGGACAATGCTCCCGGCGGCGGTGGCTTCGGCTGATCCGGCGCCGACCTACAGCATAAAGGTGGAGCCGTCGAGTATTGACCTGGTAGAGGGCGAGTCCCTCCCGCTTAAGGCCATCGTAACATCGGATACAGGCCCGCTTGATGAGGATGGACTGAAAGGCGCGGGGCTGTCGATCCGCTGGGAGAGCGGGGACATTGGCCGGGTAAGCGTGGAATCAACAGGCACCCTGACCACCAAAGTGATGGCCGTAAAAACAGGGGAAACGACCGACGAAAAAAAGGTTACCATTACTGCCTATCTGAACAGTGGGACAGGTGATATCGGCAATGCAAGCTGTGAGATCACGGTAAAACCGGCGGTCACTCCTGGAATATCCATTGACCCGCCTGCCGTTACGGAGATTGATATTGGGCAGACCCTCCAACTCAATGCCAAGGTTACACCGGAG
>JAGZOP010000124.1 GCA_018383195.1 Clostridiaceae bacterium | reverse complement strand
TCGCTGTTTACAAGTTCCGGCATCTTGAGGTGGTCGGCGGCTTTCATGGAAATGGTGATATCGGAGATCTTGTCATAGATCCGCTTCTCCGCTCCCGGCTGGGGCTTATAGGAATACACCACCTGCCCATTCATCCGGTCCGGCTGGAAATAGTCCTGGCGGTACTTGGTGATAAACCGCCCCAGCCGCTGTCCCATATCCAGCACCTTGAACTCGGCGAACAGGTCCATCAGCCCGTTCCCGGACGGGGTACCCGTAAGGCCGATGACGCGCTTTGCCCTGGGGCGCACCTTCATCAGCGATTTGAACCGCTTGCTGTTCCAGTTCTTGAAGGACGAAAGCTCGTCCACCACGATGGCGTCAAATTCAAACGGCACATTTTCCACCATCCACTGGACGTTCTCCCTATTGATGATGTAGATGTCCGCATCCCTTCGGAATGCATCCAGCCGTTCTTTTTCCGTGCCGACCGCCACAGAATAGCGGATGTCCTTCAGATGGTCCCACTTTTCAATCTCCTGGGGCCAGGTGTTCCTCGCCACCCGGAGAGGTGCGATCACCAGAACGCGGGTAATCTCGAAGTAGTCGAACAGCAGGTCGGATAAGGCTGTCAGCGTGATTGCCGTCTTGCCAAGGCCCATATCAAGCAGTACGGCGGCGACCTCGTGTGTTTCGATATACTCAATGGCATATTGCTGGTAATCATGCGGTTTAAATTCCACCGCTGTCACCTCCGATCTCAGAAAGGATGTGGGGGATCTGGCTCTCGTCATCCAGGACGAATGCCAGGAACCCCAGCCGCCGCAAAAGCCGTATCCTTGACTTCTGCAGCGGCCGTGGCTTTTCGCCAGGGGCCTTGACTTCCACGAAGCCGCATTTCCCATCCGGCAATAGGATAAGGCGGTCGGGAACCCCGGAAAATCCCGGCGACACGAACTTCGGCGCAATCCCGCCTTTGGCCTTAACTGCCTGAACCAGCTTTTGTTCGATGGTTTTCTCTCTCATAAGACCTCCTTCTGGTGACGGTCTATGACAGTCCTCCCACGATTTCTTTATATATGTTATTTTTTTCTTGTCCTTAGAGGACTTTAGGGAAAGACTGTCACCGACCGTCACCTTTACCGTTTTCGGCTTATTCAAACTCTGATTTCAAGCGGAATCCGCGAATCAACATTCCTTTTTTCGTCTTGTGGCGCGTGAAATCCGCCGCCTCAATGGCAGTGTAAAAATCCGTAGTACTTCGCGCATACTCGCCCATCTGGTTGCAATAGCTGCGGTAGGTGTTGTAAACCTCGCCAGACTTCGCTTCATAGGACGGATCGATCTCGCAGCAATCATCCAGGAAGTGGGACAGCCAGTCATTGTTCTCCTTATATTTCCGAATGGCCTGGTATACAACCTTTGGCTGGACGATCTTGTATTCATTAGCAATGACGCGCTTTGCGCCCTCGATAATCCAGGAAAGCACAGCGCCGCCCGCCGTTTTGAACAGGAAGTCCGCATAGTTCTTGATGTCGGCCTTGCCCTCGATCTTTGCGTTGAAGGGGATCACGATAAGCCGCCGCCAGGTGCCCTGGTCAATAGCCCCGACCCTGGGCAGGTGGTTGGTATACAGTACCAGCGTATGGGTGGGGACATAGGAGAACGGCGCCTTGTACTTTTTCTCCGCATAGATCTCGTCTGTGGAGCAGAGCTGCTTGACATTGGAGGTGTTCAGGCGCATCCCTTCCTCCAGCTCGGCGGCGATGATCATCCGCTTGCCCTTGGCTTCCGCCAGTTCCGGCTTCACGTTGCGCTTGCAGCCCACAGTCAGGGTGTCTGCGGACATATTGCCGGAATAGGTGCCAAGCACACGGGCGATGGTGTTCCAGAAGGTGGATTTTCCGTTCCGCCCCTCGCCGTAGGCAATGACCAGGGCTTCAATGTAGACCTTGCCGATGGCGGCAAGCCCTACGATCTCCTGCACATAGCGGATTAGATCGGCGTCCCCTTGGAAGAAGGTCTGGAGGGCGTCCTCCCAGACGTCCATGCCGTCACCGGACGGGTCCACCGCCGTCTGCTTCGTGATATAGTCCTGAGCGTTGTGTTCCCGAACAGTTCCCGTCCGCAGATCACAGGTGCCGGACGGCAGGTTCAGCAAAAACTCATCCGCATCCAGGACACGCTGCTCGATCTGGATCATCGGGCGGGCTTCCTTTAATGCGGCTGAGATGTATTTCGTATCCCGGCGTTTGATGGCATACTTCCGGTAGGTCTCCGCCCGCTCGTACTTCTCAAAGGAGCGCCGCTGAGCTTCGCTGAATGCCGCCATCGCTTTCTTAGCGCCCATCGCGGCGAGCATGGCCCATGCGCCGTTATCCGACATCTCCTTCATGCACCGCTGTATCTCGGTTTCCGCCTCCTCAAGCTGTCTCGCGGTCAGCTCCTGGGCAATACCTTGGGCGTTGGGCTGGGATTCTTCCCAGAACGAACCGTTGAACACAATGTAGTCCGTAGCCGGGGAGAAGCGAAGGCGATCCATGTACTCCCGCGATAATACAATCGCCTGTCCCACATCTGAGAAGTCCTCCGGCATCAGCAGGAA
>JAGZOP010000123.1 GCA_018383195.1 Clostridiaceae bacterium | reverse complement strand
TTCTCTCCATCTGTTTCCTCGTACCGTAAATCATAATAATCTTTCATAAACTGAATATCCATCTAATCCCTCCTGAACTCAAATTGTCAAAACATCCTCCACACACTCGCACAGCCGTTCCATTAGTTCCATGATGCCGCCCGCTCCAACCGCAGCTGCGAACAGTCCCATCTCAATCAGGGTCAGCAAGAACACATCCGTCCAGCTCGCCCGAACCACAGAATAAATGCCGCAGCCAAGAACGAAAAGCATAACCGGCGAAAGTGCCCACAGGGATAGCTGCATCAGCAGATTCCAGATAAAGCACAGAAATCGCAGCAGAAACGCAACCGGCAGCAACAGGATTTTCAGCACCAGCTTCAACAAAAAACATACGATCTTCATGGATTTCACCCCTTCGTTTTTCTTTTCATCTTCATTTTATCGTACCCGCTTGTCAAACACCACGATGTCAACAGGAAGACCTGCAAAAAATATGTAATGACACAGACTGTTTCATCTGTGCCATGTGCAATAGAAATTCCGCACGTTTGCGCCGTCATCGAATACCAGAAAGCCTCTTTAAGATCAGCTTTTGCATCTCCCAGAGTTCATCCAGTCGCTTCTGCAAATCCCGGATATCCTCCGCATAGATGCTTCCAGATTCATTGGCGCGTTTTGCGTACTGGTTCAGGTTGTTGCTGCATCGGCGAAGAAGTGTGGATACCTGCGCCACATCCGACAAATCAAGATTTACGCAGTACCCGTCCATCGCCATTTTTCTCATATAGGCACCGGTATTCCGAATCCCCAATTCTTTCTGCTTTTCACGAATCCTCGCCAGCTCTTCCGGATTTACCCGGACATTGATCCAGTGTTCCCGAACACTCATAGTGCCACCTCCTCATCATTTCGATGTGTCATCGGCGGAATGCGCCCTGCACGGTCACGCAGCTCTGCCAGGACAGACGGCTTTTCCGTTGTTTTCTCACGGTCAGGGTCATCCTTTCCACGGTCATCCATATTCAAAAGTGCGTCCAGTTCTGCCAGTCTTACACTCTTTTCTGCCAGTTCCGTCTCTTGCGGGAACGGCTTGCCAAGCTCGGCCTGCGCCGCTTCCTGTTGGCTTCTAAGACTGTCCAACTGCTGTTCTGCCTTTTCCAGCCTTGCAGGAATCCCGGCAAGAGCATTGTCCAGACGCTGGATATTGCCCGCAGCACTGGTGCCGATGGGTACCCGGTGGGTCATCTCGCCTTTCAGCAGCACCTGATACTCTTTCTGAAAGCTGTCAAATGCCAGATCCATTTTGAAACCTCGATAGCTGCCAAGCGGCACCGGCTCCAGACTCTGATTGGCTTTACAGATTGCGAGGATTGCTTCACCGGCCTCGGCTTTTTCAGTAAATCGCGTGTCCTTCACATCCATACCGCAGAACCCTTCTTCCGGCAACGGATGTGCCGCCACTGTCCGGATATCCGACTGAAAGCCCTTGATGAAACCCTGCGTCTTCTCAATCTCTGCAGGAAAATATTTCATCAGCTTATCCTCCAATCGGTACTGCTGACTCTGATGATCCGCTTTCAGCACTTTCAGCCTTGCAACATCTACATCCAAATCCATTTTCTCCTTGATCTGCGGGTCTCCTGCACAAAGTGCCTTGATCTCCGCATAGGAAAGTGCCTGCTCATCCACATCATCACAGGAACGTACCGGAGATTTGCTGGTCATGATCTGACTGATAAACTTCTGCTTATTCTCCAGTGTCTGATAGAGGTAGGCATCAAAAGTTCCTTCCGTCACATACTGATAAACCTGCACTTCTTTGTTTCGATTTCCCTGACGGATGATACGACCATTTCGCTGGGTCATATCAGCAGGCCGCCAGCCCACATCCAGATGATGCACGGCCACCAGCCTGTCCTGCACGTTCGTGCCTGCGCCCATCTTCTGCGTCGAACCTAACAACACCCGAACCTGTCCGGTACGAACTTTGGCAAACAAATCTTTCTTTTTTGCCTCGGTATCAGCATCATGGATAAATGTGATTTCTTCTTCCGGTACGCCGGACTGGATGAGTTTAGTGCGGATATCCTCATAGACATTGAAGGTTCCATCGTTTTTCGGTGTGCTGAGGTCGCAGAACAGCAGCTGGGTCAGCTTATCCGACTGTCCTTCCTCATAAATACGAAGCACATTCCGCACACAGGCGTTGAGCTTACTGTTGGGGGCATCCGGCAGGAGCGGATTCATCAGCCGCTGATCCAGCCCCAGCTTTCTGCCATCCGATGTGATTTTCAGCATGTTATCGACCGACGGGTCTACCACGCCGGAATGCACAGCCGCCGCCCGTTCCGAAAGCTCCGCCACCATCGCCTGCTGATGCTCCGAGGGCTGCACCACCACGGTTTCAAATTTTGCCTCCGGCACCGGCAGATGCAGCTGATCGGAAGTCTTGATATCTGCCACTTCCTTGAACATATTCATCAGCTCCGGCAGGTTGAAGAATTTTGCAAATCTTGTTCTTGCCCGGTATCCGGTTCCTTCCGGTGCCAGCTCAATGGCCGTGGTGGTCTCACCAAAGGTAGAAGCCCAGCTGTCGAAATGGGTCAGCCCTTTCTGCTGCAACGTGCC
>JAGZOP010000122.1 GCA_018383195.1 Clostridiaceae bacterium | reverse complement strand
ACCGCCGTATTTGCCAGTCGCGGTCGCGGACAGCCCGTCAGAGCTGGCATGGCTCACCGGCGCGTCACGGAATACGATCAGCTCGATGATCTGCCGCTTCCAGAAGGGCGAATTGACGCGGTCGCGGTATATTGCAGTCGAAATCGAGGAGAACGAAAATGTATGATCCAATCGACAACCACCCGTCCAGTCCATGCAATTTATGTGAGCGGCGGGAGGATTGCGAAGCAGGAAAGATTCGCTGGAAGCGCTGTCCACGCTGGCGGATTTGGTTTTACGCGAGATGGTACGCAGTCAGGAGGATGCTGAAATGAAAGACTTAAAGCTTTGTTACGAAGTGCAGGGAATGGCGCTTGACGAAAAGAGAAATTCAGTGCCAGCGGGAATTTGCGTTGATTTCGGAACGGTACCGGATGAGCGGTATGATGAATGTTTGGAGGCGCTTAAAAATTACCCCTGTCACAAGCTTTTATTGGAAATGGGTATGGGAAGTGTTGTGGAACATCATCAGCCGGAAGATTTCAGACTGATTTCACAAGACGAATACGAGGAGAAATATGAAAACATCTGATTTGATCGAGGCTCTGAACCGACTGAAAGTCCAGACAGGCAGCTTGGCTTGTCTGGGCTGTGGTCGTGAACATAATTGCAGCACGCAAGGCTGTCGCCTGATTCGGGAAGCGGTGGAGAAGTTGTGCGGGATGGAGTGGATTGATACGAAGGTGGAGCTGCCGCCGGATGATGTGACGGTACTTGCGATTGTGAGCGGTGAGCCGTATGAAAATATTACGCTTGTGAGCGTGCCGTGTACCGGGGCGTATTCTGAATCCGAAGGTTGGATGATTGACGAGTTCCCAATGTGGGAGAATCCGCAGGTTTCGCACTGGATGCCGATACCGAAATTGCCGGAGGAGAGCTAAGATGGCTGAATATATCGAGCGAGAAGCGTTACTTAACGCACTTGGATTCGAGAATACAAAGCGTGCACAAGTTCAACCAGATTCGACATTCGGAATCATTCTTTCAGCACCCGCCGCAGATGTTGCACCAGTACAGCGTGGGAGATGGGTTGAGTTTCCTCGTGCTCATTATTTCAAGTGTAGCGAATGCAAACACACGGTTCCTTACAGAAAAGCGTCTTTGGTAAATGGATTTCGAGAATATAATTTTTGTCCTGCATGTGGCTGTAAGATGATTTTGGAGGATGAAGTATGACACCAACCGAATGGAGACAGAAGCATCCGCGTTGTCGATTTTGCAAGAATCATGGTCTGACCGTATGTGGTGACACATTTTGTACCATAAAGATAAAATTCAAATCCAGTCGGATTCCACGTTGGATTTGTAAGTGGCAGGGATTTTATGAGGTGAAGAAATGAGCGTAAAATTCAGAAACCCCAAGACGGGGGAAATGTTTGAAGATTTGGGTGCGGCTCGATTTGCTTTTTGTAATCAAAAATGTCGTGAATGCCCCATTTCATGTTTTAAAAGCGACGATGGGACAAGATGCGATGTATATTGCATTCATCACGCATGGAAAGCTGCAAAATTGATGGGGTATGAAGTGGTGGAGGATTCTAAAGAGGTCGAAATCGACCCTGTTAAAAAGGAGAACAGCATGACCAGAAAAGAAATTTTAGCCGCCGCAGAAGCTTGTGTTTGCGGTCAGAGAGAAGAAGATTACGGCTCGCCGGAGGATAACTTCCGCACGATTGCGGAGTTGTGGCAGGCATATATCAAGGCGCGTTGTGTGGGTGCTGGTGCATCCGTTGATATGATGCCGGAGGATGTAGCCTGCATGATGGCGCTGTTGAAAATCGCACGCATTGCAAGCGGACGCGGGACAAATGACTGCTGGATTGATCTGGCGGGGTATGCCGCATGTGGCGGGGAGCTTGCAGGGGGTGCAAAATAAAAATGTCAAAATCAAAAAAGGTAAATCCGCGGCGGCGTCCGGCGACACAGGCGGAGGTTCATAAGGCGAAGCGGAATGCAACAGCATTTGCGGTACGAGTTGCTTTCGCAATCATTTTTACGGTGATGCGCGATAAATTCGGCTGGGGTAAAAAGCGATTGCGGCAGCTGTGGGATTGCGTCGAAGATCTATCAGAATCTATTAAGCTCGGCTATGTGAACGTGAATGATCTGCTTCAGACTTTAGAAGATGAAGCAGGAATCAGTTTTGGAGGTACTGCATGACACATTATGAACAAATCAAAAAGATTGCAAACCATTATGGTTTTCGGCATCAGGGACGCAAGCTTGCCGAGGAATGTGGAGAACTTGCGGTTGCGATGCTGAAATTCCTGAACGGCGAGGTTGGGCGGTCGGCGGTGATCGAAGAGATGGCAGATGTGCAGATTATGATCGAGCAGATGCAGTATCTCATGAACATTGACCGCAGCACGCTGCATAAAACAATGGAGCAGAAGATGCAGCGGCAGCTGCGGCGTATGAAAAATGAACGTCCGCTTGACAAATCTGGAAAATCGTCTATTATTGAAAACTATCACAAGCTCAAGGCGGAGAACGAATGGTATCAAGAGCTGTATGACAAGGCTCGTCGGGCGCAGGTGGCATCGGCAGAAGAAGCCGAAGCGCTGCGGGCAGAAAATGACCGTCTGCGTGCAGAGTTGCAGAAGCGGCGCGGGGCTTAGTCCCTGCGTTCGTGTCCAAA
>JAGZOP010000121.1 GCA_018383195.1 Clostridiaceae bacterium | reverse complement strand
GGAGCATGAAGTCCCCGAGGAATATCTGGCGGACGAAACCTTTTCCGCCCTGCTCACCGAGGCGGAGAAGTACATCGGCTATCCGTATGTCTGGGGCGGCTCCAGCCCGTCCATTTCCTTTGACTGCTCCGGCTATCTCTCATGGGTGCTCAATCAATGCGGTTGGAATGTGGGGCGGCTGGGGGCCCAGGGCCTATATAACTACTGCACCCCCACCAGCTCACCCCAGCCGGGTGATCTGGTGTTTTTTGTCGGCACCTACGACACGCCGGGGGTCAGCCATTGTGGGCTGTATGTGGGGGATGGCTGGATGCTCCATTGTGGTGATCCCATCAGTTACGCCAACCTCAACAGCAGCTATTGGCAATCTCATTTCTACGCCTACGGGCGTTTACCGTAAAGGAGGCTTTCATGGCAATTTCCAAAAGCGCAAAGATCGAGGCCGAGATTGAAAAGGTTAAGGCCAAAATCACCGAACAGCAGGCCCGGCTGAAGGAGCTGGAACAGAAAAAGGTGGAGGCGGAAAACAGCGAGATCGTGGACATCGTGCGTGGCATGAGCATTTCCCTTGCCGAGCTGCCTGTGGTACTCCAGCAGATCCGGGCCGGTGCCGCCTTGGGAGAAAATGTCCCGAAGTCCGAGGAGGTGTCTGAATGAAAAAACTGCGTATTTTGATGGTAACGCTGTGCGTTGCCGTGTTCCTGTGCGGCTTCTCCGTCACGGCCTACGCCGGGGGCGGCCCCGAATGGGAGGGCCTTGACCCTGCGGAGGAAACCACCACCCCCGAGCCCACCGTTGAGCCGGGAGAGGGCTTCACCGCGGTGGGCAACCTTGTGACCCGGGATCTGCTCTACGACGAGCACACCAACAAGCAGTTTATCACCGTCCAGACCAGCGGCGGCAGCACCTTTTACATCGTCATTGACTACGACAAGCCCACGGACGAGGACGCTGAACAATATGAAACCTACTTTTTCAGCGTGGTGGACGAGGCGGATCTGCTGGCCGCTCTGGAGGCGTCCGGGACGGAACTGCCCAAGTGTACCTGTACGGAAAAGTGCGTGGCGGGGGCGATCAATATGAATTGCCCGGTATGCTCCACCAATATGACCGAGTGCGTGGGGGTGGAGCCCGAGCCCGAACCCGTGGAGGAGCCGGAGCCTACCCCCGAGCCGGAGCCCGAACAGACGGGTGGAAACACCGGGACGCTTTTGCTCATTCTGGCGTTGGCGCTGGTGGGCGGCGGAGCCGGGTGGTATTTCAAGGTCTACCGCCCCAAGCAGCAGCGGGCCGCTGAAACCGAGGAGGACTACGGGGACGAGCTGGAAACCTACGACGATACCCCGCCGTGGGACGAGGAGGACGAGGACGAAACGGAGGGCGACAAATGAAATTCACCAACAGCCCTTATGAAACGATGATGCAGCAGGTTCCCCGGTATGAGCAGCCCGAGCCTGTCAAGGCCCCGGAGGGCTCCCGCTGCCACGGCTGCCCCTACTGGCGGGGGATCGGGTGCGTGGCCTGCTACCGGGAGCTACTGAAAGGCGCTGGCGGCGGGAGGTGAAACGGTGGCCCGAGAGCTGACCCGTGAGGAAAAGGCGGCTATCCGCAAGCTGGTGACAAGGCTGTGCGCCAACTATGACCGGGATGTGGGCTGCCTGCCGCTGGACTGCCCGTGCTATATGCTGGAAAAGTGCTGGACGGGGGCGCTGTGCCGCTATTTCCGGGAGGCGGTGCTGCCCAATGATCCCGCGCTGGAGGCGTCCCTCGCTGCGGAAGGCCCCGTCCCGGAAACACGGCCCTGCCCGGTATGCGGCAGGGCTTTTCTCCCGGATGGCCGGACACGGTATTGCTCCCCCGGCTGCGCCAAGGCCGCAAGGCTCAAAAAGCAGCGGGGCTATATGCGGAAATACCGGGGGTAATGCGTTAGCATTTGGCCCCAGAAAACCCACTTGTCACAAGGCTTTCCGGGGCCGGTTCGGGAGAGGGCAATACCTTTTCCCGTCCGCCCCGGTTTTGCAGAAATAGTGCTAACAAAAAAACAGCCCCGTTAGGGGCTGTAAAAATCGTAGGGGCAAATGAGAAGTTGATGAATGGTGCTTTAATGGTAAAACC
Source organism: Clostridiaceae bacterium (assembly GCA_018383195.1). Lineage (GTDB taxonomy): Bacteria > Bacillota > Clostridia > Oscillospirales > Butyricicoccaceae > Butyricicoccus_B. The sequence goes on along the minus strand of JAGZOP010000121.1, from coordinate 576 downwards.
TGTGTATTTGTGACCGGACACCTTATCAATAGGACTTTGCAACTTGGCGATAATTTTAGACATCAATGTACCCCCTCCTTTTACAGTTACTATCTCATTTGCTTTTTTCCTATCGGAACCTAACGGATCTGGTAAGCCAAAGAGGGGGAAGATCTTGGCTCAACTAATATTATAGCACTTCTCGTGCGAATTAGAAAGACAAATAACAAAGGAGGTACTATGCACGAACAGGATAACTCGCTGAAAACCGTGGAACTGTCCACCGAACAGAACTACAACATGATCGACGGGCTGCTGAACAACACCCCGGCGCTGCCGCCCCAGCCCCTGAAAAAAGAGTTGGACAAGGTGAAGGAGCCGCCCAACAAGCACAGGAGCCGGGAGCGTGAGGAACGGTGACAAAGAAACGCCGCCGCTGCGTCCATCTTCATGTAATGGTGACGCCGGAGGAACAGGCGCTGATCAGGAAGCGCATGACCGAGGCGGGCATTTCCAACATGGGGGCCTATATGCGGAAAATGGCCTTGAATGGCTATGTGCTCCATGTTGACCTCTCGGACATCCGGGAGCTGGTGT
>JAGZOP010000036.1 GCA_018383195.1 Clostridiaceae bacterium | reverse complement strand
GCTTGCTCAGAAGTTTATATGCTGCTGTAGCTCAGTAGGTAGAGCGCATCCTTGGTAAGGATGAGGTCGGCCGTTCAAATCGGCTCAGCAGCTCCAAAAAGCCACCGTCTATTCGGTGGCTTTTTTGTCTCTCTATACTTTCCGGAGCAAATAAATAAAAACCGGTCGATTTCAAAAGAATCGACCGGTTTTTTTGTTTAACCGCGCAGATGGTTTACAAAGTTCTGCATGCGTTCATAAGAACAGATACTGTCTGCATGCAAAATCATTTGCCCCTGTTCCTGTTCACTCAAGGATAAATAATATTCCTTTGCACGGGGTTCGGCTGCAATCAGACTTTGCACACAATCGTACAGCGCTTCTTCTTTGCTGGAGATCGAGTCCTGCATTGATATCACCTCGGGACTAGTATATGCTTGTCCGCGAAGTTTATGCCCGGAAAATGAAGCTTCTTTTACCTGCTTTTGTTCTCGATGAAGTGCGCTGCAAATCGGGAAGGAGGGCAGCAACGGAGGGATTCTTCCTACCTGACTGCCCGTCCTGCCTGTGAAGCTTCTTTTGCCTACTTTACTTCTCGAAGAAAAGTAGGTTAGCGGTTGGAGCGTCTCCAGATGTGCATCTTTTCGGCGTCCGCGATAAGCTGCTCGCGGAAATCCGGATGTGCAATGGAAATTAGGGCTTCGGCGCGCTCCCAAGAAGATTTACCCTTGAGACAGACCATACCATATTCGGTGCAGACATAATGTGTTGCAGAACGCGGGTCAGTTACAATCGAGCCATTCGAAAGCGTCGGGCGGATACGGGAAGCAATGGTGCCGTCCTTCTGCTTGAAAGTGGACGCCATGCAGATGAAGCTCTTGCCGCCCTTGGACAGATATGCGCCCATGACAAAGTCAAGCTGACCGCCGGTGCCCGAAATCTGCTTGATGCCCGCAGATTCGGCGTTGACCTGACCAAACAGGTCGATGTCCACAGCGTTGTTGATCGAAATAAAGTTATCGATGGATGCGATGATTCCAACATCGTTCGTGTAATCGACCGGCATGGATGCGCACTGCGGGTTGTTGTCCAGATAGTCGTACAGCTTTTTGGTGCCTGCCGCAAACGCATACGCCTGTCTACCGCGGTCGATCATTTTCTTGGAGCCGTTGATCTTGCCCGCGTTTGCAATGTCTACAAATGCATCCACATACATTTCGGTGTGTACACCCAGATCCTTGAGGTCAGAATCGGCAATCATGGAGCCGACCGTGTTCGGCATGCCGCCGATGCCAAGCTGGAGGCACGCACCGTTCGGGATTTCGGGGACGATCAGCTCTGCAACCTTGCGGTCTACGTCAGTTGCCGGAATGGAACCCATTTCGGGCATGGGCGCATTGTTGCCCTCAACGATCATATCGACCTCGGAAATGTGGATGCAGTCCTCCATGCCGCCCAGCGTGCGCGGCATATTCTCGTTGACCTCAACGATGATCTTGTCCGCCACGTCGCAGACCGCGCGCAGGTGGGATGCCTGCGGACCAAAGCTGAAATAGCCGTGCTGGTCCATCGAAGCAACCTGAAGCATGGCAACGTCTACATGCCCGATGTGCTCACGGTAGAAGCGCGGCAGCTCGGAATAGCGCATGGAGCCGTAAAAGCCCGCGCCGGTCGCAATGAACTTGCGCTCGATGCCCGACATGTGCCACGAATTCCAAGTCATGTGCGCTGCGGGGTCTTCAATCTGAAAAATCGCCGGCACGCGCATGAGCACGCCGCCGCGGAAGTTCACATCCTTCATTTCGGGCAGACGCTTTGCCATCGCCTGATCGAGTACATCCGGGGTGCCGACGCACCAGCCGTAATCCACCCAGTCGCCGTCTTTGACAATCTGCACCGCCTCGTCTGCGGTGGTCAGCTTGTCCTGATACATTGCTTTATAATCCATGGAAAAACCTCCTTGCAGGATAAAAACTTGCTTGTTAAGATTATATCAATCTGCGGATGGAACGTCAAGTAGAGCGCGGGTTCTGCGTGCAATTTCCGCAAGAATTGCGCAGTTCGGGGTATGAAATTCACCAAAAAGTGAAAACAAAGCAGCGCAGTGAATGAACCCCACAACGGAATCCCTGACGTAATGCACAAAAAAAGATGGATTGATATGTAAGGTGAAATCTGGTATAAAGAGAGCAGAAGCAATCCACGGAAAAGAGGGATGCGGTATGTTAAAAGGTTTCGCAGGCAGCCTGCTGCTTTGCCTGTTTTTTCTCGGAGAAACAGGATGTGCATGGCTTCAACCCGCACCACAGATTATCGCTGTGGAATTTGTACGAGATGGTTCCATCCCGCAGATATACAGGATAGAACCACCGAATTGTTCCTACGCAGAGCTGGCGGAAGTGACCGTGGAAGAAAATATCAAGGAAATATTGCCCGGGGATATTCCGGTTTATGATGAAGAATTGTTATGGAATTTCGACATTCCGGATATGCAGGAGCCGGTTGAGATTACTCAACGTAAAAAGGGTGGTGCTATTACAATTACATATGCAACAACAGAAGATCGTGTCATTGCAAATTTTTATCCGAATGGCGACTATGAAATCTATGCGAAATCTTTAGCAGATGTAGAATTGGAAGAGGGGGATGTGCTTCGGGTGCAGGAGAAAAAGGGCGGCGTTTTGGATTGCTACTTCCTGCGGAAAGAGGAAGAAATCATGGAAAACACAGAAAAGAACGCAAGGGATGCGGCAGTTATTTGTAGTTTGGCTGTATTAGCTGTTTTGATACTTCGGAAAAGGATTTCATCCTCGTGAATCCAGAGATACCGAAATTGGTGTAACGTGACCGTCGGAGAGGAGGATGTTTTATGAAAAAGAAGAGAATTTTTGCAAGTCTGCTGTTGACTGCGCTGGTCTGTACACCGCTGTCGGTATTTTACGGCAGGCTGGACTTCTCCGCCATGCCGCCGGAACTGGCTGAGAAAGCGGTACCCGCCAAACGGTATGTGCTGACCACTATGCAGTATGAGACATCCGAACTGGACACAATTTGGAAGTTGGAGTGCTACGACTGGGACGACCGGTTGCTACGGAATGCGACCTATACCGCCGCAGCGGGAGAAGCGTACTATGCCGACTGTGAATATGACCGCAGCGGCAATTTAATTTATCTACTGACTCTTTTGGATGGTTGGAGGATGGAGGAAACCTATACCTATGATGCGCAGAACCGCCCTATGAGCCGGATAATGACCAACCGGAAGGTGGATTCCGGAGAAATTATCCAAAACAGCACCGTGGAATATACCTACAACCCGGACGGCACAGGGCAGGCAGTAAGCGATGTACCGTCGATCGGGAAGGAAATTTCGGAACTGGATCAAGAAGGGCGCGTGGTGTTCAAAACTACAGAGTTGGGTGACCGCCGGTGGACGGCGCAGTATGCATACGACCATAACGGAGAGCTGCGGTATTCCCGCGTAGACACAGGGGAGGACGTAAGCGAAAATGAATTTCGCCGCACATACGATGAGGATGGAAACTGCATCGCCTGCGACACCTATCAAAACGGCGTACAGGTAGAATGGGAAACCATGCGTTATGAAAATGGCGTCCTGCGTGAAAGACAGACAGACGGGCTGACCATCACTTATCAGGATGTCACCCGATGAAAAAAGCCTTCCCAAACCGGGAAGGCTTTTCCTTACGACAGAATAATATATCCGTTTTTGCGCAGCGTGTCGAGCAGGCGCTGACCATGCTCCTTGCCGCCGACTTCGCAGACCACATGGATAATCGCGTCCCCGATGTCAAGGTCCGCCTGCACGCGGTCGTGGTTAAACAGGATGACGTTCGCGTTCTGCTCGGCAACCAGATGGGCGAAGCGTTCGAGCGAACCGGGCGCGTCGGGCATGACGGTCGAGAACTTGAGGTGTCTGCCGCGGGTGACCAGACCCTTTTCGACCACCTTGTGAATGAACGATACATCGATGTTGCCGCCGGAGAGCACACAGCAGACCTTTTTGCCCGCGATGTCCGCCTTGTGGTTGAGCACCGCCGCGAGCGACGCCGCGCCTGCCGGTTCGACAACCTGCTTAGTGCGCTCGAGCAGCAGCAGGATGGCGCCCGCAATCTCGGCATCCGAAACGGTCACCATCTGATCGACATACTGGTTGATGTACTGCATGGTCTTGGCGCCCGGGGTCTTGACCGCGATGCCGTCCGCAATGGTATGGACACGGGAGGAGGGAATCACATGCTCCTTCTGGAAGGAAGCGACAATCGAGTTGGCGCCCTCTGCCTGCACGCCAATGATCTGAATGCGCGGGTTGATCTGTTTGGCGCACGCCGCAATGCCGGAAACCAGCCCGCCGCCGCCTGCGGGAACGAAAATCATGTCCACTGTCGGCAGGTCGGACAGGATTTCGAGTGCAATCGTGCCCTGACCCGCCATGACATCCTCGTCGTCAAAGGGATGGATGAACTCCGCACCCTCCTCCTCAACGATTTCGCACGCCTTGGCATAGGCTTCGTCGTAAATCGAGCCGTGCAGCACGACCTTTGCGCCGTATCCCTCGGTTGCCGAAACCTTGGCAATCGGCGTTGAGCGCGGCATGACGATAGTGGCGGGTACGCCGATCTGAGACGCTGCGAACGCCACGCCCTGCGCGTGGTTGCCTGCCGAGGAAGCGACGACGGCGGAAAGACCGCCCTCCTCATAGCGCTTCATAATCTTGTTATATGCGCCGCGCACCTTGAACGAGCCGGTTTTCTGTTGATTTTCGTATTTCAGGTATACTTCCGCGCCCGACATTTCAGAGAATGTCTTGGACGAGGAAAGCGGGATGGTATGGATGACATTTTTGAGACGGCGCGCTGCCGTCTGGAAGTCATTTACGCTTAACATGGCGCATACTCCTTTGTTTCGACGAATTTAAGATTGTTTTGAGTATATCACGGCAAAGCGAAAAATACAAGTAAAGATCAACTGCGCGGGGATAAAACCAGCTTGCAAAGCATAGGATAAAATGGTATAATAAAAATGCCAAAAGAAGATATGTGCATTGCGTGCACAAAAGCGAACCCCCCGGAGTAGCCGCTCCGGGGGGTTCATTTTTAGGCTGGCGCTGTCAACGGTCTCCGTCCAGCCATTTGCAGATGTAGTAGCCGGCTACACTTGCCAATACGGAGATCAAGAAAGAAGATATGTTCTGCATTGCGTACACCTCCTTCCTGCTGGAAAGAGTCGACAGCAAGAATATCATAGCATGTTATGTCGAACCTGTAAAGATTCCGCAAACATACCCACATGCAACCATGAAATACAGAACTTTGACGGGACTTTTCACAAGCATTTGCTATTGTTTTTTGCCCTGCCCGTTGATATAATAGGATTGACATAAAATAAACAATGGGGAAGACTGCAATTCCGGAAAGGACGCAGGGACATGAGTGAATTGGAAATTGGATTCCGTACTGCGGTGGTCGGCGGTTTTCAGCGTGACGATGTCCTCAAATATATTGAGGAACTGGCACAAAGCCATGCAAAAGAGATGGAAACGCTGAAAAATCAGCTGCACGAAGCGGAAACCGCGCGCGATGCGCAGAAAAAACAAAACGATACCCTTGCGGAAACCAAGGATACGCTGCAAAAGCAGCTGGACAGCGTGACCGCAGAGCTTGCACAGACCAAGGCGGAGCTGGAAGCCCTCCGGCAAGAGGTCGAACAGGCGGAAGAGGAAAACACGGTCTATACCGAACAGTATCGTGATCTTCAGCAGGAGCGCGATGCGCTTCAGGCGGAGTGCGATGACCTGCGCCGCAAAAACGACAGCCTGGGCGAGCGGGCGCAGGAATATAACGAAGCGCGCGACAGTCTGGCGGAAATTGAGCTGTGTGCCCGTCGGCGTGCCAAAACGCTGGAGCAGGATGCCGCGCAGCAGGCGGAGGCGGTGCGCGCTGCTGCCATGCAGGCAGCAGAGGAAATTCGCGCGGAAGCCGACCGTTATGCGGACGAAACCCGCGCGGTAGCGGATGCGGACGCCGCAGGCATCCGCAAAGCGGCGGAAGAAGCCGCAGAAGCATATGCCCGCGAAAATGAAACAGCGTGCAATCAGCTGCGCGCGGAAACCGAAGCGGCATGCAGCCGGCAAAAATCCGAAGCAGAGGCTGCCGCAGCCGAGATGACAGAGAAGATGCGTCATATGCGGGAGGACTGCTGCCGGATTATGGGGATTTTATCCCGGTATCGCGCACAGACAGCGCAGGAAGCGGACAGCGTACCGCAGGAAACGCGGGAGGATGCCGTGACGCACATGCTGGATACCCTGCGCGGGAAAAGCGGACGCGCCTGAGGAGTGAGTCAAATGGCACATTACGATCTACATACCAGCGCCCTCAAAGAGATGGCGCCGAGGCTGCGCGCCGGTGATACCGTCACATTGACCGGCACGCTTTATACTGCGCGTGACGCGGCGCACAAGCGTATCGTCGCCGCAATGGAGGCGGGAGAGCCGCTTCCGTTTGAACTGGACGGCGCGGCAGTCTATTATGCCGGCCCGACACCGGCAAAACCCGGACAGGTCATTGGTTCGGTCGGCCCTACGACCTCGGGGCGTATGGACCCCTATTCTCCGGCGCTGCTTGACGCCGGACTGACCTGCATGATTGGAAAAGGCGTGCGTTCGCAGGCGGTTGTAGACGCCATGCGGCGCACCGGAAGCGTCTATATGGTTGCGATTGGCGGCGCGGGCGCGGTCAAAGCAGATTCCATCAAGGGGATGGAGGTCATCGCATATGACGACCTCGGATGCGAATCGGTCAAGCGACTGACGGTCGAGAGCTTTACCGCCATTGTTTCGATGGACTGCGTGGGAGGCAACCTGTATGAGGACGGCGTTGCCCGATATCGTGCGTAAAAAATGAACTGAGAAAGAGAAATCATTCAACTGATGGAGGACAAGAAGATATGAGAACATTTGAAACCGATGTACAACTGCTGAAATACAATGTGCTGAAAGAGGTTGCCGTGCGCGCGTTCGACGGAAACCTGATGGAATCGTACTACGAGATTCCGAAGATTATTTCGCCCGGTCCCAAGGCGACTATGCGCTGCTGCATCTATAAGGAGCGCGCGGTTGCACAGGAGCGTGTGCGTCTCGCTATGGGCGGTGACCGCCGCAACCCGAACGTCATTGAGGTTATCCCGATTGCGTGCGACGAATGTCCGGTCGAGCGTTATACGGTTTCGGAATCGTGCCGCGGCTGTATTTCCCAGCGCTGCATTAAGAACTGCCCGAAAAACGCTATTTCCAAGGACAAAAGCGGCCGCGCGGTGATCGACCTCGATTTGTGCATCGAGTGCGGACGCTGCGCCAAGGTCTGCCCTTATGGCGCGATTACCGAGCATGTGCGCCCGTGTGAGCGTTCGTGCAAGGTCGGCGCAATCAAGATGAACGACGAGAAGAAGGCAGAAATCAATATTGACAAGTGCATCGCCTGCGGCGCGTGCGTTTCGGCATGCCCGTTCGGCGCGGTGATGGATAAGTCGTTCATGGTGGACGCCATCAATATCATCCACAACGCGGTTGACCGCTTCGGTGAGCGCAACTATAAGGTTGCAGCCATCGTTGCGCCTGCGATTGCAGCGCAGTACAACGACTGCTCGCTCGGTCAGGTGGCATCCGGTATCCGTGCGCTCGGCATCGATTACGTGGTGGAAGCCGCAATGGGTGCGGATATGGTTGCAGATAAGGAAGCGCAGGAACTGCAGGAAAAGGGATTCCTGACCTCGTCCTGCTGCCCGGCGTTTGTTTCCTACATCCAGAAGCAGGTGCCTGAACTGGCGGATAAGATTTCGCACAACCTGTCCCCGATGGCAGAAATCGGCCGCTTCATCAAGATGAACGGCGATACGCCGGTCAAGACCATTTTCATTGGACCATGCACGGCGAAAAAGCAGGAGAAGGCAAATCCGGCAGTCGATATGTGGATTGACTGCGTTATCACGTTCGAGGAACTGGAGGCGATGCTGGACGCCAAGGGCGTCAACCTGCCTGAGATGGATGAAACCCCGATCAATGACGCTTCCTATTTCGGCCGCGTATTTGGTCGCTCGGGCGGTCTGACCGAGGCGGTGCTCGAGGTTGCCAAGGAACGCAATATGGACTTTGAGGTCAAGGCTGAAGTGTGCAGCGGCATCGAGGAATGCAAGGTCGCGCTGCTGAAAGCCAAGGTTGGTAAGCTGGATAAGAACTTCATCGAGGGCATGGCATGCCCGGGCGGCTGCGTGAATGGCGCAGGCAGCCTCGTGCATGAGGTCAAGAGTAAGATGAAGGTCGATCAGTACGGCAAAAAGAGCCCGCGCGAAGGCGTCGCGGACGCAATTGAGCAGTATAAGGTCGAGGTATAAAAGAAAACGGCATGGCGTTCCGCCATGCCGTTTTCTTATGCCTTTGTGTGAGAGGGCTTATGCAATTTACCCCGGAATATCGCCGACGCCGTTCAGAATGTGGCGGGGACGGTAAGAATATTGCTCGATATCCTCACGCGAGGTGCAGCCGGACAGCACGAGCACGGTATCCAGACCGCTCTCCATGCCTGCGACGATGTCTGTGTCCATGCGGTCGCCGATCATGGCAGCCTCCTCCGAGTGCACGCCCAGCAGACGCAGACCGGTGCGCATCATGAGCGGGTTGGGCTTGCCGACATAATATGCCTGCTTGCCGGTTGCCAGTTCAATGGGGGACACCAGCGCACGGCATGCCGGAATGATGCCGCGCTCGGACGGACCGGTGAGGTCGGAATTGGTCGCCACCAGACGCGCACCGCGCTGAATATAGCCGACCGCCTTGATGATGGTTTCGTAGTTGTAACCCGTGGTTTCACCTGCGATGACGTAATCCGGGTCAACGTCGTTCATGGTGATGCCCTGATCGTACAGCGCGTTGACCAGACCGGGCGCACCGATCACGTAAGCCGAGCAGCCGGGAGACTGCTGTGCGATAAACTTGGCGGTTGCTAGCGCGGAGGTGTAGAAGTGCTCCTCGCCGACGTCCAGTCCCATACGCGCCAGCTTTTGCTGAAGCTCGCGCGGGGAGCGCTCGGACGAGTTGGTGAGAAACAGGAAACTTTTATTTTCACGGTGCAGCCAATCGACGAATTCGGTCACGCCCGGCAGCAGCCGGTTGCCGTGATAGATCACGCCGTCCATGTCGCAGATAAAGCCTTTTTTTGCTCTGAGCTGTTCCATATGATCCATTGGGATTCTCCTTCGATGATAATAATATTCCACTTTCATTATGGACGGATTTCCGTGCAGAAGCAACCCCTTTTTTGTAAAATGCCTGTAAAGAATGCTTTTGGGGAGCCGAAAGGAGCGGGCAAAGAAAGAATTGGGATTATTTTATATTTTAAAACATTAAATTGAATTCTGGACAAGCGCGGGCAACCGTGCTATCATGAAAAGCAGAAAGACAAAGCCCCCTGTGGGCGTTCATAAAGGAGAGTATACGATATGACCATCAAAATTGGCATTCTTGGCTACGGCAACCTCGGCCGCGGCGTTGAAGCAGCGATTGCGCAGAATCCGGATATGGAACTGCGCGCGGTATTTACCCGCCGCGATCCCTCCACCCTCAAAATTGCAACCAAGACCGCTGAGGTGCTGCACACCGACATGGCGGAATCCATGAAAGACGAAATTGACGTGCTGATGGTCTGCGGCGGCAGCGCGACCGATCTGCCCGAACAGACCCCCAAGTACGCCGAGCTGTTTAATGTTATCGACAGCTTTGACACGCATGCGCGCATCCCGGAGCATTTTGCAAACGTGGACGCGGCGGCGAAGAAAAGCGGCAAGATTGGCATCATCTCCTGCGGTTGGGACCCGGGCATGTTCTCGCTGAACCGCCTGTACGCTTCCTGCATCCTGCCCGAGGGCAAGGACTATACCTTCTGGGGGCGCGGCGTCAGCCAGGGACATTCGGACGCTGTGCGCCGCATCGAGGGCGTCAAGGACGCGCGTCAGTACACCGTACCCGTACCGGAAGCACTCGAATCTGTCCGCGCGGGCGAAAATCCGGAACTGACCACCCGTCAGAAGCATACCCGCGAGGTATTCGTGGTCGCGGAGGAGGGCGCAGACCTTGCGCGCATCGAGCGCGAAATCAAGGAGATGCCCAACTACTTTGCGGATTACGACACCACGGTGACTTTTGTGGACGCGGAAACGCTGGCGCGTGAGCATGCAGGTCTGCCGCACGGCGGCTTTGTCATCCGCACCGGCGAAACCAAGGGCGGCAACAAGCACCTGATCGAGTACCGTCTCCAGCTTGACTCCAATCCGGAGTTCACCGGCTCGGTGCTGGTGGCATTTGCCCGCGCCGCATACCGCATGTCCAAGGAGGGCATGTCCGGTGCAAAGACCGTATTTGACATCGCGCCCGCATACCTGTCCGCACAGTCGGGCGAGGAGCTGCGCGCACATATGCTGTAAAAGCAGCGTATCAAAACGGCATGGCAGAAGCCATGCCGTTTTTTGCTATGAAAGTACATCAATGCCAGACTCGGTAGAGTAAAAGCGAAGGATATTTTGAATCGTGAGGAACAGGCTGTTTTGGTTCCAGTAGCTGCCACGCTGCGCCGGGTCTGCGACCACGGGATACTGAATCCAACCCCGTTGGTGGGTGTAGTTTAGAGAGCTGTATACAATAGTTGGTATATTTACCGTTTCGGCAATCGGGTAGGCGACATAGCCGCGGCAGCGCGCGCTTTGCTTCGGCAGGGAAAACGAGGCAAAAATCGAGGGTGCGGTCCGCACGCTTCCGAAGAAATCCTGTGCGTGGGTGGTTTGATGGTCCAGCGCGTAGTAGGGCGCGGCAAAGGTGCGCCCATCGCGGTCGTACAGCACCTGTCCGGTCGGTTTCCCGTCCGGATTCCATCCGCCGGTGTAGTAGGCGGGGAGGATATGCAGGGATTCCACACCGTAAAATGCAGGGTCGACAAGCCACGCGAAGTGATGGAAGATCATCCACCGCTCCCGCTCCCCGGGAAGCTGCACGCCAACGCCGGTCAGGCGCAGCTCTTTGACCGTATATTCGTCATGCGAATCCATGTAAGGGCTTTGGTTCAGGCGGGCGGGATATTCGGCAGTATGTACCGCGACCCGCAGCGCACCGTCACAGGCGGCGAGATCTTCGGGGGTCAGGTCGTTTAGCACCGCCTCCGGGAAACCAAGCTCCAACAGATGGGCGCGGATTTCTGCATGTTCGTCCGAGGTTTCCATCGCATGCCAGTCCATCGGAACACTGCCGCCGAACAGATAGCCAAGCCCGCCGCCGAGGACGAGGACGGCGCTGAGCGCAAGCGCAATCTGCCCATCGGACACCCGGACGGGAGCGGGACAGACCGCATACCCGGCGGTTCCCAGTTCGGTGACAAGCCGTTTCACCCGATGGAGAAGCACAAAGTAGATGACAAAGAAGCCGCCGACCAGAAGCAGGCTGCTCGCCTGCATCAACGCCAGAATGATTAAAAATGCATACCATAGGGTGAGCAGGGCGGCGGCGCGGGCATGCGGGGGGCGGTTTACGGCGCACTGCGCAGCGCACAGGGCGCGCCAAAGGCAGAATGCCTCGGCGAGCGGGAGAAGCGTGCCGAGCACTGTCAGCGCAAAGGGGATGGGCGTATCCCGGAGCATCTCCGGCAGTACAGTTGTGTTCCCAATCAGGATGGGGACCGTAACCGATATTTTCAGCACGGCGAGGACAAAACAGCCCTGAAACCAGTTGTTTTCCCGCCGCAGGGCGCGAAATCCCCAAAGTGAAAGCACCATCCCGATGGCGGGCAGGAGGTAATCCAGCCAGAGAAACCGGAGCGTCAGGGTGCACAGCGCCATGCCGAGGAGCACATGCCCCATAGATTTGCGCCAAGGCGTTGGCGCGGTAAAGCTGTAAGAGTTCGGCTGTGGTAAGGGTTGTGCGTTCATGGTTCGGCACCTCCTGTTACGGTTCGGATGCAAAGGTCAAGGTGATGAGCTGCGCGTAGTCGGCGTCTTTCAAGTCCGAGGGGTCAAGTACGTCCTCAAGCGTATGAAAGCGCACCGATTTTCCTTCTGTGGTATAAGCGATGAACAAAATCGGGATTTCCTCATCCGGCGTGATTGCAGCGGGCGCATGCAGCCCGGCGGTGAGCACGGAAAAGCGCGGCTGCGCGGGAAGAAGCGCATCGGTGCGGAAAGAGGAAATTCCACCGCAGTTTACATGGAAGCGGATGGAGGAATCCGCCATCACCTGCGTGGTGAGGAAGCCGGCGAGCGGGTGCGGCGTCTCTGCTGCGCCGATCGCGACATCCTCTATCTCTCTGTCAATCCATGCCGTTTTGTCCTCGGAGAGCTGGTAGGCATTGACGCGCAGGGTCACGGCTTCCTCGGGGGCGCGGAACGACAGCATCTGCGCGTGCGTTTCCACGGGGACGCCGAATGTGCGCAGCAGGGCGGTTTCCTGTGCGGAAAATTTATACGGCGCGATGCCTTCGGTTTCCGGCAGTGGGAGCGCTGCCACGTCGGCTTGTTCCGGTTTCTCACATCCGGTCAGCAGAAATAAACAGAGAAAGACAAGAGAAAAAATCCGTTTCATAGGACACCTCCATCAGAGCGAAAAAGGCAGATGTTGTCACTTTCAGTATACCATCCGGAAGCTGACAGCGCAAGGAAAATGTGTTTTTCAGTGATTGACAAATGTCCTTGAATCATGTATACTAGCCATAAATAAAGAATATTTTGGAGAGGGTTTGTGCGCTTTCTCCAAAGGATTTCTGGCTTATATATGCTCATAATCGGTTGAGCGTTTCTACCAACTACCGGAATAGTTGACTATAAGCCCGCAGAACCTATGCGGGTGTGGTCTGCCGCTCCCGTGGTTGGATTTTTTCATTCTGGAGGAACCGATTATGAAGGATTTTATTTTGAAGGGGCACATTGTATACAGTGAGACGCCGCAGACGCTTTCGGTGACCGAAAACGGCTATCTGGTCTGCGTGGAGGGCAAAAGCGCGGGCGTGTTCCGCGAACTTCCGGAACAGTATGCGCATCTGCCGGTGACCGACTGCGGCGACCGGCTTATCATCCCGGGCATGACCGACCTGCACGTGCATGCGCCGCAGTATGCATTCCGGTCGATTGGCATGGACATGGAGCTGCTCGACTGGCTGAATACCTACACCTTCCCAGAGGAGAGCCGCTATGCCGATTTGGAGTATGCCGAGCGTGCATACCGCCTGTTTGCAGATGATCTGCGGCGCGGCGCGACCACGCGCGCGTGTATTTTTGCGACCCTGCACCGCGAGGCGACCGGGCTTTTGATGCGCATGCTGGACGGGAGCGGACTCTATATGCGCGTCGGCAAGGTCAATATGGACCGTAATAGTCCGGATGCGCTGCGCGAGGACAGCGCGGCGGCTTCGCTCGAGGATACCCGTAAATGGCTCGAAGAGGTGGCGGATTTGCACCATTGCCGTCCGATTTTGACCCCGCGCTTTACGCCGTCGTGCACCGATGCATTGATGGACGGCTTGGGACAGCTGCAAAAGGAAACCGGTCTGCCGGTGCAGAGCCATCTGTCCGAAAGCCTTGGGGAAATGGCATGGGTGCAGGAACTTTGCCCGGATACCCGGTTTTACGGTGAAGCGTACAGCAAATTTGGTCTGTTTGGGGAAAACGGCGCGTGTATCATGGCGCATTGCGTGCACTGTCCGGACGAGGAGATCGAGCTGATGCGTAAAAACGGCGTATTCATCGCGCACTGTCCGCAGTCGAACACCAATCTGTCCTCGGGCGTGGCACCGGTGCGCAGGTATCTGGCGCAGGGGATGCATATGGGATTGGGAACCGATGTGGCGGGCGGCGCGCATCTGTCGATGTTCCGCGCGCTGACCGATGCGGTGGCGGTATCCAAACTGCGTTGGCGGCTGCTGGATGACAGCCTGGCACCCCTGACCTTCGCGGAGGCGTTCTATCTGGCGACTGCGGGAGGCGGCGCGTTTTTTGGCAAAACCGGCTCGTTTGAAGCGGGATATGCGTGTGATGCACTGGTTCTGGACGACAGTGCGCTGCCCAGTCCGCGCACATTCAGTGTGCAGGAGCGTTTGGAACGCATCGCATATCAGTTGGAGGATCGTGCGGTGATGCACAAATATGTTGATGGCGAAAAGCTGTTTTGAGGGATATTTCTTGCATATAAAATACGAATTGTAATTTATAAATAAAATATTACCATCAGGAGGCGATGCTTTATGGCAATCGGGGACAGCAGAATTCGCGTGGATGCCTATGCAAAGGTGACCGGAGAAGCCAAATATGTGGCAGATTTGCAGCCAAAGCACGCCTATGTTGCGAAAATCGTGCGCGCAACCATTGCAAACGGCATCGTAACCGGATTTGATTTGGATGCAGCGCGTGCCGTGCCCGGCGTGATTGCGATTTACACCTGCTTCGACGTGCCGGACCGCGTCTATCCAACAGCAGGGCATCCGTGGTCGGTGGAGCCGGAGCATCAGGACGTGGCAGACCGCCGCATCCTGAACACGCGCGTGCGCGTATATGGCGATGAAATTGCGGTGGTTGTCGCGGAAAACAGCGTGGTGGCAACCCGCGCCGCGCGGCTGGTGCACGCATCCTATGAGGAATATCCGGTGCTGCGCACGCCGCAGGAGGCAATGGACGCGCCCCCGCTGCATCCGGAACTGCACAAGACCAATGTGATGGGGCATTCTGCGTTTCAGCTAGGCGACCTGTCCTATGAAGAGGCGCAAAGGCTGCCCGGCGTCATTGAAGTTTCCGGAGAGTATGGGACTTCGGCGGTGCAGCATTGTCATTTGGAGCCGATTCACAGCTATGCCTACGAGGAAAACGGCAAAATTGTGGTCGTTTCGTCCACTCAGATTCCCCATATTGTACGGCGCGTGGTTGGGCAGGCGCTCGGCATACCATGGGGAAAAGTCCGTGTTATGAAGCCTTATATCGGCGGCGGGTTTGGGAATAAGCAGGATGTGCAGGTTGAGCCGCTCGCGGCATGGCTGACCACCAAGTTGGGCGGGCATCCGGTGGGGGTCGAGCTGACCCGCGAAGAGGTGTTTACCTGCACCCATGTGCGGCATCCGTTTACCTGGCAGGTGCGCGGACTGGTGACGCCGGACGGCACGCTGATCGGGCGGCGCTATCGCGCCTGGTCCAATCAGGGCGGCTATTCGCCCCACGGACACGGCATTGCCGCCAACGCCGCGAATATGTTCAAGCAGGCATATCAGGACCGGCGGGCGCTCGATTCTGAGAGCTGGACGGTGTACACCAACTGCACGACTGCGGGCGCAATGCGCGCTTACGGCATCCCGCAGGGTGCGTTCGTCACCGAAGCACTTACAGATGACCTTGCGCACGCGATTGGCATGGACCCGCTGGAATTCCGCCTTAAAAACTGCATGCCGGAGGGATATGTTGACCCGCATACTGGGATTCCCTGCCTGTCCTATGGTTTGAAAGCGTGCATGGAACGCGGCGCAGAGAAATTTGAATGGGCGAAAAAACGCGAAATGTATCAAAATCAAAGTGGAAATGTGCGCCGTGGTGTCGGAATGGCGATTTTCATTTATAAAACAGGCGTGTACCCGATTGCGCTTGAAACTGCGGCCTGCCGCATGGCGCTCAATCAGGACGGCTCGATTCAGCTTCAGATGGGCGCGACCGAGATCGGGCAGGGCGCGGACACGGTTTTCACCCAAATGGCAGCAGCGTCCACCGGTATTTCCGAGGAAAAGGTGCATATTTTGTCCATGCAGGACACCGATGTGACACCATTCGACTCGGGGGCATATGCGTCCCGTCAAAGTTATGTGAGCGGCATGGCGGTCAAAAAGACCGGAGAGGCGCTGCGCGCGAAAATTCTGGACTACGCAGCGTGGCTGCTCGATTGTCCTGTGAGAGAGCTCCATCTGCATGACGATGCGATTTGGGACGATACCGGCGCACGGCGGATGACGATGGAACAGCTTGCCATGGAAGCCTGCTACAGCCGGCGGCGCACCGAGCACATCGCGGCAGAAGAAACCGTACATTGTACGCAGAATACATTCTCTACCGGCTGCTGTTTTGCAGAGGTCGAGGTCGATATTCCACTTGGAAAAGTGCGCGTGCTGCGGCTGCTCAATGTACACGATTCGGGCACGATTTTGAATCCCAAACTGGCAGAAGCGCAGGTACACGGCGGCATGTCGATGGGGCTTGGCTATGCGCTGAGCGAGGAGCTGCTGTATGATGACAAATGCAGACCGAGAAATGGAAATTTACTCGATTATAAGCTGCCGACCAGTATGGATTCTCCGGAATTTGAGGCAATGTTTGTCGAAATCTCCGACCCGTCCGGACCGTTCGGCAACAAGGCGCTGGGAGAACCGCCGGCAATTCCGGTCGCGCCCGCAGTGCGCAACGCGGTGCTGCACGCAACTGGGGTGGCGGTGAACAGCCTGCCGCTCAGCCCGCAGAAGCTGATCGAACATTTTCGGTGCAATGGATTGCTGTAAGGAGGGCGGAAAATGTACGATATTACAGGATTTTATGCGGCAAAAAGTGTCGCAGATGCGGTGCGCGCGCTGTCCGCGCAGCCGGAAGCCATCCTCATTGCGGGCGGCACCGACGTGCTCATCAGCGTGCGCGAGGGCAAGCTTGCGGGCAGACCGCTGGTATCCATCCATGGACTGCCCGAGCTGACCGGCGTCAGGATGGAAGCGGATGGCACGCTCTGGATTGGGGCATGTACGCCGTTTTCCGACCTCTCAGCACATCCGCTGATTCGTGAGCATGCTCAGATGCTTGGAGAGGCAGTCAATGAAGTTGGCAGCCCGCAGATTCGGCACATGGGGACGATTGGCGGCAATCTTGCAAACGCCGCGACCAGTGCGGATTCTGCGCCCAGTCTGTTTGCGATGAATGCAGAACTGGAATTGACCGGAGCAGCCGGAAGCAGACGGCTTCCGATTGCGGAATTTTATGCCGGTCCGGGCAAAAGCGTGCGCCGTCATGAGGAGATTTTGACGGCAATCCGCATCAAAAAAACAGAGTATGAACACTTTTACGGACGATATATCAAGTATGGCAAGCGCAGCGCCATGGAAATTTCAACATTGGGGTGTGCGGCATGGGTACATCTTGCGGAGGATGGGAAAATAGAGGACTTGCGGCTGGCGTTCGGTGTTGCAGCGCCTACGCCCATCCGCTGTGCGGCGGCAGAGGCGCTTGCCAGCGGGCAGATGCCGGAACAATCCCTGTATGACAGGCTTGCGGAGCAGGTACGGCGTGAGATTACGCCGCGCTCAAGCTGGCGTGCGTCAGCGGAATTTCGTTTGCAGATTGCGGGCGAGATGACGCGCCGCGCGATACGGGAAGCGGTCGAACGGGCGAAGGAGGGCTGAGCATGCTCAGGATAGTAGAGTTCTATGTAAACGGCAGAGCGACCGAGGTTGCGGTGGAAGAGGGGGAAGCACTGCTCGATACCCTGCGGGACCGCTTGGGCTTGACGAGCGTGAAGCGCGGCTGCGAAGTCGGGGAGTGCGGTGCGTGCACAGTGCTGCTGGACGGCAGGGCAATCGATTCCTGCACCTACCTGACGCTGTGGGCAGAGGGAAAGCATATACTTACAGTGGAAGGACTGAAAGATAATAACGGAGAGTTATCAAATGTGCAAAAGGCGTTCATAGAAGAAGCAGCGGTGCAATGCGGATTCTGCACGCCGGGATTCATCCTGTCTGCTGTGGAAATCATCAACGAAGGCGTACCGCGCACACGCGAAGAGCTGCGCCAGCGGATTTCGGGGCATCTGTGCCGCTGCACCGGGTATGAAAACATCCTGAATGCGGTCGAGCGCGCATTGCGCGAAAGCTTGGCGGCGCGCAAAACCGAAACAAGTAAAGGGAACTAAAAAATTTGAAAACAGAACCGTTGCGATCTGCCGCGCTTCCCATTGACATCTGTTTTCGGTATGTCTATAATATGTGGAAGAGGAGCTGTGATTATGAATTTTTCAAGCTATTTTCCCATTTGGGATCAACTAACCCCGCAGCAGCAGGAGACGCTGTCCAATGCGGCATCCCCTCGGAGCGTTCCCAAGGGCACTGTGCTGCACAACGGCTCCGCTGACTGTCTCGGTCTGCTTCTTATTCGTTCCGGTCAGCTCCGCGCCTATATCCTCTCGGACGAGGGGCGCGAAATCACCATATACCGCCTGTTTGAAATGGATATCTGCCTGTTTTCCGCATCCTGCATGATGCGCAGCATTCAGTTTGATATCACCATTGAAGCGGAAAAGGATACCGAAGTATGGGTGATTCCACCCAATGTTTATAAGAGCCTGATGGAAGAATCTGCGCCGGTCGCAAACTATACCAATGAGATTATGAGCAGCCGGTTTTCCGATGTGATGTGGCTCATCGAGCAGGTACTCTGGAAACGCTTTGACAGCCGGTTGGCGGCGTTTCTGCTCGAAGAAAGCGCAATCGAAAGCAGTCCTGCGCTTCATATGACGCATGAAAAAATCGGCAATCATCTGGGGACGGCGCGTGAAGTGGTCACGCGCATGCTGCGGTATTTCCAGAGCGAGGGAATGGTGAAAATGACCCGCGGCTGCATTGAAATCACCGATGCGCACAAGCTGCGCGATTTGCGTGATGCATAACACCGTTTCTGCTGAAAATGAAAAGTGCCCGCCGATTGGCGGGCATTTTTACTGCTGTACGGTGATGCGGAATTCCTTACAGCATGGATAAGATCTGATCTTTGGGGCGGACGCCCATTGCCTGATTGACAACCTTGCCGTCTTTGACAACCATCAGGGTCGGGATGCTCATAATTTTGAATGCGGCTGCCAATTCCTGCTGCTCATCGACATTGATCTTGCCGACTTTAATCTCGGGATGCTCTCCGGCAATTTCATCAATGATGGGACCCACCATGCGGCAGGGACCGCACCAGCTTGCCCAGAAATCGAGCAGGACAGGCTTATCGCTGTTCAGGACCTCTTGCTGAAAGTTATCTTGAGTAATATGGAAAACGGACATTTTTTGTTCCTCCTGTGTTCTTTTTGATGGTTTTATTTTAACCGATTTCGGACTGCCGTTCTGTGATATTGTCACGCTGCGCCGGAAACCGTTTCGCCTGTCCAGTCCTGAATTCCGCCGCACTCGACAACCTTGGAATAGCCGAGCTCTGCCAGCTTTTGCGACGCCTGTTTGCTGCGGTTTCCGCTGCGGCAATAGACCAGAATGAGCTGCTCCCGGTCGGGAAACTGGGGGATTTCTTCGGCGCCAATCTCTTCATTTGGGATACAGATTGCGCCGGGAATATGCTGTTCGGCAAACTCTTCTTCGGTGCGGACATCCAACAGGATAAAATCCTCCTGTGTTTCCATCAGTTCTGCCGCTTCTTTCATGGAGATCTGCCGGTAAGCGGCATCCTGCGGTGCGGCACTGCACCCTGCCGCGGTCAAAAGCACAAGCAGCAATAAGGCTGCAATGGATTTTGTAGACCCCTTCATCCGGAGCGCCTCCCTCAGGTTCTTGCCATGCCGTCTACACTCAACACTACACCGGTGATGTACGACGCTTCATCGGAGGCAAGAAATACAAATGCATTGGCAATATCTTCGGGCTGTCCCAGACGGCGCAGCGGAATCTGTGCAATCATCGGCTCGATGACCTCCTTCGGAACCGCTTTCATCATATCGGTCTCGGTAATTCCGGGGGCAACCGCGTTGACGCGAATCCCTTTCGGGCCGAGTTCCCGTGCAAGGGAGACAGTCAGACCGTTGACTGCAAATTTGGATGCCGGATAGGCAATGCCGCTCGGCTGACCGTAAATGCTGACCATGGACGAGGTGCTGAGAATAACGCCCTTTCCGCGGGCAATCATGCATTCCGAAGCGGCTTTGGTTGCGTTAAATACGCCCTTGACATTGAGGTCCATGACCTTATCAAACGCTTCTTCGGTATAGTCGGTAAACGGGGTGCTCTCCGAAACACCTGCGTTGTTGACCAGAATATCCACACATCCATAGGTCTGGCTTGCACTGCGGAAAGCTTCCCGAACCGATTCAAGGCTGCTCAAATCCGGACTGATTCCCGCAACGGTCGCGTCGGGATATTTTTCTTTTAACTGGCTGACGGCATGCTCTGCGTTGGCGGTGCTACTTGCAGTCAGAATGACCACGGCGCCCTCCCGCAGGAAAGCTTCTGCGGTCGCATAGCCAATTCCGCGGCTTCCGCCGGTTACGATTGCAACTTTATCTTTGAGTCTCATCACGAGAACCTCCTTCTGTTTGATGATTGCAGTATACCCGAATGGAACCGGTTTATCTGTGACAAAATCACCAGACGAAAAAAAGCAGGGACACAGCTGTGCCCCTACTTTTTCAGTCTTCTCCGACGGTGACCCAAATATTGTTGTTTGCATTGGATTTCAGGCAGGCATCTACAAATTCGATGCCCTTTATCCCGTCTTCTACGGTTGGATATTGGAAGGTTCCCGGATTTCCGCCCGTTTTCCGTGCAATCAAATGAACGCAGAACCCGCGGTACAGGTTGCCGAACGCCTCGTAAAATCCTTCGATATGACCGGATGGCAGACGGCAAAGTTCCTTTGCTGCCGGATACAGGTAGTCGCGGTTGGTTGTGTAAATCTGCGGCGGCTGGTTGATACGGGTTACGCGCAGCTCCCATGGTTTCAAATGACTCCACTCAATCGAGCCCTTTTCGCCAAAAATACGGATATTCAGTTCGGTTTCATGCCCCATAGCGATCTGAGAAGTCCAAATCATGCCCGGAATACCGCCCTCAAACTCCACCATCATCTGTGCATTGGTTTCAAGCGGGATTTCTGCCGGAATGCTGTCAAAGCGGGCAATGACACGCTGCGGATGCAGACCGGTCATTTTTGAAATCAGACATTCGGCATGCGTGCCAATATCAGCACAGCAGCCGGAGGCTCCGGAACGCGCAGGGTCTTGCCGCCAAGTAGCTTGTTCCGAACTGCCCGATACCAAGGAGACTGCCAGCCATTCCTGCGGATATTCGCCCTGAATACAGGTGATTTTTCCAATTTCACCGGCATCAATCATTTCGCGCGCCTGCCGAATCATGGCATATCCCGTATAAGTATAGGTCACGCCAAACTGCAAATCTTTTTCTTTTGCAAGTGTAGCCAATTCTCTGCCCTGTGCGGCATTCAGTGCCAATGGCTTATCGCACATCACGTGGATGCCATGCTCCAAAAAACACTTCGCAATCGGATAATGGGTATCATTCGGCGTTGTAATGGAGACAAAGTCGATACCGTCCTCTCGCGCAGCTTCCTGCGCAGCCATTTCGGCATAGTCTGCATATACGCGTGTGGAATCTGTAATATTCCACTTTTCCGCAAATGCATGATTCTTGTCCGGATTCCGTGAAAAACATCCCGCAGCTAAAATAGACAAGTCGTCCATCAGCGCCGCATGACGGTGCACATCGCCAATAAAACCGCCGCCGCCACCAACCATGCCAAATTTAAGTTTCATGTTCATAGCTCCTCTTTTTTAGTAAAGTCATGGAATGCGTCTTGTTACCTGTATCATATCATAACGATTTCTGTGCCGACAGCATTTTATTGCTAAAAAACGCAGTGCAAATTTTTTATAGAATTCTGGATATTCGAGCGGCGCAATATCCATATAGTTATCAAACTTTTCCTTGACAACTGGAAATTTTGCGGCTATTATGTTGGGCAGCAAAGGCGTGGAAATCGGGAAATAGAGCGCGCGGAAAAGTGCGGATATTTGGAGAAATAAGAGGAATT
>JAGZOP010000120.1 GCA_018383195.1 Clostridiaceae bacterium | reverse complement strand
CACCGACTGCGTAACCTGGTCGAACGACTCTGAGACCTTTGAGAAGCATGATCGCGGCGGCAAGCCTTACGGCACCGTTGGCGAGAAGTACATGGATCTCAAGACCACCGTTGGTACTCTGAACACCGTTTCTAAGGAATCTGGCAAGGATACCTACAAGCTGGTCATCGGTGAGACCGACAACACCGAAGACGACAGCACCAAGCCGCTCGAGACCTCTTTCTCCAAGGTTAAGAAGGACTACACCGAGCTGCTGGACCGCGAAGTTAAGGTTCTCTACAAGGAGAAGGACGAAGTTTACGGCGTATTCGCTACCGAGGATTCCGACGTTCTGACCGGCATCCTGGGCGACTTCGAGAAGTCTGACGCCAAGCTGAAGTTTGACGGCACCAAGTACTCCGTTGGCACGATCGGCAACGACGCTACCAACCTCGTTAAGGAGAACGGTGCCGAGGCTTCCACCCATACCAACGACATCGTTGCGTATGTTGACGCTGTTAAGGATCTGGCTAAGGTATTCCCGGCTTCCACCGGTACGCAGGACGACAAGATCGTTGCTCTGAACGTGAAGACCCTGTCTATCGCTAAGGTAACCTACGTTGGCAAGGATTACATCAACGCCACCAAGAAGGCCGGCGCGAACTTCGACAAGATCGACACCGATTCTGCCAACTACCCGTCCGACCTGAAGAAGGACGACTACATTGCTATTTACAACGCTGAAAACTTCGCTGACGACAAGATGCTCGTTGAGAAGCTGGACGTTGTAGAGGGCAAGATCACCTCCACCAAGAACACCGGCAAGGACGACTACAGCGTTAAGATTGACGGCACCTGGTACGAGCAGGCGATCAACACCTCCAACGGCAGTGCTTATCAGGCGATCACGCTGAAGGACGAAGTTGCAATCGTTGTTAAGGACGGCTACTTCGTATGCGTAGACGACGCTGACGCTGGCGCGAAGGACGTTGCTCTGCTGGTTAAGGCTGTTGAGAAGACCTCCGCTGCCGATGACACCATCGAAGGCCGCATGATTTTCGCGGACGGCTCCGACAAGATTGTCACCATCAAGGACACCGAGATGTTCGCTTCTGACAAGACTTACGGCGACCAGGGCGACGAGGACGGCGTACTGGTCTCCTACAAGAAGTCCGGCGACAAGTACGAGCTGACCAAGGTTGACGGCGTTGTTTCCGGTTATGACGGTTATGCAAAGAACGCCACCAAGGTTGAGGACGACAAGCTGAACGGCGACGTTAAGTACATCAACAACGATGCTACCGTATTCGTTCGTTACAACGACGGCGATGACTTCTCTGTAATCACCGGCAAGGCCCTGAAGAACTGGAACTCGAACAAGACCTTCACTTCTCAGGTTCTGTCCAAGAAGTCCAACGGCATGCAGTATGCTTCCGTTGCCTTCATCAACCTGGGCGATGAAAACATGAGCGGCGGCAAGGACCTGACCTACGGTTACGTTCTGGAAGCTTCTCAGATCACCACCGAGAACGATAAGGATTACACCACCACCCTGGTTTGGAACGGCACCGAAGAGATCACCCTGAAGGTTGAAGACGGCGACGCTCTGGTCGAGGGTCAGGTTGTTGAGTACTCCACCAACTCTGACGAGACCCACAACATCGACAACACCTACAAGCTGGATACCAATCTGACCCGCGCTGTTGTTACCGGCTTTGACTACGATGCTGAGAAGATCGAAGGCACTCTGACCGGCTTCAAGGCTAAGAACGACAACAATGATTGGATTGCGGATGATTCTCAGGCAATCACCCTGAACATCAGCAACGATGACCACGATTCTGTGGTACTGTTCGTCGATACCGACGGCCCGAGCGGCGTAGCGGACGGCGAGTTCCAGACCGCTGCTGAGAGAAACGACAACGCGAAGCTGGCGAACATTGCGTACTACGCGGATGGCAGCAACGTTAAGATCGTTATCGTTGACACCCAGAACAAGTACGCTAAGTAAGAGAATCTTTCTCTGACTTGTACAAAGCAAAGCCCCCGAGGTTTTCCTCGGGGGTTTTCTTTTGCGGTTTTAGTGAAACGCGATGAAGTAAAAAACGCTGTTGAGCGAATTTACAAGGATATCTACATTCTTTTTATAAGTAACTTCAAATCCGTTTTCTACAATGGTGATGTAACCGGACGTGCCACCTGCCGGCGCGTTTTGCAGCGCAATGCCGCCATTCACATAGTTGCCGGATACCCACCGGCTGCCGCTCAGCAGGCAAATCACAGCCTTGGGCGTAAAACCGAGGTTGATGAACTGGGTCGCCTTGCCGTCGCCGGTATAGGTGCCGAAGTACACCTCGCACTTTTTCGCAATCTGCGCAGAAAATACTTCATGCGCCGCGTCGTTTGTGCCTGCGTCCGCTTTGCCGGAAATCTCGCCGCGGACAGCGGGGGCGAGCATATCGCGCGTGATTTCGCCCTCGAAAGTTTCCGCGCGATAGGCGTCCATGCGTTTTTCGAGCGCCGCGCCATCGTCGCAGACGCCGTTCAGCGCGGCGCGCAGTTCCTCCGGGCAGGCGTCGAAGCGGCGTTTTAACTCTGCGGCGCTCAGGTTGGGCGTGTCCGGCAGCGCAGAAACCGTCTGCTGGAATTTTTCAATTTTTCGTTCGGTGAACATGTGATTTCCTCCTTGTTTTCAGTGCCGCAGGGTTTGCGCCTGCGGTTTTGAGGGAAATAA
>JAGZOP010000005.1 GCA_018383195.1 Clostridiaceae bacterium | reverse complement strand
CGGTACCGAAATCCCGCAGGGATTTGGGTGGCGAGGTCACACAAAGCCGCGCAGCGGCGTGTCCCTCCATCGGCACCAAAACTCGACCGAAAGGTCGAGTTTTTTGTTTTTAGAGCCAGCGCCCATCGCATTTTCGGAGAGGCATACAAAAACTCTACGGAGCGTTTCTTGTTTTCTATCCGGAGGTCGGATACAATGGGAGAGAAAGAACAAACGGGAGGAAACCGTCATGGACTGTGCAAAAATCGGAACGCTGATTCGCAGGCTGCGTCAGGAGCGTGGTCTGACTCAGCTTGCGCTTGCCGAAAAAATGCAGATCAGCGACAAGGCAGTGAGCAAATGGGAACGCGGACTCGGATGCCCGGATGTGTCGCTGCTCCCGGAATTATCCGGAATTTTGGGTGTGAATCTGGAGGATTTGCTCGCCGGAGAGCTGGATACCAACGATCTGGTAGGAGGAAATATGAAGAAACTGAAATTTTATATCTGCCCGCAATGCGGTAATCTGTTGACCGCAACCGCCGAAGCTGCCGTGTCCTGCTGCGGCAAAAAGCTGACTGCCATGCAGCCGGTCAAGGTTGCCGAGGGCGAAAAGCTGCAGGTGGAGCTGATTGAAAACGATTACTTCGTAACCAGCAGCCACGAGATGACCAAGGAGCACTATCTCACCTTTGTCGCGCTGCTGACCGGCGATACGCTCATCCTGCGCAAGCAGTACCCGGAGTGGAATTTGCAGGCGCGCATCCCGCGCATCGGTCACGGTATGCTGATCTGGCACTGCAACCGGCACGGGCTGTTTTATCAGCTCGTGTAAGAGAAAAGCCTTCCCGCGCGGGAAGGCTTTTTTGTTTGGCTTACAGCTCGAGAAGCTTGTCGATCAGGGTGTAGCCGTGCTCGACATAGACGCCCGTGGTCTCGGCGGCGGCTTCGTTGTACAGCACGCCCGTGCCTGCGGATTTGGTGCTGTCATACAGCAGATAGGGTACCGGATCACCGGTGTGTGTGCGCAGACGGATCGGGGTGGGATGGTCGGGCATGATAAGGATGCGGAAATCCTCGCCCGAGGCGGAAAGCGCCCCATGAAGCGGTCGGATAACCCGCCCGTCAAGATACTCAATCGCCTTGACCTTGTTCTCTACGCTGCCCTGATGCCCCATTTCGTCGGGCGCTTCGACATGGATATAGGCAAAGTCATTGCCGTCCTCGAGGAGCGCCTTGACCGCTGCGGCAGCCTTGCCCTCGTAGTTGGTGGTCAGTCCGCCGGTCGCACCCTCGACGTGCAGCACCTGCATGCCTGCGCCGACTGCGATGCCCTTCAAAAGATCGACCGCCGAGATCATTGCGCCGGTCTTGCCGGTTTTTTCGGTGAACGAGGACAGGGCGGGCTTGGTGCCAACGCCCCAGAACCAGCACGAATTTGCCTTGCGCTTGCCCGCTGCGGCACGTGCCAGATTGAGCGGATGGTTGTTCAGGATGTCGTAGCTTTTTTCCATCATCTCGCGCAGCTTATCATCGGCGGGGAGGTAGGAGCCGATCACCTTGCCGAGAATATCATGCGGCGGGGTGATGTCCTGCACAACGCCGCCGTCCCAGATCAGGCAGTGGCGGTAGCTGGTGCCAACGTAGAATTTGTAGGTTTCGTCCTCAAAAGCCTCGCGCACCGCTTCCATCAGGACAGCCGCATCTTCGGTTGAAATTTCATCCGAACTGTGGTCAATGATGGTGCGCTCGGCATAGGGGATATCCGGCTCCTCGGAGAGGGTCACGATGTTGCAGCGCAGCGCGATGTCGGTCGGCTGCATGGGCACGCCGATGCTGAGCGCTTCGAGCGGGGAGCGACCAGAGTAATACTTCTCCGGGTCATAGCCGAGCACCGCGAGGTTGGCGGTGTCGCTGCCCGGCTTCATGCCGTCTGGGATGGTTTTGGCAAGACCGACCTCGCCGGTCTGTGCAAGCCGGTCCATCATGGGGGTGTTCGCGTAGGCGAGCGGTGTTTTGCCGCCCAGCTGGTCGATTGGCTCGTCCGCCATGCCGTCACCCAGAACTACTACGTATTTCATAGGGGAAATCTCCTTTGAATTTTTAATATCTGGGTACTATTATTGCGCAGAAATCCGGCTTTGTCCAGTATTTGCGGCTTTTTGGAGAAAATTGACCGCGACATAGAGACGGAGCAGGGGAGTGTCCTTGTATGGAGGAATTGTGTCGGCGAAGCGGGGTCAGTCCGAAATCCAGTGCCCGACAGCACTGCACAAAAACTGCGCGCAGCCGGCGGCGTCCCGGTCATAGTAAGCGCGGAAACGCGCGTCCTCCGGATACATTTGGGCAAGGCTGCGATGGGCGGCAGCCGTATAGGTTTGCCCGGAGAAGTTCAGCCATTGCCGATGCAGCGCGGCGATGGCAGCGCCCTCTTCGCTGTCTGGGGAGGCTCCCGCGCGGACAGCGGCGGTCAGGCGGGACAGGATTTCCTCTTCAAGCTGCTTCCAAGCGTCGTATTCCTCGGGGGTCAGGGAGAGGATGCGGGCGTTTGCAGAATCCATTGCAGCATCGCCATACCGGGCGCGGACTTCTGCGCCATGGGCGGCTTCATTCTGCGAAACGGCATGCTGCTTGAAGGCTTCAAATTTTTCACGGTCGGTCATAAATTCCTTCCTTTCTTCGGCGTCCAACGTGCGTGTGATCGTGCGAATCAGCGCGAGGATACGGTCCCGCTCGGCGGACAGGGCGGTGAGATGACCGCGCAGCGCGGTCAGGCGGTCGAAAGCAGGATCGTCCAGCAAACACTTGATTTGCGCCAACTCCACCCCGAGGGCGCGGTAAAACAGGATTTGCTGAAGCCGGTCTACCTCGGCGCTGCCATAGATGCGGTAGCCATTTGGCTGCATGCGGCAGGGCTTCAGCAGACCGATCTGGTCATACCAACGCAGCGTGCGGGTGGTGACACCTGCGAGGTCTGCCAGTGCTTTGACGGTGTATTCCATATGGATATCCTCCTTTCACGATCAGGATACGCTATGACGCCGCGTCAAGGTCAAGAGAAAAATCAAAAAAACCGGACTGAATTTCAGTCCGGTTTTTTGCTGTTAGATGCTGAACAGATGGAATACCTTGGTCGCCAGCTCGGTTGCAAGGATGGCAACCAGCATGATGGGCGCAACCCAACGGACCATGACACGGTGCAGCTTTTCGCGGCGGAATGCGCTTGCACCTTCCTTGACCTCGTCTGCGATGACCTTGGTGCCAACCACATGGCCGACCAGAATACAGGTGAGGAACGCAACAATCGGCATGAGGACCGAGTTCGAGATGAAATCGAAGAAGTCCAGGAACTGCATGCCAATGACCGTGATGCCTGCCCACGGACCATAGCCGAGGCAAGACGGAACGCCGAAAAGCAGGACAATTGCGGTGACCAGCAGGGTTGCCGGCGTGCGCTTGAGATGCGCCTTGTCGATGACCACCGATACGATGGTTTCCATCAGGGAGATGGAGGAGGTCAGCGCGGCGAACAGTACCAGAACGAAGAATACAACGCCGATGACGGTGCCGAACGCCATGTTCTCAAAAACCATCGGCAGGGTGACGAACATCAGGCCGGGACCTGCATTGATCTGAGAGGGATCGCCGCCGTTGAATGCGACAACCGGCGGGATAATCATCAGACCTGCGACGAAAGCGAACAGGGTGTCGAATACTTCGATCTGGGTGACCGAGTGCTCGATGATGTTGTCTTTCTGCATGTAGGAGCCATAGGTAATCATGATGCCCATGGCAAGCGACATCGAATAGAAGAGCTGACCCATTGCACCCAGTACCGTGGAAGCCGAGAACTGGGAGAAATCGGGCAGGAGATAGTACTTCAGACCGTCAATAGCGCCCGGAATCGTCAGGGAATAAACGGCAACGACGATTGAGAGGATGGCAAGAACCGGCATCATGATGCGGCTTGCTTTTTCAATGCCCTTTTCTACGCCGAAAATGACAACGGCAGAGGTTGCGATGACAAAGAGCAGGAACCACGGGGTCGGACCGGAGAAGTCCAGCATGGTGTTGAGTACCGAACCATTGTCAAAGCCGATGAAGTTGTTGAAGAAATCGCCGCCGTCTGCGGTGTCCAACGCGCCGCCGGATACAAAGGTAGCCAGATATTTCATAACCCAGCCGCCGATGACGCAGTAATACGGCGTGATGATGACCGGAACAAGGGTGGCAAGCCAACCAAGGAAGCCAAAGCGTTTATCGAGCGCCTTGTATGCACCGATACACGACAGGCGGGTTTTGCGGCCGATTGCAATCTCGGTGATCATCAGCGCAAAGCCGAAGGTGACAGCCAGAATAATGTACACCAACAGGAAGATACCGCCGCCATATTTTGCGGCCAGATACGGGAAGCGCCACAGGTTGCCCAGACCGACTGCGGAGCCCGCAGCAGCGAGGACAAAACCGATGCGGCTTGAGAAGCTGCTTCGTTGTTTGTTCACGTGAATACCCCTTTTTTATACCGCCTTACCAAAGAGCGGCGAATTTCATCTACTCCAGATAGCATAGTAAAGTGAAGAAGATAGATATTCACATTATGACATAAATACCGCGTTGATGCAACAATTATTTCTTTTCCGCGGCAAAAAAATTTGAGACGGTGTACGGCAGTCGGAAAAGAGCAGGCGCCGGAGAACCCGAAGGTTCCGGCGCCTGCACAGAGAAGAAGCTATTTGATTTGAGAAAGTCCGACGCTGCGGGTGTGGGCGATGGCTTTCCACTCGGTTGTGCGGTGGACAAGGCAGTAGGCATTGATGGGAAGCCAGCTCATGAGAAAGACCCAATAGGACAATACGCCGCGCAGCATAGCAAGCAGCGGCTTGCGTTCCAGAAGAACGACGCCGACCGCCATGGCGGCGCTGACCGCATAGGACACCAGGACAGACAGAAACAGGCTTGTGAATACCGGCGTGGACGGGAACAGGTTGTAATGCATTTGCAGCATGCGCATCGCCTGCCCGGCGACGAGTGAAATCAGCCAGAAAATTTGGATGACTGGCGCAAGCAGGAACACGAGCTGGTCAAGGCGGGCGCGGAAACCATGGATTCCGGAGGAAAACAGACCGCGCAGCAGGGGGATGCAATAATGGGACAGGCACTGATACAGACCGGTGGACCAGCGGCAGCGCTGCCGCCACGACTGTACAAAGGTCAGCGGCTGCTCATCGTATGTAATGGCATCGGAAACCCATTCTACGCGCACATCTTGGAGGATGCATTTGGTTGTGAACTCGATATCTTCGGTGAGCGTCAGCGTATTCCAGCCGCCCATAGAGGCGAGCAGATTGAGGTCAGCCATGAAACCCGAGCCGTTAATGATGGCGGACAGCCCGACGGTGCTGCGTGCGTGGGAGTAAAAGCGGTTGACCATCCAGTAATAGATGGAATAGTTGCCGGAAATGACGGTATCGAGCGGGTTTTTGCTGTCGCGATATCCCTGCGCTGCACGGGCGCCCGCGCACCACGCATTGTTCATCGCGCGGAGGAAACCGGGGTCTACGACATTGTCGGCGTCAAAGACGCAGATGGCATCGTGCCGTCCCTGCTTTTGAAGCATGGCAACCACCTGCCGCAGCACATCGCCCTTGGAGCGCACGGGAAACGGACAGGTCAGAATCTGCGCGCCCGCCGCGCGCGCAGCCTGCTCGGTATGGTCGGTGCAGTTGTTCGGGATGACATAAACATCAAACAAATCGTCTGGATAATCTTGCGCAAGCAGACTCTCAACCAGATGCCCGATGACCGCCTGCTCGTTGCGCGCTGCGACCAAAACCGCAAAGCGACACTTGGGCGCATGCGCTGCAAAGCTGCGCCGGCGGCGCAAGGCAAAGGGCAGAAAAATTGCATAATAGCACATGTAAACCGTCAGACACATGCTGAACAGCCATAGGAGTGCGTCCAGAATTGAAATGACACGCATGGCAGTATTCCTCCCCAAAGGAACCCTTTCTAAAATCTTCACTGTACTACATCGTTTCATACAGTATAATCTTGTCCGCGGCTGATGTCAACAAAGTTCTGCTTGTTTTACGGAAAAGTTAAGGAAAGTTTAAAAAACAAACGGCAGAAAATCAAAGAAATTTTTGATGGGGGCTTGACAGAACAAATGTTTGAGACTATTATCATGAGCAACAGAAAACGAACTAATGTTCGTAAACGAGAGGAGGACTTCATGACCAGACAGGAAAAACAGGATGAGGAGCTGCGCAGGCAGCTTTGCGGCAAGGCTGCCGCACTCATCGACCGGCTGGTGAAACTCGCAGAGGAGGGGGAGGCGAAACCGACCACGGTGGTTGCGGCAATCAAGGAAATCAGGGCGGCGGCAGAAGAACTGCGGGAAAGGCTGCCGCAGCGGGTGGAAATCGTGGTGAAGGTCGCCGATGAGTAAACGGTTTGGCTTTGAAATTACAGCGCGGCAAGCCGAGTTCATGCGTTCCGAGGCAATGGAGACGCTGTTTGGCGGCGCGGCGGGCGGAGGGAAAAGCTATGCGCAGCTCATCGACGCGCTGGTGTTTGCGGGGCGGTATCCCGGCAGCCGGCAGCTGGTGCTCCGCAGAACACTGCGGGAGTTGGAGCGCTCACTAATTGCAGTCAGTGAACAGGTTTATCCACAGGCTGTGGGCAAACTTGTGCGGAGCGAAAATCAGTGGCGCATGGGAAACGGTTCGGTGATCGAGTTTGGGCACTGCCAGTACGAGAGCGATGTGACCCGATACCAGTCCGCGGAGTATGATGTGATTCGGTTTGATGAATTGACGCATTTTACAGAGCGTCAGTACACCTATCTCATCAGCCGCGTGCGCGGCGCAAATGGGTTTCCAAAGCAGGTGAAATCGACCACAAATCCGGGCGGAATTGGGCACGATTGGGTGAAGAAACGCTTTATCGATGCCATGCCGCCCGCAAAGGTGACCGAGTTTGCGGGCGGCAGCCGCGTGTTCCTGCCCGCAAAGGTGACCGATAACGTGTTTCTGATGCGCAGGGACCCCGGGTACCGCCGGAGACTCAAAAATCTTGGGGAACGGGAACGCAGGGCGCTGCTCGAGGGCGACTGGGATTTGCAGGAGGGGCGCTATTTTCCGGAGTTTTCCCGGGAAATCCATGTGTGCGAGCCGTTTGAGATTCCCAAAGGGTGGAGACGGTATCTGACGGTGGACTATGGATTGGATATGTTTGCGGCGCTTTGGATTGCTGCGGCGCCGGACGGTCACAGCTACGTATACCGAGAGGTGTATGAGCCCGGCTTGATTTTGTCCGAAGCCGCTGAGCGGGTGAAGCGTGCCGAACAGGGGGAAGCCGTGTATTTGCGCCTTGCACCGCCGGATTTGTGGGGAAGGAGGCAGGAAACCGGAAGGTCGGCGGTGGAAATTTGGGGAGAACATGGGCTTTATTTTGAGCAGAGCGGCAACCGGCGCGTCGATGGCTGGTATGCAGTGAAAGAGCTGCTGAAAACCATCCCAGACGGGCAGGGCGGGGTTACGGCAAGGCTTCAAATCTTTCCCGAATGCCGGAATTTAATCCGCACGCTCGGCGAGGTGCGGCACGATGAAAAGAATCCAAACGATGTCGCCGGAACGCCGCATGAACTGACCCATGCGCCGGACGCGCTGCGCGGATATGCGGTTGCGGTGCGGGAAATCCAAGAGGAAGAGTGCGACCGGTACGGCGGTGAGGTGCAGGCATTTTTGGCGTATTGAAGGAACTGGAAAGGAGAGGTTTCGATGGAAATGATGATTTTGCAGACGATCTGCGGCGCTGTGATGGTGCTGATTGGCGCGGTCATTGCGCGAGGGTTTCCGGCAGGAGGAGAGGTGCGCGCGCATCCGGCAATGCGCGCGGCAGACGAGCAGGAGGATGCGTATGCGCGCGATTTGGCAGCCATGATGGAATACGGCAGTGAGCAGGAGGACGAGGATGAAGCATGATCTGACCCCAAGCGCGGTATGGAAGGAATACGAGCGCGGGCAGGATTATAAGCGCAGCATCGGTCTGTATGAACAGGTCAAAAAGAATGAGGACTTTGTGCACGGCAGACAGTGGGAGGGGCTGCGCGTGAGCACGCTTGACCCGCTGATTTTCAATGTGCTCAGGCGCTGTGTCAATCTGTTTGTCGCTATGCTGGTTTCGGACGATGTGGCGGTCAGCGCAGCGCCGTTTGCGCGGGGACGGGATGCAGAACAGACCGAGGCGGTGCTCGAGCAGGCGTTTGAGAGCGCGATGGAGCGTAGCAAGGTCAAAGACCTCAGCCGCGCCGCACTGCGCAACGCCTGTGTGGACGGGGACGGATGCTTTTACCTGCACTTTGACCCGGAAGTCGAGACCGGACAGGCGGCAAAGGGCGATATCCGGGTGGAATGCATCGACAATACCAACGTGTATTTCGGCAACACGGCATCGGACGAGGTCGAGCGGCAGCCGTATATCATCCTCGCCATGCGGCGCGATGTGGATGAAGTCAAAATGGAAGCGCTCAAAAACCGTAGACCGAGCGCGGACATCAACGCCATCCTGCCGGATGGAGAGGGAGAGGGTGTGACTCCGCACGAAAAAGACCGCCGCGTCACCGTGCTGCTGCGCATGCGCAAGGTGGAGGGCGGCATTGCGTTCCAGAAAACCACGCGCAGCGCGGTCGTGATGCCCGAAAAGGTGCTGCCGTACAGCCGATATCCGGTCGCGTACCTGAGTTGGGACAGGGTGAAGAATTCCTGCCATGGGGTATCACCAGTGACCGAAGCTATTCCAAATCAAATTGCAATCAATAAGCTGTACTCAATGTATGTGCAGTGCATCAAGCAGGTGGCATTCCCGAAGATTATTTACGATATGACGCGGTTCCCGAACGGGTACTCGAGCGAAATCGGCAAAGCCATTGGCATGCGCGGCAACCCGAACGAGGCATTCCTGACCGCGTTCAAAGCGCCCGATATTTCAGGGCAGGTGATGACGGTGCTCCGGCAGATGATGACAGACACCATGGAGCTGATGGGGGCGAGCGACGCCATGCTCGGCAACGTCACGCCGACCAATACCTCTGCCATTGTCGCGGTGCAGAAAGCGACCGCCGCGCCGCTTGAACTCATCCGATTGGAGTTTTATCGGTTTATTGAGGACTGGGCGCGGTCGTTCCTAGACATGATGGGGGCGCATTACGGGGTGCGCCGGTTTACCATCACGACCGAGGAAGGCATGGAGCAGGAGGTGGATTTTGACTTTGGGAAGCTGCGCGGCGGAGAGATGCGGCTGAACGTCGAGGTCGGGGAAGCAAGCTACTGGTCGGAGACGGTGCAGACCGTGACAAACGACCATCTGCTCGAAACCGGCGTGATCGCCGACCCGCTGCTTTATTTGCAGAACGTACCCGACCGGCATATGAAGGGCAAACGCGGGCTGATGCGTGCGCTCAAAAAACAAAAGGAGGAACAGGATGGAAAAGCAGAACAAAGAGAATCCCTTTGAGGAGGGACAGAGCACCAAGGCGCCGGAGGAGGAAACCGTCACGCTGACCGTGGATGGGCAGGAGATTACGCTCACGATGGAGCAGCTGGTGCAGGCAGCGGTGAGCGGGCTGTCTCGCCGCGCGGAGATGATCCGCATGGCGGGGGCAGCGGGTCAGGTACCGGATGGGCAGGTGTACGCGAATTTTATCGCGTCCTATCCCGAGGTACAGCCGGGTGACATCCCGCAGGAGGTTTGGCAGGATGCGCAGATGGAAGGCAGTTTGGTGTCCGCGTACCGCAAATATGAGATTGCGCAGCTGAGGGCAAGGCTCAAGGCGCTCGAGCAGAACGCTGCAAATCGCCGGCAGGCGGTCGGTTCGGCAGCCGGAGACGGACAGCCGAGCCAGATTGACCCGGTGGTGGCGGCGCTGCGAGGAGAAATGTAAGAAAGAGTGGAGAGTAGAGAGTAGAGAGTAGAGAGTAGAGAGGGAGAAGTCGGGTTATTTTCTATTTTCCATATTCAATGTATTAAAGGGGGATTTTTTATGGCAATCAATTTGGCAACCAAGTATTCGGACGAGATTGCGTCCACGTTCAGCCGCGGCTCGTTCATCAAGGGCAAGACCGCGACCACCTTTGACCTGACCGGCGTGAAAACGCTCAAGGTATACACGCCGGTGACTGTTGATGAGGTCGATTATGTGCGCGAGGGCGCGAACCGTTACGGCGCGCCCGCCGAGATGCAGGACACCGTGCAGGAACTGACCATGACGCAGGACAAGGCGTTTACGCTGACCATCGACAAGGGCAACAACCTGGATCAGAACCTTGTCAAGCGTGCGGCGGATATGCTCCGTTTGCAGCTCAAGGAAAAGTCCGCGCCTGCGGCAGACAAGTATGCGCTCGCGCGCTTTGCGGAAATGGCGGGGACGATTGAGGTCAGCGAAAAGCCGACCAAGAGCAACATCATTTCCCTCATTGGAGAGGGTATGCAGGCGCTTGACGATGGTTTGGTGCCGCCGGACGGCAGATACCTGTATCTTTCTTCGGAAATGCACAAGATGATTTGTCTGAGCGACGAGTACATCGGCATCGACCCGCTAGGCGCGAAGTCGGTCGCTAAGGGTGTGTGCGGCGAGGTGCTCGGCATGGAGGTTGTGCGTGTGCCAGAGAGCTATATGCCGAAGGACTGCTGGTTCCTGATTACGCACAAGGATTCGGTGCTGCTGCCGTACAAGATTGCGGATGCAAAGGTACATGAGGACCCAGTCGGCGTGTCGGGCGCGATCATTGAGGGCAGACATTACTACGATGCGTTTGTGCTCGGCGCGAAGTGCGCGGGTGTGTACGCCTGTGTGAAAACCGGCACGGTGACTGCAAATCCGGTGAATTCCGACGGGACACTGACCTGCACGGACGGCGGTGCGGCAATTCGCTACACGCTGGACGGAAGCGACCCCCGTTATTCGGATTCCGCAAAGGATTATGTGAGCAAGGTGACGGTACAGGAAAACGAGGTTTTGCGTGCGTATGCGAAAGCCAAGGGGAAGTATCCGTCGGCGGTGATTTAATCAGAATGGGACGGGCGGCAGAAATGCCGCCCACACCCGGAACAGGAGGAATACAACATGACAGGAAGAGAATGTTTTCTGGCGGCGATGAACCTGCTCGGCGAGCAGGAAGAAAGCGCGGCATATTATGAACAGTTTGCGTGCGGGGCGCTCAATCAGCTGCTTGCCAACTGCCTGCGTGAAATCAATGCGCTGCGGCAGGCGGCGGGGCAGGAAGAGCTGCGCGTGTCGCCGCAGATTCAGGCACTGGAAGATGCGCTAGAGGCGGATGAAGCGATGGTGCGTGAGTGCTTTCCCTATGGACTTGCGGCGCTGCTCATTTGTGACGATGACCGTGAGAAGTTCAACTGGCTGGGGACCGAATTTGCAATGCGGCTTGACCGTCACTGTCCGGCGGCGCAGTTCGCGGTCAAGGAGCTGTACTGATGCGGGCGTACCAGTTCGGCAGCGCAGCGGCAGAGCGCGAGGTTGTCATCGAACGGTTTGGCGGCGTGGATTTTTCGACCCATCCCACCAAAGCCGACCTTGCGCATTCGCCGGACGCCTGCAACATGATCGCAGAGGAGACCGATTTTCTGGTCAAGCGCCCCGGATATAAAAAAATCGCGCAGGCGGCGGGCGCGGTCTATGGACTGTTCGCCCTGCCGGGGGACACGGGCGCAGCGGTGCATGCCGGAGAAGCGCTGTATTATATGAGCGCTGCGGGTGAGCTGACCGAGATCTGCAAGGGGATGCATGCGGCGTATTCGTATGGTTTCCGCATGAACGGAGCGCTCTATCTGCTCGACGGAAAGACCTACCGCAAGGTGTGGAAAGAGGAGGGAAAGTGGACGGCGCAGGCGGTCAGCGAGACCGCGTTTGTGCCCACAACCACCATCGCCGCGCTGCCGACCGGCGGCGGCACCAGTCTCGAAGCCGTCAATCTGCTGACCCCAAAACGCATCAATACATTTGCGGGAAATGGGTCGGCAACCCAGTTCTATCTGGATGCGCAGGAGATCGACGAGGGGGAAGTGACGGTCACGGTCGGCGGGGAAAAGGCGGCGGTATCATCGGTGAACCGGAAAACCGGCGTGGTGACGCTCGCAAGCGCGCCTGTGAATGCGAATGGTGCGGCAAATGTCGTGATTACGTTCTGCAAAACGGTGAAAGGCAATGCGGATAAGATCAACAAATGCCGGTTTGCGGGACTGTACGGCGGCAAAAACGATACGCGCGTGTTTGTATCCGGCAACCCCGAAGAGGCGAACTGCGACTGGCAGAGCGGGCTGTTCGACCCAACCTACTTTCCGGACACCGGATACACCCGCGTGGGGTCGGATGCATCCGCCATTGTGGGATATGTGCGGCAGTATGAAAGTCAGCTTGTCATCAAAGAGGGCGGCGGGCAGGAGGCGACCCAGTATCTGCGCACGTTTTTGATGGATGAGGCGGGCAAAGCTGCCTATCCGCTCAAGCAGGGCGCACAGGGCGCGGGCGGTCTGGCATTTCGGAGCTTCGCAGCGCTTGGGGATACGCCGCTGTTCCTGTCGCGGGACGGTGTAATGGGTGTATTCGGGACTGCGGTGACCGAGCAGCGCTCCATCCGGGGGCAATCGCGCGCGGTGGATGCGCGGCTGACCGCGGAAAGTAGGCTGAAAGATGCCTGTGCGGTGGTCTGGCGCGATAAATATTATCTGGCGGTGAACGGACGGTGCTATGTAGCAGACGGGCGCGTATACCGTGCGGACGGTTCGCCGGAATGGTATTATTGGGACAACTTTCCGGCGGTGTGCTTTGCCGAGATCGGCGGGCGGCTGTGGTTCGGCGCGGCGGACGGACGGGTACTGCGGCTGTGCGAGCGCGACGAAATTGATGCATTTTTCGATGACGGACAGGCAATCGATGCATGGTGGTGTACGCCCGACCTGCCGCTTGGGGATTGGGGGCGCGACAAGATGGTGCGCGAAGTGACACCGGTGCTGATGCCGTACACGCGGTCGGGGGTCAAGGTGACGTATGAGACCGCAGAGGGCGAAATTTTGGCGCTCGACCGCAATCTCGACCTGTTTTCGTTTGAAACGCTCGATTTTTCGCGGTTTACCTTCCGATGCAGACCGGGAGCAGCCAGTATGCGTGTGCGGCGCAGGCTGCATCGGGCGCGCACCGTGCGGGTGCGCATCCGCAATGACAGGGCGGGAGAACCGTTCGGCTTGCTTGCACTCGGGGTACGCTATATCCTCAGTGGGCGCGGCGTGTGAGAAAGGAGAGAGAATATGAAATGGAGGTTTTGCGATAACGATACCGTGGCGCTGGCGGCGCTCGGCGTGGTGTGCCTGTGCGCGGTGTTCATGGGCATGGAGAGCCTGTGTTCTGCCGCAGTCGGCGCGATTGGCGGGTATCTGGGATGTAAGGTCAACGGAAAGACCAAGTGAAGGTTTGATACAGAGAATGAATGAGAGGTGAGAGGCATGCTGTCGGCGATGATTGGGGCTGCGGTTCAGGCAGCGCAGAAAGCCGCAAGCTCGGTAAATAAAAAGAAAGGTTCGGGCGGTTCTAAGGGAAACTCGGGTTCGTCGGTATCGTTTGATCCGGATTTTGATTATGCAGAGGCGATTGCGAATACCACGGATGCTGCGGAGCGCAGAAGGTTGCTTGCGGAGCGGCAGGCAAAAATTGATGCGCTCGGACTGGCGGGCAAGGTGGGGAGCAATGATGCAGTTTCGGTTTGGACCGAAGGATACCGTCCCTATTGGGTGTCGAGCGGGGAAAAAAGTTCGCTCAGCGTAAGCGGACTGTATGATGCGGCGGCGAAGGCAAGATTGCAGGCGTTTGAAGCGGCAAAAGAGAATATCAGAAAACAGCTTGAGGCACAATACGATGAGATTGAGCAGGCATACCGTCAGGGAATGACGCAGACGGAGGTGAACGCAAGGCGGTCAGCGCTCGCCAACGAGGAAAAACTTGCCGCGCTTGGACTGAATATGGGCGGCGCCTATGGCGCGCCGACCTCGGGTTACACGGAAACCAGCCGCGTGGCAATGGACAATGCCTACCGCAGCGATCAGAACGGCTTGGCAGCGGCGCGTCTTGCCGCGCGCAGTGCAGCAGCACGGGATGCGGCGATGCAGGAAAACAGCCTTGTGAGCGGGTACTATTCCGGCGAGGCGTCCACAGCGCTTCAACAGGCACAAAGTCAGTTAAGTCAGTACAATGCCGATCGAAATTATTCCATTTCGCTTGCCGGATTGACCGGGTATTTGAACGGGCTGCCGACGATGGCGTATCAGAAGATGCAGGGAGCGCAGGAACAGACTGCATATGAACGAGCTATGACACGCTGGAAAACATATGGTTATGTACTGCCGGCAGATGCAGCTTTGCTCGGGGTAGCGGCAGGTACACCGACAAGCGACCAGAGTTACCGTGCTGCACAACTCAGGCTCGATCAGATGAAAACCAATTACCAAATCAGTAAATAAAAGATTATGCAAGTTGCGCTGAGAAATCTTGCAAATTCGGTAAAAATAACATTGACGGCAAAGGCATTTCGTAGTATAGTAAAATAAGTGATAAATCGTTCGATTATTCCCTCAAAATGCGGGGATAATACTTGGCGATGCCGGTTTCTGCGATGCAGCAGAGTACGGCCGCCCGCCGTAAGGAGGAATGGATTCTATGAATCGACTGCTGAGAAAATTCACTTTTTCGCCCGAGATCGTCGATGTAATCGAAAACTGTAAGGGCATCTTCATCCCGACCACCAAGCAGGAACTGTATGACATGGTTTTCGGCACCGGCCGCTCGGGAAAGTACGACGTCGTTTATGACGTACCCGGTCAGGGCGTCATCACTGAGGCGACCGTTGTCCGTGCAAAGAACGGTGTTGTCGTCAACTATGTAGAGGACTATATGCGCCGCCGTGACCCCGACTGCATGCGTATCGGCGATGATAAGCCGACCGATAAGCCGCGGTTTTCCGATGTATATGGCTTCCCGTTCTCTGATATGAAGAAAGAGACACTAGAATGGCTTAAGACTCAGGAACTGATTTTCATGCCGTTTAATTCGGGCGGCAATGTATATGGTTATGGCTCCATGCTGATTTGCCCGCGCAACGCAGCGTTCTTTGCGTTTGCAATGGCGCACTTGCAGGGTTTTGTTTCCGCAGAGGAATCCGAAGGATATGAGCCGCGCGCAATTGTTTACGTTGCGCCTCCGTTCCGTCATACCCACTTTAATGGCAAGCAGGTGGTTGTGCACAACCGTTTGGACAACTGCCATGAGGTATTTTCCTACAACCTGTATCCGGGTCCGTCCGCAAAGAAGGGCGTTTACTCGGTGCTGCTCGATATCGGCGAGCAGGAGGACTGGGTGACCGCACATGCTTCCTGCGGCAGACTGACAACCCAGTATGACAACGAACTGGTCATCATGCATGAAGGCGCTTCGGGCGGCGGCAAGAGCGAAATGCTTCAGGATGTTTCCCGCACCGAGGACGGTCGTGTGCTGTTGTCTGTGAACACGGTGACCGGTGAGAAAACGATTTTGAACCTTGGCCGGACCGCGACCATTGAGCCGGTCTGCGACGATATGGCGACCTGCTATCCGGGACTTCAGACCGGCAGCGGCAAGCTTGCATTGGTCGATGGCGAGGACGGCTGGTTCCTGCGTATGGACGGTGTGACCCACTATGGCTGCGACCCGGTATACGAGCGCATCTGCACCGAGCCGAGCGAGCCGCTGTGCTTCTTCAATATTCAGGGCATGGTCGGCGCGACCAGCTTGATTTGGGAGCACACACTGGATTCCAACGGCAAGCCCTGCCCGAACCCGCGTGCGATTGTACCGCGCGCCATGGTGCCGCATATTGTGACCGAGCCGGTTGAGGTTGATATCCGCTCGTTCGGCACCCGTATGCCCCCGTCTACCCGGGAAAACCCGAACTATGGCATCATGGGCATGTTGCATTTCATTCCGCCGGCACTGGCATGGCTGTGGCGTCTGGTTGCGCCGCGCGGCTTTAAGAATCCGTCCATCGTGGGCGGCGGCGAACTGAAGAGCGAAGGCGTTGGTTCTTACTGGCCGTTTGCAACCGGTCTGCGCGTCAAGCAGGCGAACCTGCTGCTCAAGCAGATTATTGACAATCCGAATACCCGTTATGTATTGATTCCGAATCAGCATATCGGTGTATATAAGGTCGGTTTTGCAGCAGAATGGATCAGCCGTGAATGGCTCGGCCGCCACAACGGTCATGTAAAGCCCGAGAAGGTCACGCCGGCGCGCTGCCCGCTGCTCGGCTACGCGATGAAGGAGATGACCATCGAAGGACAGTCCATCCGCTCCAAGTTCCTGCGCACTGAGACGCAGGACCGTATGGGTGAGGACGGCTACGATGCAGGTGCAAAGATTCTGACCGACTTCTTTGCAAAGGAGCTGGATAAGTTCTATACTGATGAACTGGACCCGCTCGGCAAGCAGATTATCGACTGTTTCCGCAACGGCGGTACGATCGAGGATTACTGCAAGCTGACTCCGATGCACTTCTAAATGAATCAGAAAATCCCCCTGTTTAAAACAGGGGGATTTTTTTCGGCTATGGCTGAGGGAGAAAAAATATCCGTACCCTTTGGTACGGATATTTTGCTTTCCGGGATTCTGCTCCCAAGGCGCGGGGCAGCAGGTTATCGGTATTGCTCTGCCCAGACTGCGGCGTTTGCCGCAAGCGAGGCGGGGACATCTAAGACGCGCTGGTTGGCGCTGCCGCGGAATTTGAGGTCCAGACTCTTTTCTGCAAGGACAAACGGACCATCCACCAGCAGGTCGAGCTGCGCAAGCAGCGGGCGCACAAAAGGGTCCTCGAGCGCGAGCAGCTGCTCGAATGTATAGCCGGTATACGCCATGACATGCTTGCCGCGCGCTTTCAGGCTGGCGGCAAGTTCCGCGAGTGCTTCCGCTTGACAGAAGGGCTCTCCGCCTGACAGGGTGACGCCCTTGAGATAGGGCTTTTTGTCCAGTTCGGCGAGGATGTCCTCGGGTGCGGTATCGGTACCGGCGCCGAAAGCATGCGTCTGCGGGTTATGGCAGCCTTCGCAGTGATGCGGACAGCCTTGAACGAAAACCGTATAGCGAATGCCGGGACCGTCCACAATAGATTCGGGGACGATCCCAGCCAGATGCAGCATTTTCATTATGCAGTGCGGCTATCGGTTAGGGAGCAGCAGGAAGATGCGTCATGCTTGACGCGGTCGTGCTCTTCTGCGCGTTTGCCGTTGTTGAAGCGGTCGAGCGTGCCAACCAGATATCCGGTAATCCGGCGGATGCGCTCAAAGCCAACGCCCTCGCCGACAACATCTACACCGTTTACTTCGGTGACTTTAAACTGTTTTGCCATGA
The DNA here is from genome assembly GCA_018383195.1 of Clostridiaceae bacterium. Lineage (GTDB taxonomy): Bacteria > Bacillota > Clostridia > Oscillospirales > Butyricicoccaceae > Butyricicoccus_B. The sequence goes on along the minus strand of JAGZOP010000005.1, from coordinate 76,084 downwards.
TAATACTCCCTTTCCATTGTGTCGCGTAAGTAAAAATCAATTAGTGCAGCGGGTTCGGGGTACGGTCTGCTTCTTCCGCAGGATCGCCATGATATCCCACTGTGGTGCTGTTGAGATGCTTATAAAGTCCGAGCTTATGCAGCTTGGCAAGCGGTACCCCTTCGCCCTCGTGACGGCCGCAGCGCGGACATACATCGCCGATGATGCCGGTATAGCCGCAGATGGGGTCGCGGTCGATGGGGTGGTTGATAGCGCCATAGCCAATGCCGGCTTCCTTCATGTAGCGTACCACCTGTTCGAACGCTTCGAGGTTCTGGGTCGGGTCGCCGTCCAGCTCAATATAGCTGATGTGACCGCCGTTGGTCAGCTCATGATAGGGCGCTTCGCGGCGGATTTTTTCAAATGCACTGATCGGATAATAGACCGGTACATGGAACGAGTTTGTGTAATACTCGCGGTCGGTCACGCCTTCGATACAACCGTAGCGTTCACGGTCAAGCTTGACAAAGCGACCGGACAGTCCCTCTGCCGGGGTGGCGATGAGAGAGAAGTTGAGTTTGTACTGTTTCGCAGCCTGATCCATGCGGTCGCGCATGTGACCGACAATTTCAAGACCGAGGTTCTGTGCCTCTTCGCTTTCGCCGTGATGGACGCCGATAAGCGCCTTGAGGCATTCGGCAAGACCGATAAAGCCTGCGGTTAAGGTGCCGTGCTTCAGAACTTCGCCGACCATATCGTCCGGATCGAGTTTCTCGGAATCAATCCACACACCCTCACCCATAAGGAACGGATAGTTGCGTACCTTTTTCTGGCACTGAATTTTGAATCGGGACAGAAGCTGATCGATGACCAGATCAATCTTGCGGTCGAGATCCTCGAAGAAGAAATCAATGTCGCCGTGCGAACGGATGGCAATGCGCGGCAGATTGATCGAGGTGAACGACAGGTTGCCGCGGCCGTTGACAATTTCGCGGGTGGGGTCGTAGACGTTGCCGATGACGCGGGTGCGGCATCCCATATAGGCGCACTCGGTTTCCGGATGACCGGGACGGTAATACTGGAGATTGTACGGTGCGTCGAGGAACGAAAAGTTCGGGAACATGCGTTTCGCCGATACGCGCATCGCAAGCTGGAACAGATCGTAGTTCGGTTCGCCGGGGTTGAAGTTGATGCCGTCCTTAACCTTGAAAATGTGGATGGGGAAAATCGAGGTTTCGCCGTTGCCGAGACCGGCTTCGGTTGCGAGCAGCAGGCACTCCATAACGAGATGCCCCTCGGGAGAGGTGTCAGTGCCGTAGTTGAGCGAAGAGAACGGAATCTGTGCGCCTGCACGGGAGTGCATGGTGTTGAGGTTATGTACCAGCGCTTCCATCGCCTGATAGGTTGCGCGGCGCGTTTCCTTGACCGCGTATTTGCGGGTAAAACGCATGATTTTGTCGGTAAGCTTTTCGTCAGTCTGTTCAAGCAGTGCGGCGCGCACCGCTTCATCAAAACCGTTGTCCCCCGCAAGGCATGCCCAAAGATCGGTTTCCTTTTCGCAGCGGCTGATGACCGCCTTGCTCATCAGTTCGCCGTCCTCCTGCTCAAGATAAATCTCAAGCGCCTTGGTAAGGTTATCGGTAAAGGCGCGGCGGAAGGTCTTTTTGACGCCCGGTGCCATGGAATAATCAAAGTTCGGAACGCTCTGCCCGCCGTGCTGGTCGTTTTGGTTGGACTGGATAGCGATGCAGGCAAGCGCCGAATACGAGCGGATGTCGTTCGGCTCGCGCAGGAAGCCGTGACCGGTTGAGAAACCGTCCGCAAACAGCTTGAGCAGGTCGATCTGGCAGCAGGTGGTGGTCAGCGTCAAAAAGTCGAGGTCGTGGATATGGATATCACCCTCGCGGTGTGCCTTGGAGTGCTCCGGGTCGAGGATGAACATCTCGTAAAACTGCTTGGCGCCCTCGGAGCCGTACTTGAGCATGGTGCCCATGGCGGTATCGCCGTCGATGTTGGCGTTTTCGCGCTTGACGTCGTTCTCGAGCGAGGACTGGAAGGTCAAATCCTCGTAGACTTTCATGAGGCGGGTGTTCATTTCACGCACACGGGTGCGCTCGTTGCGGTAGAGGATATATTTTTTCGCCGTGCGTGCGTGTCCGTTTTTGACCAGCACCTTTTCCACGACATCCTGTACCTGTTCGACCGTGGGGCAGGTCAGCGAATCGGCTTCGAGTGCAGATTCGACCTGACCGGCCAGCTCGGTCGCCATGTCATAATCCCGGCCGCCGGATGCCTGCGCTGCTTTGAAAATTGCTTCTGCAATTTTGTCCAGCTCAAAATCCACGGTTCGGCCGTCTCGCTTGACGATTTGCTTAATCATTGCCCTGTCTTTCCTTTCAGAATGCAAAAAAATTGCGGAAACCACAATTTTCACAAAATTTCGTAGTTACAGCTTGTCCACCGCACAAGATATAGGGTCTCTGGACAAGCTGTACTTAGTATTTTAGACTGTTTCCGAGTCGTTGTCAAGGTGGCGCAAACCCTTTCGGCACATTACACGAAATCTCACGTTTTTTTTCTCGACTCTCGTGAAGCACAATTTTACAGCTTTGTGCATAAGCTGTTGATAACCGAGCAGGAGGCGATTTGCTGTGAATAACTGTGTGCATTATATGTTGATGACGCCGTGGCCCGTAGTGGAGCGGCAAAACCTCGACCGCAGTCTGGTACGGGAACTGCGCCGTGTCTACGCAGGCGGCAGGGGAGAGATGACGGCGATTGCGGAATACTTTTATGACAGCCTGCTGCTGCGCAGGGCGGGGCAGGAGGAGCTTTCCGAATTGTTTGCCTGTGTGTCCCATACGGAGATGACGCACCTGCAAAAGCTTGGGGAACTGATCCTTGCGTTCGGCGGCGATCCGCGCCTGCTGAGCGAATGGAATGGCCGTATGGCATGGTGGTCCGCGGGGGCGGTATCATACGAGTGTGACGCATCCCGAATGCTGCGCCGCGCCATCGAAAGCGAGCGGCAGGCGTGCGCGGAATATCGCCGCTTGGAGACACGGATGGAAGGTGTGCCGCGTGCGCTCATTGCGCGCATCCGGCAGGATGAGGAGCATCATCTGGAGCTGTTTCAGCGTGCGCTGCATGATTTGGAATCCGGACGGAAAAAATATTCTTGACAGGACGTTTTCCCTGTGATATTCTAGAGACAAATAAGAATGATTACTAACTGAGATTTTTAAGGAGGATGAAAATAATGAATGATCCCCGTTTTTTTGTATGTGAGCATTGTGGCAATCTGATTGGCGTAATCCATGACGCAGGCGTTCCGATGATGTGCTGCGGTCAGAAGATGACCGAACTGGTACCGGGCAGCAAGGACGCGGCGCAGGAAAAGCATGTGCCGGAGATTCAGGTTGTTGGCGGCGAAGTTACTGTTTCGGTAGGTTCGGTTGCGCATCCGATGGCGCCTGAGCACTTTATCGAGTGGATTTACCTCCAGACCGAGCAGGGCGGTCAGCGCAAGGCGCTGGTACCCGGTGCAGAGCCCAAGGCGGTATTCGTACTTGCAGGCGGCGACAAGCCGGTGGCTGCATATGCATACTGCAATCTGCATGGTCTGTGGAAGGCAACTGTATAAGAAACAATCAAGAATAAAAAAAGACAGCCGCTTGGCTGTCTTTTTTCTTTCCCGGGACATAAAATGCGCCCATAGCGGGCAGACTATGCAGGAAAGGGGATGAATTTTATGTTTCAGCATGAAAGTGCGCTGCTGCGCGAGGTGCGGGTGGAACGTCCCAATCCGGCATATGCCTCGCTGATGCAGGAGCAGCTTGGCGGCGGAAACGGCGAACTGAAAGCCGCGATGCAGTATATGGCGCAGTCGTTCCGCATCAAGGACAAGAAAATTCACGACATGTTTCTGGACATTGCGGCAGAAGAGCTTAGCCATATGGAGATGGTGGCGCAGACGATTACGCTGCTCAATGGGCATGAACTGGCGGCAGAGCAGAGTGTGGGACAGGTGGAGAGCCATACCCTGCTTGGGCTTGCGCCCGGTCTGATGAATGCCTCGGGGTATTCATGGACAGCGGATTATGTGACGGTGACAGGGGATCTGTGCGCCGATCTGCTTTCCAATATCGCCTCAGAGCAGCGCGCCAAGGTGATGTATGAGTATCTGTACCGGCAGATTGAGGACAAGCAGGTGCGGGACACCATTGATTTTCTCCTCAATCGGGAGGAGGCGCACAATGCGATGTTCCGGGAGGCGTTTAATCAGGTGCGGGATACCGGAAGCAACCGGGATTTCGGCGTGACAGCGGACAGCCGTCTGTATTTTGACCTGAGCGACACCAAGGAAAAGGTGGAGCATCCAAATGGCGTGGATACGCAGCCGGTTTCGTTCAACCCGGTGCAGTATACGAACTGAAAAAAGCGTCCGGCTTTCGCCGGACGCTTTTTGAATGTTTGGAAAGGTTCAAATCCGGCAGTACCGGATTTGAAAGGGGATTCCGCGCGCTGCGGCGCGGCCAGCTTGCGCAGCTGGAGCGCGTCGGGGCGCAACCCCGAACCCCATTACGCCTTCGGAGCTTCCTCAGCAGCCTTGGCAGCAGCAGCCTGCTTTGCCTTCTCTGCCTGCGCCTTCATCATGGCGTTGAACTTTTCCTTTTCTTCTGCGGTCGGAACCGGCTCGATGCAGCCCTTCGGGCAAGCCTTGGCACACATCTTGCAGTTCTTGCACTTGTCGTAATCGATCTTAGCAACGCCGCCCTCAACATGGATGGCGTCAAACTTACAGGTGTTTTCACACTTCTTGCAGCCGATGCACGAAACCTCGCAGACCTTCATAGCAACCGCGCCCTTGTCGCGGTTCATGCAGTTGACATGAACCTTCTTGGACTTCGGCACCAGATCGATCAGCTTCTTCGGGCAGGTTGCCACGCACTTGCCGCAGGCAACGCACTTTTCGGAATCGACAACTGCCTTGCCGTCCACAATGTGGATGGCGTCAAATGCACACGCTGCAACACAGGAGCCGAGACCCATACAGCCGTATGCGCATTCCTTGGGACCGGAAGCCACGCGCATTGCTGCGTTGCAGTCCTTCAGACCCTCGTACTTTGCCTTGTCAACTGCCTTGCAGCCGCCGGCACAATGAACATGCGCAACCTTAGGCTCTTCGTTTGAAACCTCAACGCCCATAACCTGAGCGATTTTCTCGGCAGCAGCCGCGCCGCCTACGGGGCAGCCGTTAACCGGAGCCTTGCCCTCGACGATTGCAGCCGCCAGACCATCACAGCCCGGGAAGCCGCAGCCGCCGCAGTTTGCACCCGGCAGGCACTCACGTACCATCGGCACGCGCTCATCGACCTCAACGGCGAAGATCTTTGCCGCGACGCCAAGCAGAATCGCGAACAGCAGACCCATAATACTCAGCGTAGCAACTGCATAAATGATGTTTGTAATATCCATTTCACATACCCTCCTTTATACAGCGCTTACCAGATCTTCAGACCAGAGAAGCCCATGAAGGACATCGCCAGCAGAGATGCGGATACCAGAGCGATCGGGAAGCCCTCGAAGCACTTCGGGCACTTCGCGGAAACCGCCATACGCTCACGGATAGAAGCAAAGATTACGATTGCAACCGTGTAGCCAACGCCTGCGAATACACCGTATACCACAGAACCGATGAAGGAATAGCTGTTGGAAATGTTGGTGATTGCAGCGCCCAGAACGGCACAGTTGGTGGTAATCAGGGGCAGGAAGATACCGAGCGCCTGATAGAGCGACGGCATCGCCTTTTTCATGAACATCTCGACAAACTGTACCAAGGTTGCGATAACCAGGATGAATGCAGGAGTCTGCATGTAGCCGAGGTTCAGCGGGGTCAGGATGAAGTACTGGACGCACCACGAAACGATGGACGCCAGCGCCATGACGAAGATAACCGCCATACCCATGCCGACTGCGGTATCGGTCTTCTTGGAAACGCCGAAGAACGAGCAGCAGCCGAGGAACTGAACGAGGATGTAGTTGTTAACGAGAACAGCGGAGATGGCAAGGAACAGGATATCGGTCAGCGCCATGCTGCCCGGAAGACCTGCCTGTACTGCTTCAAAATAGTTCATTTACTTGCCCTCCTTCTTCTTGTTCATGAAGTACTGGATTGCAGCAAGGATGAAGCCCATCATCAGGAAGCCGCCAGCCGGCAGGATCATCATGGAAACCGGATAATCATAAAGACCCGGAATCTGGATGCCGAGCTTGTCGGCGCCGACATAACCGGACAGGATGGTACCAGCGCCCAGCAGCTCACGGGTGAAGCCCATGAGAACCAGTGCGAAGGTAAAGCCGATGCCCATGCACAGACCGTCGAGCGCAGAGGGGAGCACCTTGTTCTTGGATGCATATGCCTCGGCACGGCCGAGAATGATGCAGTTTACAACGATCAGCGGCAGGAACAGACCGAGCGACGCTGCGAGCGACGGAACAAATGCCTGCAAGCTCAGATCGATGATGGTAACGAAGCCTGCGATGATGGTGATGAATGCTGCGATACGCACCTTTTCCGGGATAAACTTACGCAGCAGGGAAATAACGATATTCGAGCAGATCAGAACGACGGTTGCCGCCGCGCCCATGCCGATTGCGTTCGACAGCGAGGTGGTCGTTGCCAGCGCCGGACACAGACCGATGGTCTGCATGAATACCGGGTTGTCCAGGAGGACAGCCGACTTGAGTCTTTCAGAAAATTTCATGTCCAATCCTCCTTTTTAAGATGCCAGAGACAGGACGTGGTTTGCCGCTGTGTTGACTGCGAGCGTAACCGCACGGGAGGTGATGGTTGCGCCGGTAATCGGAACGATCGAGCCGCCGTCCTTAGTAACAGCCAGCGAGCCGTCTGCCGCCTGACCTGCAAACTGCGGAATCCAGGTCGGGTCAGCCTGCGCCTTTGCGCCAAGACCCGGGGTCTCCGCGTGCTTGGTGACCTGTGCGCCTGCAACAGTGCCGTCTGCATTGATGCCGACAACTACGGTCAGAGTGCCGCCGAAGCCGGAGGGCAGGACCTCCATGCAGTAGCCGACGGTTTCGCCGTCCTTCTGCGCTTCATAGATGTTCTGGATTGCAGGGGTCTCCTTGTCCGGAGCCGGAACCTCGAATACCTCAGCCTCGACGAATTCAGCGTCCGGAATCAGCTCTGCCATTGCAGCAGCGCGGGTTTTTTCATTGTTCTCGGCAATTTTCGGTGCAGTGACCTGATTGACAAAGCCGAGCAGCAGGGCAGTGATAAAGGTGATGAGGAACAGAACCACGATCAGCATGCCCATGGATTCTTTCTTTGCTTCATTCATGATTACTTGCCCTCCTTCTTTGCAGCATAGCCGAACTTACGCGGCAGGCACTTCTGGTCGATCATCCAAACGAGTGCGTTCATGATGAGGATCGAGTAGGAAACGCCCTCCGGCAGACCGCCGAAGTAACGGATGAATACGGTCAGCAGACCGCAGCCGATGCCGAATACAATCTGCCCCTTGGGGGTAACCGGGCTGGTAACATAGTCGGTTGCCATGAAGATTGCACCGAGCAGCAGACCGCCGGACAGCACCTGAGTCAGCATCCACTGGAAGCGGTCCACGCCGCCCATCGGGAACAGGAAGGTCAGGATAGCAACAGTCAGGATGTAAGCCGCCGGAATGTTGATGGTGATGACCTTGCGCCACAGCAGGTAAGCGCCGCCGGCGAGCAGTGCAAGTGCACAGGTTTCACCGATTACGCCGCCGTGTTGGCCGAAGAACAGATCCATCAGAGATTCGCCCGGCAGTGCGCCGCCCTTGAGGGACGACAGCGGGGTGGAGGTCGAGATGGCGTCGGTCACTTCTACGTTGCCGAACAGGGACAGCTTCTGGTGCGGCTGTACCCATGTGGTCATGAGCGCCGGCCAGGAAGCCATCATAAACGCACGCGCGCCGAGCGCCGGGTTCATGAAGTTCTTGCCGATGCCGCCGAACAGCATCTTTACAACAATGATTGCAAATGCGCCGCCAACCATGGGCATCCAAATCGGAGCCGCAACCGGCACGTTAAACGCAATCAGAATACCGGTGACCACAGCGGACAGGTCGCCAATGGTCGAGGGTTTATGTACTGCCTTGCAATAAAGCAGCTCGAAAACTACACAGGAAAGAATGGTTGCCACGGTGATCGTCAGGGCACGGAAGCCAAACGTGAAGATCGCAACCGCCAGCGCCGGAATCAGCGCCAGCACAACGTCCAGCATCAGGCTTCTGGTATCGTCTTCAGCCTTGATGTGGGGCGAGGAGGTGACAACTACTTTACTCAGATCATACATCAGTTCTTACCTCCTTACTTCTTTTCGGCATCTGCCTTAGCTTCCGCCTCAGCCTTCGCCTCAGCCTTCGCCTTTTCCGCGTCAGCCTTTGCCTTCGCCGCTGCGCGCGCCTGCTGCACATGAAGCTTGGTCAGGCGGAAACGCTGCACGAGCTGAATGCGCGCCGGGCAGACATATGCGCACGAGCCGCACTCGATGCAGTCCATCGCGCCCAGCTCGACACACTTGTCGTAGTCGCCTGCGTTGCCGTAAGCGTTCATCATCATGGGCATGAGGTGCATCGGGCAGGCGTTGATGCACTTGCCGCAGCGGATGCAGTTCGGCTCTTCGACACGCTTGTCCTCTTCGCCGCAGAAAGCGAGGAAAGCATTGGTGCCCTTAAAGACCGGAATCTCGAGGGAGAACTGTGCAACGCCCATCATCGGGCCGCCCATCAGCAGTTTATTCGGCGCTTCCTTGAAGCCGCCGCAAGCGTCGATGAGCTTTTCTACCTGAGTACCGATGCGGGTTTCCAGGTTCTTCGGGTTTGCAATCGCAGAACCGGATACGGTTACAACGCGGCGCACAACCGGCATACCGGTAGTGAAGCGGCGGTAGATCGCACCCGTGGTATCGACGTTGAATACCGCACAGCCTGCGTCTGCCGGCAGCTTGCCGGACGGAACCTCACGGCCGGTGCAGGCGTTGATGAGCTGCTTCTCGGCGCCCTGCGGGTACTTACACTTGAGGGGATACAGCTTGAGGCGGCTGTCGTCCTTGATGAGTTCCTCGATTTTCGGGAACGTATCGGACTTGTTTTCCTCAATCGCGATAATCGCGTTCTGTACGCCCATGATGTCTGCGAGCATCTTCAGACCGCCGACAACTTCTTCCGGACGCTCCAGAAGCAGACGATGGTCGGAGGTGATATACGGTTCACACTCCGCGCCGTTGACGATGATGGTATCGCACTTGCCGATACCGGACTGAATCTTGACATGGGTCGGGAACGTCGCGCCGCCGTGACCGACCATGCCGGCCGAGCGGATCAGCTCGATGCGTTCCTCGTTGGTCATGGATGCAAAGTCATACGGATGGACGGACTCGTGCAGGCGGTCCTCCTTATCGTTTTCGATGACAATGCTCATCACCTTGCTTCCGTTCGGATGCAGACGCGGCTCCACCGCGATGACCTTACCGGAAACGGTTGCATGCACAGGCGCAGAAACAAATCCGCCAGCCTCTGCAATGGTCTGACCCAGATCGACAATGTCGCCAACCTTCACAATCGGCTTTGCGGGAGCGCCGATGTGCATGGAGACCGGCAGGATCACCTGGTCGGGCGCCGGCATGGCCTCGATGGGCTTGGTGTTTGTTGCGGATTTATACCCGGGATCGGAATGCGGACCCGGATGTATGCCGCCACGAAACGTGTACACCATTTAATTCACCTCTCCATTTATTTTGTGTGTACTCAAATAAGCGTGTCTGCCGTCAGAATGCCTTTGCCGGCTGCACGCCTATCCTTATGGATCATGCCGCGCCCGCAAAAAACGGCCGCGGATGGCAGAGAACACTTTGCCACAACATAGATTATATAGACTTTTCCCCATAAGAATCAACACATTTATTCAAAAAAAATAAAAATCATGTAGAATATTTCTGTATTTTTCGCCTAAATCTGTGGAAAGTGACGAAAAGTTACCCAAAATACAACCATATCCGCAAAAGTGTACGCCAAAATGCGGAAACAGCGCCGTTTGTCCTTGGTGTGCGGACACGCGGCGCTGCTGCAATATTGGGATTACAGAATGGAGAGTTCCAGTTCGGTAAGGTCTAGGCTGTCCTCCGATACCGTCTGTCCGAACGACGTGGCGTCAGCCGGCAGATGGTCGGGAAAGGACAGGCGGAAAACCGTACTGTTTTCGCTGCTGCTTTCAAGCAGCAGCGCACCGCCATGCCAGCCTGCAATCCGGCGGACGAGCGGCAGCCCTAGTCCGTAGGGCAGACCGGCGGCATGCTGTTCGAGCAGCGTCATGGAATCCTGCGCACGCCGCCAGCCGGAGTACAGGCGGTCGAGCTCTTCCGGAGGCAGAGCACATCCGTCATTGGATACAATGATGGAGACGCGCCCGGCGGCGGGGCGCAGCGCAAGCGTTACATGGGCTGCGCCGCGCGTGCGTACCGCATTAACAAGCAGTTCGAGTACAGCGCGGGTCATCAGCGCTTCATCATATACTGCGCTGCATGATTCCGGCACATCAACTGAAACAGTTACCGAGATTCCGCGCTCTTTGGCTGCGTCTGCACAGGTATGCCCCAGCTTGCGGCAGAGTGCGGACAGGTTGTGTGCGCGCAGATGCAGAACCTGCGCGGGTTCCCCGGCATATTCAAGCAGATGCAGGTGGGAAAGCCCGCGGTAGATGCGCAGGCTGTTGCGGTGGACATCGTCCAGCAAGTGTTTCTGCCGCGCTTCGTCCGCCCCGGGGATCAGATAGAGCAACGCAAGAATATGGGACAGTGAATTAACAATCTGACCATAAAGCGGGAGCGGCATGACCGGCACCCGGTCTTCTGTGGGGGCGAAGTAAAGCAGCGCACCCTCGCTGACCGGACGGATATCCAGCCGGTACAGATGCCCGTCGATTTCTTCGTCAAGCGTAGACTCGCCGCCCGTCTCAAGAACGAACCGCACCGCTTTGGCGGCACGGCCGCTGAGCACCTCGCAGACCGGGCGCAGGGGCGCCTGCTGAAGCAGCCGTTCGGCGCCCGAAGTCTGTGTAATGATGTTTCCGTTGGAGGATATCAGAAGCAGGACTGCGTCATCTGCATCCAGCATCTGAAAGATTCGATTTGAAATCTCGCCATTCATTAATTTCATAAACTCTTTCAAAATTAGCACCGCCATCTTTTTTAGGGGGATGAGTATCTCCCACGTATAAGTAACCATAAATACGCCAAGATATAATTATTATAGCATCATAGCTGTATAGTTTGCAAAGAATATTGTGGAATCCGGCGTGGAAATTTGACATTGTTTTCACAAAAGGGGGATTGCCAAAAATGCAGCACATGAGGTATAATTTATTCAGCAAAGTTACCAAGGAGTTATAGGAGGAATTATTGAAATGGCTATCAAAGTAGGTATCAATGGTTTTGGCCGCATTGGCCGTATGGTATTCCGCGCAGGTCTGAAGAACCCGAACATCGAGTTCGTTGCAGTAAACGACCCGTTCATGACCCCGGATTACATGGCTTACATGCTCAAGTACGACACCATGCATGGCCGCTATGACGGTACCATCGAGTACACCGACGACGCAATTATCGTTGACGGCAAGAAGATTCTGTTCCACGCAGAGATGGACCCGAAGAACATCCCGTGGGGCAAGGATGGCGTAGATTACGTCGTTGAGTCCACTGGCGTTTTCCTGACCAAGGAGAAGGCACAGGCACACATCGACGGCGGCGCAAAGAAGGTTATCATGTCTGCTCCGTCCAAGGATGACACCCCGATGTTTGTTATGGGCGTAAACCAGGACACCTACACCAAGGATATGACCTTTGTTTCCAACGCTTCCTGCACCACCAACTGCCTGGCTCCGATTGCCAAGGTTCTGGACGAGGCGTTCGGCATCACCGACGGTCTGATGACCACCGTTCACTCCGCTACCGGCACCCAGAAGGTTGTTGACGGCCCGTCCAAGAAGGACTGGCGCGGCGGCCGTGCTGCTTGCGGCAACATCATCCCGTCTTCCACCGGCGCTGCAAAGGCAGTCGGCAAGGTTTACCCGAAGCTGAACGGCAAGCTGACCGGTATGTCCATGCGTGTTCCGACTCTGGACGTTTCCGTTGTTGACCTGACCGTAAATCTGGCTAAGCCGGCTTCTTACGATGAGATCTGCGCAGCAATGAAGAAGGCTTCCGAGACCGAGATGAAGGACGGCGGTCTGAAGGGCATCCTGGGTTACACCGACGAGGACGTTGTATCCTCTGATTTCCTGGGCGACGCTCGCACCTCCATCTTCGACAAGAAGGCTGGTATCGCGCTGACCGACACTTTCGTAAAGGTTGTTTCCTGGTACGACAACGAGTGGGGCTACTCCAACAAGCTGCTGATGCTCATCGAGCACATGGCTGAGGTTGACAACAAGTAAGTCACTCCGAAAACACAGAAAATCGCTCTTTCTATCCGAAAGAGCGATTTTTTTATGCTTTCCATTCGAGATTGTACGATAAAAGCTGCCGCAGCCTTTTTTTGCCCCGCGCGAGATGGCGGCATACCGCAGAGGGGGAAACGCCCCACCGCGCCGCGATTTCTTTTTGCGGCAGCCCTTCGATATAATGCAGCCGCAGCACATCATATTGCCGCTGCGTGAGCGTTTCGCGCATTGCACGGAAAAATGCGGCGCGGAACGCGGCGCGCCATGCGCTGTTGTCTCCGCTTAAGTCCTGCAAATACTGCTGCATGGCTGCATGGTCAGCCATACGGTCGGTCAGCATGCGCGGGTATGCTCCTCGTGATAGTGGTCGAGATAGTAGCCGGTGTTCCGTGCTTCATTGATGAGGACATGGAGCATCCCGATGCGGTGCTTGAGACGGCGGCGCAGCTCAAGCTGGCGGGTGTGTGAAAGCTGATGCTTGAGCTGCATGAGCCGCAGTTCCAAAACCGCGGCATTGCGGCGGTATTCCTGCGCCATAACACTCATTTCTTTGAATTGCTGTGCCATAAAATCTTCTCCTCTCAAAACACAAATCGTGTGTATTCTGCAAGTTTATTTTGTGATTTTCATAATACAGCACGAAACGTGTAGTGTCAAGAAAAATAAAACACATTTAGCAGCTTGATTTTACACGTATAGTGTGATATAATAGCGGCGAAAAAAGGAGGATGCAGCGATGTTGGGTGAACGGATTAAACGGCTGCGCACGGGTGCGCGCATGACACAGGGAGAGCTTGCCAAGCGGTTGGAGATTTCGACCAGTGCGGTCGGGATGTATGAACAGGGCAGGCGGGAGCCGCCGTATGAAGTGCTGCTCAAAATCGGAGAGCTGTTTGGCGTGAGTGCGGACTGGCTGCTTGCGCGCGAAGAAACCGTTCCGGTACAGAGCGATGATCTGAGCGACATGCTGCGCGCATTTCATCAGCAGCTCCGTCAGCAGGAGGGACTGATGTTTCACGGACGTCCACTGAGCAGTGCGGATGTGGAAAAGATTATGCGCGCCATGCGGCTTGGTGCGGAATTGACCCTGCGGGAAGAGGAGAATTGCGATGACTCGTGCGGAACATGAAGCGCGCCGTTTGCTCGAGCAATACGGAGAGCACAATCCGGAGATTCTGGCAGAGCGCATGGGCGTGCGCACCATTCTGTGCGACCTGCCGGAGAGCGTCGAAGGATTTTATCACTGTTTTCGCGGACATCCGATTATTTATTTAGCTGACCGCCTGCCGCCCTGCCGCCGTCGTGCCGTGTGCGGACATGAGCTTGGGCATGCGGTTCTGCATGGCGATATCAATTCTCTGCTGCTGGAGGAAGGCGATGAACGGATGGAGCGCGAAGCGGATCTGTTTGCCGCAGTGCTGCTGCTCAGCGAGGGGCATGAGGACTGCTGCGATGTGCAAAGTATGGTGCGTGAAACCGGTTTGCCCGAGCAAACGGTCCGCCGGGTGTATGATTTGCTGTGATTTTGGAGCAGGGTGTCTTTCCGAGAAACGGGTGTCGCACAGGGATGTTTGCACCTCTGCGCGGCACGCACTTTTAAAATAGCGGCTCGCGTCCACGCGCGGCATTCGCCCAAAACGAAAAATCTCTGTCAGAATTATATAGAAAAACAGACCATACAAAGTATGGTCTGTGAGTGGCAACCGAAGAAGGATTCGCTCTCGCTACGGCGAGAGCCACGGCGGTTGCAGCACGCGGTGCCCCGCTCAGACCATCTTGAGAATCCATCGTTCAGAAGATAAAAAACAGACCATACAAAGTATGGTCTGTCAGTGGCAGCCGAAGAAGGATTCGAACCCTCACAAACAGAGTCAGAGTCTGTCGTGCTACCTTTACACAATTCGGCTATTTATTAGGTTGTTGTCTGCTCTCTTGCTGACGAAGTATATTATATCGAATCCGAAAGAGAATGTCAATACTTAATTTCAAAAAAAAATAAAAAACATCACAGATTTTTGGGTTCCGGTTTGAAAAATTTTTATATATCCGCATGTGGAAATCATACAGCGCACAGGATATAATAAATGTGAATAGAAGTGTACTTTTTGTCTATATGGGAGGCATTATGGTTAGAAATGATTTGAGAAATATCGCAATTATCGCGCACGTTGACCACGGTAAGACCACGCTGGTCGATCAGATGCTCAAGCAGGGCGGTACATTCCGTGCCAATCAGGTCGTAGAGGACCGCGTGATGGACTCGGGCGATATCGAGCGTGAGCGCGGAATTACGATTCTGGCGAAGAATACTTCGGTGAAGTATCACGACACCAAGATCAACATCGTTGATACTCCGGGGCATGCGGACTTCTCCGGTGAGGTCGAGCGTATCCTTAAGATGGTAGACGGCGTCATCCTGCTTGTAGACGCGGCGGAAGGTCCGATGCCGCAGACCCGTTTCGTGCTGCAAAAGGCGCTCGAATTCGGTCATAAGATTATCATTGTTGTCAATAAGATCGACCGTCCGGATGCGCGTCTCAACGAAGTCGGTGACGAAGTGCTTGAGCTGCTGCTCACGCTGGACGCAACCGACGAGCAGCTCGACAGCCCGATTATCTATTGCTCCGGCCGCGACGGTACGGCATCCATGTCCCCGAACAAGCCCGGCTCTGACCTTGTGCCGCTGTTTGACCAAATTATCAGCCATATTCCGGCGCCGCATGTCGATATGGAGGGCGAAACCCAGATGCTGGTTTCCTCCATCGACTATAATGAGTATGTCGGGCGCATCGGCATCGGCAGAATCGAGCGCGGCAGCCTCAAGGTTGGACAGCCTGTTACCGTATGCGATTACCACGGCAATGTCAAGCCCTATAACTCCAAGATTGTATCCCTATATTCCATTGAGGGTCTGGTGCGCACGCCGGTGGACGAAGTCAAGGCGGGCGATATTGTCTGCTTTGCGGGTATTGAAAACGTCACCATCGGTGAAACGCTGTGCGCATACGGCAGCCCCGACCCGCTGCCGTTCGTCAAGATTTCCGAGCCGACGGTTGAAATGTATTTCTCGGTCAACGATTCCCCGTTTGCAGGCCGTGAGGGTAAGTTCGTCACCTCCCGTCATCTGCGTGACCGCCTGTTTAAGGAACTGCTCAAGGACGTTTCTCTGCGCGTTTCTGAGACCGAGACTACGGATTCGTTCCGTGTTTCCGGCCGCGGCGAGATGCATCTGTCCATCCTGATTGAAAATCTGCGCCGTGAGGGATATGAGTTCCAGGTCGGTGCGCCGCGTGCCATGATGCGTGAGATTGACGGCGTGCAGTGCGAGCCGATTGAGCGCATGATTGCCGATGTGCCGCAGGACGCGCTCGGCTCTGTCATGGAGAAGATGGGTTCGCGCAAGGGCGAACTGGTTTCCATGAACCCCAAGGGTGACCGCATGCGCGTCGAGTTCCTCGTGCCGGCACGCGGACTGTTCGGTTACCGCAGCGAATTTTTGACCGACACCAAGGGTGAGGGCGTTATGAGCTCGGTATTCCATGAGTACCAGCCGTACAAGGGCGAGATTCAGAAGCGCTCCATGGGTGCGCTGATCGCGTTCGAGACCGGCGAGGCAGTTACCTACGGTCTGTACAACGCGCAGGAGCGCGGTACACTGTTCATCGGTGCGGGCACCGATGTTTATGAGGGCATGATTATCGGCTGCACGCCCAAGGACGACGACATTGCAGTCAACGTCTGCAAGAAGAAGCAGCTGACCAATACCCGCGCATCCGGTTCGGATGACGCGCTGCGCCTGATTTCTCCGCGCGTCATGTCGATTGAGGCTGCACTCGAGTTTATTGGGGACGATGAGCTGCTCGAGATTACCCCGAAGAGCCTGCGTATGCGCAAAAAGATTCTGTCCAACCAGCAGCGTATGAAGAAAATCCACAGTTAAGTATTATTTATGTGATCGATTAAGGAGGAAGACAATGAAAGAAGTCATTTCCAGCGTTCTGGCACCCGAAGCCATTGGTCCGTACTCTCAGGCCATCGAAGCAAACGGTATGGTTTTCACTTCCGGGCAGATTCCGCTTGACCCGGGTACCGGCGAGATTGTCGGCACGACCATCGAAGAGCAGGCAGAGCGCGTGATGCAGAACCTCAAGGCAGTTCTGGCGTCTGCCGGCGTCGGCTTCGACTGCGTGGTCAAGACCACTTGCTTTCTGGCAGATTTGGCGGACTTTGCAGCGTTCAATCAGGTGTACGGCAAGTATTTCCCGACCGACGCACCGGCGCGCTCTTGCGTTCAGGTTGCAGGGCTGCCCAAGGGCGTAAAGGTTGAGGTCGAAATGATCGCAGCCAAGTAATGTTCCCGGCATAAAAAAACGGACTGGCGTACCAGTCCGTTTTTTTATGCCAAATTTTTGAGCATGGCGCTGCACCAACTGCGCAGCAGATCAAAACGCGCGTCGATGGACTGCGCGGCGCCGTCAAAATCCCGGCTGATTGCAAGCAGGGCGGCATCTTGTCCCCGCAGATGGGAGGCAAGCTCCTGCTTTGTGCGGAAATAAACCCCGGTTTCCAGATAGCATGCCAATGCGAGCGCGAAATAAACGCTTTTATACAGGCTGCGAAGAATGTCTGTCTGGGTTTCCGGTGCGCCGTAAAGCTGCGTATGACAGGTCATGTGGTAAAGACCGGATACCTGAATGCGCAATCCGGCGCGGATGTCCTCTTCCGTGAGCGGAGGAAGAAGCGCGGACAGGCTGCCGTAATAATCATCGGTATCCATGTGGAACTGAAACAGCTCATGCCGCGGCCATGCACGCAGCTCATCTTCGCTTGCAAGGAAACCGCATGCCTTGTCCTGTTCGGGCATTCCTTCGCGCAGACGGCGGATGGTGCGGAAATCTTCGGTCTGCACCCGGTCGAGGATGGTGACGACATCAATGTCACTTGCTTCGTGCGCTTCGCCGCGCCGGTAACTTCCCTGCAAGCCGAGATATTTGAGCCGGCTGCCGAATGCATCGCACATGCGCCGAACCCATTCCCGCATCCAGCGTTCCGAATCAATCATGATTTTGTTCCTCCTTTTTCATCATCGGGAGGATGATTATATCAGGATTGCCGCCTGAATGCAACCGCAAACTGACAATTTTCCGGATGGCACGGATTTATAATGAAAGCAAAAAGCCGGACTGCGGGGCAGTCCGGCTATGCGCTTATCCATCGATGCGCTGTGCAATCGGGATATATTTGGTGTCTTTGGAAATCGGCTTGTAAGCCGGACGGATGATTTTGCCGCCGGTTGCGACCTCTTCCATACGATGCGCCAGCCAGCCCGCGATGCGCGCGGTGGCAAAGAGCGGGGTGAACATTTCGCGCGGGATGCCGAGCATCTGGTATACGAAACCGGAATACATATCGACATTTGCACACATGACCTTGACGTCGTCGCTGCGCACCTCGGCAAATGCACGCGGTGTCAGGCGTTCCACGGTCTCAATGAGCGCAAACTCGTCCAGATGTCCGGTTTTTTCTGCAATCGGACGTGCGGAGGACTTGAGCGCAACGGCACGCGGGTCGCTCAGGGTGTAGACTGCGTGTCCCATACCGTAAATCAGACCGGAATGGTCGTTTGCCTCTTTGCGCAGGATTTTGAGCAGATAGCTGTAAACCTCATCCTCATCGGTCCAGTCAGAGACGTGCTCCTTAATGTCGTCGAACATCTGGCAGACCTTGAGGTTGGCGCCGCCGTGCCGGGGGCCCTTGAGTGCGCCGACTGCGGCAGCAATCGCCGAATAGGTATCGGTGCCCGAGGAGGACGCGACGCGGGTTGCAAACGCTGAGTTATTACCGCCGCCGTGCTCGGCATGGATAATGAGGCAGCGGTCGAGCAGTTTTGCTTCTTCGTCGGTGTAGTTCCCGTCCGGGCGAATCAGGTGCAGGATGTTTTCTGCCGTCGAGCGTTCGGGGTCCGGGTTGTGTAGGAACATGGAATCGCCGTCAAAGTAGCGGCGCTTCGCCTGGTACGCGTGCGAAATGATAACCGGAAACTTGGAAATCAGGCTCATGGACTGGCGCATAATATTTTCGGGCGAGGTGTCGTCCGGGTTGGGGTCATAGGAATAGAGGGCAAGGGTTGCGCCGGCGAGTTTGTTCATAATGTCGCGGCTGGGCGCGCGCATAATCATATCCTCGGTGAAGTTGTCGGGTAGTTCGCGCGCTTCGCCGATGGCGTGGCGGAAATCATGGAGCTGCTGCTCGGTCGGCAGCTTGCCCGAGAGCAGCAGAAAGGCAGTCTCACCGAAGCCGAAGCGGTTTTCCGATTCAAAGCCGTAGAGCAGGTCATACAGGTCAATGCCGCGGTAGGTCAGGCGGCCCTGGATCGGTTCGCGCTCGCCCTCGTTGAGCAGGTAGCCGTGTACGTTACTCAGGCGGGTGATGCCGGCGAGTACACCGGTTCCGTCCGCGTTGCGCAGACCGCGCTTGACACCGTAGCGGTGGAACAGCTCGGCGCGGATGTGGTTATAGGGATGCAGATTGCTGCATAAAGTAGAGATGACGTTGGGGTCGATCTCGCGGGCTTCGCGGTACATGGCTGACACTCCTCGTTTCACAGAATGATGAATGAAAATATTTTAATCCATACTTGCAGGAATGTCAATCTGCAAAAGCGCTAAAAAACATGAACTGATACGAAATAAAGGAGGACAAAAATGCGGAAAATATTCGTGCTTGGCATAATTTTGACCGGATTTATTTACGCGATGCCGGTGCTTGCACAGCGGGTTGAAGGGGGAGGGAAACCGGACAGAACGCAGGATGTGCTTTCTGTACATGCAGAAAACCCGTCGATGTCCGCGAGTGGCGGACAAGATGTCAAGATTACGGTACAGGTCGATGGCGAGGCAAGGGAAATGCTGCTTGAGGACTATGTTGCGGGCGTCGTGGCGGCTGAGATTTCCCCCTCGTTTCCGGAGGAGGCGCTCAAGGCGCAGGCGGTTGCGGCACGTACCTATGCGGCGTACAAGCAGCGCACAGGACGCCCAGAGGCGCACCCGGACGCAGATGTGTGCGACGACTATCATCACTGCGCGGCATACATTGACCTTGCCGCCGAAGCGTCCGGACGGTGGGGCAGCGAGGCGGAAACCTGTGAAAACGCCATCCTGAGCGCGGTGCGCGCCACGGCGGGCGAGGTTGTCACCTATGAGGGCGAGCCGATTATCGCGGTGTTCTGCGCTGCGTCGGGCGAAAAGACCGAATCCTCTGCCGATGTCTGGGGCAGTGAGGTGCCATATTTGCAGACCGTGGACAGCCCGGGCGGTGAGGCGTGCCCCAAGTACAAGGGGGAAGTGCGGTTCACCGCCAAGGAGTTTCGGGAGAAAATCTCAAAGGCGCTGCCCTCTGCGGATTTGACGGGAGCGCCGGGAACGTGGTTCAAGGCAAGTACGCGCACCGCTGCCGGCGGCGTCAAAACCGTGCGGCTTGGCGGCGTGCAGGTGACAGGGGTGGATTTGCGCGAAACGCTCGGTCTGAACTCGACCAATTTTACCATCAAAGCGGATGCGGACAGCATCACATTCCAGACCACCGGATATGGGCACGGCGTGGGGCTGAGCCAGTATGGGGCGAAGTACCTCGCCGAGCAGGGCAAGGGTTATCAGGAAATTCTGACCCATTACTATACCGAAACGACGGTGGAGCCGTGGGCAGGAAACTGAGTGCATCATATTTTCCCCTTGCGGGTATAAGCACCCGCCGCGCTGTCCATACTAAGCGCGGAGGTGAAAACCATGCAAAAAAGCGGAAAGCACGCGCATGCGGCAGAGGACAAGGGATTTTACATAATCCTGGTCCTTTGCGTTGCGGCAATTGCGATTTCGGGTTATGTGTTGTTTTTTGCGCCGTTTTCGCGCGGCGCATCGATGGAAAGCGTGGAATACACCGCCGATTTGCCTGCGGACAATCCGCGGACGCAGACGGCGGTCGATCTTCCGGAGGAACCGATTGCAGACAGCGCGCTGCCGGTCGAGGATGTGCCCGAGGCGCCCGAAGCGCCTGCGCCGGAGGAGCCGGCAGAGCCGACGGTCAAAACCCCAGTCTGGGTGAAGCCGGTGGGCGGCGAGGTGGTGCAGCCATTTTCGGGAGATCAGCTGGTATACCATAAGACCTTCGGGGACTGGCGGGTGCATGAGGGTACAGACTATCTTGCGCCCTCGGGTACACGGGTCTATGCGGTTTCGGACGGTGAAGTCACCGAAGTGACGAGCGACCCGCTCTGGGGCGCCTGTGTGACGCTCAAGCTGACCGACGGCCGCACGGCAACCTATCGCGGACTGGCAGAGGGACCCAAGGTCAAGCAGGGCGGCAAGGTCAAGGCGGGCGATGTGATTGGCTCAGCGGCGGCGGTCGTTCCGGCGGAGGCAGAAGAAGGCGCGCATGTGCATTTGGAATTGCGTGACAAGGACGGCGTGACCGTGGACCCCGAGCAGGGCGCGGCATGACCGGAGAACCAGAGGCGTCTGCCGACCGGCAGACGCCTTTTCGGCTGACCGAAATTTTCTATGCGTCTGCGGGATTTTATGATATAATGAACATAAATCATGATACGGCATCAGGAGGGTTTGACATTATGAACAATTTTACCTATTGCGCACCCACCAAGATCATCTTCGGCAAAGACATTGAGCGGCAGATCGGCGCAGTGCTCAAGGAATACGGCGCAACCCGCGTGCTTATCCATTACGGCGGCGGTTCGGTCAAAAAGACCGGTCTGTTCGATAAGGTCACCGCGTCGCTTGAAGCGGCAGGATTGAGCTGGATTGAACTGGGCGGCGTGCAGCCCAACCCCAAGCTGTCCTTTATCCATCAGGGGATTGACCTTTGCCGCGCGGAAGCGGTCGATTTCATCCTTGCGGTCGGCGGCGGCAGCGTTATCGACTCGGCGAAAGCCATCGGCGTGGGGCTGGCGACCGGCAACGACCCATGGCAGTATGCTTCCACGGGCACGCATCCCGAAAAGGACGAGGTGTTCCCGGTCGGCGTGGTGCTGACCCTGTCGGCAGCGGGCAGCGAGATGTCCAACTCGGACGTGATCACCAACGACCTTGTCACCCCGTGGGTCAAGCAGGGCATTACCTCGGAAACCGTGCGTCCGGTGGTATCGTTCCTCAATCCGGAGAATACCATTACAGTATCCAAGTTCCAGACCGGCTGCGGCATTGTGGACATCATGATGCACACCATGGAGCGCTATTTCCTGGACACGCCCGACTGCGACCTGACCGAGCGCATCGCAGAGGGGCTGCTCATCGCCGTGCGCGACGCAGGCCGCCGTGCGATTGAAAATCCGGCGGACTATGAAGCGCGCGCCACGCTGATGTGGGCGTCCTCGCTCAGCCATAACGACCTGACCGGCTGCGGCAAGCCGCGCTATTTCCCGGTGCATAAGCTGGAGCATCCGATTTCCGCGCTGCACGACAACGTATCCCATGGCGCGGGCCTGTCGGTGCTGTTCCCGGCGTGGGCAAAGTACATGCTCGCAAAGGGGCAGGATGTGATGAAATTCGCGCAGCTTGCAAACCGCGTTTGGGGCGTTGAGATGAACTTTGACCATCCCGAGCGCACCGCAGAAGCGGGCATTGCGACCATGAAGCGGTACTTTGCCGAGATCGGCATGCCGGTGACGCTGGCAGAGCTGGGGCTCTCGCCTGCGGATTATGAGGACATCATCAACCTCACGACCAAGAACGGCACGAGCGCGGTCAAGAGCTATTTCCCGCTCGGCAAAGCCGAAATCCGTGAGATTTATCAGCTTGCAGAGGCATAAATAAAAAAGGGTGGCTGTGTGCCACCCTTTTTTAGTCTCTGAATTTCAGAAGCTGATATGGTTCGATTTCGAGCGCATCCGCAATGCGGAACAGCAGGTCGAGCGAGATGCCGACCGAAGCATTTTCGATTTTACTCAAATGCGGCTGCTCAATGCCTATTTTCTCAGAAAGTTCATATTGGGAATAATGAGCATATTTCCGATAATACGCAACATTTAAGCCTAAAACCTCATAATAATCTCTGAACTCTGGTTTCATTTTATCACCTGAATTAAGTATAGACAGGCAATGAATCATATAATATGGGAAATCAATCTTAAAATATTCATTGTAATTACATGTATATGATGTTAAAATGAATAAAAAGGAGGCGAGCATATGAATTGTGACAAGGGCATCGACTACAAGGAGCTTTACTACGCGCTCTTCCGCGACATCAGCAAGGGCATTGAAGTGCTCCAGCAGATTCAGATTGACGCCGAGGAGCGTTATCTGCAAATGGGCGAAGAAACCGACATGCAAATAGAAAAAACGGACGAACCGCTGCAAAAAGCGGCGCAATAAAAAATGCGAAACGGATTTTTCCGTTTCGCATTTTTTTATCCAATACTTTCTTTGCGCTCGCGCCCTTCGCGCAGCAGGGCGCACAGGCGCTCCTCCTCGCCGCCCGCAATCGCGTCGCGGTAGTCAGTGAGGTGGCGGATAATTTCATCAATCTCCCCGACGAGCGGCTCAGCGTTGCGCAGGAACAGCTCGGTCCACATGTGCTCATTGAGCTTTGCCACGCGGGTCAAATCCTTATAGCTGCCCGCCGAGTAGCCGTTGTGGCGCAGCGCCTCCGGGCTTTTGATGTAAGCGCTCGAAACCACATGCGCAAGCTGGGAGGTGAAGGCGATCATATGGTCATGCTGCTCTGCGGAGCAGCGCACCACGCGCCCGAAGCCGAGCTGCATAAAGAAACCGTCCATCTCGTCCACTGCCCACAACGGGCTGGAGGCGTTCGGCACCAGAATCATGCTCGCATCCTGAAACAGTTCGGGTGTTGCAAAGGCGTAGCCGGAAAATTCCTTGCCCGCCATCGGGTGCCCGCCGATGAAGTGCACGCCCGCATCGACCGCCGCTTGTTCGAGATTTTCCTGCAAAAACCTCTTGACGCCGACCAGATCGACGATGATGCAGCCCTTTTTCATGCGGGGCATGTGCTCGAGCAGAAAATCGACCGTGGACTGTGGATACAGCGAGATAATCATGAGGTCGGCGTCTGCAATCGCGGCTTCGTCCGCAATGCCGTGCAGCGTGCCGTCCGCCGCCGCCTTTTCCGCGACCGAACGGGTGCGGTTCCAGCCATAGACCTCACAGTCGGTGTATTTGCGAATCGCCATCGCCATCGAGCCGCCCATCAGACCAAGTCCGGCAACGACCACTTTCTTTTTCATCGGTGTCCCTCCTTATATGCCGTCCACAGCCGCCAGGGCAGCAGAACGAGCCAGACCGCCAGCGCGCCGGCGGCGTTCAAAATCAAATCGTCAATATCGCAGCTTCCGGTGCGGGTGAGGTACTGCACCATCTCGACCCCAGCCACAAGCAGGATCATCGTGACCAGAAACAGCAGGAGATTGCGCTGACCGCGGAAAAGCGCGGGCAGGAATACTGCCATGGGCGCAAACGCCGCGAGGTTTCCGGCGAGGTTCATGACCACCAGACCGCCGTGGATATTTCCCAGTTCATAGGCGCGCAGATAATTGCGTATAGTGTGCAGCGGCTCGAGGTTTACGCCGCCCATGCCGCTGCCGCGCCCGAGCGCCGCGTCGAAAAACAGCATGTTGGACAGCACCCATAAATAGTAGGCAAACAGCAACCACAGCCAGACTCTATGCCGCGTCCGGCTGCCGAACGGTCGCACCGCAAGGGTCAGCAGTACGAAAAAGCACACAGCAAGCGCGATTTTGAGCGTCGGACGGATGATAAACCGCCCGCTGTGCTCGGCGTAAATATTGAACGCCAGAAACAGCAGACACGCTAGCCGCCACAACCATATGGAAATTTGTTTCAAATCATCACTTCCGGAAAAAAGATTCCTGTTTGCTATTATAGCATGGCGGCGGCGGTTTTAACATTGCTTTTTTCCGGTGCGGCGAAGCGTTCTGCAATTTGCCGAGAGAAACGGGGGAAATCACGGTGGGATTTATGCGAAACACACAAAATATATCGGTGCAATCGAGCAAAATATGATATAATATCCATAATACCAAGGGAGCAATACGATGCCAGAGAATAGGAGGCGAAAATCATGAAAAAGAGGATTTTAGGAGTTCTGCTTGCATGCGTACTGGCGCTCGGAACGCTGCCGGCGGTACAGGCAGCCGGATTACCGGCTTCCCCCGAGGATGTTTGGGGAATGGACGGCGTTTTTGTGCAGCTGAACGGCGCATTCCTGACGTTTCCGGATGCCCAGTCGGAGATTCGGAACGGACGGGTGATGGCGCCGTTCCGCACCATTGCGGAGGCGCTCGGCATGGAGGTCGCGTTCCGGGAGGGCGCGATTGCTGCATCAAACGATGTGGTGCAGCTGCGGTTCCGAGTCGGGGAGGCATCCTATTGGAAATTGACCGAGGACGGGGCGCCGTCCACCGCAGCGCCCATGGATACTGCGCCCTATATCAAGACGGGGCGCACCTATGTTCCGGTGCGGTTTTTTGCCGAAGCGCTCGGTTTGCAAGTCGAGTGGTGCGAAAATACCGTGGTAATTTTGGACAGGGAGCGGCGTCCTTGCGTGCGACCTGTCCGGACGGATGGAAACTTTCCTGAATGCGGCAGAATTCACGGTGAAAGGCTCCTATCGCGCAGACCGGCTGCACCTAGATGTGACCGCGCATGTCCGCAACACCACAAAGCTGGCGCTGAGCATGGATGCGTCCCTCACCCAGCCGGACGTCTCCCTGCCGGATGCACCGCCCGAGGACGAATTGGTGCTTAACCTGACGAGCCTGATGGGAACGGACGCAATCTTTGCGCCATAACCTCAGACGCGTACGAAAGCGATGTCCTTGATGATTTCGCCCGCGAGAATCATGCCAGCGACCGGCGGCACAAACGAAACGCTTGCCGGAACCGGATGGCCGGCGGTCCCCTTTTTGTCGCCCTCACAGGCGGCATACCGCTCCGGGGGGATGCGCTGCGGCTCCTCCTTGGAGTAGACGACCTTGAGATGTTTGATTCCGCGTGCTTTCAGTTCACGGCGCATGACGCGCGCGAGTGGGCACACCGAGGTCTGGAAAATATCCGCGACCTCAAAACGGGTCGGGTCGAGCTTGTTGCCGGTGCCCATGCTGGCAATCAGCGGGACGCCGAGCCGGTCGCACTGCTCCGCGAGATACAGCTTTGCCGAAACCGTGTCGATCGCGTCCAGTACATAGGTGAACCGGGTGAGGTCGAGTGCGCTCTCCGGGGTGTAAAACAGGTCGAGCGGGGTGACCTGACAGGCGGGGTTGATATCGCGCACGCGCGCCGCCATGACAGCGGTTTTGCTCTGTCCGGTCGTGGACGCGAGCGCGATAATCTGCCGGTTGCGGTTGGTGACCGAAACCGTATCATTGTCAATCAGCGTCAGGCTGCCGACGCCTGCGCGGGCGAGTGCCTCCGCCGCCGCGCCGCCGACGCCGCCGACGCCGAACACCGCGACATGCGCCGATTGCAGGCGGGAAAGACCGTCCGCCCCGAGCAGAAGCGCGGTGCGTGAAAATTCGTGAAGCATAAAAACCTCCCAAAAGATGGATTGGCTGCGGGTTTCCAAGCGCAGCCGTCTGCGTTTATCTGAAGTATACCATTTTTCAGCGAGGCAGGCAATCGCCCTCCTCTTGCAGAATTCGCACCATTATGGTATGATTATCACGTGGAACAGGAGGATGAATATGAAGATATCCACCAAAGGGCGATATGCGCTCCGGCTGATGATTGATCTGGCTGAGCACGACCACGGCGAGTATATCCCGCTCAAGGAAATTTCATCCCGTCAGAATGTTTCGGTCAAGTATCTGGAGCAGATCGTCAACCAGCTCAGCCGTGCGAGGCTGCTGCGTTCGGTGCGCGGCGCGCAGGGCGGCTACCGGCTTGCAAAGGACGCGGAGGAGTACACCGCCGGAGAAATTCTGCGGGTGACCGAGGGCGGTCTGGCTCCGATTGCCTGTTTGACCGAATCTGCGGAAATCTGCCCGCGAAACAGCACATGTGAAACCCTTGATTTTTGGGTTGGGCTGGGCAAGGCGATTGACAGCTATGTCGACAGCGTCAGTCTGGAAGATCTTGTCCTTCAGCATCAGAAAAAATTAGAAAACCAAGGATAAAAACGAAAAAGGATGGAAACTGCAATGCTTTCTGCTGCAAAAAAAGAGTTTATTGAATTTATGATGTCGGCGGACGTGCTGCGCTTCGGCAGCTTTGTCACCAAGTCCGGTCGCCAGACCCCGTATTTTGTCAATACCGGCAACTACAAGACCGGTCTGCAAAACTCCCGTCTCGGCGAGTTTTACGCGGCGGCGGTCAAGGAGACGCTCGGCGAGGAGTTTGATGCCATGTTCGGTCCTGCATATAAGGGCATCCCGCTGGCGACCTCGGTTGCGGGTGCGCTGGCGCGTGTGCACGGCATCGACAAGCCGTTCTTCTTCAACCGCAAGGAAGCCAAGGATCACGGCGAGGGCGGCAACATTGTCGGCTACAAGCCCAAGGACGGCGACCGCGTCATCATCATTGAGGACGTCATCACCGCAGGCACCGCAATCCGCGAGACCATGCCGGTGCTTCAGAATTGCGCGGACGTCAAGGTGACCGATATGTTTATTTCGGTCAACCGCTGCGAGGTCGGTCAGACCCCGGGCAAGACCGCAGTTATGGAGGTCGGCGAGGAGTTCGGCATCCGCGTGCACGCGCTCATCACCGTGCAGGACATTTATGAGTACCTCAAGGAGCAGGGCACCTACGGCGACATCCTGCCGCTGATGGAAGCTTACATGGCGCAGTACTGCATTTTCTAAGCAATCAAAAAAACCGTTCCCGACCGGGAACGGTTTTTTTATATGCTGATTAGTCCTGCGGCATTTCCTGCATGCCCATGACGATCTTCTCCGCCGTAATAGGCAGCGAGCGGATGCGCACGCCTGTTGCGCTTGCAACAGCAGCAGCAATCGCCGGGGGCGGGGTGTTGATGACAACTTCGCCGATGGACTTCGCGCCGAACGGACCGGACGGCTCGTAGCTGCTTTCAAACTCCACGCGCACCTTGCCGATGTCCAAGCGGGATGGAATCTTGTACTGCATGAACGAGTTGGAGTAGTTTGTGCCGTTTGCGCCGTACACAATGTCCTCATAGAGCGCCATGCCGATGCCCTGCACCAGACCGCCCTCGGTCTGTACGCGGGCGAGGTTCGGGTTGATCGGCGTGCCGCAGTCTACGCAGGCGCAGTAATCGACCAGATCGACCTTGCCGGTCTCGGGGTCCAGTTCGATCTCGGCTGCGCCCACCATGAACGGCGGGGGAGAAACCGGAGAGGAATGGCTGACAGTCGCGGCAAGTTCGCTGTTGCTGCCGCACTGCCCCTTGTACGCCACATCCTTGCGGGAAACAAACTTGTCCGGGTCGCTGACGCAGTAGACCTTTGCGCCGTCGAACTCGGCGTCCTCTGGGTCGATGCCCAGCATGGACGCGCCGGTGGCGATGATTTTGTCGCGCAGCTCGGTGCACGCCTTGACGCACGCCATGCCGGTGACATAGGTGGTTGCGGAGGCGTAGGAACCCGAGTCATAGGGCGCGACGTCGGTATCCGACGCATAGACCGCGATTTCGTTCATCTGGCAGTCCAGACAGTCGGCTGCCATCTGCGCGAGAATGGTGTCGCAGCCCGTGCCCATATCGGTACAGCCGAGCAGCATATTGTAGTCGCCGTCGTCCGCCATGCGGATGGTGACCGAACCGACGTCTACGCTCGAAATGCCTGAGCCCTGCATTGCCATGGACACGCCGACCGCGCGGATTTTGCCGTTTGGCAGCGTGACCGGCTTCGCCTTTGCGTTCCAGTCAATCATCTGCTTGACACGCGCGAGGCAGCGGTCGAGCGCACACGAGGTTGCGGTTTCGCCGTAGTAAGCGGGCATGACATCGCCCTCGCGGACGAGGTTCTTTTCACGGATAACGGTCTGGTCGATGCCGAGCAGGTCTGCCAGTTCGCTGACCGTGGATTCGATTGCAAAAATGCCCTGCGTTGCGCCGTAGCCGCGATATGCACCCGCAGACATGGTGTTGGTGTATACCACGTCCCAGCGGAAGCGGAATGCCTCCTGCTTGGCATACAGCGGAATCGGTTTGTGACCGGACAGACCGACCGTTGTAGGTCCGTGTTCGCCGAATGCACCGGTGTTCGACAGGGTATAGAGGTCAATGCCGCGGATGGTGCCGTCCTTCATCGCGCCCATGCGCACGGTCAGCTCCATGCCGTGGCGCGGGGAGGAGGCAATCTGGGATTCATAACGGGAATAGACGATTTTCGCCGGCTTGCCGGTTTTCAGGGTGACGATTGCGGGGTAAACCTCGGTCACAACCGTCTGCTTTGCGCCGAAGCCGCCGCCGAGGCGCGGCTTGACCACGCGGATGCGGGATTTCGGAATATCAAGCGCGTGCGACAGGATGCGGCGCACGTGGAACGGCACCTGAGTCGAGGAAATGACATTCAGGCGGCCGTAGGTGTCGAGCTGGGTATAAGTGCGGAAAGTCTCCATCATCGCCTGCTGGTTGGGCTTGGTGCGGTAGGTGCGTTCGAGCACCACGTCACAGTCCGCAAGGACAGCGTCGATATCGCCGTTTGCGTCCGAACCCGAGGCGCACAGGTTGCGCGTATTGTCCGCGCCGACCGGACAGAGCGATTTCCAGCTCTCCTCGGGATGAATGAGAATCTTATTGTCTTTGGCTTCGCGCGGGTCGAGGATGGCGCCCAGCACCTTGTATTCGACCTTGATGAGGCGCAGCGCCTTATCGACCGCAGCTTCAGTTTCGCCTGCAACGATGGCAACCGCGTCGCCCACAAAGCGCACGCGGCGGTCAAGAATCAGGCGGTCATAGGGGGACGGCTCGGGGAAGGTCTGTCCCGCCATGGTGAAGCGGCACTGGGGCACATCTTCGTAAGTCAGGACGCATTCAATTCCCGGAACCTTTTTGGCGATATTGGTGTTGATGCTCGTGATGAGGGCGTGCGCATGGGGGGAGCGCAGCACCTTGACAATCAGGCAACCTGCGGGCGCGAGATCGTCGGTATAGACCGGCTGACCGGTTGTGAGGGCGCGCGCGTCACTCTTCGGGATGGCTGCGCCAACGTATTTCTTCTGCATATCAGCCCTCCTTCTTTGCCGCAAGATAGGCGCGGATGGCGCGCAGCTGACCGACATAGCCGGTGCAGCGGCACAGATTGCCCGCGAGATAAGCGCGAATCTCATCCTCGGACGGATTGTGCAGCTCGCGCGTCATTGCGATGATGTTCATAATGAGTCCCGGCGAGCAGAAGCCGCACTGCTCCGCACCCTCGGACGCGAGAAACGCGCCGATTTCAGCAGCTTCGTCCTGCACACCCTCGAGGGTCACAATGTCGTGTCCGTCCGCGCGCACGGCGAGCATCGTGCACGAGAGCACCGGCTTGCCATCCATCAGGACAGTGCACAGACCGCAGTTTGAAGTTTCACAGCCGCGCTTGACCGACAGGCAGCCTTTTTCGCGTACATATTCAAGCAGCGGCTGGTCAGGTGCAACCGCATCTTCAATTTTTTTGCCGTTCAGCGTGAACGAAATCAGTACCTTCGCCATGGGTTACACCTCCTCTGCAAGCGCGGTAAGCGCGCGTTTCACAAGCACGCGGCACAGATGGCGGCGGAAATCCGCGCTGCCGCGCATATTGGACGAAAACTGGAACTGCTCCGCCGCGTAGTCCGCGAACGCTGCCGTACTTTCGGCGGTGATGCCGTCCGACAGGATACCCTCCGGGTCGGAAAGGAGTGCCGCACGCTGGGGACGTGCCCCGACAGCAGCGCGGAAACCATTGTCGCGGTAATCAGCGGGGAATTTGCATACTGCGCACGCGAGCACAGGAAAATCGGTCTCGGTCGCGCGGTGGGTCAGATACACGGCTTTTTGACCGCGCTTGGGCAGGCAGACGGCGGTGAGCACATCGCGGACGGTGTAGTCCATCTGCACGAATTCGCGCAGCGGGATAATGCCGCCGTGGTGCAGGCAGACCTCGGCATCCAGCGCGAGAAACAGGGTCAGCGGGTCGGAAAAGCCGAAGCGCCCCCAGATGGAGCCGCCGATGGTTGCGCAGTTGCGGAACTGTACGCCGACAATATGGCGCACGCATTCTGCGATACAGCTGCCGAAATAAGCGGTGAGCGCGTCACTTGTTTCGATTTGGCGCAGGGTCACCATGCAGCCGAGTTTAAAATGGGTATCCGTTTCCTCAATCTGATCCAGACCGAGTCCGCTGAGGTCGATCGCGGTCTTGATCGGGCGGCGGCCCATTTTGAGCCAGCCGCAGCCGCCGAGGATGGTCGCGGTTTTCTTTTGAGCCAGTTCGTATGCTTCCTCCAGGCTTTGCGCCTTGACATACTGGTCTATCGTGAACATTCCCGTTCTCCTTTACTACTACATCTCGTTTTAAAATGACAAAATACCGTGCGGAACGGTGCGGTCAGACAAAAACGCATATATATTTATTATAACATCGGGCAGCGCAAAATACAATTTTTCCGATTTGGCTTTTTGACCAAAAAAATACGTCTCCGGTTCACAGAAACCGGAGACGCAGAGAAAAAAGGGAGAGAATTCAGGAACGGATGTTACTCCATCCCGAGGATAAACGCATAGTTGGAGGTTGCCGAGCCGCCCATGTTGAGCATCAGACCGTTTTTGACAGCCTTCGGCACCTGGCACTCGCCGGCGGTACCGGTGAGCTGCTTGTAGAGGTCGAGGAACATGCGCACGCCAGTCGCGGACTGTGGGTGGCCGCCGCCAATCAGACCGCCGGTCGGGTTGACCGGCTTTGCGCCGTCAAATTCGATCACGCCGTCCTCGATGAGACGGTATTCCTCGCCGGGCTTGCACAGGCCAACACAGGACAGTTCGATCAGCTCGCCTGCGGTGTAATAGTCGTACAGCTCGAACACGTCGATGTCGTCCGCGGTCAGACCTGCGGTCTGGTAAGCTTCTTCCACCGTTTTGCGGGTCCAGGGCAGCAGGTAGTCGCTTACGCGCGCCTCGGTCAGCTTGGTTTTCAGCTCCATCGGCGCGACGCGGAAACCGCGGCCCTTGACAATCGGCAGCGCGCGGTCGGGGCAGTGCTTCTGCTTGAACGCTTCGCTTGCGAGAATGACAACGGCTGCACCGTCGGTGGTGAGCGTTGCGTCAGACTGCGCCAGACGGCCTGCGACAAACGGATTGGTCGCGCAGCCGCGCATGTTTGCCTGCTTTTCGCTCATGAACAGCTTGCGGGTCTGCGCATTCGGGTTGCGCTTGCCGTTTTCGTAAGCCATTTCGGTGAGATGAGCCAGAGATTTCATGACGCGGTCTGCGGGTGCGCCGTATTTCTCGAGGTATGCATCGGTCAGCTTGCCGTAGAGGTTGGGCAGACCGTCGGTGGACTTGGATTCTTTTTCTACATATGTGCCGCGCGCGGTATAAGAAGCGCTTGTTGCAGCGTCAACCGTGTTGAGCAGCGCCCAGCCGACCACAATCGCAACGTCGGCTTCGCCTGCCTTAATCTTGGTGACCGCTGCATCGAGTGCCGCTGCGCCTGCTGCACAGGCTGCCTCAACACGCACGCTCGGTACGCCGAAGAACGCCGGATCCACTTCGGTCAGCAGCGCGCCGACATGGCTCTGATCGTTGTACAGCTCGGAAAGGAAGCTGCCGACAAAGCAGGATACACGGTTTTCTTCGTTGAGGGAAATAATATCATCATAGGTGAGGTCGGCGTTCGCGCAGCCGTCAGACATAACCTCGCGCAGCATTGCGACCACGTTTTTGCCCTCGCGGCTCCAGTTGCGCTCGAAGTCGGTCTGAGCGCCGCCCATTACATATACCTTATTCATAGCATTGCTCCTCCCTTTCTTACTGCTTGCCCTTGAAATAGCTGCGGAAGTCGTAGT
Source organism: Clostridiaceae bacterium (assembly GCA_018383195.1). Lineage (GTDB taxonomy): Bacteria > Bacillota > Clostridia > Oscillospirales > Butyricicoccaceae > Butyricicoccus_B. The sequence goes on along the minus strand of JAGZOP010000005.1, from coordinate 43,607 downwards.
GCGAACCGTCCGGCAGGTCTTTCAGGGTGTCCTTGAGCTTGATGCGCGCGAGCAGTTCGCTCGACAGGCGCTGCTGCGCCAACTTCATGAACTCGGTCTTGCCGCCGAGCGCATCCACAACAGCCAGCGGGGGTACCCAGCCGAAGCCGGTCGCCATCGCAGCGTCTGCCGCATGGATGTCGTCCGAGGACAGTTTGACAGCAGTGATGGAGTACAGCACATATTTAATCAGGAAGGACAGGCAGATTTCCGCCTCGATGGAGTGGTTGTGCTTGAGGGAGTCGAACGCCTGACGGTAATCGCCCTGATGCAGGTAGTCGATCATCTTCTTGGCAAAGGGGAAGGAGTAGCGAATTTTTTCGCGGTATTCGCCCGAATCGATGTCGTAAACATACTGAATCTTTTTGCCGTTTTCATCGACAACGGTCTTGTACAGACCCTGCTTAACCTTGCGGCCGAGCTTGCCTTCGTCGATCAGCTTCTGCATGTATTCAGGCAGGATGAAAGTCGAGCGGGCGTAATCCTTGGTGTTGGCGTAGACGTTGTCTACGATTGCCTTATGGACGTCCAGGCCGACGAAGTCCGCGGTTGCAATCGGGGGCATGTTGCGGCCGGTGAACTGACCGAGGATGGCGTCGATGTAGTCGATGCCGCCGTTATCCTTATACATCTCGGCGTACTGGCATGCTTCGTTGATGAACTGGAAGCCGATTCGGTTGCCGAGGAACGCTGCGGTGTCTGCAACGTTGACCACGGTGCGCACCAGTTTCTTCTTGGAATACTCCGCGAGGAAAGCGGACATTTCCTTGTCGGTGTACTCGCTCTCGATGATCTCGCACAGGGTCATCATATAGGGCGGGTTGAAGAAGTGCATGCCGATAAAGCGGGGGCGCAGCGCTTCGGGATACATCTCTGCGAGCTTGTCGATGGACAAACCCGAGGTGCCAGTTGCAAGGATGGCATCCGGACGGACATGGTCGCGGATGCGGTCGATGATGCCCTGCTTGGTCTCGAAATTCTCGGAGACCGACTCAAAGATCAGGTCGGACTCTGCCACGCACTGCGGCAGGTCATCGAAGGTGACCGGAACAAGGTTTTCCGCAATAGCTTCTGCGCGTACAGACTTGGCAGCGCGGGAAACCGCCTTCTCTGCCTTTTCCAGGCTGCGGCATGCCATATACACTTTCGCGTTGCCGAAAGAAGCGAAGATACCTGAGATATTACAGCCCATGGTACCGTTCGCGCCGATGACGGTTACGGTTTTGATTTCCAAGAGAATCCCTCCCAATATTTTTTAGAGGCAAATTGTGAAATATTTAACACTTATCTTTGTTAAAAGTATAACACTTTTGATGCTGCATTTCAACTAGTTTATTGCGAAAAATAAAATATTTTTTGTGAAGGTTGCATGATGGTTGCCTTGGGGATAGATAATGATGGATTTTTGATGTAATGTTGGAATCCACACGCCGCGCAAAAGAATTGCGCGAAGGATTTGCACAATTTATAATAGAAAAGGAAGGGAGGAATCCACGTATGGTTTATCATCATCTTGCGCCCTGCGACTTGGGGCAGATTGCGGCGTCCGGTCAGTGTTTCCGTATGGAAGCGCGGGCAGAAGGCTGGTGGCGCATATGTGCCGGCGCGCGGTGCGTGCGTGTGCGGCAGGAGGGCGAGAGGCTCGCTTTCGATACATCGGAAGAAGAATATCAGGCGTTTTGGCGCGGCTATTTTGACTGGGACACCGATTATGCGGCGATGTGCGCCGCAGTACCCGAAGAAGATGCTTTTTTGCGTGCTGCGATCGGCTACGGCAGTGGGCTGCGCATCCTGCGGCAGGATTTCTGGGAGACGCTGATTACGTTTGTCATCTCCCAGAATAATAATATCCCGCGCATCCAGAGGACGGTCGAACTCCTGTGCAAGGGTTGGGGCGAGCAGCGCGTGGACAGCGCCGGAGAACCTTATTACACGTTCCCGACGAAAGCGCAGCTTGCAGCAGCGGATCTGCCTGCGCTGCGCGCCATCGGCTTGGGGTACCGTGACCAGTATATTTTTGCCATCGCGCACAGCGATTTTGATGCGGAAGCAGTGTGCAGGCTGCCGCTGGAACAGGCGCACGATGCGTTGCTTGCTTTGCCCGGTGTGGGACCGAAGGTTGCCGCCTGCGTGCAGCTGTTCGGTTTGCATGACCTTGCCGCATTTCCGGTGGACACATGGATTCGGAAGATGGTGGTGCAGCATTATGGCGGCAGCTTTCCGCTTGCGCGCTACGAGGGGTTTGCCGGCGTGATGCAGCAGTACATTTTCTTTTATGGGCGCAGCGCGCAAAAATAACTGTTCAGAAAAATTTACATAAGGACTGTACAGCACCGTGCCCGACATGCTATACTGAATCTGCTGAATCAACCCCAAAATAGGAGATGTTTCATGAAGTTTCATGCACGAGAATTGATGCACCGTTTATCCAGCCTGCTTGAAATGTTGGTTGGGCTGCTCATGCTGTCGGCGCTTGCCGCAGCGCTGATTGGTTTGGTGCAAGACATCAGCCCGGTCAAATTATTGAAAGACCCTTCGGTTTTCTCCGAATATTTGAGCGTTGCTGCAATGCTGGTTATCGGCGTTGAATTCGTCAAGATGCTGTGCAGCCACACGCTCGATTCGGTCATTGAGATTATGCTTCTTGCGATTGCCCGCCAGATGATTGTCGAGCACACAACGCCGCTGCAAAACCTGATTGCGGTTGCGTCCATTGCGGTATTATATGTGGTGCGAAAGTATCTGTATATTCCAAAACTGGACGATGTCAAACATACGCCGATTTTCGACAAGGCATCCAGAAGAAGTGAGACCGAAGAAAGCGACTGAAAGGAGAGCCCATATGGCGTTGCCAAACGACCCCGTCATGCTGCTGAGCGTGGTCAACACGCTGCTGCGCGACCGGTACCACAGCCTTGATGCGCTGTGTGACGGCGAGGAAACCCACCGCGCCACACTGGAGCAGCGTCTCGCGCGCATTGGGTATCAATATGTGCCCGGCGTGAACCAGTTCCGCTGACCGCAAAAGCAGAATTAAGCTGATAAGACCGCTATTCCGCTCCGGATAGCGGTCTTGTTTTTGTCCGAAAAACATTTTACAATAGAATATAGAAATAGCATTGAGAGGAAAGGGGAAGGAACATGCTCAAAACACTGGAAACTGCCGCACGCAGCGGCGGTGCAGTCATTCTCGCAGCCGACCGCATCGGTGTGACCGAAAAAGGCGGGGACCGCCGCAATTTGGTAACGCAATATGATGTGCGTGTGCAGGAGCTGCTGCGCACCCAACTGCTCGCGGCATATCCCGAGGCACACTTTATCGGGGAAGAGGGCGACGCACAAAAAGAGGATGCGCTGCACGGACTTGCATTCATTGTAGACCCTATCGACGGTACGGCAAACTTTGTACGCGGGTACCGCGCGTCTGCGGTTTCGATTGCAGCGGTACAAGATGGAGAGATCGTATGCGGCGTGGTATATAATCCATACTCCGACACGATGTTCGCTGCCGAGCGGGGAAAGGGTGCATGGGAAAACGGCAAGCCGATCCACGTGACGGACAACGGCATCGCTGACAGCATTGTATGTCTTGGCACAGCATCCTATTACCCGGATACGTTTGAACAGACATTCCGATTGGCACGCGCGCTGTTTGACGCTGCGATTGACGTGCGGCGTTCGGGATCGGCTGCGCTTGATCTGTGCGCTGTGGCCGCGGGCTGCGCGGATGTGATGTTTGAAGCGCGTCTTTGCCCGTGGGACCATGCCGCAGCCGGACTGATCGTCACCGAAGCGGGAGGACGGATTGGTCAGTTTTCCGGTGCACCGGTGTCGCTGACCGAGAAATGCTCTATCCTTGCCGCCGCGCCGCGCGCATGGGAAGAATTTTTTGAAAAAGGATTGGATAAGCTCTGATGACCAAGACAAGACCTGTACGCGGCGGGATTTTCCTGCCCGCGCTGTTATGCACTGCGCTGTGGGGCAGCGCAATTCCGGCGGTCAAGGCAGGATATGACCTGTTTTCCATTGCGGGAGAGGATGCTGCCGCCAAGCTGTTTTTTGCAGGCATGCGTTTTACCATTGCGGGACTGCTGGTGCTGGCGCTTGTGCTCGTGCGGCGTGAAACGCCGCTGTTCCCCCAAAAAGACGCATGGCGGGGGATTCTTGTGCTGTCGGGGGCGCAGACGGTGATGCAGTATCTGTTTCTGTATCCGGGACTCGGCAACACAACCGGGGTGCGCGGCTCGGTTTTGAGCGCAACCTCCACCTTTTTTGCGGTTTTTGTCGCACATTTTGCCTTCAAGGACGACCGTATGAATCTGCGCAAGGGAATCGGGTGTCTGTTGGGATTTGCGGGCGTGCTTGTGATTCTGTCCGGCGCAGGGCTGGGCGGTCAGCGTGTCACCTTTTCTGGGGAAGGGTTTATGCTGATCAGCGCACTGGGTCAGGGACTGGGCGCGGGCATCAGCCGGAAGATTACGCCGGGGCGCGACCCGATGGTAATTACGGGATGGCAGCTCACGCTGGGCGGCGCGGTACTCCTTGCAGTCGGCATGGTTTTCGGCGGCGTGGGCGGCGTGACGTTTACGCCGGAAGGAATTTTGCTGCTTGCCTATCTGTCGCTGCTCAGCTCGGTGGCGTTTACGGTGTGGACAGTGCTGCTCAAGCACCATCCGGTCGGAAAAGTTACGGTCTATATGTTTTTGATTCCGGTGTTCGGTTCGCTCATCAGTGCGCTCGTTTTGCAGGAAAACGTGTTTACAATCCGCAATTTGTGCGCGCTCATTTTGGTATGCACGGGCATTATGGTGGTCAACCGAAAGCATGCATGAGCATGGGAATTGCAGTGCATACAAATGGGAAAATGATGTAAAAACAGGATATTTCACTGTAAAACATCGGTTTTCTATGAAAAATAATTTCAAAAAGCCTCTGGGAGACCAGAGGCTTTTTGTATACCGGAGAAAGGGTGTAAAAATATCCATGGGCAAAATGCGAAAAAACAATCGGAGGGAATCTGAGATTTTTGCGAGAAATCGCCAGTGCGGTTGCAAAAAAAGTCGCACGATGAAACGCTGAATTGTGGAAGTGTACGAAAAAGCAAAAAGCGTCTTGAAACCCTTCTGCATATGTTGTAGAATAGGCGCAATATCGCGGGGCATACTTGAGATATGCGGTTTCATATGACAAAAGTAAGAAGGTGTTTTGCAATGAATCAGTTGAAAAATGGAACTCCTGAGGCTGGGAATCGGTCCTGCTGGAGTTTGAATAAGACGGGAGCTCAGAAAGAAATGGCGTCATATGAGCTTCGCGCACAGGAGACTGCGGATGCGCAGACGCCGGAAATCATGATGGATGTCGTCAGCGGGCTGCTGAAAGGCATGTATGTAGGCGTAACTGCCGCATGCGGTGAGCATGGGATTCCGGCGCTCAGCCGGCTGAACCATGTGTGGCAGGATGGGCGTCTGCTCAAACGCGGTCAGGGAAGTGCGTTTGTAGCGCTTGACCGCTGCTTTGGGGAGCTGAAATCCGAAGGGCTGGAGCCGTGCGTGGGAACGGGAACCGCGTTTCGCTTTTTGGGTTTTGATGACCATGTGATTGAGGATACCGTGTTTCGCAGCATGATAGACAGCGACAGTGACGCTATTATTGAGGTTTCGTGCCGCGATTTTGCCGACGGTGTGCTTTCGATTCGCTTCGACGCAGATAAAATTGATGAAACCGGATTGCTCGGCGGTATTTCTGCGTGTGTGCATAACAACGGCCGCTTTTTGCAGGTTGGATAAACAGGAGAAATCGGTTGGCTGTGCAGCGGTGTGGCCAAAGCCTGGAGCAGGGATGCCGACGTTAGGGTTCCGGAGCCGACAGGCAAGCCGTTTCCATTGATAAAAAAATTCCGTGTACAAAGAACGTACACGGAATTTTTTTATTTGCATTTGGAGAGCAGGGTTTCCCATTTGTGATCGACCCACTTCTGCGCTTCTTCCAGCATCCATTCGTTGCCTTTCTGGAAGCAGTGCTTGAAGCGTCCCTGCATTTTCATGAACTCCTCGACCGGAAGCTTTTTCTTGGGCTCATAGGTCAGGTGATACTCGCCCTCAACGACCTCGAACATCGGCCAGACACAGGTTTCAACCGCAGCCTTGGTGATGGCGGCAATATCTTCGGCAGCATACCGCCAGCCGCGCGGGCAGGGCGACAGCACATTTAAAAATGCCGGACCGGGTGTATAAATGGCGCGGTACGCTTTTTCATGAAGGTCTTTCATGTTGCCGAGGAACGTGGTCTGCGCAACGTAGGGAATGCCGTGCGCAACCATGATTTCGGTGAGGTCTTTCTTGTTCTGCCGCTTGCCGGAGGATGCCGAGCCGTAGGGCGTGGTCGTCGTGTCGGCAAAGCGCGATGTGGAGGACGAACGTTGGATGCCGGTGTTCATGTACGCTTCGTTGTCATAACAGACGTAGACCATGTCGTGACCGCGCTCCATGGCGCCGGACAAGGACTGGAATCCAATGTCGTAGGTGCCGCCGTCGCCGCCGAAGGTGATGAACTTAAAGGTATCGTCAATTTTTCCGCGGCGCTTCAGCGCGTTGTATGCGGCTTCGACGCCGCCGCAGGTCGCAGCCGCGTTTTCAAATGCGTTATGGATATAGCTGTCCGTCCACGCGGTATAAGGATACAGGAAAGAGGAAACTTCTAGGCAGCCGGTCGCGTTGGTGACAACCGCTTTGTCCTCGGGCTCCAGCGCGCGCATGACCGCGCGCACCGTGATGCCCGCGCCGCAGCCTGCGCATAGACGGTGGCCGCCGACAAAGCGCTCTGGCTTGGAAAGCTCTTGTTTCAGATTATATGGCATGGTAAAAACCTCGATTCGGTTGAAAATGGAGAATGAAGAGTGGAGAGTAGAGAGTGCGGAGGTGTGCCGATCTGCACTCTGCACTCTCCAATCTTAACTCTTAACTCTATACTCTTACTCGCGCTGTCCCAGATGGCGGTAGCGCGCGCCGGTCTCGCCGGTGCGGACAACTTCGTCCAGCGCTTCAAAAACGGTGCGGCAGTCCTGCACGCGGAAATCACGGCCGCCCAGACCGTAGACATAATTGATGGTCTTGGGGCGGACATCTAGATCGTACAGTGCGCCGCGCACCTCTGCGCCGAGCGGACCGCCCGCGTTCGAGAACGATTCCGCCTTATCCATGATGGCGAGCGCCTTGAGATGCCCGAGCGCTACGGCAAGTTCTTCATCCGGGAACGGACGGAACACGCGCAGCTTGAGCATGCCGACCTTTTTGCCCTCTGCACGGAGCTGATCGACCGCCGCGCGCGCCGTGCCGGCAGAAGAGCCGATGAGGAGCACGGCGGTTTCTGCGTCTTCGAGACGGTATGCTTCAAAAAAACCGTAGGAACGGCCGGTCATTTCGCCGAATTTCTTTCCGACGTCCAGAATGACCTGCTTGGCGTTTTTCATGGCTTCTGCCTGTCCGATCTTGGCGTCCATATAATAGGGGGAAACGCCGTAGGGACCGACGGCCAGCGGGTTTTCATGCTTCAAAAGATAGTGTTCCGGCTCATAGGTGCCGACAAAGTTTTTCACGTCCGCGTCGTCGCACAGCTCGATGTTTTCAACCGCATGCGAGGTGATGAAACCGTCCTGACAAATCATGACCGGCAGGCGGACATCCGGATTTTCGCCAATCGGCATCGCCTGAAGGAAGTTGTCATACGCCTCCTGATTGTTTTCGGCGTAAATCTGAATCCAGCCGGAATCGCGTGCGCCCATGGAGTCCGAGTGGTCGTTGTTGATGTTGATGGGACCGGTCAGCGCACGGTTGACGCACGCAAGGGTCACCGGCAGACGGTAGGAAGCTGCAACATACAGCAGCTCCCACATGAGCGCAAGTCCGCAGGAGGACGTCGCGGTGACTGCGCGCGCACCGGCAGCCTCGGCGCCGATGCAGGTGGACATGGACGAGTGCTCGGATTCGACAGTCACGTATTCGGTGTTGACCTCACCGTTTGCGACATACTGCGCAAAATACTGCGGGATTTCGGTAGAGGGGGTGATCGGAAACGCCCCCATGACGTCCGGGTCAATCTGCTTCATCGCAAAGGCAACGGCTTCGTTGCCCGAAAGACGGTCTCTTTTTGCCATGGTCAATGCTCCTCCTTGTGGAATGTGATCGCCTGGAAGGGGCATACCTTGGCGCAGATGCCGCAGCCCTTGCAGTGGTCAAAATCAAAATCCGTTCGCTTGCCGCCCGCAACCGGGATGGAAGCATCCGGACAATAGGGCACGCACAGCAGGCACTGTTTGCATGCATCCGCATGCCACTGCGGGGTTTGCGTGCGCCATTCGCCGGTAATGGTCAGCGCGGCGGTGCCGGGTTCATAAATTTCGCAGCCGGGGGTCAGTTCATACCATTTGGACTGCTCGGTGATGTTTTCTACTTTTTTCATCCTACCTGTACCTCTTGCATGGATTTGGTCAGTGCATTCATATTGCCCGCAATTACTTGGGGTTTTGTGGCGAATTTATGCTGAAAAGATGCTTTCATGTCGTTTACAAAGCGATTCGGTTCGACAACGCCCGAAACCTTGACTGCGGCAGCCAGCATGGGGGTGTTTGGGAAGTTTTTGCCGAGGGTTTCCTCGGAAATACGGCGTGCATTGATGGTGCAGACCTTCCCTGAATAACCATTCAGCATGGGACGGACTTCGTCCGGAGATTTTTCTGTGTTGATGATGATTGCGCCATCAGCGGAAAGACCGGCGGTGACATCAACCGATTCCAGCAGAGTTTCGTCCACGACGACGACATAATCGGGATGATAGATGTTGGAGTGCACGGTGCAGCGCTCGTCTGAAATGCGGTTATAGGCTGTAATCGGCGCACCCATACGCTCGGGACCGTATTCCGGGAAACCCTGCACATATTTGCCGGACGAAAATGCAGCGTCTGCCAAAAGCAGGCATGCAGTTTTGGCGCCCTGACCGCCGCGGCCGTGCCAACGAATCTCAACGGGTTTGTTCATGCTGAATTCCTCCTGTATCCTGTGTGATTTTGAAATCAAAAATAAAAAAACGGCCGTCCGTAAAAGGACGACCGTTAAAAATCGCAAACCACCTGTTACCGTACCATCATACGTTCCCCGGTTAACGGCGGGGCGCCGGCAAAGCCTACTGGAATTCGGCTTGCAGCTCGGGAGTGATTTTCAGCTTCGCGCTACTTGCACCGGGCTTGCACTGTCCCCGGCTCGCTGCGGCTTTTGCTGCGCGCTTACTCTCTCCGTCTTTGCTTTTGTGCTTTATTGCTTTATAGTATAGACCTTCTGCCCAGGGTCTGCAATCGTGAAAGAACACAAAATCAAAGAGGGAAATCCGTCACATGTGTACATTGGTGCGTGCTGTGCGGAAAAAAGAAAGGGATGTCCGCGAACATCAGGCAAGCTTTTTGGGACTGCCGTTGTCAAACGGAACGTCAAAGTGATGCAGCAGCAGCCAGCCTGCGTCAAACTCAGCGGCATATTCCCCTGTGAGATGCGCCGCGGTTTGGATGGCGCTGTCGAACAGTTCGGGGACAGATTCGGTGCGTTCCTGCTCCGGGTGCCACAGGTTGCGCCATGGCGCATGTTCAAGGTTGAGTGCGTTCCACTCGGGCGCTTCGATTTTCATGTGGCTCGAAAGCAGCGCACCCTTGCCGAGCAGCCCCTCGACCCGCTGAATGCCATGATATGCAGTGCGGCATTCGGAATACAGAAAGCGCTCTGCGGTCAGCATTTCACAAAATGCACTGCGCAGATCGTGCGTGGAAACCTCGACCTGATACACGGTTTTGAGCAGGTAATGCAGCAAAACAGCGAGTACCGCCAGTTCATCGTGCGTGAGCTGATAATACTTCTGGGGGTCAAATTCGGTGACCGGCGCGTGATATTCACGGTCATACAGCGCGTAATCGATGTCGCTTTCAATTTGGCAGTGCACTGCCGAGGCATTTAGCTTCGGGTCTGTCTCCTGGCATTCGTATTGACGACAATAGACATAGGGATGCAGCGTGCTGTCGAGTGCGTAGTGGCATAGGAATCCATAAAAATAGGCTTCAGCAATCGCGCGGTTTTCCTCTGTCATGCGGTTGACCGCGCGGGAAAATGCAAAAAACAGCTCGTCCGTATGTTCAGAGTGCATTTGGTTGCCGTACTTATGCAGCGGACTGCCGAAGGCAACGCCGCGGTAAAACAAGGGGTCAGGTCCCTGAAGACCCCAGTTGAACGCCGCAGGGCGACGCGCTGCCGCAAGCTGAACGACGGTAGGGAACGCTTCGAGCGCAATCTCACCAAACAGGTAGTGTGAAACAAAATCAGCCATGACCGATCCATCCTCTCCCTTGGAATTCTGCTTCCATTATACAACCTTTTTCCTGCTTCGGAAAGAGAAAAATACACTGAGAGTTAAGAGTTGAGATTTGAGAAAAGGGGGCATTGGATCTTCACTCTTTACTCCTCGCTCTTCACTCTTTTTGCAAGGCTTGCGCCGTACTGTACGGCGTCTTTTCCGTATTTGCCGCGCAGGGCGTCCACGGCGCGGTCGAGTTTTTGCTGCTTTTCGCGGCGTTCGGCGGCGCCTGCGTCAAAAAGTGAAAGCTGTTCGCCGGTCTGCTCGGGGGAGAGCAGGGATGCAGCTGTGACCGTAATCATCCGGATGGGTTTGCCGGGTTTCCAGTGCTGTGCAATCAGCGAAAGCGCAGTTTCGGTGAGCTGTCTGGTGCTGTCCGTTGCAGTCGGCAGCGTTATTTGACGGGAAATGTTATGAAAATCCGGATCGCGGATGAGCACCTGCACAGTTTGGCATTGAAGATGACGTGCACGCAGGCGTGTGCCGACATGATCGCACAGCATCATGACTTGAAGCCGGATTTCTTCCACATGGGTCAAATTGTGTGCGAAAGTCATGCCCTTGCCGATCGATTTGACAGTATGTTCGGCATAGAATGAACGCACAGGGTCGTGATCCTCCCCGCGTGCATAGGCTAATAAGGTATCTCCGAGCTTGCCGAGGGTGGAATGGAGGGATACCGGGTCGGCGGCAGCAAGCTGACCGATGGTGTCAATCCCGAGGATGTGCAGTTTTTGCTGCGCTTTGGGACCGGCATAGAGCAGCGCGCCGACCGGCAGCGGCCAGATGATCTCCTGATAGGTTTCCGGAGAAAGGAGGGTAGTGGCGTCCGGCTTTTTGTAATCGCTGCCCAGTTTGGCAAACACTTTGTTGAAAGAAACCCCGACCGAGATGGTCAGACCGAGTTCTTCGCGCATGCGGCGGCGCAGGGTGTCGGCAATCTGCTGTCCGCTGCCGAACAGATGCATGCTGCCGGTCACGTCTAAAAAGGATTCGTCGATGCCGAACGGCTCGACCAGATCGGTGAATTCCAGATAGAGCTGATTGGCGCGGCGGGAATATCGTACATATTCCTCGCGATGCGGGGCAACCAGCCGCAGGTCGGGGCATTTGCGCCTTGCCTGCCAGATGGTTTCCGCAGTTTTGACGCCGCACGCCTTGGCCTGCTCGTTTTTCGCGAGGATGATTCCATGGCGGCTGTCCGGGTCGCCGCAGACCGCCATCGGTCCGGCAGCGAGCGAGGGGTCGAGTACGGTTTCGACCGAGGCGTAAAACGAGTTGCAGTCGCAGTGCAGAATGGTGCGGTACATGGCATCCTCCTTTTGGACAGAGAAAAAAGCGCAGAACGACCTTGCGGGCGTTCCGCGCTTGCATTATCGGTTGGCGATGTGGGCTTTGATGCAGCTGAAAGTTTCGCTGCTGATGACGTGCTCGATGCGGCAGGCGTCTGCCTGCGCGGTTTCCGGACAAACGCCGATGCCGGTCAGCCACTCGGTCAGCAGTTCGTGGCGCTCAAAAATTCGCTCCGCGATTTCGCGGCCGCTGTCCGTAAGATTTAAAAGACCGCCTTCATCCATCACGACATAACCGTTTTCGCGCAGCAAACTCATGGCGCGGCTGACGCTTGGCTTGGAAAACTCGAGAAACTGTGCAACGTCAATCGAGCGGCAGGTGCCTTTTTGCTGCTGAATCATGAGAATGGCTTCCAGATAGTTTTCGGCCGATTCTTGGATTTTCAAGGGAAAAACCTCCTTTGGAATGAAAAAGCAATGCACTGACCGGAAATTTGTCAGTGATGCGGAATGTGCAGAGCAGAAACCGTATTACGGTTGTATGATTTTTATTATACCATAATATCGGTCAAAAATTAAGAGGATTTCTCACAGAAAGCAATACGTAAAAATACTTGACTTTAGTACGGATTCGTACTATACTGCACTATAATACGAATTCGTACTATGCATAGGAGGGAACGGAATGGATCAGAACCGGGAAGCGATGCGCCGGATTGCGATTGCAATTAACAGTATGGACGGCGCTTATGAAATGATCTCCAGAAAAATCGGGGTAAAGGAAAACACGATGATTCTGCTGTATGTACTCGATGACGGCAGACCGCATACGCAGAAGGAAATCTGCGAAGAATGGCTGATTCCCAAGACGACGCTCAACACAATTGTCAGGGAGTGCGTGAAATCCGGATACCTTGTGCTGCAGCCGGGCAGCCGGGAAAAGGAAATCCGGCTCACGGAACAGGGAAAGGCATATGCGGCATCCGTATTGAACCGGGTGTACGAACTGGAGCGGCGCGCCGCAGACGAGATGCAGGAGCAGGCATTACATGAATTTGTTTGCGGGCTGGAAAAGCTTGCACATGCACTGAGAAAACATGCGAGGGCTTTTTATGATGAACCATGAAAAATTATTTGCAAAAACGTCGCCGCTGAAGCTGTTCTTTTTGGCGGCGATTCCGGGCGGCATCAGCATGCTGGCGGCTTCGCTTTACGGGCTGCTCGACGGCATGTTTGTCGGCAGGATTTTGGGGGAGGCGTCCTTTGCGGCGCTCAATCTGGCGTTTCCCTTTGTGGTGTTTAACTTTTCTCTAGCAGATTTAATCGGCGTCGGTTCCGCCGTCCCGGTTTCGATTCAGCTGGGGCAAAAGCGGCAGGAGGAAGCCAACAATATCTTTACCTGCGCCTGTCTGATGATTGTCCTAACCGGTACGCTGATTGGCGGCGTGCTGTACGCCGCAGCACCCGCGCTCATTGGCTGCATGGGCGCGGAGGGCGAGCTGGCGCAGCTTGCGGTGGAGTACATGCGGGTGTATGCGCTGTGTTCGCCGGTTACAACCATTGTATTTGCGATGGACAACTACCTGCGCATCTGCGGGAAAATCCGTATGAGCATGAACCTCAACATTTTGATGTCTGCTCTCAGCGCCGGACTGGAATTCCTGTTTCTCGGGGTGTTTCACTGGGGCATCTGGGGCGCTGCGTTTGCGACCTGCTGCGGCATGTTCTTGTGCGCGGGGATTGCATTTGTGCCGTTTTTGCGCGGGAATTTGCAGCTTCGGCTGTGCAGACCCCACTTCAGCCTCCCGATGATCCGGCAGATCCTGGTCTGCGGCAGCCCGAACTTTCTCAGCAACATCGCAGGGCGCATCACATCAGTGGTGATGAATATTGTACTGCTGCGGTTCGGCGGCGCGGCGGCGGTTTCGATTTACGGCATTTTGATGTATGTCGGCGACGGGGTACAGGCATTCTTGTACGGCGTCTGCGATTCCTTGCAGCCTGCGGTGGGATATAACTGGGGCGCGGGCAGGAAAGACCGGGTGAAAGCGATTGAGCGGTGCTGCTTTACGGCGAGCGCGCTGCTTTCGGTTGGATTTGCTGCGGCGGTATTCCTGTTTCCGGAGCCAATCGTGCTGCTGTTTGCCAAAGAGCCGGATGCGGCGTTCCTCAGCAGCGCGGTGTATGCCATGCGGCTGATGAGTGTTGCAATTTTGAGCAGATGGATCTCTTTTGCGACCCAGAGCTATATGACGGCGGTGGACCGACCAATTTACGCATCGATTTTGTCGGTATCCACAGCATTTGTATTCCCGTTGGCGTTTGTTGCGCTGCTGTGGCGGCTGGGACTGACCGGCATCTGGCTTAACGCGCCGGCAACGTACCTGCTTGCGGCGGGAACCGCGGTATGGATCCTGCTGAGATTCCGAAAGGAATGGCGAAAAACCGGAGAAGCAGAGTCTCAATAATTCGGATATGATACGGTGAAAAACAGCCGGGAAACCTGTGTTTCCCGGCTGTTTTTGTTTGGGAAAGCGCAGCCTGCTGATTTTTACATAAAATCGGTACAGACGCAATAAAACAATAACTTGCGTATTTTTGAGTCAGCAATCGATGCGGCTGTCAAATAATCGGATGGTTTTTTGTGAAAAGTGCGCAAAATCGTCAAAAATCTTTTGTAAGAAGCGTTTTCACAAGGTTGAAATGCAGAAGCAAGAAAGATGCATTCGCAAGAAAGTGAAAGCCACAGTCAAATAAAATGCGCAAAGGCGGGAAAAATCGCAAACAGAGCACAAGAATTGTATGGCGGAAAAAGGGGCGCCGCCGTATAATAGAACCATCGAAAATGAACAAACGAAAACGAGAATGAAACGGAATGTTTGGGCAATATATTGATAGATTGCGCAATTCCGAACGGTCTTACTTCAGAATTCATTGGGAAACCAAAATAAAGTAGTGTAACTGAAATGGAGGAACAAATTATGGCAGACACCATGAGAGCCTTCTACGTGGAAGCAGACCACGAGCCGCGCCCGGGCTACAAGATGAGCGAGCGCGAACTGACCACCGGTCGTGCGCTGCGCGGCAACCAGATTTGGAGAAATATCCGCGGATCGGTTGTGGACCGTCCGATTCCGACCTATTCGGACGATCAGGTTCTGATTAAGGTTGGCGCAGCAGGCATCTGCGGCACCGACGCACATCTGCTGAAAAAGGATGCAGACGGCTACTCGATGTATGACGGTCACTCCAAGTATCCGATCATCACCGGTCACGAGTTCGCAGGCGAAATTGTAGCGGTTGGCAAGAATGTCAAGAAGCTCAAGGTTGGCGATCTGGTATCGGTTGAGTCCATGCACTGGTGCGGCGAATGTGATGCATGCCGCCGCGGTATGTTTAACCAGTGTAAGGATCTTGAGGAGCCGGGTCTGACTTACGACGGCGGCTTCGCAGAGTATGCAGCAGTTAAGGCAAAATACTGCTACCCGCTGAATGCAATTATGGATTACTACGGCGGCGACAAGATGACTGCGTTCGAACTGGGCGCAATGATCGAGCCGACCGGCGTTGCATACAACGGTCTGTTTGTTCGCGGCGGCGGCATCCGTCCGGGCGGTCACGTTGCAGTATTCGGCGCTGGCCCGATTGGTCTGGCGGCAATTTCGCTGATGAAGACCGCAGGCGCAGCTAAGCTGATCGCATTTGAGAGCGTTCCGGAGCGCGTAGAGCTGGCAAAGGCATGCGGCGCGGATTATGTTTACGACCCGACTTCTTTCAAGTCTCCCGATGAGCAGGCAGAACTGCTGATGGATCTGACAAACGGCGCAGGCATCTCGCTCTTCGCAGAGTGCGCAGGCGCAACCAAGTTTACTTATCCGGTTATGGGCAAGGCGCTGGCAATCGGCGGCAAGACCGTTCAGATCGGTCATACCGTTGGCATCACTCCGGTTGACATCTTCAACTGGCAGTGGAATGCAGCAACCATCTCCGGCTCGAATGGTCAGTCCGGTCAGGGCATTTACCCCGACGTTATCGCACTGATGGCTTCTGGCCGTATCGACATGCGCAAGATGTGCACCGGTCGCTTCAACCTCGAGGACATCGAAGAGGGCATGAAGATCACCGCAGGCAAGGTTCTGGTATCGACCAGCTATCCGCGTCTGAACAAGTAATTCCATGTGAGCATGCTTAAGCAAACTGAGCATGCTCACCCAAACAATAAAAATTTTACGACAGATATATTCCGATTTTAAGGAGGAAACGCAAATGAGCAAGTGGAATCTGCCTGCAAAGGGCGGCCATATGGAAGCCCAAGACGGTATTTACTACCAGAACATGACCACCAAGATGGTGGAAGAGCGCCTGAAGAAGAACGACGTCATCCTGATCCCGGTTGGTTCGACCGAGAACCATGGTCCGTCCGCTCCGTACGGCGAAGATACTTACCTTGACACCCGCCTGTGCGAGCTGGTTGCAGAAAAGACCGGCTGCACCGTGGCACAGCCGATCTGGTATGGTTCGCATCCGTACCATCATCTGGGCCAGAAGGGCACCATCATGATTCCGGAGAAGATTCTGGCGGATTACCTCGCATACGTATTCGCAGGTTTCTGGAACACCGGTTTCCGTAAGATGATCGTTGTCAACGGTCATGGTCAGGACTATGTCATCCCGCTGGCAATCCATACCTTCGGTAAGAAGTGGCAGGTACCGGGCATCATCCTGTACACCCATTTCTGGAACTGCGCAGGCGACGAGATGTTCACCAAGGACAAGGGCGGCCCCTACGATACTCCGTTCGTACATGCTGACGAAGTAGAGCAGAGCTGGTGCCTCGAGCTGTTCCCGGAGTTCATCCATATGGATGACGCGATCAAGGTTGACAAGGCTCCGCTGCTGCCGGCAGGTCATATCAACACCTCCGCAGAAGACGGCGCAGGCCCGATCAAGTGGTACAATGCATTTGGTTCCTGCGGTATGGAGTGCATCTGCCAGCCTGAGGGCGTTATCGGTGACGCACGTATGGCAGATGGCAAGAAGGCACAGGCTGGCGTAGAGCGCACCCTCGACTACCTCGAGAAGCTCGTTAACGACATCCTTGAGAAGTATCCGGCAGGCACCCTGCCCCCGATCGAGATGATGACCCAGCGCGATCGTGCAGACATCGAAGCTGTTGTCAAGGGTCCGACCGAGCCGGGTGGCCGCCACATCTACACGCTGGCATACTAAATTAGAGTGAAGAGCAAAAAGTGAAGAGTGGAGAGGCAATATCTCTTCACTCTCCACTCTCCACATTTACCGAAATCCTTGTTTTTAAATCTGAAAGGAGCTACTATTATGAATCGTCCTACTAAGTGCAAAGCTGCATTTATGCATGGTCCGTTTGACCTGCGCATTGAAGAACTTGAGCTGCCGCCGCTGCAGCCGAACCAGGTACTGATCAAGATGAAGGCTTGCGGTATCTGCCAGTCTGACGTAGAGTGCTTCGAGGGTCTGTCCGCAGAAGGTCGTTACGATATCGCTCCGTACACCCCCGGTCACGAGTGGGTTGGTACTGCGGTAGAAATCGGCAGCGCATGCACCTCCGTAAAGGTTGGCGACAAGGTTGTAGGCGACTGCGTACTGCCCTGCCATCAGTGTGCAAACTGCAAGGACGGCAAGATGTCCTCTGCATGCCTGAACTTCCGTGAAGTTGGTTTCCGTCCGGACTCTCCTGGCGGCTTTGGCGAGTACATGATTCTGGAAGAAGCATATACCCATGTTATTCCGGACGACTGGTCCGACGAGCTGGGTATCTTCGTTGAGAACTTCAACGTTGGTTACTGGGGCGTATGGGGCAACGGCTGCAATCCGGATGCTTCTGACGACTGCGCAATCATCGGCGGCGGCCCGATCGGCTGCTCTGCTGCAATGGTATGTGCAACCTCCGGCGCAAACGTTATCGTAATTGATCCGGTAGAGTCCCGCCGCGAGAATGCAATGAAGTACGGCGCAAAGGTTACCGTAGATCCGACCCAGTTCAAGGAGCCGGGCGCTCTGGAAGCTGAGCTGAAGCGTCTGACCGGCGGCCGCGGTCCGTCCGTTGTAATCGAGTGCTCGGGCAACGACATCGGCATCGCATCCCTGTTTGATATTGCTGGTCACTCCGCTCGTGTTGGCGTTGTTGGTCACTCCATCGGTCGTAAGGTTCCGGTTGAGATCGGCAAGACCATCTGGAAGACCCTGCACATCGCTGGTTCCGGCGGTACCACCAACTGGTTCCCGCGCACCATCCGTTTCCTGTCCAAGATCAAGGACACCTATGATTTCAAGGCTCTCGTTTCCCACTACTACAAGTTCGAGGATCTCGACGAGGCGATGAAGATGGCGCAGAACAAGGAAGTTGCACGCAAGGTTATGCTGACCTTCGACGACTAAGTTCATACGTATATGAAATAGGAGGGGAAGCAAATCGCTTCCCCTTCTTTTTTTAGAAGCATATCCATAGGGAGGATTGAGTGTATGAGACAGTGGAAAATCGCGGTTTCTTCGGCGGATGCAGCGCCCCTGACCGCTCCGATTTTAATGATTGGCGATGTGGCGTCCAATCTGAGAAAAGCGGGTGCTATGGGATTTGACGCCATTGAGGTGCATACCCGTGAGGATGTAGAGCTGGATTATGAGGGCATTGCAAAAGCAGCGGCGGAGAGCGGCTGCAAGGTCGGGATGGTCATTACCGGACGCCTGAATACCGAGGGGAAATGTGACCTCATCAGCGATATTCCGTACATCACCGTTGCGGCGATTGACGGTATGAAGCAGTATGTGGACATGGCACAGAAGATCGGTGCAGAAGGGTTGGTCATTGGCTGGGTCAAGGGCAATGTACCCGCAGGCGGGGATCGAACAAAGTATATGAACCGTCTGGCGAAAAACCTCAAGGTTTTGAACGACTATGCGAAAGCTAAGAATGTGAAGCTCAATATTGAAGTCATTAACCGCTATGAGGTCAATGTATTCACGACCGCCGAGGAGACTATGACGTTTTTGGAAGCACATCCGGAGCTGGATAACTGCTATGCCCATCTGGATACCTTCCATATGAATATTGATGAGTGTGACCCGGTCGCAGCCATTCGCCGCTGCAAAGGCAAGCTTGGATATTTCCATCTGGCAGACAACTCCCGCCGGTATCCGGGCAGCGGTCAGCTCGATTTCAAGACGCAGTTTGAAGCGCTGGATGAGATTGGCTACGATGGATACCTGTCCATCGAGTGCCTGCCGTACCCAACCCACGAGGAAGCGGCCAAGCAGGGCATTGCATACGTAAAAAGCATCATCGGGAAATAAGACGGATGATCACATCCACTTTTTTGACACCTTCCAAAAAACAAACAACAAAAAGCAAACACCCGACCTGTTTTGAAAGTCGGGTGTTTGTTTTTTAGATTCAGGAAATTCAGTCGTGCTTTTTAAAGTTATACAGCGCGAATGCAATCAAAAGTACGGCGGGTACAAGCAGCACGCTGAGTCCAATGCGCATGTTGTACTGTCCGGCAATGGCGCCGATGACCGAGGGGGCAACGACAGAGCCAATGTTGGTAATGGTTGCAAATACCCCCATGGCAAGCGGATACTGCTTGAAGATTTCCGTGGCGTTGGAAACAGTGGTGCCGTACATACCTGCCATGCACAGACCGAGACCGATGGTGCCAATCAGCAGCGGCGCAAAGCTTGGACTGAGTAAGACGACGATGAGAAAGGCGGTAATGCCGAAACTGGCAGCTGTGATGAACTGCGGTGGGGTGAATTTGTGGGCAATCAGCACGCAGGCAGAGCGTCCGATCAGAATGACAATCCAAAGCAAGGTGGTCAGCATCTGGGCAGAGCTTTCGCTTGCCGCGCCGGAATCGATAAAATAGGTGACAAGCCAGCCCATCACAGAGGCTTCGATGCTAAGATAGCACAGCATGATGATGGTGGTCAGCCAGAACAGCTTTTCGTGGAAGAATCCGAACGCTTTTGCCGGCTGCTGCGCCTGCTCGTTTTCCGGGGCAACGCTGTCCATTTTCATAAATGGAGAGGTCAGCATGGTGACGATGCCCATACCTATTATAATGTATACGGCAGAGCGCCAGCCGCTGTCGCCGCCGCGGGTGCACATCAGCACCATGAATGGGGCGAGCAGGGCGCCGACTGCGAAAAAGCTGTGCAGCATGTTAAGCGGACCGGAGGAACCGCGGGAAAGCTGGTTGATAATCTGGTTGTCATAATAGGTAACAACCGCACGTCCCACGCCGGTGAGCAGAATGGCGAGGAAAAGGGCAATCGGGTTTCCGGTCACCAGTGTCAGACCAAAGCCGACAAACGGCAGGACGTTGAAGCAAAGCAGTGCGCGTTTATAGCCGAACAGAGCGGGGAGCATCCCGGCAAACACACCGGTAATCAGCGAACCGATGTTGTGCGCGGAAATCAGCAGACCGCCGGTTTCGTAGCTCAGTCCGTATTCGGCTTTCATCATCGGCAGGATGGAGCCGATGCCGATTACAAAGATACCTTGGACAAAATAAAGGAAAAATAGGTTGCCAACCATGAACCGGTCTGATTTTCCTAGGCTGCCCCAGAAAGAGGGCGAAGAATTTTGCATGAAAATTACCACCTTTCAAAAGAAAAAAACAACTGTAATAAGAAAATATAAATCGCAAGAATCCAAAAAATAAAATATCTAAAAAATAGACAGTTTTTTTAAGAGAAAAATGGATACCTGCATCGTAAATTTTTATTGCTGGCATATTATACCGCGAGGAAAAACGAAAGTAAATAAAATTCTTGCGAAAATTTGGGAGGTTTCAAGAAAAATTACACACTTTGGTGAATCCGGAAAGGCAGAATCGGGGACCTTTTGAGGAAGAAAAATTTGAGTTCACAAAAAAGTAAAAAATAACGGGTAAAAAAGTTCATAAATGCAGTGAAAATCGTTATAAATGGCACTTATGCGAAAAAAACTTGCATGGTGACAAAAATTTTTGTGCAGAATTGTGGAAAATGTCAATATCCAAGCGGGGATTTTCTTTGCATAATGAAATAGACGCAAGAAACAACAAGCAATCAGCCGCCATGCGGGATATTTCCCGCAGCTGTGCTTGCTCGGGTTTGAAATTCTGTATAGCATATCTGACAAAAAGATGTTATACTGAAATTGGTCATGTGCGGATGTTCAGATGGAAATGTAGAAAGCAGTTTGAACTTCCGGGCTGCGTGTCTCAAATGGGGACAGGCGTTCCGGCCGCAGGACCGAGATTTTCTGCTCATAGGGAGGAAAACATTTATGGCAAACAAAGTAAGAATCGGCGTACTGGGCGCTGGTCGTATCGGTCAGCTGCATATCACCAATCTGGTGCAGGCTGTTCCGGGTGCTGAGGTCGTTGCAGTTGCAGACCCGTACCTGAGCGACGCTGCTGTTGAGATGTGCAAGGGTCTGGGCATCGAGAACGTGTCCAAGGATCCGGAGATCGTTTTCGGCAACAAGGACATTGACGCTGTATTCATCTGCTCGTCCACCAACACCCATGCAGACTTCATTATTGAGGCTGCAAAGGCTGGCAAGCACATCTTCTGCGAGAAGCCGATCCACACCGATCTGGCTAAGATTCATGAGGCACTGGACGCTGTTGAGAAGGCTGGCGTAAAGCTGCAGGTTGGCTTCGTTCGCCGCTTCGACCACAACCACAAGAAGGTTCGTGACGTCGTTGCTTCCGGCCGTCTGGGCGCACCGCACATCGTGAAGGTTTGCTCCCGCGATCCTGAGGGCCCCCCGATGTCCTACGTTGAGGTTTCCGGTGGTATCTTCCTCGACATGATGATCCATGACTTCGATATGGTTCGTTACCTGTCCGGTTCCGAGGTTACCGAGGTTACCGCTTACGGTACCGTTAAGACCGATCCGGATTACGCAAAGTACGGCGACGTTGACACTGCAATCGTTATGCTGAAGTTCGCAAACGGCGCAATCGGCGTAATCGACAACAGCCGCGTTGCAAACTACGGTTACGATCAGCGTACCGAGGTTCACTGCGACAAGGGCTGCGTACAGGTTTCCAACGACCTGGACAACCAGGCAATGATCTCCACCCGTGAGGGCGTTGAGATTGCAAAGCCGACCTGGTTCTTCCTTGAGCGCTACAACGATGCGTTCATCACCGAGGAGAAGGATTTCGTAGACGCAATCCTGAACGACACCGAGGTTCCGGTAACCGGTCACGACGGCCTGATGCCGGTTATCATCGCAATGGCTGCTGGCAAGTCCCTCAAGGAGGGCCGTCCGGTCAAGCTGTCCGAGATCGAAGGCTAATCAAGTTGCCTGAAGTGGTTCGGCGCGCCCCGCGCCCCTAACCACTATAAAAGAAGAGAAAAGCCGTCCGGAAGTGAGAAGCCGGGCGCATTGAGCGGAATCGTTCCGTACTGTTCAGAATATGAACCGTTTCGACGGTTTGTATAGACAAAGGCTTCATTTTAAGGAGGAGAAAAGATGAAGAAGAAGAGATTATTCGCGCTGCTGATGGCTGGCGCAATGGCAGTTTCCATGACCGCATGCGGCGGCGGCGACAAGCCGGCTGCAAGTGGTTCCGGTTCTACCCCCCCGGCTGCAGACGGCGGCGAAGGCGGCAACTACAAGATTGTCGTTAAGTCCATGGCTGACCAGTACTGGGTACTGCTGAAGGCTGGCGCTCTGGCAAAGGCTGAGGAGCTGGGCGTTAAGGTTGAGGTTATCGGACCGAACGCTGAGTCTGAAGTTCAGCAGCAGGCAGACATGATTCAGAACGCAATCGGTGAAGGCGTTGACGGTCTGGGCGTTGCTCCGTCCAACCCGGATACTGTTACCACCGTTCTGGCACAGGCAGACGAGGCTGGCATCCCGGTTATCGCGGTTGACACCGACCTCCCGAACTACGCAAACAAGAAGTCCTTCATCGGCACCGGTAACGAGGCTGCTGGTGAGCAGGGCGGTAAGTACGCTGCTGAGCTGGTTGGCTCCGGCAAGAAGGCAGTTATCCTGCGCGGCCGTCAGGGCGATACCACCCATGACCAGCGCGAAGCAGGCTTCGTAAAGGGCCTGGAAGCAGGCGGCGTTGAAATCCTTGAGATCAAGGCTTGCGACTCCGAGGCTGAGAAGGCTATGAACACCATGATGGATATGATGAACCGCTACGAGCAGATCGACATCGTTTGCACCACTGCTGACTCCATGGCACAGGGTGCACAGCGTGCGATCGAGAACGCTGGCGCAGAGATCCCGGTTATCGGCTTCGACGGCACCATCCCGGTTGCTGAGCTGATTGCACAGGGTAGCGTAATCAAGGGCTCCGTTGCACAGTCCCCGTACGACATGGGTCAGCTGGCTGTTGAGAAGCTGGTAGCTCTGTCCAAGGGCGAGACCATCGAGGACCGCATCGATTCCGGTACGTCCATGGTTACCCCGGAGAACGCTGAGACCTTCAAGTCTGACCTGGAAGCAAAGGTAAACGGCGCAGCATAAGCACTGTTCCATAGAGAATGACCGGGGGGCACGCCCCCCCGGTTTTCTACACCCTAAAATCGCGGAAAATAGCAAAAGAAGGAAAAGGATAACCTCATTTGTAAAGGAAAGACGGTGATTGCGGAATTATGAATGAAGTAATAATGGAACTAAAAAACATCACCAAATATTTCCCCGGCGTTGTGGCACTTGACAATATGTCATTTACCGTGCGCAAGGGCATGGTGCATGGACTCATCGGCGAGAATGGCGCCGGCAAGTCCACGCTGATCAAGGTGTTTACCGGCGTAAACCAGCCGGATAAGGGCGAAATTTATATTGATGGAAAGCAGGTACATCTGAGCAACCCGATGGTCGCAAAGGCTGCGGGCGTTGGCTGTGTATATCAGGAGCTGAATATCGTTCAGGAACTGAACGTAACCGACAATCTGTTCATCAATTACTATAAGAAAAAGGGTGTGCTGCTCGATTACAAGGCAATGCATGCCAAGGCAAAGGAAATTATGGAAGAGATGGGGCAGCCCGTCGATCCCCGCACCGAATGCGGCAAACTCGGACTTGGCGTTCAGCAGACCATTGAGATTGGCAAGTCGATCCTCTCCGAGGCGCGTCTGGTCATCATGGACGAGCCGACCTCCTCTCTGTCTGAGTCTGAGGTTAAGCAGCTCTTCAAGACCATTGAGATGCTGAAAAACAAGGGAATTTCCATCATCTTTGTATCCCATAAGCTCGAAGAGATTTTCGAGTGCTGCGACGATATCACGGTTATGCGTGACGGTCAGTGGATCTCCACCACACCGGTTAAGGACATGACCAAGGATCTGCTGATTTCCCACATGGTAGGACGCAGCCTGGACAACCTCTTCCCGAAGGAAGTTGCAGAAAAGCGCGAAGAAGTACTCCGCGTAGAGCACCTCAACAGCGCAGGCGTACTGCGTGATGTCAGCTTCAAGGCATACGGCGGTCAGGTTCTGGGCTTCTCTGGTCTGGTTGGCGCAGGACGTACAGAGACCATGCGTGCAATCTTCGGTGCAGATCCGAAGGATAGCGGCGATATTTATATCCATGGTCAGAAGGTCGATATCAAGCGTCCGAAGGATGCGATCGATCATAAGATTGCGTTCCTTACCGAGGACCGTAAGGGCGAAGGTCTGATTTTGATGCATTCGGTTCTGAGCAACCTGCATCTGGCGACCATCGACCGCGACCGCAAGGGTCTGTTCCTCGATCAGTCCAAGCATAAGAAGATCGCGGAAGAGAACGTTGCAACCTACCGCATTAAGACCCCGACGCTGGAAACTCCGGTTGGTACGCTTTCGGGCGGTAACCAGCAGAAGGTCGTTATCGGCAAGTGGGTGAATACCGATGCGGATATCTACATCTTTGACGAGCCTACCCGTGGTATCGACGTAGGCGCAAAGATCGACGTTTACAACGTTATGAACAGCCTCGTGAAGAAGGGCAAGTGCGTCATCATGGTATCTTCGGAACTGCCGGAGATTCTGGGCATGAGCGACCGCGTCATTGTCATGCGCCATGGTAAGATTATGGCTGAGATTGACCGCGACAGCGAGCACTTTAATCAGGAAGATATTATGAAGGCTGCATGGGGAGGTACTCTGTAATGGAAGCAAAAAAGAATAACTCAATGAAAGACATTATCGGCAAGCTGGGGCCGCTGTTTGCACTGATTATTCTGTGTATCGGCCTTCAGGTTGCAACCGGCGGCAAGTTCTTTGCACCGGCAAACATTTCGAACGTATTCCGTCAGGTTCCGATCGTTGCACTGATGGCAGTTGGTATGCTGTGCGTCATCCTGCTCGGCGGTATCGACCTGTCTGCTGGTTCTCTGCTCGCCATCGGCTGTATGGCATCCGGCGTTATGATGCAGAAGTTCTTCACTGAAGATACTCTCATGAATGCGATCATCCTGATCGTGATCTGCATCGCAGTTTCTACCCTTTGCGGCGTTATCAACGGTCTGCTTCTGACCAAGCTGCATCTGCCTCATCCGTTTATCGCAACCCTCGGTATGAAGAACATCTGCCGTGGTGTCGCACTTCTGATTTCGGGTTCTGCTGCAATCGCAGGCTTCCCGAAGGCAACTCTGGTTATCGGTGCACAGGATATTGTAAAGTTCGGCGCACCGGGCAAGCAGTTTGCACTGCCGCTGTCTTTTGTAGTGACCATCGCTGTATTCGTTATCATGCACATCTTCCTGACCCGTACTGCACTGGGCCGTAAGATCTACTCCTTCGGCGGCAACGCTGAAGCAGCTCGTCTGGCTGGTATCAACACCGACAACGTACAGATCTTCTGCTACGGCATGTCCGGCTTCATGTGCGGTCTTGCAGGCGTTATCTACATCGGTCGTTTGAACTCCGCTGTACCGCTTGCATCCCTCGAAGGCGACCTCGACGCAATCGCATCCTGTATCATCGGCGGCGCTTCGTTCCTCGGTGGTAAGGGTAACGTATGGGGCACCCTGATCGGCGCATTCATGATTCAGATCATCCGTAACGGCTGTAACCTGCTGGGCGTTTCGTCCGACCTGCAGCAGATCGTTATCGGCGCGATCATCATCATCGCTGTATTCATCGACGTAGTTCGTACTGCAATGGAAGCAAAGGCAAAGAGACTTGCTGTTGCAAAGGCAAACGACTAATTCGTACATCCGGAGAGAGCAGTTCCATATGGGCTGCTCTCTTCTTTTTATGAACAGCAAAAACACCGGCTTTGACAGCCGGTGTTTTGGTTTCTTGCGGGGGAAAGAAAGCTTCGCTTTTTAGGTGTTAAATTTTTAGATCACATATAGAAAGACCATGAGATAGTGGAAGATGCTGCCGGCAAGGACGAATAGATGAAACAATTCGTGAAAGCCAATGACCGGACTGAGGTTTGGGCGCTTCATGATATAGATGAGCCCGCCGATGGTATAGGAGATCCCGCCTGCGGCGAGCAGAGCAATCGCGGGCGCAGGCATGGACAGCACTACGCCGAAATCGGTGACAATCGCCCAACCGAGCAGCAAATAGAGGATGGTTCCGAGAAAGCGGGGCGCGTCAATCCACAGCAGCTTGACCGCAATCCCAAACAGGGCAATCGCCCAGATCACGCCGACAAAGTAGAATGCTTTGGGATAGGGCATGAATTTCAGGACAATCGGCGTATAGCTTCCGGCGATCAGCACATAAATCATACTGTGGTCGAGTTTTTTCAGGATGCGCAGCACCGATTCCCCTCGTCCGGAGAAATGGTAAATACTGCTCGCGGAATATAGCGCAATCAGTGACAGGCAGAACAGTGTGACCGAGAAAATAGTAATCCCGTCTGCGCCGGTGACAAACATGCGCAGCAGCATACAGGCAAGACCGGCTCCGGAGAGCACGGCGCCGATGAAATGTGAATAGCTGGAAAATGGTTCGCGCGCATGGAGAAAGAGACGTGGCATAGAAAACACCTCAATATAGTTTTTGAAACGATATAATATATTGTACAGCAAAATATAAAAAATACAAGCGCTGCTTGCAATAGATTTAAAAATAATTTACAATAGAAGTAGAAAGGGAGGGAGCCGGATGCAGGAATTGCAGGATTTGATACGGCAGGTGGTTTCCGATCGGGATTTGACGCCGGAACAGGTGCCTGCGCTTGATCTATACATGGACCAAGTGCTGACGCTGTTCAATGACGGTCTGCGCGACAGCAAGCGTCACCCGGAAGATAAGCTGCTGACCAAAACGATGATTAATAACTATTCCAAAGAGAAGCTGCTCAGTCCAATTAAGGGCAAAAAGTACAGCCATCAGCATATTATGCAGATGTTGTGCGTTTATCAGCTCAAGCAGACACTTGCCCTGGGGGACGTGAAACAGCTTACCGGACGGGACGATGTGGACTTTGAGGCATGTTGGCGGCAGTTCCTTGCGGTAAAGGAAGACCTGCGGACCTTCATTCCGGAGCAGCTTGCCGAAAAGATGCCTGCAAATCTGGATGACCCGTCTGCACGGCTGACCCTGTGTTTAGCATTGTCCGCAGTCTCCTCGTATATGCGGCGGCTGTGCGAAGCGATCATTGACTCTGCGGCAGAGAAGTAAAAAAGCCTTCCCGAATGGGAAGGCTTTTTGCATGGATTAAATTTCCTTGCGTAGCGCTTTGAGTACTGGGCGCAAGCCGTCCGGCAGACGGCGCGATTCAAGCGCCTTTTGCAGCGTCTTGCGATACGTCCACGGGTTGAGCATGCTCAGTTTCAGATGGGCAAGCGTCTCATCCGGAAACCGAACCAGACACTCTGCAAGCGCCCATGCAGCCGCCATTTGCGCGTTGTAACCAGAGGCGGGAAGGCTTGTCAGGGCGGTCAGCGTATCGGGCAGACAGTCCGCGCGGACAAAGAAGCGCAGCAGCATAACAGCGCCGAACCGCGCGGGGAACTCTTCGACAGACTGCAAATACGGCACAAGAAAGTCCCACACAGCGGGAAGCTCCTCCGGCTTGAAGCGGAGTCCGCTGACAAAGGCGTCGCAAATTGCCCAGTTTGTGATATATGGGATAAAGTCTGCCATTTGGCGCAGCTTTTCGTCAAATGGAAGCTTTGCCGCACCGATCACCGCGCCGCGCACGATGGTTTCCTCATAATAGCGGTCAGGACTGCGGTCCTCCAGAATGAGATGCAAATCCGGTCCCATAGCAAGCTGCCGGGCAAGTTTGCGCAGCGCGGGCATCCGCACGCCAAGCATTTGACCGGCGGACAACTCGGGCACCAGCTTGACATGAAAATCCCGATAGGAGGGTTCTGCCAACGGGGTGAGCATGCTCAGAAGATCATAGGTCATGCGGCATCCTCCTCAGGAGCAGCGGTGAGACCGTCGTAGGTCATCAGACCGAGCGAAACTTTCCAGTCGAGCACGCGGCGCAGATGTTCGTCGATTTCTTCCTCAGAGATCGTGCCTTCGTCCACTGCGTTGAGCACCGCCGCATGCTGCGTGGCAAGGTCAGAGCTTAAAATCAAATCGTTTCCCGCCTGTACGGCGCGCACCGCCGCTTCTCCGGCATCGGTGATGCCGCTCAGCGCGCCCATCGCGAGATCATCGGTCATGATCACCCCGGAAAAGCCCAGTTCCTCGCGCAGGATTTCGTGAACTCGGGGCGAAAGGGATGCAGGCGCGCTGCCGTCCATGCATTCCACCGTGATATGGTGCATCAATACTCCGCCTGCACCAGCTTCAATTCCAGCCTGAAACGGAAGAAAATCGCTGTTTTGGTAGGTCTGCATGCTGCGTGAATCGGTCATGCGCCCCTCGTGGGTGTCTCCGTTTGGACCATAGCCGGGGAAATGCTTGAGCACGGCGCCGATGCCGTCCTTTTTCATCTGCGTGACCACCGTGCGCACATAGTTCGCGGTCGCTTCGGCATCTTGCCCGAGTGCGCGGCGGTACATATAATCCCCGCGGTTGGTGACCACATCGCAGACCGGTGCGAGATTGACATTGATGCCGAGTCCTTGGAGCAGCGCGTCCTTTTCGGCAGTGTCGTAGACAAAGGCGTCGTTTCCGCCCTCTTCATTGAGTTCCTGCGGGGACTGGAATGACCAACGGCGGAATGCACGGTATTTGCTGACACGCACGACCGTGCCGCCCTCCTCGTCCACCCCAATCAGCATGGGAATCGAGGCTGCATTTTGGTAGCCCGCGATGGTATCGCGCACCGAATCCGGCGTTTCCCCCTCAAAATCGCGGGCGAACAGGATATATCCTGCCGGATGCAGGGAAGAGATCTCGTGTGCGGCGCCTTCGTCCGGACAGCGCGCAAAGAAGAGCTGTCCGACCTTCTGCTCGAGCGGCATGGTTTCGAGCAGCGCGTCCGCCGGATGCGGCGCGGGAGGCGCGGGTTCCGGCTGCGACGGCTCCGCGCCGGACGAAGCTGCGGAATCTGATTTATCTTTGCCGGAAAACAGCGCGGCAAAGAAGCTGTCGTTTTTGGCATCTGGCAGGAAGAAGTCTTTTTGCCCGGAGTCCGCCAGAAAAATTTTTCCGGTTGCACCGAGCAGCAGCACGATCACGAAAAATAATGCAAGTTTTTTCAACAAATGAACCGCCTCCTTTGTTTCTTCTATGGCTATCTTACCATAGGTGCAGGGACTTTTCAAATAGGCGGGCGGGTGATACAATAAGAACATTGAAAAAGAATCGAAAAAGGGGGAAAGATGCTTGCAGAAACCGATGATTGGACGATTTGCACCATCTCCCAGCGGGCGGATGCACCTCGGCAATGTGCTGTGCGCACTGCTTGCGTGGCTGAGTGCGCGCAGTCAAAATGGCGGGTATATCCTGCGGATTGAAGATCTAGACACCATGCGCTGTCCGCGTTCATTTGCTGCGCTGATTGTCGATGACCTCAAATGGTTGGGGCTGGACTGGGACGGAATCGGGGAACAGAATCCGGGCGCGCTGCGGTATGCCGAGGCGCTTGCGGATATTCCGGAGTCTGTGCGCCGGTCGGCATATCAAAGCGACCGTACACCGGTTTATGAATATTTTGAGGGGATTTTGCGCGGAAAAGGGCTGCTGTATCCCTGCTTTTGTTCGCGTGCAGAGCTGCATGCAGCGAATGCGCCGCATCTGTCGGACGGGCGCGTGGTGTATCCGGGCACCTGCCGTGGACTGACAGCGGAGGAAGCCGCCGCGCGCCGGAAAAAGCGCGGGGCAGCAACGCGCGTGCGCGTGCCGGACGAAACGGTTCGGTTTATGGATGGCTGTATGGGCGGCTATTGCGAACACCTGACGGACGAATGCGGGGATTTTATCATCCGCCGTTCGGACGGCGTATTCGCTTATCAGCTTGCGGTAACGGTAGACGACGGACTGATGGGCGTGACCGAGGTGGTGCGCGGCAGCGATCTGATCGGCTCCACAGCGCGGCAAATCTGGCTGCACCGGCTGTTTGGCTTTGCGCCGCCCGCGTTTTATCATATGCCGCTGCTGCTTGCGCCGGACGGTCGCCGTCTGAGCAAACGCGACGAAGATCTGGACCTCGGTCTGCTGCGCACCCGGATGCGTCCCGAACGGTTGGTAGGCGCGCTGGCGTTTGCTGCGGGATTGATTGACCGGGAGGAAGCGGTGTCTGCGCGTGAACTTGTGAAGGAATTTTCATGGGATAAAATTCCGAAAACCGACCTGTATCTGCCGGATATTTTCCGGAACCTGTAAAAGGGGGAAGCGTCATGCTGCACGGATGGACATGGAAGCATAAGCTGATCGAAGTACTGAGCCTTGCCTGCATGGTTGGGATGGCGGCGCTGGTACTGGTGCGCTGGGATGCGCTGCCGGCGCAGGTGCCGATGCATTACGGTGCAGGAGGGGAGATTGACGGCTGGGGGGATAAATGGACCATCTGGGTTGTTCCGGCAATGGGGGCTTTATGCGGGCTGTGTTTTTTGCTTCCGCTGTGCATCCCGCGGGAAAAATGGAACATGCCAGTCAAATTGACCGACAGCAACCGCGAGGCGGCGTATCGCCTGACCTTGACAATGATGCTGACGCTCCAGCTGGAAACCATTTTGGTGTTTGTCTGGCTGTGCATATGTCAGTGCTTTTTGCTGCCGCTTGGCGCGTGGTTTCTGGTTTTTTCGATTGCGGCGCCGATTGCGACGATGATTTTCTTTTTGGCGCGGTTTGCTTTTTTACCGCATTGAGCAAGAATTCATAAAAAGTTCGCAGAAAAGGGATTGAAATCTCCATCTTGTTTGGGGTATCATATTTGTTAGAGCGGACTAACGCCGGAATTTGTTCCGGCAGCGCAGAAGAACTCAAATTATAACACCGAGAGGAAGTTATTCATATGACAAAAATTGATATTATTTCCGGATTTTTGGGCGCGGGCAAGACCACGCTCATCAAGAAGCTGCTGCAAGAAGCGCTTGCAGGGCAAAAAGTTGTGCTGATTGAAAACGAATTTGGCGAAATTGGCATTGACGGCGGATTTTTGAAAGAAGCCGGCATCCAGATTACCGAGATGAATTCGGGCTGCATCTGCTGTTCGCTCGTCGGCGATTTCGGCAAGGCGCTCGAGGAGGTCATCGAGACTTACCATCCGGACCGCATCATCATTGAGCCGTCCGGCGTCGGCAAGCTGTCTGATGTCATTCGTGCGGTGCAGGGCGTGGCTGCCCATGAGCCGGTTGTACTCAATAGCTTTGTCACTGTGGCGGACGCGATGAAGTGCAAGATGTATGCCAAGAATTTTGGTGAGTTTTTCCTGAATCAGATTGAGCATGCGGGCGCGATTTTGCTCAGCCGCACCCAGAATGTAAAGGCGGACAAGCTGGACCAGTGCGTACACCTGCTGCGCGAGCACAACAAGGATGCGCGCATCGTCACCACGCCGTGGGACGAGCTGACCGGTCAGCAGATGCTCGATGTAATGGAGGACAGCCATTCTCTGGCGGAAGAGCTGCTTGCCCAGATGGAACATGAGCACCATCACGAGCACGAGCATCCCCACCACGAACACGGCGAGGACTGCACCTGCGGCTGCCATGACCATGACCACGAGCACCATCACGAGCACGAGCATCCCCACCACGAACACGGCGAGGACTGCACCTGCGGCTGCCATGACCATGACCACGAGCATCATCACGAACACGAACATCACCACCATCATCACGATGGCGCTTGCTCCTGCGGTCATGACCATCATCATGCGGATGAAGTGTTCCAGAGTTGGGGTGCAGAAACCCCGAAGAAGTTTACGGAGGCTGAACTGCAAAGCTGCCTGACCCAGCTCGGCGACATTGCACTTGGTACGGTGCTACGCGCCAAGGGCATTGTGCCCTGCACTGACGGCGGCTGGCTGCACTTCGATTATGTTCCTGGAATGCCTGAGGTTCGGCATGGTGCGGCAGATTACACCGGCCGCCTTTGCGTAATCGGTGCAGGACTCGATGAAAGCGGTCTTGCCGACCTGTTCGGTATTTAAGGAGGCACGCACATGAAGCCCCCTGCTTATATCTTTACCGGTCTGCTTGAGTCCGGTAAAACTAGTTTCATTAAGGAAGTCCTGAGCGACCCGAACTTTACTTTGGATGAAAAAACCCTGCTCATCCGCTGCGAAGAGGGAATTGAGGAGTACGACGAGGCGTTCCTTGAAAAGTATAATGTCGTGCTCGTGGATGTGGAGGACGAGGAGGAATTGTCCACTGCGGCGCTCATTCGGGCAACTGAGGAGGAAAAACCCGACCGCGTGATTGTCGAGTTCAACGGTATGTGGGACCTTGCTCATTTTGTCGATGAAGTAATGCCGCATCACTGGGAACTGTATCAGATTGTCGCATCGGTTTGCGGTCCGACCTTTGAGCTGTATTCCAACAATCTCGGACCGCGGATGTTCGAGCACATCACCTCAGCAGACCTGATTGTCTTTAACCGCTGCACCCAAAAGGACAAGGACTATCTGCACAGCCGCAATATCCGCGCCATGAATCCGCGCGCGACCATTTTCCTCGACGATGTGGATGGAAACTCGGAGGATTACCGCGACAACATGGAAATGCCCTTTGATATTGACGCGGATGAAATCGACATCGGGGATGAAGATTTCGGATTGTGGTATGTGGATGCGAGCAGCGACCCGGAAAAGTATGACGACAAGACCGTGCACTTTAAGGCGCGCGTGCTCGTTACTCCGCAGCTGCCGGAAGGCTGGATTGTTCCCGGCCGTCATGGAATGGTCTGCTGCGCAGACGATATCCAGTTCCTTGGCTTTGCCTGCAATACGCACGGCAAGTTCCCGGGAATTCAGAATAAGGGATGGTATACCATTACGGCGCATATTCACATTGAAGAGTTGGCGCAGTACAAGGGAGCCGGTCCGGTGCTGGATCTGCTGGCGGTAGAACCGTCCGACCCGCCCAAGGAAGAAGTTGTTTATTTCAATTAAACATGAAACCCCGCATCTAACTATCGGATGCGGGGTTCTATTTTTTCAAAAAATTTTGGTATAGTTCTGCGCTTTGCGGGGATACTAGAAAACGTATCCCAAAAGGAAAGGAAGGTGAATCGCCATGTCTCGTGATTCCCAGAATCAGAAGAACAATTCTTCCCAGAACCAGAAGAACAATCAGTCTCAGAACCAGCGCAGCAACTCCTCTTCTCAGAACCAGAAGAACGACTGATTTGTTTTCCGGCAGTAGAAACCAAAGAAGCGCCGCTCCTGTGAACCCCCTCACAGAAGCGGCGCTTTTTTGCTTATTCGCAGACGACCGCCGTACCCGATGCACTGACCATGAGCATATTGTTTCCGGTGCCCAGAATTTCATAGTCGATGTCCACACCGATGACCGCGTTGGCGCCGCGTGCTGCGGCGCGCTGCTCCATTTCGGAAATGGCAGCGTCCCGTGCCTGCTGCAATTCTTCCTCATAGGAACTGGAACGCCCGCCGAAAAAGTTGGTCAGACCAGCGGAAAAATCGCGCAGGAAATTCACGCCGGAGATCACCTCGCCAAAGACGATGCCTTTGTATGCGACGATGCGTTTGCCTTCGACCGAGCCTGTGGTGGTAGAGATCATGTTGTCATCCTCCTAAAAATATATTCAAATCCGGTTCGGATGGATTTGCAGCGGTGGGGATTGTTATTCCTTTTCGCCATTTTTGGCAAGCAGTTCGTCAAAGTCTGCCGCGATCACGGCGTACAGCTCATTCAGACGGTCGTACTGCCCGCGCAGATACAGCCAGCCAAACAGACTTTCAAGCGCAGTCGCATAAGCATATTCGGCGTGGGATGCGGCTTTTGGAATGGTTTTGGGCTTGGCGTTGCGTCCATGACGGAAGATTTCGGCTTCGTTTTCGTTGAGCAGGGGCAGGATAAGCTGCGCTGCGCGGTATTGTGCGCCTGCGCGCACGAGGGAAACGGTTTTGCCGTGTAGACCGCGCGCAGTCTGCATGCCTTGGCATACCAGATATGAACGGGTCATAATTTCATAAACGCCGTCGCCAATGTGCGCAAGACCGAGCGCGGAAATGCGTCCCAGTTCGGCTTCATCCAGCTTCGGATGCAAAAAATCGGTCATAAAAAACACCTCGGTTGATTCTTGTTTCCAGTATAACAAAATCCCGTGCAAAAGAAAAGCTGTAATGGGCAAAACGCTTGCAAAACAGGCGGCATATGTTACAATAGTGCTTAGAAAGAAATCTGGAAACGAGCGGGTTTTCGTTTCCGTATAAGGGGGAATTTTGGTTTGATGCATTCTACCAGTGCACTGATTCGGCGGTTTGCGCCGTATTTTAAGCCTTATCGGGGTGTGCTTGCGCTTGACCTGCTTTGCGCCGGTCTGACTTCGGCGTGCGATATTGTATTGCCTATGCTGGTGCGTTCGCTTGCACAGGTCGGCATGAATGATTTTGCGCAGCTTACGGTTGGATTTGTCGCGCGGCTGGCAGCGCTCTATCTGGTGCTGCGAATCATTGATGTGGCGGCGACCTACTTTATGGCGAATGTCGGTCATGTGATGGGGGCAAAAATTGAAACAGATATGCGCTCGGCGCTGTTTGAACATCTGCAAAAGCTGTCGTTTCATTATTATGCGAACACCAAGGTGGGGCAGCTGATGGCGCGCATCACCTCGGATCTGTTCGATGTCACCGAGTTTGCACATCACTGTCCGGAGGAGTTTTTCATTGCCGGACTGAAAATTGTCGTATCATTTGCGATTTTGTGCACAGTAAATGTGCCGCTGACCCTGATTCTGTTTGCAATTATTCCGGTCATGATCGTATGCTCGTCCAAGTTTAATCACAAAATGCGGGAAACGTTCCATAAAAACCGCGTACAGGTGGGTGAAATCAACGCACAGGTGGAGGATAGCCTGCTCGGGGTGCGTGTTGTGAAGTCCTTTACGGGTGAGCCGCGCGAGATTGAAAAATTCGCAGAGGGAAACCAGAAATGGCTGAGCGTCAAAAAGGAAAACTATTTGTGGATGGGGGCGTTCAACGCTACCACGCGCGCATTTGACGGGCTGATGTATCTGGCGGTGATTGTCGCGGGCGGGGCGTTTATGCTGCGCGGCGCGATTGACCCGGCTGATTTTATGGCGTATATCCTGTACATTTCCACACTGCTTGCGACCATTCGCCGCATCGTTGAGTTTGCGGAGCAGTTCCAGCGCGGTATGACCGGAATCGAGCGCTTCTTTGAAGTGATGGATGTCGAGCCGGATATTGAAGAACCGCAGAATCCGGTTTCGCTGTCGCGTGTGCGCGGGGATATCCGCTTTGAAGATGTGTCGTTTTCGTATGCCGACGACCCGGATACGCCGATTCTGGACCATCTGAATCTGGATATTCCGGCGGGACAGAGCGTTGCGCTTGTCGGACCTTCAGGCGGCGGAAAAACGACCATCTGCAACCTGATTCCGCGCTTTTACGATGTGACCAGCGGACGGGTCAGCATCGATGGCGTGGATGTGCGCACGGTTGGTTTGACCAGCCTGCGCCGTCAGATCGGCGTGGTGCAGCAGGATGTCTACCTGTTTTCGGGTACGATTTTTGACAATATCCTTTATGGGCGTCCGGATGCGACGCGGGAAGAGGTAATTGAGGCTGCAAAGGAAGCGGGCGCGCATGATTTCATTATGAAAACCCCGCAGGGATATGATACCTATGTGGGAGAGCGCGGTGTGCGCCTGTCCGGCGGGCAGAAGCAGCGGATTTCCATTGCGCGCGTGTTCCTCAAGAACCCGCCCATCCTGATTCTGGATGAGGCAACCTCGGCGCTCGACAATGAGAGCGAGCGTCTGGTGCAGGAAAGCCTTGCGCGGCTGTCGCAGGGGCGCACGGTATTGACCATTGCGCACCGCCTGTCCACGATTCGTTCGGCAGATAAAATTGTTGTCCTCACTGAGGATGGGATTTCGGAACAGGGAACCCACGAAGAATTGATTGCCCGAAACGGTGTGTACGCATCCCTGAACCGCCTTGCGGAAGGAGCATAACCATGTATGAGTACTCTCTGCCACAGTGGCTTTTGATTTTCTATATTTACTGCTTTTGCGGCTGGATTTTCGAGTCGATTGTGGTATCGGTGGGGCAGAAGCGGCTCGTGAACCGCGGCTTTCTGCGCGGTCCCATGCTGCCGATTTACGGCTTCGGCGCAACGATCATGCTGCACGTATCGCTGCCGCTTGCCG
Source organism: Clostridiaceae bacterium (assembly GCA_018383195.1). Lineage (GTDB taxonomy): Bacteria > Bacillota > Clostridia > Oscillospirales > Butyricicoccaceae > Butyricicoccus_B. Next base: position 7,191 of record JAGZOP010000005.1, on the reverse strand, counting down.
GGCATCCGGTGCAGATCTATTTTGCAGGGCTGGTGGTTGCGACTGCATTTGAGTATGTCGTCGGTGTTTTGATGGAGAGTATTTTTAAGGTAAAATACTGGGACTATTCCGAGCACCGGTTTCAGTTTCAGGGGCGCATCTGCTTGCAGTCCTCGCTTGCATGGGGCGCGCTCAGCGTGCTGCTTGTCTATGTGCTGCACCCGCCCGTGGAATGGCTGATTCAGGAATACGGCACGGTGCCGCTGATGTTTACGGTTGCAGTGCTGAGTGTTTATTTCCTGACCGATGTGGTCGCCTCGGTGAAAACTGCGCTCGATTTTGCCAAACTGCTCGAAGAATTGGACGCCATGCGCGAAAATGTCGAAGAGATGCGCGCACAGTTTGCTGCTGCGGCATGGGAAAAGCGCGCGGAGCTGCGCGCTGCTGCGCAGGAACGGCGTGACCGGTTTGCAAATGCTGCCGGGGAGGCGTATGCACAGCTTACCGATGCAGCACAGGAGCATCGTGAGAAGCTGGCAGCCTCGGCAGATGAGGCTCGTCTGCAAATGTACCTTGCCATTCAGGAGGCGGAGGATGAACTGACCGACCGCATCCGGAATATGAAGCGCAGCCGGAAACAGATGGTTCGCGGCAACCCGGGTCTGCGTTCTAAGAAGTTTGACAAGACCCTGCGCGAAATCAAGGAAAAGTTAAATCATCCGGACTAAAAAAGCCCCAATTTTGGGAGCATTTCGGGGAAAAAGCCAAATGAGGCGGCGCATCTGCGCCGCCTCATTGCTTTTAGTCCTCTGCGATTGCCATGATCGCCTTGACCGCAGTTTTGGTATCGACGAGCGGGAACAGCTCGCTGCCTACGGTACCCTGGAAGCCAAGGGAATCAATATGCTTTGCGATTGCCTTATAGTTCATGTAACCGGTGCCCGGCTCGTGGCGGCCCGGTGCGTCTGCGATGTGGATATGACCGATGACGTCGATGTACGCGGACAGGGTATCCATTACCTTGCCTTCGTTCAGCTCCATATGATACGCATCGTACAGCAGCTTCAAACGGGGAGAACCGATGATGCGCAACATCTCAGCACCCATCTGGGTGGTCTCAAGGAAGTTGCCGACATGGTCGGTCAGCACGTTGAGCGCTTCAAGGTTCATGTCGATCTCATATTTTTCTGCCATCTTTGCGCAGTCCTTCAGGGTGTCGAACATAGCGCAGAGCTTCACGGTGTGGGACAGCTCGGTGTAGTGATTGACAACTACGCCGCCATCGCCCAGTGCATTCGAGTGAATGGTTACGCTCAGAGCACCGACCTTCTTTGCAGCCTTGCAGGATTCTTCCAGCGCTTCGAGGTACTGCTGCTTCTGGGACGGGTCTACGAGCGAGTAATCTGCGTCGCCATTGAAGCCGCTGATGATGATACCGGCTTTTTCTGCGGCTTCGCGGGTTGCGTCCAGATCACGGATGCGCCAGTCCCAGAATTCTACGGCAACAAAACCGTCATCCTTTGCAGCCTGGAAACGTTCCAGCCACGGAAGTTCGGTATAAAGGGTATCAATGCATGCACACTGCTGAATCATAGTTTGAATTCCTCCATCTCAATGGTCTTTGCGGATATTTGGGGCGGCGTTGCGCCGCAAGGCAAATCTTACCCTTCCCAATCTTTTTCTATTGTACCCGATTTGCAGATGCCTGTGAATATGCTATAATAAACAAAAATAGGCTTTGATTTTTTGACGTGCAGGCAGTAAATTCGCTTTTTCTAAAGAAAGGGCAAGAATAGCCTGAAAAACCTTCTCTTTTTTACGAGCACGTGTGTTTTCGTCGGAAAAATGAAAATATGTTACCAGAATAAAAGGAGTTCTGACCATGAAGAAATGGGTGATGCGCGTGTGCGCGCTGGTGCTGCTAGCCGGAACGCTTGCCGGCTGCGGCGCGCCGGGAATTACAGATGATCGAATGAAGGTGGGGCTGAATCTTGCAACGCGGGATGAGTTTCTCACTTCTATGGAAGCTGCGGCGGTAAAAGCTGCGGGCGAAGAAAATGTAAAGCTTGAGGTTGCAAACGCCAACAATGACCAGCGGGCGCAGCTTGCCCAGATTGAGGATTGGGCAGAAGATGGTTATGCGGCGGCAATGGTGGTGCTGTGTGAGGATGCGGCGGCAGATAAGGTGCTTGAAAAAGCGGGAACCATGCCGGTGGTGTTTCTCAACCGCCGTCCAAGCGATGAAGTGCTGCAAAGCCGTGCCAATGTCATCTATATTGGCAGCCGCGAAGTTGATGCCGGACGGATGCAGGGCGAATACCTGACGGAATATTTTACTGCGCGCGGGGTGAAGTCCCCGCGGATTGCGGTGATTCGGGGCAGCGCATGCAATTTGGCTTCGTCTGAGCGCGTCGATACCGCGAAAAGCAATATGGAAGAGTCCGGTCTTACGCCGCGCTATATCTATGAGGACGACGCGGACTGGGAGCGTGTAGAGGCGCAGAAGAACTTCCTTGCTTTTTTAAAGAAGAAGCCGCGGGTGGATGCGGTACTGGCGGCAAACGATGAAATGGCAATCGGCGCCGCCGACGCGCTGGCGCAGGCTGGATATGCAGTGGCGGATATTCCGGTTATGGGCGTGGACGCGACAGCGGCGGGACGCGCCGCCATTCGGGACGGACGCATGGATTTTACCGCATATCAGGACCCGGTGGCAGAGGGGGCGGGCGCAGTGGAAGCTGTGGTCACGCTGCTCGGCGGCGGCAAGCTTTCCGGTGTGGAGGACAGCATACGCTGGATTGAATACACCCCTGTAACCATTGAAAACGTGGATAAATTATTCCCAAACGACCAATAAAGGAAGCAAAACTATGGAAACCATTACAAATGCGCTGCAAGCTGCGCTCGACGGGTTTACGGGCTTTGCCGCTTCGTTCCCTCTGTTCGGCGTGTGGTACACAACGGTCATCCGTTTTGTGCTGCCTGTGCTTGCGCTTCTGATTTTATTGACTGCCATCCGTTCGCTGATTGCGGTGCGGCATCTGCCCGAAACATGGGCGTATATCAGCCTGCCAAATGGGGAGCGGATTCCGCTGACCCACTGGGAAAACATTGTCGGCCGCGCCAAAACTGCGGATGTCGTCATCAGCTATCCGTCCGTATCGCGGACGCATGCTGCCATCAACCGCAATGACCGTGGTGAGTGGACGCTGTATGAGCTGGGCTCGACCGGTGGTACCTTGGTGAATGGCAGAAGAGTGGATGGAAATGCGATTTTGGAGGATGGGGATGTGCTGTCTTTCGGCGGGGTCGAGAGTGTTTTTCTTCCGGTCCCGGTGGAAGAAAAACGCGCGGAACGAAAGTCCCGTGCGGCAAATGCACGTCCGGTTCCCCCGTGGGGGTCGCTTGTGCTGCTGACGCTGTTTCAGGTATTGACTGCGCTTCAGCATGTGCTGGCGGCAGGCGCTGAAGCGACGGTCAATATCCCGCTGGCATTCCTCGGACTGACGGCTATGATGTGGATTTATTGCTTGACGATGCGCATGATGCGGCGTGTTGGCTTTGAGATGGAGTTAATTGCCTTTTTCCTGTGCACACTCAGCCTGTCGGTTACGGCTTCACGCTTTCCGGACAATGTGATTAAGAATTTCCTGCTTATGCTGCTCGGTCTGTTCGGCTTTGTGGTACTGTGCTGGCTGCTGCGCGACTTGGAGCGTGCGCAGAAGGCGCGCTGGCTGATGGCGGCGGGTGCGGTCGGCTTATTGGCGCTGACTCTGGTTTTTGGCTCCAACCGCGAGGGCGCAAAGCTTTGGATTGAGGTCGGCGGATTTACGTTTCAGCCGTCCGAGATTGCGAAAATCTGTTATATTTTTGCGGGCGCGGCTACGCTCGACCGGCTGTTCCGCAAACGGAACCTGACGCTGTTTATTGTGCTGACCGCCATGTGCGGCGGCTGCCTTGCGCTGATGAACGATTTCGGCGGCGCACTGATCTTTTTCGTCACCTTTATTGTGATTGCCTACATGCGTTCAGGCGACTGGGCAACGCTTGCGCTGATTACTTCGGGCTGCGGCATCGGCGGACTGATGCTGCTGCGGCTCAAGCCGCATGTTGCGGCGCGTTTTGCCGTTTGGGGGCACGCTTGGGAGGATGCCTCAGGGCGCGGGTATCAGCAGGTGCGCACCATGACGGCATCCGCGTCAGGCGGTTTGGTCGGCGTGGGCGCAGGCAATGGCTGGTTGGAAAATGTAGCTGCCGCAGATACCGATCTGGTGTTTGGCATGCTCTGCGAGGAGTTTGGCTTTATCATCGCCTGCCTTGCGGTGCTGTGCATTATCACGCTTGCCGTATTCGCCGTGCGTGCCTGCCGCGCCGGACGGTCGAGCTTTTATACGATTGCGGCCTGCGGCGCTGCGTCCATGATGGTCTTTCAGACCTGCCTCAATGTGTTCGGTGCAGTCGATATTCTGCCGCTGACCGGTGTCACCTTCCCCTTTGTTTCGGGCGGCGGCTCGGCGATGCTGTCGGCGTGGGGGCTATTGGCGTTCCTCAAGGCGACCGATACCCGGCAGAATGCAAGTTTTGCCGTCAGGCTCCCGAGCAGAAAAGAACTGAGACGAGAGGAGGCAATCGGCTATGAAGAAGATTGAGCGGCGCGCGGCGCTGTGCCTGATTCTGGCGTTGTGTCTGCTGACCGGGTTGTGCCTGTTTGGATTCCGCTATGTAACGCAGGGCGGGGAATGGGCTTCTCATGCGGCGGTTTACGGCAAAAGCAGCAAACTCGTTTCGGGAAATATTGCAGACCGGGACGGCGATGTGCTCAGCAGCATTGAGGACGGCAAGCGGGTTTACTATCCGGATGAAACTGTGCGCCGTGCGACGCTGCATGCAGTGGGAGACCGCGCGGGCAGCATTGGCACCGGTGCGCTGCACGCCTTCGGCGATGAGCTTTCGGGGTATAACCTGATTACGGGCAGCTATCCGCTCTTTGCCGGACAGCGCACGGTCAACCTGACGATTGACGCGGCGTTCAATGTCGCAGCATACAAGGCGCTGGATGGACAGAAGGGTACGGTCGGTGTGTATGACTATAAAACAGGAGAAATCTTGTGCATGGTTTCCAATCCGACCTTTGACCCGGACAACCCGCCGGAGAGCTTCGAGGATGAAAAATATGAGGGTGTGTTCTTAAACCGTTTCCTGTCCGCTGCGATTGTTCCCGGCTCAATTTTCAAGACCGTGACGCTGAACGCGGCGTTGGAAAACATTCCAGACATTTATGACCGCACATGGAAGTGTGACGGCAGCGTGACCGTGGGCGGCGCAAAAATCACCTGCCCGCATGCGCACGGCACCCTCGATATCGAATCGGCGTTTGCAAATTCATGCAACGGCGTATTCGGTCAGCTTGCCGCCGAATTAGGCGGCGACACCATGCAGGAATATGTCGATCGTGCGGGGCTGACCTCCAGCCTGTCGGTAAACGGCATCCAGACCATGAAGGGAACCTTTTCGTTCCGCGGTGCGGACAAGGGAGAAATCGCATGGGGCGGCGTCGGACAGGGCAAGGATGCGCTCAATCCCTGCTCTATGATGACGTACATGGGCGCGATTGCATCGGGCGGAAAAGCCGCAGAACCGCGTCTGATTCAGCGCATTGACACCGGTTCGATTTTGCCGGCCCGCTCTTTCCAGAGCAAGGAAACCGGCGAACTGGTTGCGGCAGAAACGGCGCAGACATTGCGCAAGATGCTGCGGAATAACGTCGTGGAAACATACGGCACGGACCGGTTCCCGGAGGGCACCTGCGCCAAGTCGGGCACCGCAGAAGTCGGCGGCGGCAAAACGCCGAATGCATGGTTTGCGGGCTTTATCGACAGCGACAGCCATCCCTATGCATTCATTGTATGCGTAGAAAACGGCGGCGGCGGCGCACGGGTGGCAGGCGAGATTGCCAGCGAGGTGCTGAATACCATTGTGGACAAAATGGGATAAGCAGTGAAAACAGAAAATCCTACCCGCAGCCAAAGCTGCGGGTAGGATTTTTTTGTTGGGATTTGTCTTGCCGCGGCGCATCAGTTCTGCTGCCGGATTACTGATTTATAATAATTCCCGAAATCGGCAAGGGCATCGATAATCGGCAGCATTTCTTTGCCGAGCGCTGTTAACCCATACTCAACGCGCGGGGGCATCACCTGATAATCGTGTCGGTAGGCAAGTCCATCCTCAATCATTTGGCGCAGGCTGTCCGTCAGGACTTTCTGCGAGATACCGTCCAAATCTCGCTGCAATTCGTTAAACCGCCATGGGCGCGATTTCAGATTGCGAAGAATCAAAAGCTTCCACTTTCCGCCGATCAGAGAGACTGCGGTTGCCACCGGGCATGCTGGAAGCTCGTCCTTTGTTTTCATTGCGGTACACCTCCTTGTGCCAAGTGTAACACATTCTTTTTTGTATGTACAGTTATAAAAAAGTGCGTACTTGTTTTTGCATGCGCAGAATCGTAAACTAAAAGCAGGCAAGGGGTCTTGCAAATCACTTTTGGAGGTCAAACCCATGAAAAATTACACGAAAACCAATATCGGAATCGAAAGCCGCGTTGAACTTCACAATCAGTTGTCCTTGACTGGCGCAGAGGTCAGCATCAACCGGCTCCCCGCCGGTGCAGGCGTACCGTTCGTACATTCCCATAAGCAGAACGAGGAAATCTACGGGATTCTCGCAGGAGCGGGCAAGGCTGTCATTGACGGCGAGGAGGTCGCGCTCACGGCAGGGGATTGGCTGAAGATCTCCCCGACAGCAAAGCGTCAATTCTTTGCAGCGGAGAGTTCTGACATCACCTATGTCTGCATTCAGGTCAAAGAAAACTCTCTTGATGGATTTACGGCAGAAGATGCCGTTGTGTGCTGAGCAGAAAAGAAGTGCGGGAATTCTAAAACCGCACTTTTTCTATTTGAGGGATGCAGACATGAAAAAAGCCCCTACCAAAAGGTAGGGGCCTTCAATGTTGGTGGAAGTTACAGGGCTCGAAGCCCGCGCCTGCGGCACGGACTTCGTCCCGCATCGCGATGAAAAGCAGGTTCGAGCCCTGCTCTGTTTTTTATGCAGGCATAGCAAAAGGCACCCACTTTCGTGAGTGCCTTCGATGTTGGTGGAAGTTACAGGGCTCGAACCTGTGACCCTCTGCTTGTAAGGCAGATGCTCTCCCAGCTG
>JAGZOP010000119.1 GCA_018383195.1 Clostridiaceae bacterium | reverse complement strand
AAGCTGGAAGGTGCAGTACGCACCCAAGACACCGGAAGATGTTCTGGATGACCGGTTTGTGGAAGCCTGCCAGATGCTGGACTATGTGGAGTATCTGGCAGATTTGCTCATTGCCGCTGAGCTGGAACAGCGAGTGAAAATCGTAGAAATGCTCAACAAGGATGGCCTGATCGCCGGTTTGGAGGAACGGCTGGACAGGCTGAAAAAGGAGGACAACGCCCATGAAAAACAAAGCGCAGCTTGACGGGATGCCCGTCTGGTTCGATGGAAAAAGTATCAACGAAGCCCTATTTTGTGAAGAGTTCTTGCAGACACACAAGATCATCTTCACAAACGGGGCTTTTTTCACGCCCGAAGGCCGTGTGACCGATGAGCTACCTTTGCGGGGAGAGATTTTTGAGGAGCTGAAATGCTGTGCGGTCAGCAACATTCCCCGCAAAATCAGCAACATTGTGGAGCTGATGAAACTGGCGGCACTGGCAGAGGATTTTCCCCCGGAGCCGGATCAGATTCATCTTTCCAACGGGACGCTTTTTCTGGATGGAGCCTTTGCGGAGGGAAAGCCGAAAATCGTCCGCAACCGCTTCCCCGTGGCCTATAACCCCAATGCCCCAAAACCTGTTCTCTGGCTGCAATTTCTGGATGGCCTGCTCTACCCGGAGGACATCCCCACCTTGCAGGAATATATCGGCTACTGCCTGATCCCCAGCAATAAGGGACAGCGGATGATGGTGATTAAAGGCAGCGGCGGCGAGGGCAAGTCGCAGATCGGCGCTGTGCTGGGAGCTTTGTTCGGCTCCAACATGAAGGACGGCAGTATCGGGAAAATATCCGAGAACCGATTTGCCCGTGCCGATTTGGAGCACATCCTCCTGTGTGTGGATGACGATATGCGGATGGAAGCCCTGCGTCAGACCAACTATGTAAAGTCCATCGTTACTGCCCAGGGCAAGATGGATTTGGAGCGCAAGGGTAAGCAGAGCTATCAGGGATGGATGTGCGCCCGGCTGCTGGCCTTCTCCAACGGAGATTTGCAGGCCCTGTTTGACCGGAGCGACGGCTTTTACCGCCGACAGCTGGTGTTGGCCACGAAAGAAAAACCGGCTGGCCGTGTGGATGATCCTGACCTTGCCGAGAAGATGAAAGCCGAGGTGGAGGGTATTCTGCTGTGGGCTTTTGAGGGATTGCAGCGGCTGGCCGCAGACAACTTCAAGTTCACCGAAAGTGACCGCACCAGAGAAAACCGGGAAGCAGTCAAACGGGACAACAACAATGTCTATGATTTTCTGGATTCTGACGGATATGTTCGCCTGAAAGCCGATATGTCCGCCAGTTCCAAAGAGCTGTACGAGGCATACCAGATTTACTGCACCGAGAACAACCTGCCTGCCCTGAAACCCCGTAGCTTCAGCGAAGCCCTGATCGCCTGCCAGAGCCGCTATAATCTGGAATATTGCAACAATGTGACCAATGCCGCCGGACGGCGGGTGCGTGGCTTTCTGGGGGTTGAAGTATTGGTGAGAAATCATATATCAGTGTTTTCCGGCGATTCGATGCGTACGTACGTACCGGAAGATGTGCCGGAGGAATGGCGGCGCTGAATCGTGTACGTACGTACGCTTTGATTGACAGTTGTTCTCCCTTTTATAGCAATTCAGCGGTTGTATATCAAAAATCGCTGGCAAAATCGGAGGGGTAAATCAAGGCAAGTGGGAATCGAAAAGTATTTGACGGTTGGAAGAAATCATTTTGCGAAACCGTGCTTCTCACCCCGGTGAACCGAGTGCATGGAACCATGGGAAAATGCACGGTTTCAAACCAAGTCACACGGAACGGGAAAGTCGGAAGGTGCGACCTATGGACGGGACATCACACCGGCAATTCTGAACGGATTTATTGATAAGAGAATTTTTCACGACACAGCGAAGCGGCTATGCCAGAGGGCGTACCGGCTTCGCTTTTTTATCAAGTAAATTTAGGAGGATTTTTGATGATGACGGTACGCAACGAAATTAAGGCACAGATCGTCCGGGCGGGATACACCATGCAGGAGCTGGTTGACCGGCTTCATGAGGAATACGGCTGGTCGGACAGTGTTTCCAACCTGTCCGCCAAGCTCCAGCGAGAATCTATTCGCTATAAAGAGGTCGTGGAGCTGGCCGATGTGCTGGGCTATGACCTGATCTGGCAGAAACGGAGGTAAACCTATGACAAGTGAAGAAAAGAAACTGTTACAGGCAAAGCACCGCTTGGAGGAAGCCCAGGCACGGGACCGGGTGAAGGCACGAAAAGCCCGGACAAGGCGGCTCATTCAGGAGGGCGCTGTGCTGGAAAAAGTGCTGCCGGAAGTACAGGCGGTAGGGCTTGATAATCTGGAAGAATACCTGCGGCGAAAGCTGGCAGCGCACGATTGAAAATGGCTGGGAGGTCTCCGGGAAACCGGGGGCCTTCCTCTTTTTCATCCCGAAGGGCGCACTTACTCACCACCTGCTAAAGCAGGCGGTGGTAGCCCTCCCGTTGGTCGGGCACGTGCGCTCTCCGAGAGGGATTGCGACTCCTGCGGGAGCCGCTGGACAAGGCTGCATTTCTGCCAAACTGCCAGCCTTGCCCATGCAGTCGGCGCAGGGGTTTTCGTTTTGGAATCCCCTGTTCATGGGGTGGTATATTGCCACCCCATCCCGCCGCCTGCCTGCGTCAACCTGCCACCGGCAGCTTGACACAGATACAGGGGTGGAACGATTC
>JAGZOP010000118.1 GCA_018383195.1 Clostridiaceae bacterium | reverse complement strand
GTCTTGAACAGACAGAAGCAAAGCAAAACGGTATAGCCCATACAGCCCCAGATTGCGCCGGATATGTCGTCGGCGGTTCCGATCTGCTGGATCAGCACCGCATAAATCCCGACAACCACCATGATTAAAAAGGCTTGGAAGCCCAGCGCAAGCAGGGATTTCAAATAGTTCTGGCCCATGCCGCGCCACTCTGCATTGCCCAGCGTGGCAAGGGGGATCGGCCCCAATGCGGTCACGGCGTAAATTTCAATCATTCTTCCATAGGTCACAAGGAAAATGCAGATGGAAAGAATGTTCATCGTCAGCCCCACAACAAGGGTCTGGAACCACAGGCCCAGCAGCGGCCCGATGTCCATTGCTTCAAGGCGGCTTTCCAGATCAGGGAGCAGCGTGTCAAAATCAATGCTGGTATCTCCGATAATCACCCCGGCGCTCTGGTTGACGACCTGCTGGGTGGCGTCAAACACGCCCATGACGATATTCCATGTGTTCGTCACAATGAGGATGGCGAAGGCGCTTTTGAAAATCCAGCGGAAGAACATGGAGCTGTCGAAGTCGTGCATATTGTTCTTTTCCACGATCATGTCGATCAGCTCATAGCACATCACAAGGGCGAGAATGGCCGCCGCAATGGGGACGATCACCGTTTCGGACAGGTTTTGCAGCATGGAAAAAATGCCGCCGTTCCAGTCCTGCGGGGTACTGCCCACATCCGACGCGATTTCCCCGACTTTGGTATTGACCGTGTTAAACAGGCCGGACAGGTTGCCCATGATACCGTCGATCAGGATTCCTTTGATCCATTCCCCGATTAAATCACCGATCATGTGGGGACACCTCCTTTCCCGCGCCCTCCCAGATTAGAGAGGGCGCGGAGGGTTTTCTAACACACATGGGGTTATCCCAGCAGCCCGGACAGCAGCGGAACAAGGGTCATGCCGATCAGGGCAACGCCACCTCCGGCGACAAGCTGCTTAATGCCCTGTGATTTTACTCATGTGAGATAAAGAAGTAAAAGAAGTGTAAAAAATTTTGCCGTTCCTATCCGGTAAGAGAACCGGACAGGGCGGGCATTAGTCGGGCAGTTCTACCTTGCCGACAAAAGAATAATAGATTTCGATTTCTTGTCTGCGTAACTTCCCCCGGCGTTTCCCGTCAAGGGCAACGCTTTCATGGATAACGATTTTCTCCACAAATTCCCGCAGCAGAGTGGGGGTAAGTTCTTCAAAACTGGTGTGTTTACGAACCACTTTCATAAACTTTTCTGCGTTTTCGGTGGCTTCCTGCGCTTTGGAAAGTTCTTCCTGCAATCCGGCGGCACGCTCTTTCAGTTCTTTCTGCTCGGCTTCATAGTCTGCCGACAGTTCCGAAAAACGCTCGTCTGATATGCGCCCGGTCACGCTGTCCTCATACAGCCGCTTGAAGATAGCGGACAGTTCACTGATACGCTTCTGTGCCGTTTCCAGTTCCTTTTTCTTGGCGGCGTTCCTGCGTCTGCCCCCGTCCTCGTTCTGCTCCACAAGCAGCTTCATAAACCGGGCTTCATGCTTTGCCGCATAGCTGGTAATCTTTCTAAGGTTTTCGGTCACTCCGGCGGTCAAAAGGTCGGTGCGGATAAAGTGCGCCGTACAGTCCCTTGTCCGTTTCTTGTAGCTGCCGCAGATATAACAGTCCTGCCTGCGCTTGTCCGTCTGATACCGCTGCTGGTACATGACGCTGCCGCAGTCTGCACAAAAGAGTATGCCGGAAAACAAGCCCACTTCATCATAGCGGTTGGGGCGTTTGCGCTGCCTGCGTAACTCCTGCACCCGTTCCCATGTTTCCCGGTCAATGACAGGCTCATGGTGGTTTTCAAAAATGACCTGCTTTTCCGGGGGATTTTCTACGCTGTGTTTCAGCTTGTAGGAAACCTTGTCCGTCTTGAAATTCACAAGGCAGCCCGTATATTCCCGGTTTTCAAGGATATGTGCAACGGTATTGGTCGCCCACTTGCACTCATAGCCGGGGTGGTAGCGGCGGGTGCTTCCCGTCCTGCGGTATTCCAGCGTCCCCGGCGTGGGGATTTGCTGCTCTGTGAGCATACGGGCTATCTTGGTCGGACCGTTCCCGGCAAGGCAAAGGCTGTAAATCTGCCGTACCACCGGGGCGGCTTCCTCGTCAATAATAAAGTTCTCGTCCTTGTCCATAAGATAGCCATAGACGGGCTTGCTTGTGATGGGCTTGCCGCTCATTCCCTTAGAGCGTTTGACCGCCTTGATTTTCTTGCTCGTGTCCCTCACCAGCCATTCGTTAAAAATGTTCCGCAGCGGGGCAAAATCATTTTCCCCCTGCGCACTGTCCACGCCGTCATTGATAGCAATGAAACGGACGTTTTTCTGTGGGAAAATCATTTCGGTGTACATTCCCACTTGTAAGTAGTTTCGCCCTAACCGGGACATATCCTTGACAATGACTGTGCCGACTTTCCCGGCTTCAATGTCTGCAAGCATGGCTTGAAATCCGGGTCTTTGAAAGTTTGCGCCGGAATAACCGTCGTCGGTGTACCAGCGCAGGTTTGTAAAGCCGTTCTGCTTGGCGTAGGTTTCCAAAATCCGCTTTTGGTTGGAAATGGAATTGCTCTCGCCGGAAAGTTCGTCCTCATGGGATAGTCTTGGGTAGAGGGCGGTAATAAGTTGCTGGGTGGTCTGTCTTAACATAAATTCCTCCGTTTCCGACAGCCAGCCCCACTATTCCGTACCTTGATTGTACCACATGGGGCGGCTGTCTGTA
>JAGZOP010000117.1 GCA_018383195.1 Clostridiaceae bacterium | reverse complement strand
CCTTGTCCTTTCAGAAGTGAGAGGCACAGGGACGGCAAAATTTTTCTCCGCTGAAAAATCCCGGTTCTGTCCTTTCAGAGACAGAGGGGCAGGAAAGCCACTCGGAAACGGAGGTACTGCGGATGCAGGAAAATTCAGAGACAACCAGAGACAGGCAGCTTGACGAGGAACTCGCTGATGTGCTGATCGCCATCAGTGTGATCGCAAAGCGTCTCGCCAGAAAGCTGCAGACGGCAAATCAGGAAGGAGGAACGCCGAATGGGGAAAATGAGCGACCTGGACTTACAGATTAAGGAGCTGCGCTCCTGCGGGGAGACCATCATCGAAATCGCCAATACGCTGGCGGGGATGTTTTCTTCCCAGGCGGCAGAGGATACGCCGTCAAAGGCAGCTCCCAAAGGAAAGCCGAAAGCGCCCGCCTTTGAAGAGGTGCGCCACCGCATGACGGTAATCGCCCAGGCTGGGTACTCGGCAGAGGTGAAAGCCCTCATCACAAAGTACGGAGCGCGGAAGCTGTCGGATATCGACCCTTCCAGGTACGAAGAGTTTCTGAAGGAAGCGGACGCGCTCGGAAAGCCGGAGGCGGGGACCGATGGGTAAACATTCTTTCCTTTCCGCTTCCGCAAGCCACAGGTGGATCAACTGCCCGCCGTCAGCGAGGCTCTGCGAGGAGTATGCGGACAGGCCCAGCGAATACGCCCAGGAGGGGACCGACTGCCATGAACTGTGCGCTTACAAGGTGGAAAAAGCCCTCGGCCGCAGGGTGAAGGACCCTACGGAGAACCTGACCTACTACTCCCAGGAGATGGAGGAATGCACCGATGGGTACTGTGCCTTCGTAATGGAGGAAGTGGCAGAGGCAAGGGAACGCTGCGCCGACCCGCTGGTGCTTGTGGAGCAGCGGCTCGACTATTCCCGCTATGTAGGGATCGAGGGCAGCTTCGGCACCGGGGACTGCGTCATCGTCACGGACGGGCTTCTCCACATCATCGACTACAAGCACGGGCTTGGGGTCCTGGTGTCGGCAGAGCAGAACAGCCAGCTTTCCTGCTATGCGCTGGGCGCCCTTGACCTGTTCGATGGGATCTATGACACCCAGCAAATCAGCCTTACCATCTACCAGCCACGTCGGGAGAATATCAGCACATACACCATGAGCCGGGAAGAACTCCTGTCCTGGGCCGAAACCGTGCTTGCCCCTGCCGCAAAACTGGCATACGAGGGCAAGGGTGAGTTTAAAGCCGGGGATCACTGCCAGTTCTGCAAGGCAAAGGCCAGCTGCCGCAAGCGGGCGGAGTACAACCTGGAACTGGCGCGGTATGATTTTGAAATGCCCGCACTCCTGGAAGATGAGGAGATTGCGGCGATCCTTTCCAAAACGGACAAGCTGGTCTCCTGGGCCGGGGATGTCAAGGACTACGCTCTGCAGAAAGCCCTGTCCGGGACGAAGTTTGCAGGATTCAAAGTGGTCGAGGGCCGCTCCAACCGGAAGTACACCGATGAGTGTGCGGTCGCCAAGGCAGTCGAAGCTGCCGGCTATGAACCCTATGAGAAAAAACTGCTGGGCATCACAGCCATGAGCCAGGCCCTTGGCCGGAAGAAGTTTGAAGAGCTGCTCGGCGGTCTTGTCTACAAACCGCCCGGCAAGCCCGTACTGGTGCCGGAGAGCGATAAGCGCCCGGCTATGAACACAGCCATCAACGATTTCAAAGAAAATGAGGAGGACAACCATTATGGCAAAGATTGTGAATAAGACGAAGGTTATCACCGGTCCCCGAACCCGCTGGAGCTATGCGAATGTCTGGGACCCCAAGAGCATCAATGGCGGCACGCCCAAGTACAGCGTCAGCCTGATTATCCCGAAATCCGACAAGAAGACCGTGGAAGCCATCAAGGCGGCGATCCAGGCAGCCTATGAGGAGGGCGAGTCCAAGCTGAAGGGCAACGGCAAGACTGTCCCCGCCCTCTCGGTCATCAAGACCCCGCTGCGTGACGGCGACGCAGAACGCCCCGACGATCCGGTCTATGCGGATGCGTACTTCATCAACGCCAACTCCGCCACCGCTCCCGGCATCGTGGATGCGGATCTGAACCCCATCCTGGAGCGTTCCGAGGTGTACTCCGGCGTTTACGGCAGGGCCAGCATCAACCTGTATGCCTTTAATTCCAACGGCAACCGGGGCATCGCCTGTGGGCTGAACAACCTGCAGAAGATCTCCGACGGGGAGCCGCTGGGTGGCAAGAGCCGTGCCGAGGACGATTTCGCCACTGAGGATGACGACGATTATCTTTCCTGAGACAACACAGGGGCGGCAGTCACCGCTGCCGCCCGCCCATTCAAAGAAAATGCGAGGTAAAAGGATATGACAGAATTTTATGAGTTTGCAAAGCAAGTGGACGTGATCGTGATCTTCTTTCTTCTGTACGGATTTGCCATCGGCAGTATCGTATATTGGATCACCGACTTCCTGCATTGGTGCTGGACAAAGTTCAAGAAACACAGGGGGAAGAAGCGCCAGGCTGCAAAACAGCCGGAGGAATAAGCAATGCACACCGGGCGGCAGGCACAAAATCCCTGCCGTCTGCTTTCTTATGGAGGTGATAAGTTTGGAAACATGGAAAGATATCCCTGGCTATGAAGGAAAATACCAGGCAAGCGATATGGGCAGAATCCGTAGTTTAGACCAGAAAGTTCGCGGTGTATGCCATTTCACGGGTAAAGAATTTTATCGAAATGTAAAGGGGCAAGTTTTAAGTCCAGGGCAATTTTGCAAAAGCGGCCATG
>JAGZOP010000116.1 GCA_018383195.1 Clostridiaceae bacterium | reverse complement strand
GTGCCGATGTGATAGTGGTTGACCAGTTCATAGAGTTTCATTTCTGCCATACCGTACTCCAATCGCAAAGCATTTCATTCTGCGTCACCCGGCGCAGCTCGTCCCGCACCTCCATTAGCGCAAAGCCCAGCAGGTTCTGCCCCCGCCACTTCATCGGGTCCTGGGCCCCCGGGGAGCTGGACGAGAGCCGGATGCCCCAGATGCTGTCATAGGGGCTGGCCTCCACCAGCACGCTGTCCCCGGTAGAGAGGAGAAACTCCCGCAGGTCACGGTTCTGGCTGAATTTGTACCAGTTGCCACCCAGCACAATGGCGTATTTGAACCTGTCCCATACCCTCTGGTCAAAGCCCCGCACCTTGCGGCCCAGGGCCTTGATCTGCCTGGGGTCGCTGCATTTCAAAATCTGGTCCCGGATCTTCCCGTCACCGAACAGCTCAGCTTTTGCGGCCATCATATACTGCTCCATGCAGAGATAGGTGTCAGCGATGGACCAGAAGTCCTCCATCCACCACTGGCTGAGGCAGCTTTTCGTTAGCTGGCCGCCCTCGGCAGGCTGATGGCCCCAGAATAGGTACAGTTCTCGCTTTCTCCCCATGGAAAATTCCTGCTGGAGCCACTGGTGGGTGTACTTGGGCTGGCCCTCCGGCTGCCATGCATCCACCCAGAAGTCACCATGCTCCAGCACCTCAACCTTGTCCTCGTCATCCCACCAGCCCATCCAGGTCACCGGTTCGGGAAAGAGGGTGCGGTATTCCGTCCGCTCCTCCGATGAGAGGGCGTCCAGCCAATCGCCAAATCGGTCTATGTAATCCTCCCCAGAGCCCATGCGCCAGCCGATGGAGTATCGCTCGATCTCCCGGTGAGCCAGCCAAGGGGGAGGCATGATTTTCTTATCCTGTAGCGCCATAGGGTTTGTCCTTTCCTGTTAGATGCTGCCGCAGTTCTTCTGTCATATCCAGTGGAGTACCGTCCAGGGATGTGATTTGTTCCAACTCCGTTTCAGTCAGATTTTTCAGGAAAATGCAGTATTCGTTTGGGTATCCGCCTACAAACTCCATTTTTGATATCCCGATCTGCTGTGGGTCGGTGATCCACAGGCAAGGCTCCCCCGTAGCCCAAAACTGTGTCAGAGTAAGAACTTGGCCGTTGTAAATAACTTTCTGCTCCATCCTCATTCCTCCTGCATTTTCTTCAGCAGCTTCACGATCCGCTCCCGGTTCTTTGCGGTTTTCATGAAGGTGGGTAGATGGTCAGCCTGGGTCTTTCGTGGGATGCCCAGAGGCTTTTCCCGCAGGTCGGCGCTGAGATAGTCGATCAGATAGGCAAGATGTTCCCGGTTGAGAGACCAGACCGGCTTGCCTTGAAAGGAGGTCAGGAACCACAGTTCCAGACCAAACCAGGGTTCCCTTCCGTCCTTGATCTCAGCGGCATAGGAGAAAGCCTCCGCCGTCTTGTGTACCTCGCCCGACATGGTCGTCCCGCAATAGGGACAGGCCACATGGAGAACGGAAAAGTGCTGCTTTGCCTCATCTTCAATGTCCACCCGATAGCACCTGCCACAGTTCCTACATTGGTTATGTACATCGTAGCGGTAGACCGTCCGGTCGCGGGTTTCTTGATGGCCGCAGCTCAGGCATCGGAAATAAGCATTTTCATCGTCCGCTGTCACAACACCTGCGCCGTTGCATTTTGGGCATTTCACCTGGATGCCGGAGGTCAGGGCGCTGTAGGTACTATATGTAAAATAGGGTTCATCAACCATTCGGCTCATCAATTCATATCCTCAAAAATCTCGTAGCTGCTCAAACTGTTCGATCAGGGCATCTTTCTGGAGCGTATCTCCCAGCAGGGCATCCAGGATACCCCGCAGGGCCATATAAATTTCATCCCGTTCCTCGGTTTCGATAAAGCGCATCTTATTGAAGGTCTGGGTGTAGGCTGCCACCGCCTCCAGCGCCTGGGTCTGGGCGTCCCCGTCCGGCTCAGCGGCCAGCTTCATCATCTGAGAACGAGTCTTGCGGTATTGATCGGCTGCCTTTTTCGCGGCACTGGCGGGGATATGCTCCGCGCCGTCCCAGCCCCGGAAGGGGTTGTCCAGATTTTGCGCCAGCCACTCCGGTTTCCGGGGCTTGGTGATTCGCAGATCCATGCCCGGCTTGCCTTTCCAGAGCTGTTTTGCCGCTTTTGCAGCGTCCTCCGGCAGGCTGGTCATCCAGAACCAGTGAAGCTTTGGCATCTGCTCCGGGGTTGGGATGTCGGCCGCGTCGAAGCCGAACAGGTCGAAGGTGGAGAGGTCCGTCAGTTCTCGGAACTGTGCCACAGCGGAGAAATTTCTCAGGTTTCCCGGCGCGCCCCAGAGCCGCAGCTCCTTCAGGCTGGGATGAACAACGGGCAAGCCGGTCAGGTCAAACTCTTCCAGCCGGATACCATGCAGTCCCCACAGGTTCGGCAGCTCCGGGTGGGGGCGGTATTCCCCGATAAATTGGAGGGTTAAACCGCTGCCATTTCCGGCGGCATGGATGGTGCAGGCGTCCGGCCCCTTGTTCTGGAACAGGAGCTGCTCCGTCTCCTCGCCAAGCCACAGTTCTTCCAGGCCGGTCATATCCAGCATCAGCTTTCCGATGCTGGTACCCCACAGGTCAAGCGTCCTCTGGCCGTGGTTTAGCAGGGTCAGTTCATGGATGAAGGGGTTTCCCCGCAAAAACTCTGCCAGATCCGGGTGCCATTGCTTACAGATGATTTCAGAGAGACAGGGCAGCGCCTCCAGTTCCAGCGCGAAATCAAAGGGGGTATATTGGTCGATCACTCG
>JAGZOP010000035.1 GCA_018383195.1 Clostridiaceae bacterium | reverse complement strand
CTCGATGTAGTCGTAGCCATATTTTTCGCACAGCGCAAGGTCGCGCTCTACGTCCGAATTTTCCTTGCAGGTTGCTTCGTTAAATCCTAATTGCAGCATGATTTTCTCTCCTTTACATTTCGCCACGCGCTTCGCGCGCTTTCAGCTCGTCCATAATTGCCGGGTACTGCTTGTCCAGATTATACAGCAAAAGTACAACAACGGCAACTGCCCAAATAATCAGGGGACCGTACAGATAAATATTTTGAATCATCATCAGCGCTTCATGGGGCTGCGCTACAGAACCGCCGGCATAACTCATATATCCGCTTGCATCCATCAGTTTTGTAATGATTGCACTGGTGATACCGGTGCCGATCTTGAAGCCAAGGGAACCGCCGCCGAAGATCAATGCTTCCTGACGAATATGTGTTTTCCACTGACCGTATTCGATGACGTCACCCATCATGCCGAAGACAATCGCAGTCAGCGGCGCTTCGCCGAGCGCGCGCACAATGCTGCTGACAAGTGCCAAGGTGAAACTGCGCGGATTCAAAATCAGGGTTGCGTGCGCGGCAACAGCCAGAATACAGCCCCAGAGCGCAAGATCGCGTTTGCTGAACCGGTTCAGCAGAAGAGGGCACAGCATTGCGCCGATGACCAGCGTACCAGCCTCCGCCAGATAGAGCGCACTGTACATCCAACTGTCATTGCCGAAAAGATACTTACAATAATAGGGAAGATCTGTGCCGACCAAGGTGCCATGCACACAGGTAACCGTCCACAGAACCAGAACCGCCCAGAAATATTTGTTGCCGAGCAGCGCTTTGATGTTCTTGCCCACCGGAATATTGCTCTTTTCTGCGGCTTCGATCTGCACGCGCTCCTTGCAGCGTACAAAACAGATGATCAGCATCACGAAAGCGATGGAAGACCACATCATCATTGCTTTGAACCAAGCTTCTTTGGTGTCTCCAAACAGCTTGACGACCGGCATGGTCAATGTAACCGAAATGATTCTGCCGACCGGCGCCATCGACATACGGAATACGGACAGCAGATCGCGCTCGCGGGAAGAGCGGGTCATCATGGTCGACAGCGTGCCGTAAGGAACGTTGATTGCCGTATACAGCACCGTGGTTGTCAGATTGTATGTAATAAAGATGTACCAGAATTGCAGGGATTCCGAGGTCTGCGGAACGGTAAACAGCATAACTGCGGAAATACAGTACGGTACGCTCATCCACAAAATCCACGGACGCGCTTTGCCCCATTTCGACTTGGTTTTGTTGACGATAAATCCCATAATGACGTCGGATGTGCCGTCAAAGATACGGGAAATCAGCATGACCATACCAACGGTGGCAACAGAAATGCCGGCGTAATCCGTATAGAACAGGGTCAGCAGGGTGCTGATCATACCAAAGACAATGTTGCATGCGGTATCGCCGCAGCCATATGCCAGACGCTCTCCGACCGTGATGCGATTTTCCTGCACCCCTGCTGCGGCTTGTCCCGCTGATACTTCGGCGCTTTCAGCCAAGACTTTTTTCTTTCCGAAACCCATAAACTATTTTCCTCCAGTTAGAACTTTCTTCTTCCTTATATTTTCTAGAATATGCCATGGCGCTGAACCCTGTCGTTTTCAGCAAAGTCATTATCGGTGTTTTTTCAAATGGATACCTTGAATTTATTGCGGATATTTTTAATATATTTTTAGAAGTAAAGAGGAAAACGGAGGATACAAAAGTATGAATTCCATTTCTGCGTTTTTGCGATTTAAGCATAGTGCATAGTTTATAACTATTATTTTGTACAAAACGCGGGGGAATGTCTGAAATAATGCACATTTTATCATGGCATAGTTTGGTGAATTTGCACGATTCGCAAATTTTAACGGTATATTCGAGCTGCTCGAGATGGATTCTTTTATTTTCTTTTTGAAAATATCTTTTTATAAGTCAGTTAATTTATTGTTTCTTTTTCTATGAAAATTTCCCGATGCGCATGAAAACAGCAATTTTCGTATGATAAGTTTTGATATGCCATACACAGACAATACTATTTATAATTTTAAGACAATTCCACGCACAGAAGCGCAAGTTATCAATGGTATTTTCCCTGTGTTCTGTTATAATATAAAAAACAGAGAGATACTATGATTTTCAGGAGGTGTGCCATGATTCACATGTATGCGGTTCCGCACAGCATTGCCTCGCTGCCCCACAGCGCTCCGGTGGGGATTGGAAATATGGCTTATGTGACAAATACGGAGATCGACAACAGCGGAACGCTGCGCGCCATCCACAGCCATGAGGATATTACCGAGATCGGGCTGGTATATCAGGGAAACGGCGTGCACCTGATCGACGGAGCGCTGTACCACAGCAAACCGGGGGATTTGCTTCTCTATAATACAAAGGTGCTGCATCAGGACATTGCTTCGAGTGACGAACCGATGCGGTTTTTCCTCTGCGGGGTGACCGGGCTGCACCTTGATGGACTGCGTCCGGGCAGCATTGTGCCGAACCCGTCAGGCGGTAGCTGCCATGTGGAAAGCGGCGTGTATTTTGATTTTATCCTGAATGGATTTCATATGTTGGAGTACAGCCTAAAAAAGCAGCAGAGCAATGTTTCGGAAATGGCGCATGGGTTCCTATATGCACTGATTGCAATTATCAGAGGGCTGACAGAGCAGGTGCACTGCACCGCAAAAGGAGAGGCGCACAGCCCGGATTTGTCGCTTGCGGAGGAAATGCGGCAGTATATCAACCTCAACTATGCGTCAAACTTTACGCTCAACGATCTGGCGCAGCGGTTTCACATCAACAGGTTCTATGCGTCGCACGTTTTTTCCGAGACGTTCGGCACATCTCCGATGCAGTACCGCACCCGGCGCAGGATTGGTGAAGCGCAGTCGCTGCTCACCAGTACAGACTGCACAATCACCTATATTTCGAGTATCGTCGGCTATGACGACCCCAACCGGTTCAGTCAGGTGTTCTCCCAGATTGTCGGGATGTCGCCGAGTAAGTATCGGGATTTGAGCGTGCGTTCTCCACAGCCATTCCGGAAGTGAAAATTCTTTTCCAATCTGCACAAAAACCGCGTGCTCCGCATGGCGACAATCCTGAAAAACGGACGGATGCCTTGTATCTGCTTTTGGAGGTGTGCTATACTGGATGCACAAGCAGAAAAGGAGGTGCGCGATGGAGGTTCAGATCAAAAAGGGCGACCCCGCCCGGCTGGAAGACTATATGGATGTCATGCGGGACAGTATTCTGTGGGAGCGGTACTATGCGCCGGATGAATCTGTGCTGCGCGGCATTCTGACCGATGCATTGGCGCACGGCGCGGTGCTCACGGCGGAGACTTCTGCCGGCGAAGCGGTCGGGCTGATGCAGTGCGAGTGGCAGGGGATGTTCGGTGCGTGGCCATATCTGGCGCTGCTCGGCGTAAAAAAGAACTGCCGCGGCATGGGAATCGGCAGTTTGCTGCTTGATGTATTCGAGGGGACGTCAAAGGCGCTTGGTGCACGCAATATGTTCATTTGCGTCAGCGGGTTCAATCCGCGTGCACGTGCGCTGTATACCTCGAAAGGGTTCCGGAAGATTGCGCTGATTCAGGATTTGTACCGCGATGGCATCGCGGAAAATATGCTCATGAAACGAATTGACCGGTAATTGCGGGCGGTGTGCATCTGGAGTGTACACCGCCGCTTTATGCGCAAGTTTTTGCACAAAACCTGCGGATTCTTGTGCATTTGATGCATTTGCAAAGATTGTTCTTCGCTTTTGAGAAAAATTGTGATATGATAAATAAATAAATTGGGGGGGCGGCACAGTGCCGCCTAATCTGAAAAAAGAGGGAACACCATGACGATGACACCAACACTTGCTGTTTATATTTTTATCGTTGTATCCTGTGCATTTGTTGTCAAAGGGCTTGCCGGCTTTGGCGACCCGCTGATTTTCAATCCGCTGCTTGCAATGAAACTGGACAACAAGGATATTTCGCCCAGTATGCTGCCGATTTCGCTCGGCCTCAACGCATATATCGTGCTGAAAAACAGAAAGAATTTCTCGTGGCAGATTGTGGCGCCGATTGTATTCTGGGTGCTGCTCGGTATTATTCCGGGAACCATGCTTCTGAAGCTCGGTGCGCCGTGGATTATCAAGGTTGTGCTTGGAGTTTTGATTATCGGTCTGGGCATCGAAATGTTGACGCGCGACAAGGCAAAGCAGTTTAAGCCGAACCCGATCATCAAAGCTGTGATGTGCTTTCTTTCCGGCGTCACAGCAGGCTTGTTCGGCATCAACCTGCTCTTTCTCATCTATATGGAGCGTTCTTCGACCGACCGCCGCGCGTTCCGTGCGAACACCTGCTTTGTGTTCTTGATTGAAAACGCGTTCCGTGTCGTTGCATATCTGATCAATGGAATTTTTACCGCGTTCACGTTACAGATCACCGCAGTCACCATTCCGGCGGCAGCGCTCGGCATGTTTGTCGGCGGTCAGATTGACAAACGCCTCGGGGAAAACAATATCCGTAAATTTATCATCTGGGTATTCATCCTTGGCGGCGTAAGCACACTGGTCAAGGCGCTGATTTTACACGCATAAATAAGAAACTCCCTCGCATATCGCATGCAGGGGAGTTTTTTAATGCAGATTTTTCATCAGCGGCCGTTTTGATCGCGGTCGCGCTTGTCATAATCGCGATAACGCGCCTGTCTGGATTTCATCATCTGTTGGCGGCGCAGACGGCGTCTGCGGGCGCGATAGAACAGAATGCCGAAATACGCGAAGAACAGTACGATAATCAGCACAACAAGGATGCGGAACAGCGGGCTTTGGAAGAAATGCTCGATTTTATCGGCGTAATAGAGCACCTCAGAGCGGGATACATCGCTCAACGCAACCATATCCACAGTGCCGTAGTCCACGCCGTTATACTGCACATTTAACGTGCCGAGCTTGTCCCCTGCCTTGACCGGCGCATCGACCGATTTCGGAACATCATAGTTCAGTTCCAGATCTTCGAGGTTGATATCCTTGGGAACGGTACCCTCCAAATCGCTCTGTGTCACCAGTACGAGCTTGTCATCTTCGGTGGACAGGCGCACGGAAATCTGTTTGGAGTATTCCTCCGCCCCCTTTTCCACCAGTTTCATGTTGGTGAAGTTTTCGTAACCCCATTCAAACATGCGGCGGGTTTCCGCAAAGGTGACCGGCTGTGCCGCACCCTCGGGGCGTTCGCAGCCGAGCATGACCGAGATCAGTCTGCCGCCCTTTTTCTCTGCGGCGGCAACCAGACAGTAACCCGCCTGTGAGGTGTGGCCGGTTTTGATGCCCTTGGCATAGGGGTAGTAATACGCAGTCTGATGGCGGCTGAAAATCAGCATATTTGTCGTGTAGACCTTGAGCGGCTTGCCGCCGCGCTCGGGGGTCAGATTGTTTTTGCTGAGGGTTTTCTGCGCGGTGTTTACAATGAGCTGAAAGGTTTCGTCCTGCATGGCGCGCTGCGTAATGATGTACAGGTCTCGTGCCGTCGTATAATGATCCTCGTTGTGCAGACCGTTCGGGTTCATGAAATGTGTATTTTCGCAGCCGAGTTCCTTGGCGCGGTCGTTCATCATCTCGACAAATTTGTCCACCGAGCCGCCGACGTAGCGCGCGAGCGTGTTCGCAGCTTCGTTGCCCGAGGGCAGCATCAGACCATACAGCAGGTCAATGACGGGAACCTGCTCACCGACCTTGAATCCGGCTTTGGAGGAATCGGACTCTACGCCGTTGAAATCCTCCTCGGTGACCTCGACGAGCGTGTCCAGATTATCCACATTTTCGAGGGTCAGCAGTGCGGTCATGATTTTGGTGGTCGATGCCGGGAAACGTTTTTCATCTGCATTTTTTTCATAGAGCACGAACCCGCTTTCGGGGTCTGCAAGATAAACCGCTTCTGCCTGCGGTGCAGGGTCCGAGAGCGCCGCAGCGCCCGGAAGCAGGCAGCAAATCAGCAGGAAAACAGTGAAAAAAGCGGCGGTCAGCCGCAGATGCGTGCGGCTGCGGGTCAGGGAATTACGGTTCATGGTCGTCGGGTTCCTCCAGTGAAAAGTCAGCGTCGGTGAATGTGCCGCGGAGCGCGGCGGGGCGCGGCGGTACCCGGCGCAGCGGGTCGTACCGGAACGCGCGGCAGCTTCCGGTCATGGGGACAATGCCGCGTTTGCGGCAGGACATGCTGTGTTCGTTGAGCACATTGGCGCGGCTGCAATAGGCGCAGCGCGGCTCAATGTCCTGCCGGAAGAGTTTTCGGGTTCGGAACATGAAAAAATACCTCCGATATGCAAAGTGAGCCGGGCGGCAACGCCAGACTCACGGAATGGGCAATCTATGTTTATTATAGCCGATGCAGACGCTGTTTTCCATAGGTGATTGTCAACAAAATAATCGGTAAAATCCGCATCCAAAGCGGCAGGACCGGAACTGCTCCGGCATCCGGCGCAAAAGCCGGCAGCGGATGGGGCGCGGCGGCGCACCAGAATACGGTCAGCGCGCCTGCGACCATGGCGTGCAGCACCTTTCCAATCCAGCAGCGCCGCAGGGAGAGGGTGCCGGCAAGGCTTGCAGACTGGCACCAGACAGAAAGTCCCCCAAATGCGAGCAGCATACTTGCAGCCGGCAGCGCATGGTGCAGCGGGAGACCGGTTTCGGGCAGGAGAAACAGACCGCGTGTCAGTTCCAATGCACCGAGGGTCAGCGGCTGCGCCGCGTGCGCGGGGAGAGAGAGCATTCTGCACAGCGGCTCACAGGCTGCGGATAAGACGGATAATGCGCCGCAGGCATCCAGAAGCGCGGTAAAGACTGCGAACAGCGTGATAAAGGCCGCTACCTTGATACTGGTCTGCGCGGCGCGTTCGCACGCACGCACAAGCGCGGCAGACAAGGGCGGACGATGCACCGCGGCGCGTCCGGTGTCTGGGGGCGCGCCCTGTCCCGGATGGGTCATGGCGAGCCCAGTCAGCAGCGCCGCGAAAATGTGGATGCCGTAGAGGATCAGCCCGTACGAAACCGACCCGAACACCCCGGCACCGCACACACCGACAATAAACGCCGGACCCGTGTTGTTGCAGAACCCCAGCAGGCGTTCTGCCTGTTCTTTGGTCAGCCGTCCGGAGGCATAGAGGTCGGCGGCGGCCTGCACACCGACCGGATATCCGCCGGTCAGCCCAAGGACGAGCGCGCCTGCTGCATCGCCCGGCAGACCGTACAGCCGCCACATCGGGCGGGCGCACAAGCGCCCGAGTGCAGCGGTCACGCCGGTGTCGGTCAGCAGGGAACCGGCTGCAAAAAAGGGAAACAGCGCCGGAATTGCCATCTGGAACGACAGGGATAGTCCGGTGCGCGCGCCTTCGCGCGCTGCGTCCGCGCCCAAAATCAGGGCAAGGAAAAAGAAAAGTGCCGCGCCTGCGGGCAAAAAACGGTGTTTCATGAAAGGACCTCCGTTTCAGTCTGTTTTACCATATGCACATGCCTTGCGGCATATCACGCGCTTTGGATGCATAGGTTTGCTTGAAGGGAGGCGAGCCTGTGCGGGAATGGAATGACCGGCTGCGTGATTTTGCGCGCGGCAATTTCCTTGCGGAAGATTTGAATCCCCGTCTGCCCCATGTGGAACTGACCGGAGACCGTCAGGCAGAGGTGGAAAACCACCGCGGGATGATTGAATACAGCGATACCGTGATGCGCGTCGCACTGGCAGATGGAGAGTTGCGCATTACCGGCTGCAATCTGGAACTGAGTGCGCTCACATTGACCGAACTGACCGTTTCCGGAACAATCCGCGCGGTGGAATATCTCACAAAAGAGGAGGAGCGGGTGTGATTGGCGAAACGCTCGAACTGCTGGCGGGGGAGGTGCGCATCCGTGTGCGGGGTGCGTCCATCGAACGCTTTCTCAATGCCTGCGCACGTGGCGGAATCGGGCTGCGGCGTACCTGCCGGATGGATTTCGGGGAGCTGCACGCAACGGTGTCCGTGCGGGATTTCCGGAGGCTGCGCCCGGTCATTCGCCGCACCGGATGCCGCGTCCACATTCTTGCGCGGCATGGCGCGCCGTTTGTCCTGCACCGGCTGCGGCGGCGGTATGTGCTTTTCGCCGGGTTTGCGGCACTGGGTGTGCTGTTCTGGGCGCTGACTTCGTTTGTCTGGGTGGTGGAAATCCATGCACAGCCGGGGATTTCCACCTACCGTCTGCGTGAGACGCTGCATGAAGCGGGGGCATATGCGGGGATTCCGATTGCTGCGGTGGATGAAACCGCCATCAGGGAATATGTGCGGCGGGAAATGGAGGATACAGTCGATTTTGTGACGGTCAGCCGCATTGGAAATGTGATTACCGTGGAGGCTTTCGGCGGGGACGGCGACCCGGAGACGCTCGATGACAAAGCGGTAACCGGGGTGGTCGCGTCCCGCGATGGACTGGTGACCGAGGTCAAGGCACTTGGCGGGTATCCGCTGGTTTGCAAGGGCGATGTCGTGCAGCGCGGACAGCTTCTCATTTCCGCGGTGACCCCGCCGACCACCGAAGCGGGGCTTGGACATATCGGGCATGGCTGGGGACAGGTCACGGCGCAGACCAGCCGAAGCGAAACGTCGGTACGGCTGCTGACCCGCACGAAAAAACGCGCAGCCGGCAGAAAAAAGACGCAGTATGCCGTGGTCATCGGCGGGAAACGCTTCAATCTATATTTGGGGAGCAGCATGGCGGCGGGAAACTGTGACAAGAAAGTGTATGCCGAGCGGGTGGTGCTTGGCAGGGGAGCGGCGCTGCCGGTCACCGTCATCCGGCAGGAATATACGTATTATGAACCGGAAACCGCGACGGATTCCCTGGAGGAGGCACGCGCACAGGCGGAGCAGAACGCACTTTCGCGCATGCAGGACGACATGCAGGCAGGCGCGGTGGAGCGTTGGAGCAGTGAAGCCGAAGAATTGGACGGCGCGCTGCGCCTGACCCTGCACGCCGCGTGCACCGAGGACATCGGCAGGGAAATTTCGCAGGAGGGGGCGGAACTGCCGGAAAAGGCAGAGCAGCCAGAGGAAGAATGAGTGCATGCACAGCCCTTGTATTTTGTGCCGCCGTCGTGCTATACTGAAAACAGATGAAATAGGAGACTTGGATGCCGTGTCTCCCAAGGAAGCGAGGACGACCTATTTGCACAGCGAAAAAATCTCACTGGATGTTTTAGTCATGCAGGAACTGTTCGGCGTGGGCGATTCGAATATGAACACCATCGAGCAGAGCCTTTCGGTCAGCATTTCCACCCGCGGAGGATATGTTGATGTAAGTGGAGAGGAAAAGAATGTAAAGCTTGCGCTCGAAACCCTGCGCACGCTTGAAAAAATGCAGAAAAACGGCGAAACCATCAATGATTTTGCGGTTTCCCGCGCGATTGAACTGGTACGCGAGGGTAAGGGGGACGCAATGGTGGACGCAATGAAGGATACCATTGCCATTGCGCACAACGGCACGCCGATTAAATGCCGCACCATCGGGCAGCGCGCCTACGTGGACGCGATGCGCAAAAACACCGTGACCATCTGCATTGGTCCTGCGGGTACGGGCAAGACCTATCTGGCGGTTGCCGCTGTGGTCGGCATGCTCAAACGCAAGGAAATCGAGCGCATTGTGATGTGCCGTCCGGCGGTCGAAGCCGGAGAGAAACTGGGTTTTCTGCCCGGCGACCTGCAAAACAAGGTAGACCCGTATCTGCGTCCGCTGTATGACGCGCTCGACGAGCTGCTGGGGCATGAAACCGTGCAGCGGTATATTGAAAACCGCGTCATTGAGATTGCGCCGCTTGCGTATATGCGCGGACGCACGCTCAAAAACGCAGGCTGCCTGATCGATGAATGTCAGAACATGACGCTCGTGTCGCATAAGCTGATTCTGACCCGTCTGGGTGAGGGTTCGCGTATGATTCTGACGGGAGATATTACCCAGATTGACTTGCCTGCGGGCACCGAGTCCGGTTTGGCAAAGTGCGCTGAACTGCTTTCGGACATTGAGGGCATCGGCGTAGTGCGTCTCAACAGCCGCGATGTCATCCGTCATAAGCTGGTCGGGCAGATTGTCAAGGCATTCGACAAGTACGAGGGACAGAAAAAAGAAAAAAAGCCGCCGAAGGGCGACAGATACCGCTTCCGCAAGGCGGGCGGAAAGTAAAAGAGGAGGGCGTAAGCCCTCCTTATTCATTTTCATCCCAAGGCTCGAAGCCGAGCATCTGATTTGGGGTGACGTCTAGCAGACGGCAGATTTCGCCGAAGGTTTCGACGTCCATTTTGTTTTTGCGGGTTTCATACATTCCATAAGTAGAGCGTTTTAACCCCAAGGCGTGACTTACATCAGCCTGCCGCATTTTTTTCCGATTACGCGCAATTTTTAAGCGATCAAGATAATCCATGTGTGTTCCTCTTTTTCTTCTTGACAAAGCCATAAATTATGGCTTATAATATGAACAAGCCATGATATGTGGCTTGGAGGTATGCTATGACGGATTTAGCAGGAAAACTTCATATGCTTTGCTGTAGGCAAGAATTGACCCCGCCGCCCTCGTTCACCGATGTGCCGCAGCTCCGCGAGTGGATGCAGCGCATGCCGCCCGAAGAAAAACGGCAGTTTTTCCGCGAAATGGGGGAGTATGAGAACAATTTTGCCGCATACAGCGACGCCTGTTTCGATCAGGGCGTCCGGTTTGCATTTTCGCTCCTGCACCGGCTGTATCCGCTGGAAGAATTCCTGGAATAGAGATATTTCCATTATACCAAAAATAACGCGGCAGGGCAAACCTGAAAGAGGGCTTTTGCGCGCGCAGATTTGACAAATAACAAAGCGGCGGCTATAATAAAGATAGATAAGGGCGCAGCCGGTTGACGGTTATCCCCAAAGAATTATGTCAAGAATTTGACCGCTTCATTTGGACGTGAGGGCGGTCATTTTCTTTTGCTGGAAATCCGAAAAATCAGATCCGCAAATGCTATCAGCATCATCGTGAAGGCAATGAGCTCCGCGTATGTAACCATAGCACCACCTCCCCTCAATGGGATGGTGGGAATAACCGCCAACCGCAGGCACGGCTGCGCCTTATCTTAAGAATATCATATCATACGAAAAAAGACAAGAACTGCTGTTATGCTGCGCCGTGCCGGGCTTTCGAGCCTCGTCATCCGAAAAACAAAAAACTTCTATCTTTCGATAGAAGTTTTCTTTGGAGCGGATGACGAGGCTCGAACTCGCTACCTCCACCTTGGCAAGGTGGCGCTCTACCAGATGAGCTACATCCGCATATTTTGTTTTTGTTCGCTCGGAACAATATCTATTATATGACCTGAAGTGCTAAAAGTCAAGCATAAATTTTAGAAAAATGCGAAAAATTTTTGTGGGAACAAAACAGCCTGTAAGTATAGGGGTTACAGGCTGTTTTGCATGGATTTCACAACTTAATATCCGAGCGGTTCCTGAATGAGCACAATTTCATACCGCTCAAACGACAGCGGCGGCGCCAGATGAACGACAAGCGAGGAACAAATGCGCTCTGGACTGCGGCAGTCGTGGCATTTGCCGTCCATCACGCAGGGGGTCTTGCGGTTAAGCCGCTGCGCGTTGCGCGGTGCGGCAACATTCCGCGTGCGCTCAATGGCGGCTTCCAGCGTGGGCGCAAGCTTGTTGATACCGCAGACCATAAAGCAGGTTTTTGCGCCGTATAGGGACGCAGCAACACGATTGGATGCGCCGTCCAGATTAACAGCTTCGCCAGTGGCGGACAGTCCGTTTGCAGAGGTGAGAAAGACTTCGGCATCGACGCAGGGGGCTTCCCCTTTCCAGTGCCAGTGCACCTCTGCGGTTTTGGAGAGCGCATCGTATGCGCCCAGCTCATCGAGCGTCATAGAGCCGCCAAACCCGACGTGCTTTCCTGCGCACTGCTCCGCGAGATAGCAAACCGCCTGCTCTTTGGTGTCAAAGCAGGAGAAAGCGAAGCCGTGGCGGGTGAATGCTTTTTGAACGGAATCCACATCCATGCCGAGGATGTGCGTGACCAGCTCATAAGGACGGTCGGCGAGCACACCGGCGTTCGCACCTGCAAGCACTTCGCGGCTGCGGTATCCCCATGTTACGCCAATGGAGAAAATCCCTGCATTTTTGGCAGTATTCATGTCTACTGCGCTGTCCCCAATGTAAATGGTTTCTTCGGGTGAAGCGCCCAGCGTTTCCATGACTTCGCGGCAGGAAGCCGGGTCCGGTTTGCGCGGCACGCCTGGGCGCTCACCAAGGGTCAAATCAATCAGACCGGGGAAATAATGTGCGGTCAGCGCTTTGGATGCGGGGTCGTATTTGTTCGACAGCACCGCGATTTTCATGCCCGCGTCCTTGCAGGCGCGCAGCACTTCGGTCACCCCGTCATAGGGAACGGTGCGGTTCATCAGGTTTTCGTTGTAATATGCGCGGAATACGGCAAGGCAGTCGTCAATATCCGCATCCGGTGTGCCGTCCGGCATGGACAGGCGAATGAGATTGCGGATGCCGTTGCCGACGCGCTGCTGCACCTGACTTTCGGTTGCAGGTGCAAGACCGCGCGGCACAATCGCTGCGTTGACCGCGTCGGTCAAATCGCCGAGCGTGTTGAGCAGCGTGCCATCCAGATCAAAAATTGCAGCGGTATACTTCATAAAGAGTCCTTTCTGTTGGAAGTTAGGAGTTAGGAGGGAGGAGGTTTGGGGTCGCGCGGAGCGCGAGTTTTTATCGCCGCGCAGCGGCGTTCCGCAACTTCACACTCCTCCTTCCACACTCCTCACTTTTTCAGCGGTTTGTATCGTTTATAGGTTTCCGTGATTTCGCGCAGCATACGCGCAACTTCCGGGTTCACGCCCTCTTTTCGCACGCGCCATGCCCAGTTGCCGCCGAGCGTCGAGGGGACGTTCATGCGCGCGTCCGCGCCGAGCGAAAGCACATCCTGCATGGTGGTCATGGTGATGTTCGCCGGGGATGCCCAGACGCTCTTGATGGCGCTCCAGCCAAGCGCTTCGCTTGGGGAGGTGCGCAGATAGCGGTAGGCGAACTGCTTTTCGTCCTCGTTGCAGAGGTCCATGATCTGCTCGCAGACACTCTGGCTGTCGTGGGTGGACGTATAAACAATGCTGTTTTGTTTGTAATTATGGGGCAGATGTTCGTTGTCGTTCCACACGTCAAAGCCGAAGATGAGCACCTTCATGCCCGGGAAACCGCTCTCCTCGAGCAGTGCACGCACTTTGTCGGTGATGACGCCGAGATCTTCCGCGATGATGGGCAGTTTGCCGAGCGCAGCCTCAAGCGCGTGGAACAGTTTCATGCCGGGACCCTTGCACCAGCGTCCTTTAATCGCGTTTTCTGCCTTGGCGGAGACTTCCCAGTAGGATTCCAGACCGCGGAAATGGTCGATGCGGATGACGTCAAAGAGCGCCATGTTGGTCTTGATGCGCCAAATCCACCACGCATACCCTTGCTGCTCGTGTATCTGCCAGTCGTAGACCGGATTGCCCCAGAGCTGACCGGTTTTGGAATAGTAATCAGGCGGCACGCCCGCGACGCGCTTCGGCTTGTAGTCCGCGCCGACCTTGAACAGCTCGGGGTGCTGCCAGACATCGGCAGAGTCGGGCGAGACATAAATCGGAATATCGCCGATAATTTCCACGCCATGCGCGTTTGCATAGTCGTGCAGGGCGTTCCATTGGGTGAAAAACAGATATTGCAGGAAAACGCGGAAGTCAATTTCATCTGCAAGCTCAGAGCGGACAGCTTTGAGCGCCGCGGCTTCGCGGCTGCGCACTGCCCTGTCCGGCCAGTCCCACAGGGCGTGTCCCTCGTATTTTTCTTCCTTGAGCGCCATAAACAGCGCGTAATCCTCGAGCCAGCCGCGGTTTTTGCGGCGGAATGCGGCGATCTTTTTGGTGAGTTCTTCGTCCTGCGCCGCGCGCGCGAACGCCTTGCGCAGCAGCGGCGGGCGAACCTCCGCGAGCGCGAGATAATCGACCTTGTCGGGGGTGTGGTCGAATTCTGCCGCATCGACTTCGGCTTTCGTGAGCAGCCCATCTTCGACAAGCAGGTCGAGGTCAATCATGAAATAGTTTCCGGCTGCGGCAGAAAAACACTGGTACGGTGAATCCCCGAAGCCGGTGTGCCCGAGCGGGAGCACCTGCCAGTAACGCTGACCGGCAGCTTCCAGAAAATCAACAAAATCATAAGCGGCTTTGCCGAGCGAGCCGACGCCATGGGGCGAGGGCAGGGACGTGATGTGCATGAGCACGCCGCTGGTGCGTTCAAACATAGGGAAAACCTCCAAAGACCGGACATGGTCTGTAATTTGTTCGGGGCACTGCGCGTCAGGGATGCCGCGCTGCCAGAAGCATTCCTATTATATCGGTTCTGCTTCGGATTGTCAAACTTGTACGGAAAAATGAAGAAAAGAAAGATTCAGTTGGTTCTTTTGACGAAACGCTGCGCTGCAAGGGGAACAGAAAACAGGAAAATCTGCACACCCCCTTGTCAGCGCGCTGTCTGTACCGTATAATGCAAAATAGAACAAAACTGCCCGAAAGAGAGGGACGCATGGATGAGAATGCGTAAAAAAAAGAACTTGGATACCCGTCTGGCTGCATGTGCTGCGGTTATGGCAGAGGACCCGGCGGCACACCGCGGCGCGTGGCGCACGCTGTTTGGCAACGAAAACCCCGTGCATTTGGAAATTGGCTGCGGCAAGGGCCGCTTTATCCTCGAGATGGCGAAGCGCCATCCGGAGGTGAATTTTGTTGCCATTGAGCGCGAAGAGGGCGCACTAATTATGGCGACCGAACGCGCGATGCAGGAAAATTTGTCCAACCTGCGCTTTTTGAGCTTTGACGCGGCGGCGCTCGCAGAGATCTTTGCGCCGAGCGAAGTTGACCGCATCTACCTGAATTTTTCCGACCCGTGGCCGCCCAACCGGCAGCGCCGCCGCCGTCTGACCCATGCCGACTATCTGGACGTATACGATGCGATTTTGAAAGAGGACGGCGACCTATGCTTCAAGACCGACAATCAGCGCCTGTTTGAGTGGTCGATTTCCTCCATCTGCGAATACGGCTGGCTGGTGCAGAATATTTCGCTTGATCTGCACCATTCCGAGCTGGCGGCTGAGAATATTATGACCGAATATGAGCAAAAATTCTCCGAGCAGGGCTTTCGGATTTACCGGCTCGAGGCGCGCCGCCGTCTGCCGCAGTTTATGGACCGCCGCCGTCCGGCACACCGTCCGTGAATCCGTTTCCGTATGCCTCAGACAACAAGCGCTATCACACCTACGCGTACTTTCTAAGGCAGAAGTACGGCGGGCGCGTCGCGCGCGTGCCGCTGGATGCAGGATCTACCTGCCCGAACCGCGATGGTACAAAGGGTATGGGCGGGTGCGCATTTTGCTCGGCGCGCGGCAGCGGAGATCAGGTTGCGGCGGGCAGTCTGGCGGCGCAGTACGCAGCAGGCATCGAGAAGCTTTCTAAATGGCAGGATGCGCGGTATATCCCGTATTTGCAGGCGTTTTCAAACACCTATGCGCCGGTGGAGCGGCTGCGACAGGTCTATGACGCAGCGCTCTGCCTGCCAGATGCCGTTGGACTTGCGATTGCCACCCGCAGCGACTGCATCGACGAGGAGCGCGCCGACCTCTTAGCATCCTATGCCGCGAAAACTGATTTGACCGTCGAACTGGGGCTGCAAACCGTCCATGACCGCACGAACGCGGCGCTCAACCGCGGGGAGGGATTTGCCGAGTTCCGGCAAGCGGTGCGGCTGCTGCGCGCACGGGGCATCACCGTCTGGGCGCATCTCATCGACGGTCTGCCCGGGGAAACGCGGGAGATGATGGTGCAGTCCGCTCGGACGCTTGGGCAGATGGATGTACAGGGGGTGAAAATCCACCTCATGCACTATCTGCGCGGCACGGCGCTCGCACCGCTGCATCATCTTGCCATGACGCGGGAAGATTATGTCGGGACAGTATGCGACCAACTGGAGGTGCTGCCGGCATCCATGGTCATCGGGCGGCTGACCGGCGACGGCCCGGCGGAGCTGCTGCTCGCGCCGCTCTGGAGCCGGAGGAAGCGGGAAGTGCTGAACGCAATCGATCAGGAACTCGCGCATCGGGGAAGCTTTCAGGGCAGTAGATTCGGCACATCTGCCGATTGACTTTGCGCACGGAAGCTGATAGGATAAATCATGTTTTGTATCAAACGAGACTTATGCTTTTCGGAGTATGGGTCTCTTTTTATCAAAAAACAACAGGAGTGAGAAAATATGTGGATCTTTGCTGGATATATCCTGCTTGCGCTGTGCGTGATCTTTTTTTCGGCGCGGCTTGGATATTATGTCGATCTGCTCGATCAGAAAACAACACTTGCGTCTGCCTTTATCGGCGGCGTCATGCTGGCGGCGGTGACCTCGCTGCCTGAACTGTTCACCTCGATTACCTCGGTCGCTGCGGTCGGCAAACCCGCACTGGTTGTGGGAAATATTCTCGGCAGCGATTTGTTCAATTCCTTCGTACTGGGCGGTGTATTCCTGCTGTGGTTCCGTGGACTGCGCAGCGCACGCGTCACCCGCAGCCATGGCACGACGGCGATTTGCGTACTCATCGTGTACGGTATTTTGGGTGCAACCTGCCTGTCCGGACGCAGCCTGCTGCTCGTCGGCGTGAGCGCGATTTCGCTTGTCATCATTGCGCTGTACGCGTTCAGCATCAAGACCATGTCCGGCGATGACGATACCGGGGACAGCGAGGACGTCAGCCCGCTCAGACTGTCGCAAGTGGTTGCGCGCTTTGTTTTCTATGCGGTGCTGCTTGTTGCGGCATCCATCCTGATTACCTATGCATCTGATTACATCGGAGAAACGCTCGGTCTGGGAACGACGCTCGCGGGCGCACTGCTGCTCGGCATCGTGACCTCGCTGCCTGAGATGATCTCGTGTTTTGTGCTTGCGCGTATCGGCAATTTTAACGCCATGGTGGGCAATATTGTCGGCTCGAATATGTTCAATTTTATGATTTTGTGCGTAGCCGACGCGGTGTATTGGAACAAGGACCTGTATGTGTATGACATGCAGGGCAGGCTGCTGCTCATCACCGGCGTGATTTCGGCTGCTGCGGTCTGCGTGCTGACGCTGCTGCTTGCGCGCACCAATCCGGGCGAAAAACGCCGTCCGGCGGTACCGGTCGCGCTGCTGTCGGTGGTGCCGGTGGTCTGCTATGCGGCGTTTGTTGTGCTGAGCGCATGACCCCGTTTTTGCCAAAAAGGACAGGCAGATTTCCGCAATTTACGATGATGTACAGAACGCGAAATCGGTCATCA
The DNA here is from genome assembly GCA_018383195.1 of Clostridiaceae bacterium. GTDB lineage: Bacteria > Bacillota > Clostridia > Oscillospirales > Butyricicoccaceae > Butyricicoccus_B. The sequence goes on along the minus strand of JAGZOP010000035.1, from coordinate 5,519 downwards.
ATACGGTCGTCAATGTCCTGTGCGTCATTGGGGTGGTTGGCGTGACGTTTTTCCTTTTGATCGGAATTCTTTTTGGGTGAAGAAAATGCCCGCGCAGCTGTAGCTGCGCGGGCATTTTTTATAGGATTCGGGTTTTTAAGAGGCAAATACACTGGCGATTGCGGAGAAAAGCTTTTTAAAAATATTCACAATCCGATCCCACACGCCGGTTTCCGCCTCTGCCTTTTCTTCTGCCTGCACCTCGGCAATCTCGTCAACCGAGATTTCACTGGTGCGCAGGATAAATTGCAGGCTGGAGGGTGCGGCATTTTTCTCGGAGGTGAAAGAGCGGAGAGAAAGCGAATTATCCATGTTCAGCACATTGCTGTCCTCGTCGATGCTGTCCACCTCGTCCGAGATGGTGTTGTGGATGGAATCGGTCGCGTTTTGCAGGCTTTCAGTGGTGCTGCCGGTGTTTGCAGCGCGCTGCATCACGTCAATCAGACCGCTGATTGCCTCCTGCGTGCTGGCGTCTGACTGGGTGCGCAGCGAACGCAGGGTGTTGGTCGTATCGGAAAACAGGGTGTTTGCCGCGCGAAGACCCTGCGTGAGCGAGGTGGCGGCGGTTTTTACCTTGGGAATCAGCGCATTTGCGTCGGTATTGGCGACTCCCAGTACGTCCGTCAGGGTCTCGGTCTGGGTAAGCAGCGTGTTTAGACGCTCCAAGGACTGCTGTGCAAGCTTTGCAGCCTGCTGCCCAATGGCGGCAGTATCCTGCGCAAGACCGTCGTAATCGTCCAGTACATCACCGAGGTTTTCGAGCTCGCTGAGCGAGTTTTCCAGTGCCTTGAGCACGCCGTTCATGCCGTCCAGCAGCGAGCGGAGGCTTTCGCCGGTATCGCTGCATGCATCCGAAAGGTCAGACAAGCGACCGATGAGTGCTTCAAGCGCGTCTGCCGCCTGTTCGCATCCGGGAATATTCCGCAGCAGTTCAAGCAGGTCACGCAGCACATGTTCGATGTGGTCTAGGTTGTTCAGCGCATCGTTCAGGTCGTCCAGAGAATCCTGAAGCTCATTGCTGTCTCCACGCATGGATTTGAGCGCTTTGCGCATATCGGCAAGCCCGAGCCAGTCGCCCCCGGTGATATCGCTGACATCATCGAGAAAATCTTCGAGATTCGACAGGTTGTGCTGAAGGTCTTTCAAAACCTTCTGATACTCGGCGATGTCGGTTTTGGAGTCGGTCAGCGTTGTCAGCATTTCGTTTGCGGCGCTGTGAATGGCATTCAGGTTATTCTGTGCGACATCCAGTTCCGGAATGAGCGATTCGGTATCGCCTGCGAGCGTTTCCAGTGTTTGCAGCGCGGCGTCAATGTCCGGGTCAATGGTGCCGCGGGATGCGATCAGCTGCCGGCGCACTTCGTTAATGCCGTCCAGTCCGGTCGCAATCGACTGCATGCCGCCCTGCATGCCGTTCAGGGTATCCAGCATATCGGAAAGACCGTCATAGAGATCGTCGTGCGCCCCCTCGAGTTTATCCCGCACGTTGCGGAAGTCCGAAATGGTGTCGAGCTGTGACATGGTGCCCGGCGCCATGAGCATGTAAATTCCCATGGATTCAAAGCTGTCCGAACCGATGCGCACGGTGTAGGTGTTTTCCTCACCGGGCAGACCGAGGAATACCGCGAATTTGTACGAACCCATGGACTGAATTTGTGCGCCCGGGGCTTCGAGGGACTTGGTTTCGTCCATGTTTGCACCCGTGCCGAGAATGAGGGTCATGTTATTGCGGTAGTATTCGCCGGCGTTCGGATTGGGAATGGCGTGAATCTGCATCTCGACCAGACCGCTTGCGCCCGCGAGGTCTTCGGCTTTCATGGGAACGCCATCTAGCTTGTAGGACACGTCGAACGTCCACGGCATTTGCAGGGAGGACGGGTCGCTTGGGATGCATTCATAATAAAACCGCGAACCGGTCACGTTTTCGAGCGTGAAATCCACACCGTCCGCACGCAGCGCGGGTTTGTCGTGGGAGGTCATGTTATAGACGGCTTCGTAGTCGCCGTAATCGGCAATCGCCTGCGCGCCGTTGAGGGTCACGCCCTTGACCACGCGCATGTCATCCAGCGCGCCGTATGCATCCAGATTGACGTAGACGGCTTCGTCAATCGTGGGGGCAGGCGCGGTGGCGTGCGCGATCAAACCGCCCTGCGGTGCGAGCAGTGTGACAGCAAGTGCCGCAGCGCCAAATCGGGTCCATTTATTTCTTTTCATCGCTTTGCTCCTCGCTTTCTTGGGATTTGTCCTGCGGCTTTCCAAGCTTTTGCAAGCGTGCAATCAGCGCCTTGCGGCGTGCGCGGCGGTTGGCAATGAGCTGCTCATGCAGCAGTTTGCGCTGCTTTTGCAGTTCGGTGAGCACCGGGAAAGTCAGGCGTTTGGAATGAATGCGCATCAAGCGCGCGTTCTTTTTCTGCTCGTGGTCGGGCTTTACGATGAACCGGTCAAATGCCATCAGGCAGGCGGGCAGCATGAACAGCACGAGGAACATGCTGAGCAGTGCGCCGCGCCCAATCAGGCGTCCAAGGCTGCCGATGGCGTCCACCGAGGTCAGGAAGAACAGACCGTATCCCGCAACCGCGAGAATCAAACCCGAGGTCAGGATAGACAGTGCGCTCTGCTCGACGGTGTGAATGGCGGCTTCTTTTTTGCCGCTGCGGGCGCGGGCATCCAGATAGTTGCCGGTCATGAGGATGGAGTAGTCGATGGTTGCGCCGAGCTGCACGCAGGAAACGATGATGAAGCCGAGGAACATAGTGCGCTGTCCGTAAATGTACGGCAGGGCGGTGTTGATGAATACCGCCGATTCAATCGGAATCAGCACAACAAGCGGCAGCAGCAGAGATTTGTAGGTGAGCGCAACGACCAGCGCAACGCCGAGCAGCGAAATCACATTGACCGCGCCGTAGTCGGCGGTGATGATGTCGCGGATATCCTGCGTTGCCGGCGTCACACCGACCACATAAGCGTCGGTGTCGGGATAGTATTTTTGCACGATGTCGCGGATTTCGTTGGTATACTGGAATGCGGCATTGCTTTCGCCTGCTGAGCGGACGTTGACGATAATGCGCGCCCAATGCTCGGAATGCAGCTGCTCCGTGATGCTGCCCGGCAGGAAGTCCTCCGGGATGCCCGAAGGCAGCGCGGACGCCAGACCGAGGCACTGCCGCACATACGGCAGGTCGCTCAGCTCGTCGGTCATCGCCTTTTCGGTGACGTTGTCGCCCGTAGGGACGAGGGCGAGCATCATGTTGCTGCGCCCGAATTTTTCGTTCATCAGCTGCTCGTTGTCGTAGACCTCCATGCCGGGGGAACTGGTCAGCGCTTCATTGCCGTAGCTGAAGTCTGCCATGCCCTGCCCGATATAGCAGGGGATTACAAGCAGCAGGACTGCGACGGTCAGCGGGATACGGATTTTATAGGCGAACTCGCCCATCTTGCGGAAACTGGGGAGGAATGGACGGTGTGCGGTGCGCTCAATCCGGTCCTGAAAACGCAGGATCAGTGCAGGCATGAGCAGCAGCACGGTGCCAAGGCTGCACAGGATGCTCTTTGCGAGCACAAAGCCCATATCTTTGCCAATGCCGAAGCGCATGAGCGCAAGCGCGAGAAAACCGACCACGGTGGTCGCGCCTGATGCGCCGATGGACGAAACCGCAGTGCGCAGCGCATTTGCCATGGCTTGCTCGGCTTCCACACCACTGTCTTTTTCGCGGGTGAATGCATGCAGCAGGAAGATGGAGTAGTCCATCGAGCACGCAAGCTGCAAAACCGCGCCGACCGCGTTCGACATGAACGAAATTTCCCCGAAAAACAGGTTGGTGCCCATGCCGATGACGATGGCGATACCCATGACCATCAGAAACAGCAGCGGCTCAAACCACGAGGTGGTCGTGAGCGTCAGGATAAGGAAGATGACCACCACGGCGAGCATCATGACGTGCGCGACCTCGGTGTTGATGGTCGGACCGAGGTCGGTATCCGATGCGGCAGAGCCTGCCATGACACCCCTGCCGTCGATGATGCGGCGGATTTCCTTGACCGCCTTGTGCGTGCGCTCGGAGGAATCGCTTTCGAGGAAGGTGATGTCCATATAGGCGCAGCCGTCTTTGTAGTAATCTTCAATGCCCTCGTAATCGATAAAAGCGCTTGAGCCGTAGATATTGGTTTCGGAATCGCACCAGAGAATCATGTCTACGCCGTCTACATCGGCGATCCGGTCTTTGATGGCTTTGGCTTCATAGAGCGTCACATCCTGCAGCATCACGCGGCCGATGCCGGGATACGTAAACTCTTCTTCCATAATATCGAGCGCCTGCGCCGAGGGCGCGTCGTCCGGAAGATATTTGGTCAGGTCGTAGTTTACGCCGACAAGCGGGATGCAGAGCAGGCACACAACGAACAGGATGGAAAACAGCTTTTCAATCCATTTCCGTTTGTGGATAATGAGTTCAACCGGGCTATGCCCCTGCTTGCTTTTCACAGATCAACACCAGCCTTTCTGCAAATGGCGGGAAACCAGTTGCGTAGGAATCTTTTCTGTGATATAGTATATTACACCTAATAACCGTACACAATATGTAATTGTGGTATAAATGAATGTTAATAGACAATCATGCGGATTTGTGTTCGGTTGTTCATAAAATGTTTAAAAATTTGGTTGGAATCATACAGAGAAGGAGGCGTCCGATGGAGGACAAGCGTGTGCGCCGCACCAAAAAACTGCTGAGGCAGGCGTTGGCAGAACTGATGCGCGAAAAGGAGTTTAAGAACATTACGGTTTCCGATGTGGTACGCCGCGCGGACATCAACCGCGGGACGTTTTATGTATATTACCGCGATGTGTACGATTTGCGTGAAAAAGTGGAAAACGAAATGGTGGACGCGCTGCGCGGCGCAACCCTTGGCGCCTTGCCCGAGGTTACAGCGCAGGCATCTCTGCGGCCGATTATCGAGCAGGCAGTTCGATATCTGGAGGAAAACCGTGATTTGGCGTTCGTTTTGCTGCGCGACAGCGGTGTGGGCAGCTTTGAGGATAAGCTGATGGGGCTGATGGAAGAATGCAGCCAGCATTTACGCCCGCCCAAAAGCGAGGCAGACAAGTTTTCCATCTGGTTTGTGGCTGCCGGATGTATTGGACTGCTCAAAAAATGGATGATGCAGCCCGAACCTGCCGCGCGGGAAGCGGTGATTCAGCGTCTGGATGAATTGCTGTGCAGCATCTTAAAAGCGGGATAAACAGCAAAGCGCCTTCCTATAGGTGAAGTGATAAAATAATGGTAGACACGAAAGTGCCTACCATTATTTTTATGCTATTATAGATTTGGAGGTGAGATTATGCGCCAAAAGTACACAATGCGTAGCAAGGAAGAGAAATTGGCTATTTCAACTACGAACGACCTGTCCGTAAACTAAAAGGAAAACCACCAGTCCTCTTTAGAACAGAACTGGTGGCATAGGGTATTTTGTGTCTACTAACTATT
>JAGZOP010000115.1 GCA_018383195.1 Clostridiaceae bacterium | reverse complement strand
AGTTTCTCCAATCTCGCCTCCAATCCTTTCCGGGTCTTTTCCATCTGTTTGATGGAGAAACGTTCGCCATTCTGGGATTTCATCTCAGCAATGGCGTTTTCGATTTCATCAATCTGGGCAGTCAAAATCCGCTCCTGCCGTTCTGCAGACACCGGAATTTTCTCAAACTGGGAATGCCCGATGATGACTGCATCGTAATCACCAGTAGCAATTCGTGCGCAGAACTTCTTTCTGCGGGCAGTTTCAAAGTCCTTTTTGCTTGCCACCAGCAATTTTGCACTCGGATACAGACGCAGAAACTCGTTTGCCCACTGAAGGGTCAAATGATTCGGAACGACAAACATGGATTTCTGGCACAGTCCCAGCCGTTTTGCCTCCATAGCAGAAGCGGCCATCTCGAAAGTCTTACCGGCACCCACTTCGTGGGCCAGCAGCGTATTGCCGCCGTACAGCACATGAGCAATGGCATTCTGCTGGTGTTCCCGCAGCCGGATTTCCGGATTCATGCCGCCAAAGCGGATATGAGAACCATCATACTCACGAGGACGGGTACTGTTGAACAGCTCGTTATACTTTTCCACAAGTTCCGCGCGGCGATAAGGGTCTTTCCACACCCAGTTCTGGAATGCATCCTTAATGGCCTGCTGTTTCTGCTGGGCGAGGGTGGTCTCCTTTTTATTCAGAACCCGCTTCTGCTTGCCGTCTGCATCCTCCACGGTATCGTAAATACGAATATCCCGCAGATTCAGCGTATCCTCCAGAATTCGGTAGGCATTGGCACGGCTGGTGCCGTAGGTCATATAGGCATGAACATCATTCCGGCTCGGTGTACTCTTGCCGGTAATCTGCCACTCTGCCGTCATGGGAGAGAATTTCACTTCAATATTTCTGCGCAGATAGAACGGCGGTTCAAAGGTTTCTTCCATAAACTGCTGGATATAATCCCGATTGACCCATGTGGCACCAAGGCGCACATCAATCTCCGACGCATCCAGGTCTTTCGGCTGTGCTTTCTTCAAATATTCCGTGTTTACCGCAAAGGCAGGGTCAGAAGCCGCAGCCAGTTCTGCCACGCGGAGTTTTTCCCGGACATTGCCGGACAGATATTCATCAGCCGTCACCCAGCCGGTTTCCTCGCCGCCCTGCGTCATCGGGTCTTTGAAAATGACACCATGCAGTTCCTGCTGGATTTTTTCAAATTCTCCCGGTGTACCTAAAAGCTCCGACATATAGGGCAAATCCACTTTGCCGCGCTCTCCGATGGAGATTGCCAGAGCTTCTGCCGGAGTATCTACGCTGGTAACAGCCCGTTCCGGTCGAATCGTCCGTTTGGTGAACATATCCGCCTTGGATTCCAGCCTGCCGTTTTCATCTACATTTTCCAGAGAGCAGAGCAGATAATAAGACGAATCTTCTGAAAAAGCCTGCGCATTTGCACGGGAGTTGATAAGCCCATACTGATCGGCGAATCGGTCATAGGCTACATTCAGTTCCCGCTGTTTCTGGGCAATCGCGTCCTCCGGATAATCGTTCAGCTGATAGTCGATCAGTTCCTGCACAATGGTACGAAGCTCCACCATGCCCTTGATCCTGCCGGTGGCTGTCGCAGAAAGGTCAGCCTTTCGCATGATGCTGTTCTCACGGAAGTAGACATCCCCATCCACCACCGCATAGGAGAAGTTCTTTACATTAGGGTCTGCCGGAATGGTTTCGCCCTGCAAGGACAGTTCTTCCTCCGGTGCCAGCTCCTGCGCTTCATAGTGACCGCCGATATGCTGCACAGCCTCATGCAGCTGGTCTCCCAGATCCTCATCCGGAATCGGAATGACCGTACATTCTTCCTTGCCGTACTGGGTACTTTCCGTTGTAATCTCACCCAGCACCATTTCCGGGTGGTCAACAAAATAGCTGTTGAGGGTAATACCCTCCGATGTCAGCCCCAGATGCACCCAATCCGGTTCGATATCAATGGGATGGTCTCTCTTTTGCAGAAAAATGATATCCGACACTACATCTGTACCGGCATTGGCACGGAATGCGTTGTTAGGAAGTCGAATGGCTCCCAGCAGTTCTGCCCGTTGCGCCAGATACTTTCGCGCGTCCGGATTCTTGGAATCCATCGTGTAGCGGCTGGTAACAAAGGCCACGATGCCACCGGGACGAACCTGATCCAATGCCTTGGCAAAGAAATAGTTGTGGATAGAAAATCCGAGTTTATCATAGGGCTTATCGCTGACACGGTAGTTGCCAAAGGGCACATTGCCCACGGCCAGATCATAGAAGTCGCGCCGGTCGGTGGTTTCAAAGCCTGCCACCTTGATTTCTGCCTGCGGATACAATTTCTGCGCAATGCGCCCGGTGATGGAATCCAGTTCCACACCATACAGTCTGCTTCCCAGCATGGAATCCGGCAGCATACCGAAGAAGTTGCCGACACCCATCGACGGTTCCAGAATATTGCCTTTCTCAAATCCCATACCGTCCAATGCCTCATAGATTGCACGGATCACGGTAGGGCTGGTGTAATGCGCATTCAGAGTCGAAGCCCTGGCTGCGGCATATTCTTCTTCCGTAAGAGCTGCTTTCAGCTCCTTATATTCGCCTGTCCAGGCAGTTTTCTCTGCGTCAAAGGCATCTGCCAGCCCACCCCAGCCGACATAATTGGCCAGCGTTTCCTGTTCTTCCGGTGTCGCATCCCTATGCTGATTTTCTAAGGCTTTCAGCGTGTAGATGGCATCCATGTTGGCACGGAATTTCTGCTTAGGACTGCCTTCGCCGAGGTGAAAGCTGTTGATGCGGTAGTTCTCCGCATGTTTTGCTTCATGCCCTGCCCGGAACGCTTCTTCTTTTCCAGAATTCAGATCAACCA
>JAGZOP010000114.1 GCA_018383195.1 Clostridiaceae bacterium | reverse complement strand
CGTTGCCCAGGGCCTCGGCGGTGAGGGCGGCCTCCTCGGCTACCGGCATGTCGCTGGTGCCGCCGGTGGCCACCACCACCTTCCCGCTGCCGTCGGGGGAGGGAAGGCTGCCTACAATGCCGATGCGGCCCATCTCGTAATAGGTGAAGGGGTGGGCCGGGTCAATGGCCGCCGCCGCCTCGACCGACATGCGGGTGATGAGGATGGTGTCCTGCCCGCCGGAGCGCATGGCGTCCACAATGCGGGCGATCTGCTCCGGGGTCTTGCCCGCGCCGTAGATCACCTCGGCCACCCCCTGGCGGAGGCCACGGTGGCTGTCCAGCTTGGCAAAGCCCAGCTCCTCAAAGGGCTCCATTTTCAGCCTGAGCAGGGCGTCGTCCACATCCACCTGTCCGGCGGCCACCTGCTCCAGCAGGGCCTTGATCGCTCTCTGTTCCATTCAGCGCTCCTCCAAATCCAGCAGAATCGGCTTGAAATAGGGGGCTAGAGCCGCCCGCAGGGCGGCCCGCTCCCGGATGGCCCGCTCCAGCTGCCCGGCCGGAAGCTGGAGCCGCGCCGCCCCGTGAAACACCCGCACCCGGAAGTCGGTATAGCCCAGGCGGAACAGGGCGTCCTCCGCCCCCTCCACCCGCGCCAGGACCTCCTCCGTGAGCGCCTCCCCGGTGGGAATCCGGGTGGCCAGGCAGGCGTAGGCCGGCTTATCCCAGGTGAACAGGCCCGCCTCCCTGGACAGGCGGCGTATGTCCGCCTTGGTCAGGCCGCACTCCCGCAGGGGGGAGCGCACCTCCAGCTCCCGCAGGGCCCGCATGCCCGGCCGGTCCCCCGCCTCATCGGAGGCGTTGGTGCCGTCCAGCAGGACGGCGTATCCGTCGGCCGCGGCCCGCGCCTTCAGCGCGCGGAACAGGTTCTGCTTGCAGTAGTAGCACCGCTCCGCCGGGTTGGCCGCCACCCGCGGGTCGGCCAGGGCGTCCAGCTCCAGCACCGTCACCTCCACCCCCAGTTCCCCGGCCAGCCGGAGGGCGTCCTCCCGCTCAAACCGGGGCTGGAAGGCGGTCTTGATGTAGTAGGGGCGGAGATCCGCCCCGGCCCGCACCCCGGCGTACAGCAGATAGGCCGAGTCCACCCCGCCGGAAAAGCCCAGGGCGCACTTGGGGTGGGCCGCAAAAAACTCGTTCAGCGTCATCCTTTGACTCCTTACACGTCGAAGCGGTTGTAGGCCCGGAAGCAGTCCAGGCACAGCTTTTTCCCGTTCTCCAGCCGGAGCAGGTGCTCCGCCGTCACCTCGCCGCAGCCGTCGCAGGGGTGGGACTGGAAGAGCCGGGCCCTCTCCGGCAGGGCCAGCACGGCGGGCTTCACGTCGAAGAGGGCGGCGGGGGCGGCGTCCTGGAGGTAGCGGAACCGCTCCTCCTTGGTCTGGTACTCCGCCGGGGTGGGGCGGAGCACTAGGCGCACCGCCTTGCCGGTCTTCCGGTTGTAGAAGGAAAAGGCCTGCTTGCCCCGGAGGTGAAAGAGCAGGTTGCCCTTGCCCACGCTGCACCCCAGCAGCACCTGAATGGCGTCTACGCCGCAGGCGTCGTTCTCCGCGATGCACACCACGTCCTCGTCGGCGGAGAAGTCCAGCTCCAGCAGCTCCATAGCGTACCGGGCGGCCTGGAAGCCGATGGTCAGGCCGCCGCACGCGTGGCCGTGGAAGGCCACGCATTTGTCCCAGAGGGCTTGTCGGTCCATATTCATTCGTCCTTTCTACGGCGTAGGGCTAGCCCGCGTCAAACAGGCCGTCAAAACGCACTTGAATGTAGTCGTTGGGGTTCAGCCGGGTGAGCGCGCCCTTCTCCAGACGGAAGAGACGGTCGGAAATCTTCAGGGCGCTGTCCAAATCGTGGGTGATGAACAGCATGGAGAAGCCCCGGTTGTTCTGCAGGCCCTTGAGCATCCGCAGCAGGTTGGCCTTGCCCGAGGGGTCCAGCATGGAGGTGGGCTCGTCGGCAATGAGAAGGGCCGGCTCCATGGTCAGAGCGCGGGCAATGGCCACCCGCTGCCGCTGGCCGCCGGACAGGGCGTGGATGTGCCGGGTGAGAAAGCTGTCGCAGGCGAAAAGGCCCACGTCCTCCAGCGCCCGCTCCGCCGCCCCGTCCTGAAAGCAGCCGGACAGTCGCATGGGCTCCTCCACCGCCTCCCGCACCGTCATGCGGGGGTTGAGGGCGGCCTGGCTGTCCTGGAGCACCATCTGCACCCCGCCCAGACGGCGGTGGAGGGCGGCAAAGTCGGCCGCCTCCCCCTGGAACTCCACCGAGCCGCCGCCCTCCAGGGGGAGCAGCCCCGCTAGGGTGCGGGCCAGGGTGGTCTTGCCCGCGCCGGAGCGGCCCACCAGGGAGACGATCTCCCCGCTGTAGAGGGTGAGGTCGATGCCGTCCAGCACCCGCTGCCGCCCGAAGGCTTTGCAAAGGCCCCGGCATTCCAGCAGCGTGAGCACGCCCCCCCGGTTGCAGGCCAGGAGGCGGCCGTCTGGCTGCGCCGTCAGCTCCGGGGCGTGGCCGGCGCAGGCGGGCAGGCTCTGGGTACAGCGGCCGTAAAAGGGGCAGCCGTGGGGCTGCCGGGTGTAGGAGACGGTGGTGGGGCGGATGCCCCACATGTCCCGCACCGGGTTGAGGCCCACCGCCGACTGGAGCAGGCCGCGGGTGTAGGGGTGGCGGGGGTGGTCCAAAAGGGCGCGGGTGTCCCCCGCCTCCTCCACGTGCCCGTCGTAGAGCACCACCGTCCGCCCCCCCAGGTCGGCGGCCAGCTTCATGTCGTGGGTGATGACCAGGAAGGCGGTGCCCAGCCTGCGGTTTAATTCCTGGATCAGCGCCGTGATCCCCCGGCTGGAGGCG
>JAGZOP010000113.1 GCA_018383195.1 Clostridiaceae bacterium | reverse complement strand
TTAGACAGGTGAGTTCCCGTGTTATCTACGGGGTAGTGCCTTCTATTCATCGCTCCTCTCTATCTACTTCTACTTTCGCCCTTCTGGGCGCACATCGCCACAGTGGATCATCATCCCGTCCCCCACATAGATGCCACAGTGGGACACGCCCGCCGTGTCATAGGTGCCGACAAAGAACACCAGATCGCCGGGCTTTGGATTGCTGGTGGGGGTGCAGATGTTATAGAGCCCCTGGGCCCCCAGGCGGCCCACATTCCAGCCGCTGTGATTGATGACCCACGACACGAAGCCAGAACAATCAAAGGACGTGGCTGGGGAGCTCCCGCCCCACACATAGGGATAGCCCAGGTATTTCTCCGCCTCGGTGAGCATGGCCGCAAAGGTTTCATCGTCCAGATATTCCCCCGGCACGTCATATCCGGCGGGCGGGTTGGTAACGTATTTCCCCACATAGGCCGACTCTGGGAACAGGTCAGGCCGATTCCCCAGGGTAGACATATAGAGGGAGTACCGAGCCATCTGTTCCTCGTTCATCAGCTCCAGGGGCAGATGGGACAGGTTGCGGTTTTCCAGCGTCACATAGCAGATGTACCAGGAATAAGGATCGCCGTCGCTGTCATGCCGGGTTTCCCGCACCACGCGCTCCGTCAGGATATACTGGCGGTTAAAGAGCATTTCCAGCGTCCCCTCCACCTGGGCCGCTGTCCATTCCCCCTCATGGAGCACAGATAGGATAGAGATCAGCACATAGGGATCGTGCTCAATGCTGTCTAAGTCGAAGTGGTACTCGTCATAGTCGTGGGTGTTTTCGTAGCTATCCAGATAGTCCTGGAGCTCCGCTTCCCGCCCAGCATAGGCGGCCTCCGCCGCCAGGATCTCTCCGTCCTGGGACGGGTATGTAGTTGCACCCACAGCCCCCGCGCCGGAGTTCCCCAGCATTACCAGGGAGGACGAACAGGACTGCATCATAAAGAGCAGGAGCACACAAGCCAGGGCCAGCACTACTCCCACGGGATGTCGCTTCACAAAGCCCACCGCCTTTGCCCCGACTTTTTCCGTGGCGGCGGCTGTCTTTTTCGCCGCGCCTGCCGCCCCGGTCTTAACCGCCTCACGCGCCCGCTTCTGGTACTGCTTTTTCAAGCGGTGCTTGCGCCACATCCGGGACACCGGGTTGCCGGACATCTCCGGGTGTTCCTGGGCGGCCATGCGGAAGTGATAGTCCGCCGTGGCCTTGACATATTTGGACTCGGCCCGCTGGACGGTCTTTGCCGGGTGTTCCCGGACTTTCCGCTTCACAAACCGGGAGCCATGCCGCAGGGCGGCCTCGCCCACCAGTTCGGAGCGGTGGGCCCCCTCGATGCCCACGTTTTCCTGCTCGTTCTCATAAATCTTCCCATGCACAAAACCGTGGGCGGCCCCGCCAGCGGCGCGGCCCACCCGCCGGACGGGGCCCGGCTTTTTCAGGGGCTTCTGTTTTGCCAGCTTGTCTTTGGCCGCCTCCAGCTTTTCCCCGCGCTTTTCCATGCGGAGCTTAGAAGCGGCGGCCTGCTCCTGTTTGCTTTTCTGACGGAACTTCGACTTGTGGACACTTTGTCCAGAAGTGCCGCTGTCCGCAGCCCCGGCACCACCTGGGGAGCCGCCCCCAGCAGCTCCGCCGGGATCGGCGGCGCTCTCCCAGGAGCCGGGGCGCTCCCTGGGCTCCTGTTTGGGCTTATTCGGTTTTCGCTTCATTCTTCAAATCCTCCGGGCGGGTAGTCAGCAGGTTATAGATTTCTCCACGGGGGAACCGATCCACAAAGGGGATCGTCACATCCCCATAGAACAGCAGGCCCTCGCCGGAATTGCTGTGGGTGATGTAGGAGAGCTGGTGCTCCGAAATGCCGAGCTGCTTTGCCAGAATTGCCCGGTCACTTTGGGCCTGGGACAGCAGGATCATAAAATCCGTGTTGTCCAGAATGGCCTCAATTTCCCGGCTGGCCAAAAGGTCTTTGACGTTCTGCGTCAGGGCCGAGGGGACACAGCCTTTCTTTCTCAGCATCTTCCACACGGCCACAAAGTAGCTGGCGGTAAGCGCGTCCCGGAGCAGGATATGGAACTCGTCAAAATAGCACCAGGTAGAAACGCCGCTGTGAAAATTCACATTGACCGCCGAAGTTACAAAGTCGTTGGTAACGTGCATGGCGATCTTGCGGAGGTTTTCTCCCAGCCCTTTGAGAACGATGCACACGATATGGGACGTGAGCTTTACGTTGGTCTGGTGGTTGAACAGGTTAAGGGAGCCGGTGCAATAGAGCTCCAGCGCCGTTGCCACACGGCGGGCCTCCGGCTCCGGCTGCTTCAAAAGCTCCTCGTACAAGTCCTGGAGCAAGGGCGGCTTGCCGTCCCCGATCCCCAGGGCCATATCCCGGTAAATGAGCCGCACACAGCGGTCAATCACGGTTTTTTCGATGGGCTGCAAGCCGTCCTTGCCGCCTACCACCAGCTCACACAGGGACAACAAAAAATCCGCTTTCATGGAAAGCGGGCTTTCGTCATCGTCCAGGTCAAGCTGGATGTCCATAGGGTTGATATGGCTGGGAGAGCCGGGGGCGATCTCCACCACCTGACCGCCCAGCCGCCGCACCAGCGGAGCATATTCGCCCATCGGATCGACAATGATAATGCGATCCTTTGGGATAGTGAGAAACACGTTGATGATCTCACGCTTTGCGGCAAAGGATTTTCCCGATCCGGTTGAGCCAAGATACAGGCCGTTGGCCGATTTCAGCTTTTTGCGGTCAGCCATGATGACGTTATGGGAAAGAGCGTTCATGCCGTAGTAGAGGGACGGCCCGGCCATCCGCAGCTCCCTGGTCATAAAGGGGATAAAGATTGCCGTGGAGCTGGTAGTCATG
>JAGZOP010000112.1 GCA_018383195.1 Clostridiaceae bacterium | reverse complement strand
CTTTCCTCGGCGATGGTGCCGTTGAGGAACAGCGTCCGTTCCGCCGGAGCTGTCTCCGTCGCCGCCTGGTTCTTCCACTTCCAGAACTTCTTCATCGGGTTTTTCCTCCTTTCCCGTTTGTGTATCTGCAAAAGCCCCGGCGTTTCCAAGCGGGAGCATATTGCCGTTAATAAGGTACAGGTCGCCGCCCTCCTCTGCAGGGATGCGGTCCATGTTCTCCAGTTCCCGGATGTCGTTGGCGCTCATCCATCCGTTCTGCCTTGCCGTAGCGTAGCCGGACATTCTGCTGGCATAATCGCCCCGGAGCAGCCCTTCCACGTTGAACTTGGTAAAATACCGCTTCTTTTCCTCCGGGGAAAAAAGCGTCCGCTGGATGGACTGCTCCCAGCGCACCAGCCAGGGTTCCAGCGTGTATTTCACGAACTCCAGAGACTGCTGCTCAATGTTGGAAAAGCTGGACTTTTCCAAATCTCCCACCATGTGGGGCGGCACCCGGAAGATCCGGGCAATCTCATTGATCTGGAACTTCCTCGTTTCCAGAAACTGCGCCTGTTCCGGCGAGATGCCAATGGGCGTGTATTTCATACCTTCCTCCAGCACGGCGATCTTATTGCTGTTCGCCGAGCCGCCGAAGGTGGACTGCCAGCTTTCCCGGACACGTTGCGGGTCTTTGATCGTCCCAGGATGCTCCAGGACACCACCAGGGGCCGCACCGTTGGCGAAAAACTTCGCCCCGTACTCCTCACAGGCAATCGCCATGCCGATGGCGTTCTTTGCCATAGCGATAGGGGAATAGCCCACCAGCCCGTCAAAGCCAAGCCCTGGGATGTGCAGTACATCGTAGGGGCGAAGGTTTACGGTCACGCCCTTCATGGTCGGTGCTTCCTCCGTGGAGCGTGTGTATTGGTAGTAAAGCTGGCCGTTGGTATCCCGGTCCACGCTCATCTTGTTCGGCATCAGCGGGTAGAGGGCAATGACCTCGCCTTTGCCATTCCGGATGATCTGGGCATAGGCGTTGCCCCACAGGAGCAGGTGCGTCATGAGCGTCTCCCGGAACACAAAGGAACTCATCTCCGGGTTTGGCTCGTCATGCAGGAGCAGATACAGCGGATGATCCAGCGCCTTCTCCTTGCCGCCGTCCTCCTTGTAGCGGTAGAGATGAAGGGGAAGCCCCGCCACCGCCTCTGCCAGGATGCGGACGCAGGAATACACCGCCGTCATCTGCATGGCGGAGCGTTCCGTCACCGCCTTGCCGGAGGTGGTGCTGCCAAAGTAGAACGCATAGCCGCTCCCGGTGGTGCGGTCCTGGGGCTTATCCCTAGAACGGAAAAGCCCGGAAAAGATACCCATATCAAATCACCGTCCTTTCAGATAAACAAAAGGCCTCGGCTGTCATAAACCGAAGCGCCTGTATCATTCCCACATCGGATCGCACGGTCAAGCCCCATGATGGTGGCGATTGCGCCGTCAATCTTCTCTGTGGATTTTTCCTTGTCCGCCTTGATGTTGCCGGCCGGGTCGGTACGAATGAAGATGTTGTCCATCATCCACCGCAGCACCGGATGTCCGCCGTGGGCGATTTTCTCCTCCAGTACCAGCTTCATCAGTTCCTTGGTCGGCGGGGACATATCCTTAAAGCCCTGCCCAAAGGGAACTACCGTAAAGCCCATGCCCTCCAGGTTCTGCACCATCTGTACAGCGCCCCAGCGGTCAAAGGCGATCTCACGGATGTTGAACCGTTCACCGAGCCTTTCGATAAATTTCTCGATGTAGCCGTAATGGACCACATTTCCCTCGGTGGTCATTAGTGTCCCCTGGCGTTCCCACAGGTCATAGGGGACATGGTCACGCCGGACACGAAGATCAATCGTTTCTTCCGGTATCCAGAAATATGGCAGGACGTAGTATTTGTCCTCTTCATCCAGCGGTGGGAACACCAGCACGAAAGCCGTGATGTCCGTGGTGGAGGACAGATCCAGCCCGCCGTAGCAGATGCGCCCCTCCAGATCATCCTCGGAAACCGGGAATGCACAGGCGTCCCACTTGTCCATCGGCATCCAGCGGACGGACTGCTTGACCCACTGGTTCAGCCTTAGCTGCCGAAAAGCGTTCTCCTCGCCGGGGTTCTGCTGGGCGGATTCACAGGCGGCTTTGACCTTATCGATCCCCACTGTGATACCAAGGGAGGGGTTTGCCTTCTTCCAGACCTTGGGGTCCGTCCAGTCCTCATCCTCGGCAGCGCCGTATATGACAGAGTAGAAAGTGGGATCAACCTTCCTGCCTTCCGCAATATCAATGGCTTTCTGGTGTACCTCGTAACAGATAGAATTGGTGTCGTTACCTGCTGTGGTGATCAGGAAATACAGCGGCTGCATCCGGGCGTCGCCGGAACCCTGGAGCATCACGTCAAAGAGTTTCCGGTTGGGCTGGGTGTGCAGCTCGTCAAAGATCACGCCGTGGGTATTGAAACCGTGCTTGTTCGCCACATCCGCCGAAAGCACCTGGTAGGAGCTGTTGGTGGGCAGATAGGTGATCTTCTTCTGGGACTCCAAGATTTTTACCCGCTTGGAAAGCGCCGGGCAGAACCGCACCATATCCACCGCCACATCAAACACGATCTTTGCCTGGTTGCGGTCGGCAGCACAGCCATACACCTCGGCACGTTCCTCGCCGTCCCCACAGAGGAGCAAAAGCGCCACAGCGGCGGCAAGCTCCGACTTTCCCTGTTTCTTGGGGATCTCGATATACGCCGTGTTGAATTGGCGGTAGCCGTTGGGTTTTAACACGCCGAACAGGTCGCGGATGATCTGCTCCTGCCAGTCGATCAGTTCAAAGGGCTTTCCCGCCCAGGTACCCTTGGTATGGCAGAGGGACTCGATGAACATCACCGCATA
>JAGZOP010000111.1 GCA_018383195.1 Clostridiaceae bacterium | reverse complement strand
AAGTTGTTCTTGTCGATGAAGGCCACTGACAGCACATCGTTTTCCTGACCCAGCCGGTGGCAGCGGTCGATACGCTGCTCCAGCTTTAAGGTGTTGTACGGCAGGTCGTAGTGGATGATGAAAGCAGCCTCCTCCAGATTGAAGCCCTTGGCACCGTTATCGGTGGAAATCAGCACCTCGCCATCCTCCTTGAACTGGCGGATCACGGAGTAATCGGCGCTGCCGTTGTAGGCCAGAGTGCGGTACCGGTCAGAAAGAAGATTCTGGAGCATCTTCTGGGTTTCCACGCTCTCGGTGAAGATAACCGCTTTCTGTTTGGCTCCCGTTTTCTTCATCAGGGAAAATCCCTGTTTGAGAACGGTCAGCAGCTCACCGGCCTTGGCATCCTGGGGAATGCTTTCGGCTGCGGTTTGAATCTCTTGCCATTGGCTTAGTTCGTCCGCTGCGTTTTCCAGCCCCTGGAGCCGCTTGACGATACCTTTGATGGTTTGCAAAATTGCCGCCGTAGAGGAACCCAACAGGCCCAGCAGCCGCAGAGCCAGGTCATATTGGTTCATTTCGGGAAAGGCTCGCTTTTCCGGCTGGTTGATGTAGGCGTACAGCAGCTCATAGAGCTGCCGCTCTGCCTTGCCGGGGGTGTACTCCACGGTCAGCAGCACACGTTCCGTCACCTTGGCGTAGTGCTTGGCCTGGGAACGGAGGGTACGGAAACAATAGCGGCTGACCTGTTCGCTGAGTTCCGGGTAGTTCTCTGGTCGGCGCAGATACCGGGCCAGAAACTCTTTTTCTCCCGGCAGCAGCGTTTCGTCGATGAACCAGATCAGACCGTATAAGTCCATGATGTTCTTTTCAATGGGAGTGCCGGTCAGCAGCAGCTTGAAGGAGTCTCCGGCGATCCGCTTGAGGGCCTTGGCCTGCTTGTTGTCCTCCCGGTAGACTGGAGAGAGGGCATTGGCTTCCTCGAATACCGTCAGATCCCAGTTAACTACCTTTGCGGCCTCCTCATTGTCGGCGGCGAAGTCGTAGGTAGTAATAACAATGGCATCTTGGATAAAAGCGTTGGAGTTGTCCTCACTGGTGTTCTGCCGCCATTGGTCCCGATTGGTCAGCACCACATATGGGACGGTATAGAATCGCTCCAGCATTTCCGTCCACTGGTGCAGCAGGTCGGCATTGGGAATGACCAACAGAATCCGGCTGTATCCCTCCAGCCACTTTTGATTGATGACCAGCATGGCCTCGTGGCTCTTGCCCATACCTGCTTCATCGCACAGAACGGCACCTTTCTGATAGGGGGAACGCAGGGCAAAGCTGGCCGCTGCAATCTGAAACGGATAGATTTCAATATCCGATGATGCAAAGACCGGAAGGAACTGTTCTGCTTCCGGCAGTTGTTCCAAAAGTCGGGCCTTGTAATAGGCATGAAACGGTGTTTGCGGCATGGCAATTCCCCCCTTTTTCTTTTATTTACACTTCTTTTTATTATGGCAGATATTGACGAAAAACGCAACGACGATTGATTCCTTTATTTAAGGGGAAATTGTAGAGGTACAATACATGTTGGACAGTTGAATAAAAAAGGATGAAGGATAAGGCCTCATCGGTTAAAGTTGAAGTTGCGGACAACAACTCAACGAGAGGGGGCCATATCCTTCATGAGCAAGAGTATAACACAGGACATGGCATATCGGCAATCCCTGATGAAGTACGCGGAGAAATATGGCGTCAGCCGAGCCAGTCGGAAGTACAACAAGAGCCGGTCGTACATCTACTTCTGGAAGGCCAGGTGGGATGGGAGCGTGGCATCTCTGGCCTGCCAGTCTCGGCGGCCTCACAGCCATCCTAACCAGCATACGGAGGCAGAGCTGAAGCTGATCCGGGACATGCGCCGCCGCAATCCAAACCTGGGCATGGTGGAACTGTGGCACCGGCTGCGGAAACGAGGTTATACCCGCCGCCCGGAGAGCCTGTTCCGGATTATGCGCAAGCTGGGGCTGTTTCCTGGGGCTGAGAAGAAGAAAGCATATAAACCCAAGCCTTATGAGCAGATGACCTATCCCGGCCAGCGGGTCCAGGTAGACGTGAAGGTGGTGCCCCGCAGGTGCATTGCGGACCCGGAGCTCCGCCTGTTCCAGTACACCGCCATTGATGAGTTCACACGTCTGCGCTTCCTGGCTGCCTATCCGGAACAGAGCACCTACTCCTCCGCCGACTTCCTGAAAAGGTTGTTCAAGTGGTATGCACGCCGGGGTATCCGGGTGGAATGTGTCCAGACAGACAATGGCTTTGAGTTTACCAACCGCTTTTCCAACAGCAGGCGGGATCTGCCCACCCTCTTTGAGACCGCCGCTGCCAGGCTGGGCATCCGCCACAAACTCATCCGTCCCTACACGCCCCGCCACAACGGAAAAGTGGAGCGCAGCCACCGGGAGGACCAGAGACGCTTTTACGCCTGCCACAGCTTCTACTCCCTGGATGACTTTGCAAAGCAGCTCGCCTTCCACAACCGCCGCTCCAACAACTTCCCTATGAGGCCGCTTGGCTGGCGCTCTCCCTTAGAGTTCACCGTCCAATATGTTTGACAAACCTACAGATTGATTCCTTTATTTAAGGGGAAAATGTCATTTCCAAAATAAAGACCACAATCAGTGCCGGACTGATTGTGGTCAAAAAGCATTATAAAAATGTGATATTGTTTATGCCTTAATTCGTTGCTGAATGGTAAAACACCCTTGACAAATCTCTTTCCAAAAACGGATACTCGAAACCTTTGCAAAACAGAATGGCTTTACCAACCTGCGCTGGTACACCGACGACGGCTATTCCGGCGCGAACTTTCAAAGGCCCGGTTTTCAAGCCATGCTTGCAGACATTGAAGCCGGGAAAGTGGGTACGGTCATCGTCAAGGAC
>JAGZOP010000110.1 GCA_018383195.1 Clostridiaceae bacterium | reverse complement strand
AGCAATCTCCAAACCGCCCCATTGGAGTTGCGCTATGCCTGATCCCTCAATGTAGATTGCGGTCTCCTGGGTGATGGATTCCAGCTCCTGGCGGGTGTACTGGTGTCTCATGGCGATACCTCCGGCGGGCGACTGGCCGATGGTGCCAGCGACTCGTTGCTGGTCTGGAGGGCATTACCGATTACTCGTGTGGCCCGGATTTTCTGAATCAGCGATTTAAGATTCTCAACCGTGCGGCTATCCCATCCCGCCAGCCAGGTCAAAAATCCGATTTCGCGTTCCGTCAACTCGACACTCTGGAAAACGCTCTCGAATTCTGGAGGTACTTTCATTTTCACTTCTCCACCTCCGGCTCTTTACTTGCCCATACGGATTAACTGCTCGATGGCGTCGTCCCGCTCCCACGCCCGAGCGGTTGGAGAGTTGATGACCTCCAGCAACGCCTCCATGTCCTTGAGTTTGCAGAGCGCCCCGTACACCCTGGGCGGCAGGGTTGCCAGATCCACACCGGGGATGCCCCACTCGCCGCTGGGTGTGGTTTGGATTATCCGCTTACTCATGGGCTGACACCCCATCCTTGGCCGCCCGCATCTCTGCCAACAGAGCCTCCTGCTCATAGAGGTAATGTACCTCCATACCGGTAACAGCCTGGGCCTTCTGGCGGAGCTTTTCAAAGGCGTATTCCTCGTCCACCTCAGCCCGCATCCGCTCCAGCTCGTCCGTGTTGTCCTGGAGAGCAGAGAAAAACTTTTGCATCTGTTTCGGCCCGAAGCCGTAGGCGTCGGCGATGGAGCACACCATCAACCACATGGCCCGCTGGGTATGGGTATCCGCCTGTACCTGCACCGTGGCGTCCCGGGCGGCCTGCTCCAGCCCCTTTCGGACGGCCGCCTTGTGGGCCAGCACCTGGGCATAGGTCGCGCCCTGGGGCTTGCCCGGCCCGGGGCGGCGGTGTGGTTTCTTACTTTTCGCCATCTTGTACCTCCTGTCTCTCCCAGCTCATGCTCTCTGGCAACTGGGGACACTTCATCCAAAGGGTCACGGTTGGGGACATCCGGAAGGCCATGGCCGGGTGCTCCCACTGCTCCTCCTCGGCGTTCCACCAGTAGAGACTACCACCGTGGGACATAGGGCCCGTGATGCACCAGTAAAGGCCGCTCTCCTGCGGCTGCTCCGGCCACCAGCGCCAGGGGCCGTCCGCCTCCAGATCTGTAGCCGTGGACAGGGCCGCCGACGTCAAATGATCCGTGACGCCCAACAGGTAGTCCGTGGAGCACCCCAGCTCCTCGGCAAGCCTGGCAGGGTCGCTGTAGTCTTTGGGGCTCAGAGTGCTGGGATACAGCCTATCATCTTCCGCGAACTGGCCCGCGGCCCATTCCCGCAGTTTTCCCGCCGTCATGCTCCGGCCATAGTCTGAGATGTAGATGGGGGAATTATCGTCTAACCCAGCGGCATCGGCTGCTGCGGCAAGCCTCTTGGCCCGGAGCTGCACATTTTCCCGGATTTTCGCCTGGATCTCCGCCTCGCGCTTGGCCGCTATAGCCTCATCCTCTTCTCGTTGTAACTTCCGGGCGGCCTTGGCCTTGGAGCACATGCGCTCACAGGCATAATATGCTGTCTTGGCCTTGGGACACCGGAGGCAGCAGGTTTCGCCCTTGCACAATTCGCCGCAGAAGCAGTCCAAATCATGCCGTAGGAACGCGTCTCCCCGCTTGCAGGGGCTGCCGTCGGGGCAGGAGAAGGCTGGCCGCCAGTCTGTACCGGCCTTGGCCAGCTCCAGCAGTTCCTCCGCCCGGCTCCCGGTGGGCAGGTTCGGCAGCATGTTCGCCAGCCGCTCCTGGAGAGCAGTCTCCATCCGTGCCAGGACGTAGGCCGTCTGCTCCGGGAGCTTGTTCCGGTCGAATACCTCCAGGTACGCGGGTATCAGCCTCTCCCGGATGACCTTGAGCCGGGCCAGCTTGGGGGCGGACACCTGGCAGGCCGCCGCCACCTGGTCGCGCATTCGGCCGGGAAACTCATAGCCCTGCTCCTTGAGCTGGTAGAGTAGCAACTCCACCCGCTGGGCCTGTTTGGACACCTCCGCCGGGGAGAGCACCCGGGTGGAGCTGTTGGCCAGGATCAGCCGCAGCTCCCGGAGCTCCTGTGATGCCTCGTCCCGCTCCACGATGCAGGGGATGCTGGCCCATCGGTCCCCGCTCCCCTCTGTGCTGCGCAGGAGTTTGAGTGCCGACCATCGCCGGTGACCGGAGACGATGACATACCGCCCGTCCTCCGTCGGCCTTACCCGGATGGGCTGCTGGAGCCCGCAAAGCTCAATGTTGGCCGCCAGGTCCTCCAGGCCGGTCAGGCTGTAAAAATTGCCCGGGTCAGCCTCCAATTTGTCCAGGCCGATGTACTCGATGGCCTCCCTCGATGTGTCCGACTTGGACACATTTCCGGCGGCGCCCACCGCGGCCTGGAATGCGGCTGTGATGTCAAACTTGCCCATCACTTGGCCTCCTCTCCCAGGAACTCCGCTACAAAGGCCCGGTAATCCTGGGCCGCCGCGGAGCGGGGCGACCAGCTCACCACCGGCTCCCCCGTCCAGGTGGACTCGTCCACCTTGGGGCTGCGCCGGATGTGGCTGGCAAAGACATGGACCGGGGCCTGCTCCTGGAGCAGCCGCTCCCCCTGCTCCACCGTGTCCGAGCGGTACCACATTGTGGGCAGGCAGCCCGCCACATGCACGTCCGGGTAGATGCTCCGCAGGCGGTCAATCTGGGCTGTCAGCTCATTCATGCCTCGGACCGAGTAAGCGTCTACTTTGATGGGGATGACCACGTCGGTAGAGGCGGCGATGGCCGCCGCGCAGGCTGGGGACAGCGCGGGTGGGCAGTCAATCACGATGCAGTCGTAGGCGTCATCCTCCGCCACCGCGTCCCGCAGGTCACGGATGGCCCGCAGGTTGGGCCGC
>JAGZOP010000034.1 GCA_018383195.1 Clostridiaceae bacterium | reverse complement strand
GTAGCCATAGATGCACGGTTCAGCGTGCCGTCCGGATTCACTGCAACCTTACCGGAGGTATCGGGAACCTGCTTTACACAAACGATAACTTTCATGATTCTGTTTTCCTCCCTTGATTACTTTCTGAGAATCTGACCAGCGATAACCATACGCTGTACCTGAGAAGTACCCTCGTAGATCTCGGTGATCTTCGCGTCACGCATCATGCGCTCCATCGGGTACTCACGGATGTAGCCGTAGCCGCCGTAGATCTGTACGCACTTGGTGGTAACTTCCATAGCGGTCTCAGCTGCGAACAGCTTCGCCATAGCAGCTTCCTTGGTGTACGGGAGGCCATTGTCCTTATTGAATGCAGCGCGGCGAACGAGCAGACGAGCTGCGTCGATCTTGGTTGCCATATCTGCAATCATCCACTGCAGGCCCTGGAACTTGTCGAGGGTCTTGCCGAACTGTACGCGCTCCTTCATGTACTGAACTGCCTTGTCCAGTGCGCCCTGTGCAATACCGAGCGCCTGAGAAGCGATACCGATACGGCCGCCGTCCAGAGTGGTCATTGCAATCTTGAAGCCGCCGTTCTCCTTACCCAGCAGACGGTCTGCCGGCAGAACAACGTCCTCAAAGATCAGCTCAGAAGTCTGAGAGCCGCGGATACCCATCTTATGCTCGATCTTACCGATCTTGAAGCCTGCGTCGTCCTTGTCAACGATGAACGCAGAGATGCCGTGGTTGCCCTTAGACTTATCAGTCATTGCGAAAATAACGTAAGTATCTGCGATGCCGCCGCCGGTGATGAACACCTTGGAGCCGTTGAGCAGCCAAGTGCCGTCCTCACGCTTTACTGCGGTGGTCTGCTGTGCAGCAGAGTCGGTGCCTGCGTTGGGCTCGGTCAGACCGAACGCGCCGGTTGCCTTGCCGGAAACCAGCGGACGCAGCCACTTCTCCTTCTGCTCCGGGGTGCCGTACTTGAAGATCGGCCATGCGCCCAGAGTTGCATGAGAAGAGATAATGCAGCCAGTGGTGCCGCAGAACTTGGATGCCTCTTCGATTGCGATCGAGTAGCAGATGGTGTCGCCGCCGGAGCCGCCGACTTCCTTCGGGAACTGAATGCCCATCAAACCGAGCTTACGCATCTTTTCAACGGTCTCGAACGGATAGCGCTCCTGTTCGTCGATCTCAGCCGCGATCGGCTCGACCTCGTTTACCGCGAACTCGCGGCAGAGCTTCTGCATCATTTCCTGCTCTTTTGTAAGCCTAAAATCCATGCTGTGAAACCTCCCAAAAAATTTTCTTTTTTTCGTAGAATATACGCCCTTTACAGCCCCGCAGCCATGCGCGCAGAAAGGCGCGCAAAGCCCCCCAGATGCTGGGAATGGGCTTTCACCGGCGCCGTCTAACTTGCTATAAAGTTTCGTATGGAGGACGCGCCTTTTACGCGCGTCTATGATTATTATAACGCATCCAAAAAGTTTGTCAATAATTTAACGGCTTATTTTTTGGCGATATCAGACAGGGAAAAGCCTTGAAATTGCACTTTCTTGCGCACCTTTTCACAAATTGTCTAAAATTTCACAACTCTTACCCAAAAGTTCACCAAAAGAAAATTTTATGTAAAGAAAACCGTCCGCCGAAACGGCGGACGGCGTTTCTCCTCACGCAGCCAAACTTTTTCTGCGGCACACACGTTTGTTAATGCATGTACCTGCTTTTCCAGGTTTCCAACACGCTTTTCTCAGTTCCGAGCGGCCAAGTCGAAGAAGGCGGTGCAGATTCCCACCATTCTGTAAGTTTGACATGGAGCGCAGTCATGCACAACTGCTCCCGGTCAAAGGCGATGATTGCTTCCAGTTTCGTATGTTCCGGCATCTGCTCATCCAGCGGGATAAAATAAAGGGTCACCATCTGCTCATCCGGTATCATTTCGTATGTCTGATCGTATAAGTTCGGCCGCATTCCTGCAAGGTTTCCTTTCGCAACCTTTTCCTGCGCGACCGGTCGGTTGATGAAGTAAAATCCACCCTCTCCAATCCATTGATGGTAGAACGAATAGAAGTTATGCGCCGTAATTTCCCGCTGTTCAATCCCGCTTTTTTCCGCTGTCCAGCCAAAGGATTCTATCAGGCAAAGCGCGGTTTCCTGCCGGGTATCGCGCCGGACTTCATGCGCGAAAAAGCATCCGCACAGGCAGGATAATGTAAGAATTGTTATGGTAAGAAACCGTTTCATAATATTCTTCCCTCTCTAAAGCACCTACATCGTGGATTGCACAATCATGCGTGCAAAAAACCACAAAATCATCAGGACTGCAAATGCAAGCTGACGCTCTTCTTCCCTGCCCTTCTTCCCCAAATGCCACTGAATCCCCAATATTATAGGAAATATCAAACCAAATAAAATCAGCTCTGCACCGCTCGGGCTGATTCCCCGCGAGATTTGAAGATCATCATATGATATTTCGAGATTATAACGGATGAGCGGCATATCGACCCAAGTATGGAACGTTTCACTGTGCTCGTCATCTTCATAAACCACTTCTCGAGCGGTGTCATACAGATACCAGTCCGCAAACGGTGTTCGATGCAGCACGGTAATATAGCGGTAAGAGATTCCCTTCGCTTTAAAGAATCCATGTACCACGCAAAAGCGGTCTTTCTGCACCATATAGTTCTCGTAAAACCGCATCTCTTGTTTTGGGAGCACATACCAATCTTCCTCATGTTCGATCAGAATCTCAATCGCGCGGTCAGGCAGTTCTGCGCCGCGCACCGGAATCAGCTGCTCCAGCCTGCACAGCCACATCCACACCAAAAGCGCCGTTGTCACGCAGACCATCCATGCAAGCAGCCGTTTTTTCCACGATTTCATTGCCCTGCCCCCTTCCCATGAGCTTCGCCCCGCCGCGAACCCTGCAATCTATCTTCCCGTAGCAGCGTCCCAGATGTTACTGATTACTGTATAAAAAGAAGCCTGCGGATTATGAATTGCCACCCAAAAAAAATGCAGCCAATAATAATATACTTACAGCAAGGATAACCCAAAAACAATACCATTTTTGCTTTGGTGTCATATCATTCCCTCCTTACCCTGATTGACTGGCTTTCCTTTTATCGTCCGTCGGTGATTGCTTCTTCTGTCATAACCAGAGTATAACTTATAATTTTAAAAAATACCATTCACAAATTCTCCAATATTTTCTACATAAATTTATGCATAATTTTGAAATATTTTGTCGATTCGCCAACCGTTTTTCCTCTGTTCTTCTTCCCCAGACAGCCGGAATCTTCCCTCCGAAAAAATTTTCACTTCCCTCTTGACAAACGTCCGGCTCCACTGTATGCTTGTATTAGCTACTTAGTACAATGGTACAAAAGGAGGAACGGCTATGAACTGGAAACTGACCGATGACCGGCCGATCTGGGTGCAGCTGACCGAACAGCTCACCCTGCGCATCGTCTCGGGCGAATATGCACCGGGCGCGGCGGTGCCGGCTGTGCGGGCGCTTGCCGCCGAAGCCGGCGTCAATCCGAACACCATGCAGCGCGCGCTCAGCGAACTGGAAAGCCGCGGGCTTGTGGAAACCCGCCGCACCGCCGGGCGCACGGTCACCGAGGATGCCGCACGCATCCGGCAGGTGCGCCGGGAACTTGCCGTCGGACGCGTCGAGGAATTTCTGGCATCCATGCGCGCGCTCGGCTACACCGATGCGGAAACGCGCACACTGCTCACAGAATGGGATATGAAGGAGGAACACATGCATGAATGAACAACTGATTGTGGCACGGGGGCTGACCAAGGTTTACAACACAACGCCTGCACTCGACCATATTGATTTATCGGTCGGACGCGGCCGCATCGTCGGTCTGCTCGGACCGAACGGCTCAGGCAAAACCACCTTTATCAAGCTGCTCTGCGGATTATTGCAGCCCACCATGGGGCTGCTGACCGTGGACGGACACGAGCCGGGCGTTTATACCAAAAGCGTCATCTCTTACCTGCCTGACCGCATGTACTTTGCGGACTGGATGAAAACCTGCGACCTGACCGACTTTTTCGCGGATTTCTATGGGGATTTTGACCGCGTGAAAGCCATGGAAATGTTCGCAGCACTCGGTATCGGTCCGAATGACCGCATCAAGACCATGTCCAAGGGCACCAAGGAAAAAGCGCAGCTTGCGCTCATCATGAGCCGCAAGGCGCAGCTGTATCTGCTCGACGAGCCGATTGCAGGCGTGGACCCGGCAGCACGTGATTTCATTCTGAACACCATCCTCACCAATTACAACGAGGACGGTACGGTCATGCTGTCCACCCATTTGATTTCGGACATCGAGCGTGTGCTGGATGAAGCCATTTTCCTGCAAAACGGCAAGGTTGTCCGCCACGACACCGTAGACAACATCCGCGAAAACGAGGGCAAATCGGTCGATCAGCTGTTCCGCGAAATTTTTGCATACGGCATCTAAAAAGGGGGCGCATTTTATGTATAGAAAGCTTTGCAAATATGAATTCAAGTCGATTGCACGCACGCTGCTGCCAATCTATCTGGCGGTCATCGTCGTGTCGATCATCAACGGCATCTCGTTCGGTCTGGACAATCATTTTTCCGGTCCCGAAAGTTTTTCGCCGCAGGCGGGCAGCGCAATTCTGGAACTGATGCGGCTTTCAGTGCTCTTCGCTTATTTCGGCGTCATGGTCGCGCTGTTTGTGCTGACCATGATCGTCATTATCCAGCGGTTTTATAAGGGGCTGCTGTGTGACGAGGGTTATTTAATGTTCACCCTGCCTGTAAAGCCGTGGCAGCTCATCGCATCCAAAGGCACTGCGGCGCTTGTGATGTCGATTGTCAGCGGTATTACCGGCTTCCTGTCCATCATGATTCTGATGTGCGGTGGTGTCGGTCCGATTGAATTTTTCTCGACCCTGCTTGACCCGCGCAACTGGTCGATTCTGATTCAGCAGCTCAACGAGGTATTCCCCAAGTGGGGGCTGTACACGCTGCTGTACCTCTTTGAGGGCGTGATTTTCACCATCGTTTCCGGCATGGCGGCGCTGTTCCAGATTTACGTATCCATGTCGCTCGGACATCTGGCGCGCAAGCACCGCATTGTGATGAGCGTAGCGGCATACATCGCCATTTCGATGGCGCTCAGCTTCCTCAGCGGCGCAGCATTCATTTTCCTGGACGCTATCGGCATTGAAAGCCTGCTGAATCCCGCAACCCCGCACGGCGCGATGCAGATTCTGTTCTTCGGCGGACTGTTCTGGGAAGGTATCAAGCTTGCGGCGTTCTTCTTCGGCACAGAGCGCATCCTCTCCAAAAAGCTCAATCTTGAATAACCGCCTCCGAACGGCGGACTGACGGCGTGAGATAGCAAGAACCCCCGCAGACGATGGCGCGTCTGCGGGGGTGGTTTTTTATGGTGTGGACGGCATGCCGGCATAGCGGTCGCGGATTTCTTCGGCAAGCTGCTCCAAATCCGCAAAGATTTCACGATAGCCGGGGCAGGTGGCGCAAAAGCGCTCAATTTCATAGTGAGTTGGATACAGACGGACATCTTGGGATATTCCAATCCAACGGTTGTTTTCTTCCGTCGGAAAACGTTTCGGAGGCAGCAGCCACGAATGCTGAATCCGAGACAAAATCTCCTGTAGTTCCGCTGTTTCGGATGGGGTAAGTTCGGCTGAAATAGATGCTCCCTCGTCGTATTCAAAATCTTTATCTGGATCTAGTATAAAGGTGCTCAGATATTTTCCATAGCGTGAAACTTCTCCCTTATTTAACGCACGATAGTCGCTATAGCAGGTAATATAGCTGACTGTTGTCGGCAAATTCAGCAGCGCTACGACGATACAGATCAAAAACACATACCATATCCACCGAAGAATCGTTTTTTCATATCCATCCCTCTTTTCAATGTATCACCCGCCGCCTGATCTTATTCTCAGTATACCGAAGTTTCCCCGGGAAATATAGATGCTTTTTGCACAGCAAAAATTTTTAAATTTGGTTCTTTTCCCTTGTTTGCATTCCGGTTGCATCCCCGCGCAAATCGGGATATAATAAACGTAAGTTTTGAATTTTTTGGAGGTCTGATTCCCATGAAAGACGGATTTTTGAAGGTCGCGGCAGCGACTCCGCGCATCCGCGTAGCGGACTGTGCTTATAACGCCTCCCGCGTGGAAGCCATGGCTGCGGAAGCCGCCGAAAACGGCGCCGCCCTGCTCGTATTCCCTGAACTGTGTCTGACCGCCAGCACCTGCGGCGACCTGTTTTTGCAGGACACCCTGCTGCGCGGCGCGGAGCAGGCACTCGCGCGCGTACTGGATGCCTCTGCCCGCCATGCCATGGTCATGGTTGTCGGCATGCCGCTGCGTCTGGGCGGCGCATTATATAATGTAGCAGCTGTGATGTGCCGCGGCAAACTGCTCGGCATTGTGCCCAAGCAGACCGCCATGAACTGCGGCGGCAGGAATGACTCCCGCTATTTCACTTCGGGCAAGGGCATCGCGCCCACAACCATCACAGTCTGCGGGCAGCAGACCCTGTTCGGCGACGGGCTGCTGTTCCGCTGCGCGGATATGCCTGACTTTGTGCTCGGCTGCGAAATCTGCGAGGATTTGTGGGCGCCCGTGCCGCCCTCTGCCCGCCTGTGCGCAGCCGGTGCAACCGTGATTGCCAACCCCTCTGCAACCTGTGAACTGGTCGGCAGAGCGGCTTACCGCCGTCAGCTCGTGGAGGCGCAGTCTGCGCGTCTGCTGTGCGGTTACCTCTGCGCCGAAGCCGGTCTGGGCGAATCGACGCAGGACCTTGTATTCTCCGGTCATAATCTGATTGCAGAAAACGGCGTACTCTTGACCGAAAGCAGCCGTTTTTGCAGCGGCATCCTCTATTCCGAGCTAGACCTGTCCCGCCTGACCCATGAACGCCGCCGCATGAACACCCTCACGGCAGCGCCGGACACCTGCACCGAAGTGCAGTTCGATCTGCCGGTACGCGACACCGTGCTGACCCGCTCATTTGCACAAAGCCCGTTCATTCCGGACAATCAGCACGAACTGGAAACCCGCTGCGAAGAAATCCTGCACATGCAGGCAGTTGGTCTTGCAACCCGTATGCAGCACGCGCGCTGCAAAACCGCAGTCATCGGTCTGTCCGGCGGTCTGGATTCTACCCTTGCGCTCGTGGTCACCGTGCATGCCTTTGACCTGCTCGGCATCGACCACAGCGGCATCCATGCTGTAACCATGCCGTGCTTCGGCACCACGACGCGCACCAAGTCCAACGCCATGCGTCTGGCAGAAGCTTATGGCGCAAGCCTGCATACGGTCGATATCAAAGCTTCGGTCAATCAGCATTTTGCGGACATTGGTCACTCGTGGGATAACCATAATGTCACCTTTGAAAATGCGCAGGCGCGCACCCGCACACTGGTGCTCATGGACCTCGCCAACGAATTCGGCGGCATGGTCATCGGCACGGGCGACCTGTCCGAACTGGCGCTCGGCTGGGCGACCTACAACGGCGACCATATGAGCATGTACGGCGTGAACGGCTCCATCCCCAAGACATTGGTGCGTTATCTGACCGCATATGAAGCCGCGCATGCGCCCGAGGAACTGAAAAACATCCTGCTCGATGTGCTGAATACACCGGTTTCCCCCGAACTGCTGCCCCCGAAGGACGGCGAGATCAGCCAGAAAACCGAAGAACTCGTCGGTCCGTACGAACTGCATGATTTCTACCTTTATTATATGGTGCGCTTCGGCTATTCGCCGCGCAAAATCTTCCGCATTGCACGCCTTGCCTTTGAGGGCGTTTACGACGATGAAACCATTAAAAAATGGCTTGTCACCTTTGTACGCCGGTTCTTTGTGCAGCAGTTTAAGCGCTCCTGCCTGCCGGACGGTCCCAAGGTCGGTTCGGTCGGTCTGTCCCCCCGCGGCGACTGGCTCATGCCCTCGGACGCAGTCAGCGAGCTTTGGCTGAGCGAAGCGGAAAGCCTGTAATTAGTGTGGAGAGTGAAGAGCGGAGCAGCTCTTTCTGCTGCGCACCGCGGATACCCCCAACTCTAAACTCTCAATTCTCTATCAAGTGTGGTGTATGATCTTGACTGAAGTGGTTGCTGCGCTGATCTGGCGCGATGAAAAATTTATGATCTGTCAGCGTCCGGCGCATAAGGCGCGCGGGCTGCTCTGGGAATTCGTCGGCGGAAAAGTCGAGCCGGGAGAAACCCACGCCGAAGCGCTCATGCGAGAGTGCCGCGAAGAACTGGGGATTACGCTCAAAGTGCACGAGCTTTTCATGGAGGTCACGCATGCGTATCCCGATTTGACCGTGCATCTGTCGCTCTACCATGCCGAGATTGCAGAGGGCGAGCCGCAGCTTTTGGAGCACAACGATCTGCGCTGGATTACACCCGGCGAAATTCCGGACTATGCGTTCTGTCCCGCAGACGAGGTCATTCTGGAGCGTCTGCAAAAAATGGCATAAACGACAAATCCGCGCCCCGATGTTTGGGCATTCTCCCCTGCCAGACTATGGTATACTGAACTTACCAAATAGAAGGCGGGTGATGAGATGAACAAACGATGGGCGCGGATTTTTCTTGCCCTGATGACGGTGCTCTGTCTTTGGGGCGCGTGGATGACGCCGTTTCATCTGGCGCTCCCCGAAGAAGGTCCCGGTTCGATGGGAGCCGGTTGGTGGTTCAATGATAAGCCCCTCTATGAAACCGAACTGCGTGATGGGGATTTTGCCGCGATGGCTTATAGAGAGCGTGTAACTGATGGAATCGATACCGGAGACTTTCACTGTGTGATCTCTGACGAGACCCCGGAATCCAAGGAAGTGTTTTACGCCCTGCTCTCCACGCTCGACCTCCGGCTTGCCAGCGGCTGGGGCGGAGGGGGGTACGGGGATTGTACTTCATATGATGTAGATGTCTTTTTTTCGCCGCATCAGTACCTCTATCTAATTGCTGTTTCCAAAAGCGACGCAGGCGTAAAAGCGACTGTTTACGCAGGCGGTCACTATTTTCGGGTTTTGAATCCCGAACCGCTGTATGATTTCCTCGATCAGCTCTCATTTGAAAAGTCGTGATGACATGTCCAAAAAACACGCGCGGATTTTTCTTGTCCTGATGACGGCAGTGTGTTTGGTGGGGGCGTGGTGGGTGCCGGTTTACTTGCCGCTCTCGGAAACGGTCAATTACGGCTGTCTCGCACACAAGCTTTGCTATGACAGCGGTCATCCAGGGGCATGGCGTACTCTTGACAATACGCCGCAGATGGAACAGCTTACCTTTTTGCTCCGTGGCGCAGCGCTGCGGCAGACTTTTAATCTGTCGTATGGAACAGTCACGCTGCATGAACCCGGCGATCTGATTGTTGATTTGGATATCAACGATTTGGCGGAACCCACGCCAGACCTGTATGCTGTTCGCATTTGGCGGACGCGTGGAACTCCAAGCGCCGCGATCCGGACAACGGACGGACGCACTTACCGCATCCTTGACCCTGCGCCGCTGCTGGATTTCCTTGAAAATGAGGTGGAGTTTGAATAACTCCGGCTGTCCCTCTGTAGTGACACTCCGTAGGGCGGGGTGTCCCCACCCCGCCGTTTTCCATGGAGCACCCCCTTTTCCGGCGGGATGAGAACATCCCGCCCTACTTTTCTTTTTTACGCTTCGTTCAATTTTTCACGGCATTCCGTGATATAATAAAGAAAGATCAATCGAAATTTCAAGGAGCGATTTCCAATGAGTCAAACCATTCCCGCACGCGCCGATGTGGATGCGCGTTTCACGTGGAACCTTTCCGATATTTTCCCGACTGACGATGCATGGCGCGAAGAATTCGCCCGTGTGCATGCGCAGCTTGATACCCTGCGCGGCTATCAGGGCAAGCTGGGGGAGCATGCGCAGACGCTGCTCAGCTTCCTGCGTCTTGGCGACGAGCTGAGCCTTGCGCTCGACAAGCTTGGCAACTATGCCCGCCGCAAATCAGACGAAGATACCCGCAACGCAGCATATCAGGAAATGAGCACGCAGTTTATGAACCTCGCGGTCGAAACCGGCGAAGCGTCGGCGTTTGAAACCCCGGAGCTACTCGCCATTCCGGACGAAACGCTCGCGCGCTTTTATGCCGAAGAACCGGCGCTTGAACATTACCGCCTTGCGCTCACGCGCGTGCGCCGCCAGAAAGAGCACACCCTTTCCCATGAGGGCGAAGCGCTGCTCGCGTCCGCCGGTCAGCTCGGGCAGGCGCCCGACGACATCTTTTCCATGCTGAACGATGCCGATATGACCTTTCCGGACGCGGTAGACTGCGACGGAACTCGCCATCCGGTGACGCACGGCACCTTTATCCCGCTGATGCACTCCCCCGACCGCGTGCTGCGCCAGTCGGCGTTCCAGTCTCTGTACGGCGTGTACGGTCAATTCCGCAACACCTCGGCGGCTGTACTGTCCGCGCAGATGAAGCAGCTTCAGTTCTTTGCCAATGCGCGCCGGTATCCCTCTGCGCTGCATGCCGCGCTCGACCAGACCGAAGTGCCGGTGGACATCTATCATAACCTGATTTCCGCTGTGCGTGAGGGGCTTCCGGCAATGCACCGCTATGTCCGGCTGCGCAAAAAGCTGCTTGGTGTGGAAGATCTGCATTTTTATGACCTCTATACCCCGATTGTCGCCGATGAGGATATCCGCGTCACCTATGAGGAAGCCAAACAGCTTTCTCTGGAAGCGCTCGCCCCGCTCGGCGAAAAATACCTGAGCATGCTCAAAGAAGGGTATGAAAACCGCTGGATTGACGTTTATGAAAATCAGGGCAAGCGTTCGGGGGCATATTCGGCGGGCGCATATGGCGTACACCCCTATGTGCTGCTTAACTATACCGACAAACTGGATGATGCGTTCACGCTCGTGCATGAAATGGGGCATTCGCTGCACACCTATCTGTCCAATGAAACGCAGTCCGTCACCTATGCAAATTATGTGATTTTCGTCGCTGAGGTCGCATCCACCTGCAACGAGTCGCTTCTCATGCAGTATCTGCTGAAAACCACAACCGATCAGCGCCGCCGCGCCTACCTCATCAACTATTTCCTCGAGCAGTTCCGCGGCACGCTGTACCGTCAGACCATGTTCGCCGAGTTTGAGCTATGGTGCAGCGAGCAGACCCGCAAGGGCGAAGCGCTCACCGCAGAGGCGCTTTCGGCAAAGTACAGCGCACTGAACCGCGATTATTACGGCGAAGATATTGTGCTTGACCCGGAAATCGCATTGGAATGGGCGCGTATCCCGCACTTCTACTATGATTTCTATGTCTACCAGTATGCGACCGGCTACGCGGCTGCGATTGCGCTCTCTCAGCGCATCCTGCGCGAGGGGCAGCCTGCGGTCGACGATTATCTGCGCTTCCTCTCCGGCGGCTGCTCTGCCGACCCAGTGACCCTGCTGCGCGGCGCGGGTGTAGATATGGCATCCCCCGCTCCGGTTGCGGACGCGCTGACCCTGTTCGGAACCCTTGTCGACGAACTGGAAGCGCTGACCCGCTGAGTCCATGCATCAAAAAAGCCTTCTCATATGAGAAGGCTTTTTCTTATGGAATTTTCTGCTCAAAGCGCACCAAAATGGACGCTGCTTCCGCACGTGTTGCGTTGTCTTTTGGCGCCAGAACGGATGCGCTGCGGCCCGAAATCAGACCGGACGCATTTGCCCATGAAAGCGCGTCTTTTGCATAGCCTGAAATCTCGCTGACATCCGCAAACGCGGTCAAATCGGCGCGTCCGGTCACATCTGCACCCTGAGACTGCGCATAACGATACAAAATTGCTGCCATCTGCTCACGGGTCACCGAATCGTTCGGCGCAAACGTGGTCTCACTGATTCCCGCGACAATCCCGTGTTCGGCTGCCCATGCAACCGCATCCGCATAGTATGCATCCGAAGCGACATCTGCAAACGGCTGTCCACTGCCCGCAGGCGTTCCTTCCATCCGGTGCAGCACGGTTACAAGCATTCCACGGGTAACCGGCTGGTTCGGACTGAACGTTGTCGCACTGGTACCGCTGAACAAACCGTCGCGTACCGCTTCCAGCACCACATCTTTCGCCCAATGCCCGTCTAAATCCGTAAACGGATTCGACGGCTGCTCCGGCTTGGTGGTTCCCGTATTGCCCGAGGACGAGTTGCCGAAGGAAGAGCCGCCCGAAGAGGAGCTGCTTTTCCGGGTCACTTCAATGGTAAAGGGTTCGGACGAGGTGTCGCCTACGGTCGTACCATCCTCCTGTACGGTGACCACCTTAGACCGCCCCAGCACAATGGATGCATCCGCAGCCCCGTCATAGATAAAGGTCAGGCGCGCGACATTCATCTTGCCCGAAAACACATTTTCTGCGGCATAGAACCCGAAAAACGACAGACCGTCCGCTGTCACTTCCGGTGTATGTGCGGCATCCTGTATGGTCTGATCGAGAAACTCAACCTGATCGAGCGTCATCCCATCGGGCAGCTTCAAGCCGAACTCTGCTCCTGCAAACTGTTCGCTCTCCTGCAAAGATACGTCCACTGTAAAGCTCTTCTGGCTTTGTGCCAATGTAATTTTGGTTGCCGAAGGCGTGATCTCTGCCGCAAATGCCGGAATGGTCAGCAAACCGCCTGCAATCAGCGCAGCAGCGGTGCAGCGGCTCCATCTGCATGCATGGTTTTGAAAAAAAGCTTTCACAAATATCCTCCTCTGCGGGTGCAGCCGGACGGTGAACCGCCGTCCGGCTGCATTCCCTTTTGTTATGCCGCGTAAGCGTGCAGAATCGAAATCAGGTCTTCCAGATCGACCGCACCGTCTCCGGTAACATCACAACGTGCTGCCTGCGCCCAATCTGCCGAAGCAGTGGTGCGCTGGTAATACTTCTGCGCGTATGCAATGTCGAGCAGATCAACCTTGTCGTCTCCATTCAGATCATACTTGGACGAAATCAGCGTCTGTGCCGTGCCTGCTGTAATATCACTGGTCAGGAATACCGGCTCGCCGTCCTCGTCGTATCCCGCAACCTCTACGCCCGTCAGTGTAACCGCCGCCGTACCGGTCTTCCCGGTTGCGGTAAATGTCAGGCGCGCAATATCGAGCAAATCTTCCTTGGTCAGACCGCCTTCTGTCAGATAGCTAAGGGTCAGGCTGCCCTTGAGGGTGTCGCCTTCCTCAGTCCACTTTACGCCGTCCAGAGCCTTAAAGCCGTTCAGTCCGGTGATTTTCCCGTCTTTCACGAGCGTCTTATCCTGAACCTCAAAGTTCAGCGTAGCCGCTGCAACGCGCTCCATATTCTGCATTGCAAAACGGAACGGTACGGTGCCGTCTTCAAGCTGCACATGGTCTTCTCCCAATACTTCCACTTCTACCGAGGATGTCTCCGGCTTTGCAGATGCAGCCTCATATGCCGTCTGCACATCCTCCGCAGTCATAGTTCCCGTATAAACACGGGCAAGGGCAATCTTGCAGTTTGCCTGAAATTCTAACTCGCCATCCGAGCTGGTATCGCCGCCAAGGAACAGATAATGCGGGGGCTCCTTGAGAGAACCTGTTGCTGCAACGGTATCCTTGAGCTCGCCATTGATATACATCTTCACATTCTGTCCGTCATATGTGCCAACAACATGGTTCCATGCATCTTTCTCGACCTGTGCCGCCGGCTTTTTATAGTCACCGCCGATGTGGGACCAGAACTGGAGGGTGTTCGTGCCGCCCGCCTGCTCAAAGCAGAAACCAGAGGATTGGGTGTTGCCCATCGGGTTGTTGTTTTTGGTATCGCGCGGCATGTAGTACAGTTCAATCGTGAAGTTCTGCGTCAGCTTCTCGTAATCGCTGGTTGACATGTCATAGCGCAGGCCATCATCTTCACCGTCAAACGATGCAACGGTACGGCCGATGGTCGAATCTTTGGAAAACTGCGGCTCTCCGTAAACGGTCATTTTATGACCCTTTGCATCCTCACCGGTCTTGTTCTGGGAAAAGTCCACATCCAGAATTGCCTGTGCCGGATAAACCGGCTTGTATCCTTCGCCGGTTGTCACATCTTCTGCTGCGGCAATCTCATTGCTTGCCTTGTCAAAAGAAGTGACTGCCTTTACCTTTACGGAATAGGTCGTCTCCGCTTTCAGGTCTTTGATTTTAACCGACCAATTTTCTTTGCGGTCTGCCTTATAATAGTCGGCAAACACCTTGCGAACGGTCTCTGCTCCTTCTTCATCCGTCAGCGTAATCTGGTACTCATGAATCATGTCCGCATTTTTTTCAGAAGCTTCCTTTGCCGCCGGGAACTTGACAACCATAGAAGTACCGCTCACATCTTCAACCGTCACTTCTGCACCTTCGTCAAAAGACGGCGCATTGCTGGAATCCGCACGGTCGCTTGTGTACGGCATATCACTGCTCGAAAATGTCCACGGTTCATCCTCGTACATGTATGCACCCTCGGTCAAATCCATACGATAGATCTTGACCGTATTGTCATCGAGCACGTCAATGCGCAGCGCCTGCGAGGAATAATCGGAATCCTCCGGATAAGTGGAAGCATTGCCGCTATTCGGGTCTACCTTGCCGCTTTCATTCTCGAAGTACGCGCCGATGGTGCTGTCCTGAATCGCAGTAAATCCGTCGTCCTGATAAATCGAACGCGCATCTTCCAGCGTCGAATGGGAGTGTCCCGAAATATGAATTGCCTGCGGATACTGCTGCATCAGCGCGACCATGTCCTTGTCGGTGCCCTCGCCGTAGTTTCCGTACCATTCATTGGTCACATAGGCAGTGTTCTTAATGCCGTGATGACCCATGACAATCACCGGTGCTGCATTATCTTTTGCATTCGCAGTTTCCAGCGCAGTCTTGAGCATGTTGTAATCATTGGTATAGTTGTTGCCGGAAATACTGGGGTTCAGCTTCACCACCGTTGCTGCAAGCGTATCACCGGGAGCGTCGGTTGCCTTGCCGCTTTCATCGTAATAAAGTACCTGGCTCGCCTTCTGCCCGGTCTTGTTTTCAAAACGGCTTGTGCTGCCCGAATAGTGGTCATGGTTGCCCATGGAAAGCTGCACCTTACCCGCTGCGCCAAGCGCACTCTCATTGATTGTCTTCATCATGAGGTCATACTGTGCTTCTCCGCCGCCATCTGTCAGGTCGCCCACAACCAGTACGCCGGTTGCATTCGGGTCAACCTGATGAAACGCAGCAAGTGCATTTGCTACCTTTGTTTCTGCGCCGCTGCGTCCAAAATGGGTATCGCTGCCGACAAAAAAACGTGCCTTTACCCCGTCGCGCGAAGCCTGCTGCCATACGCTTACTTCCGGCGCTTCCCATGCAAATGCCGCCGGCAGATTGCCCACCAGCATTGCAGCTGCAATCACCCCGGAAATCTTCTTTTTCCACTGCATCCTTTTTCGTCCTTTCTGTCCCCGCATCCTGCGGGTGACCGTCCAGTGTGTTCCTCGTGAATCTTTTCGTCACGATTCTTTCTCTATTGTACGTTCCCTATGTAAAACGCGGTACACCGCGTCCGAAAAATCTTTGTAAACGCAGGGCATAAAAAAAACGCCGCAAAAGCGGCGTTTTCTTATAGCTCCTGATTGGTTTCTTTCCGTCCCAAGTAGATGTTTTTCTCCGGAATTCCCTGCTTCGGACGTCCTTTTTCCCGCATATAGCGCGCAAGATAGACCACCGGCGTGTCGGCAAGCGAGGTTACAATGAAAATAACATAGCTCGACAGCGCAATGGACAGCAGCGTCGGTACATTGTAGGTGCCCCAAAAGGCGAAGCCGGTGAACAGCACGGTGTTGAGCAGCTGGCTCAGCAGCGTCGAGCCGTTGTTGCGCAGCCACAAAAAGCGGTGGCTGTCCCCGAATTTTTTGGTGGTCAGCTTCCACCAGAAGTGATACATCCACACATCAAACATCTGCGCAATCGCATACACAGCCAGAGATGCGAGCATCATGCGCGGCGTGTTCGAGAAAATCTGCTGAAACGCCGGAAATGCGAAATCATTCGCGCTCACCCGATACAGCAGCCACGACTGCGACACCAGAATGAACAGAACCGAGGTAGCGATACCCACCCAGACGGCTTTCTGCGCCGCCTTTTTGCCCTCGGTTTCGGAAAGGATATCCGTAACCAGAAACGTGGTTGCAAACAGGATGTTGCCGAGCGTCATTTCCATACCGAACGCATCTACAAGCAGCAGCACCTCAATATTCGCCGCAATGGTCGCAAAAACCGTAAAACAGTACATCCCCGATCTGCCGAACAGCTGATACCACAGCAGCACCATGGCATACAGCACCACAAGGGATACAATCAATAAAATTTCGTTTCTCATGCCTTGCCTCCTACGCCGAAATCGGTGTTATTGAGCAGAATATCTACCCGCGCATTGTCCCGATAGACCGGATACAGCGTGCGCAGAAAGGTGTCCAGCACCGCGCGGTCCGGGTGAATGGGCGTGGTGTTTTCGTTCATCAGGTTGACGCACACCCGCTCGAAATATTGCAGACCGGTTTCGATGTCGCGGCGCATGGAATCCTCGGTCTGCCCGGTCAGCCCAAACAAAAGGCAGCATTCGTCAAACGGCGCCGCGATTTTAGCGGGGTCGCTTTCCCCGATGCCCTTGTGCAGAATATTTTCCCGGAAATCCCGGTCAAAGGTTTCCACGCCGGTCTTGACTTTGACTGTGATACCTGCACGCTCAAACCGTTCCCGCAGAGCCGGAACCTCGCCGCGGTGAATCCAATGGCATTCAAAATGCAGCAGGTGAATCCCCTGTGCGCGGCAGACACGCAAGATTTCCTCCATGGTCGCTTCGTCCAGATCACCAAACGACCCGGAATTGATGACCTCGAGATGATGATACTGCCCGGTGACACGGCTGAGCACCGCACGGTTGAGCGCAAAATTTTCTGCCTCGTCGTCCGCGCGGTCAAAATGATAATCACAGAATGCACAGCGCTTCCAGCGGCAGCCTGTACCGCGCAGCATGACAATTTCGCGCGGATTTTTCTCCGTAATCACGGAATACCGAATGAATTCTTCCATATTTGCTCCTTTCAGCAAAAAAGGCGCGTTCCAAACGGAAACGCACCATCAAAAAGCCCCATGACCTCCGCAGAAAACCTGCGGCGCATGGATGTCCTAGTTTTGTTTAAAGACAGGATGGTTACGAACTGTCTGATGAAGTTTTGCAGGAATCAGTATAGCACGAAGCGCGGCGCGCGTCAAGGGCAATCTTTCCGCTGTTTTTCGATGAAACCGTATAAACCCGCGGTCTTTTGCGCATGCTATCCACAGGATTCTGAAGGAGGGTGATTCTATGGCGCAGCGCATCGGACAGCGCACCCTGCGCTTTGACAAACCGCCGGTGATTCGCGGCTATGCTTCGGTGGTCGGCAAAAAAGAGGACAGCGGACCGCTCACAGGCACATTCGATGTGGTGAGCAGCGATTCCCATTTCGGACAAAAAAGCTGGGAGCTTGCCGAAAGCAAAATGCAGCAGCTCGCCATCGAGACTGCGGTCAAAAAGGCATCGTATCGGATGAGCGATCTGCACGCCATCCTTGCGGGCGATCTGTTAAACCAGTGCATCGGTTCGGCATTCGCCTCGGTGCAGTCCAATGTCCCCTATCTCGGGCTGTACGGCGCATGCTCGACCATGGCGGAGGGGCTGCTTGTCGGCGCATGCCTGACCGACGGCGGCTTTGCTGACCGGCTTGTTGCATCAGCTTCTTCCCATTTCTGTGCCGCCGAGCGGCAATATCGCTTTCCGCTTGCGTATGGCGGGCAGCGTCCCCCGACCGCCCAGTGGACTGCCACGGCATCCGGCGCGGCGGTACTCGACCGCTGCCCGGGCAATCTCACGCTGACGCATGCCATCATCGGGCAGATGGTCGAAATGGGGGTCAAGGATGCAAACAATATGGGTGCTGCCATGGCGCCCGAAGATGTGAATTTAGACCCATACATTTTCAGGCGCGCTGAGCGCTGTGTTTTGCACTGATTTTCGTGAAATACATAACATTCTGCAACATATTTTTCACCGTCCCGGATATATGGGGCGGTGATTTTTTGTAAAATTCGTATTATGATACTTTCTCAGCCGAAGGGGCAGTGGAAGCGCTCCCTTCGATCTGCAAAAGGCGAACGGCTGCGTTTCGCACGCAGCCGTTCAGGGTGATAGCAGATTCGAAGAATCTGCCCTTATAGAGGGAACTCGAAAAAGTGGAGGTGAGATATGTTGCTTGAAGAAAACGAGCTGACTAAACGGATAAACCGCGGGCAATATGATCTACGCCATATGAACCATATCAGCTGCCCATGGCGGCCATCAGATGCGGCACGAACATGGAGATCGGCTGAACGAAGGTTACGAGCATCAGCACCAGAATCATCATCGCATAGAACGGCAGGCAGGCCTTGGTGGCATGCTCGATCTTGATGCGGCCGATGGAGCAGCCTGCGAACAGCGCCGCGCCGACCGGAGGCGTGCACAGGCCGATGGCCAGATTGAGGATGAGCATTGCGCCGAACTGTACCGGCTCCATGCCGAGCTGAGTCGCAACCGGCAGAAGGATCGGCGTCAGGATGAGGATCAGCGGACCCATGTCCATGATGCAGCCAAGAATGAGGCACATCACGTTGATGAGCAGCAGGATAACGATCTTATTGGTGGAGATGCCGAGCAGAGCGGTCGTAACCATAGCCGGGATCTTCAGGTAAGCCAGAAGCCAGCCGAACATGGAGGCCGTTGCGATGAGCGCCATGACCATGGCGATCGTGCGCAGGGACTTGCGCAGGATGTTGCCGAACTGGCTCAGCGGAATTTCGCGGTAAACAAAGAAGGTGATGATGAAGGCGTAAACAACAGCGACAGCTGCGGACTCGGTTGCGGTGAACCAGCCGAAGATAACGCCGCCAACGATGATGATGCAGGTCATGAGACCGAGCAGCGCATCCTTCGTGACCTTCCAGATCTCCTTGACGGAGAGCACTCTGCCCTTGGGATAGTTGCGCTTGCGTGCGATGATCGCGGTCATGATCATCAGTGCGATGCCGAGGATGATGCCCGGGATAAGGCCGCCCATGAACAGCTGGCCGATGGAAACACCGCCGCCTGCCGCCATGGCGAACAGGATCATATTATGGGACGGCGGGATCATAACACCCTGGCAGGAGGAGGTTACGGTAACTGCGACCGAGAAATCCTTGTCGTAGCCGGAGTCAGTCATCATCGGGATCAGGATGGAGCCGATGGACGAGGTATCCGCAACGGCGGAACCGGAAATGCCGCCGAAGAACATGGACGCGAGGATGTTTACCTGTGCCAGACCGCCGCGCATCCAGCCGACGCAGGCATTTGCGAGGGCGATCAGGCGGCGTGAAATGCCGCCCTGTCCCATGATCTCGCCGGCGAGGATAAAGAACGGGATAGCGAGCAGGGAAAACGACTGAACGCCGCTTACCATACGCTGAAAGACCGTTGCGAGCGGAATATTCAGATAAAGTGCGGTGAGTGCCGAGGAGATACCGAGCGTGAACGAGATCGGCATGCGCAGCATCAGCAGGATGATAAAGCTGCCAAGCATAATGGCAATCGCAATCGACATATCAGGCATTGTGGTTCTCCTTTCCGGACGTTTCGTCCTCGTTGAAAATCTTCTTTTCCTGCTTTGCTGCGACAAGAAGCGCGTTGAGCAGGATGAGCAGGCCGGAGATCGGCAGGATGACGTACAGAACGGCGCTCGGCATCTTGGTCGCCGGGAGCGTCGAGCTCTTGGTCATCTGCATGATAACGATGCCGTAGTACAGCATAACGCCGCCGAACACAGCGATCAGCACATGGTCGATGGACTCGATGACGCTGATAACCTTTTCAGACAGATGAGAGGTGAACATTTCAATGCTGATATGGATCTTCTCCAGAACGCCGATGGCCATGCCGATCAGGCTGAACCAGACGAGCATGAGCGTTGCGATCTCCTGCGTCCACGAGAAGCCCTGCTTGAAGATATAGCGCAGCACGACATCGCAGAATACGACGACCGTCAGTACAACCATACAGATCATGGCGAACCATTCCAGCGCCTTGAACAGACCGCGGAATGCCTTCCGTAAGAATGCCATAGGAACGACTCCTTTCCATTGGTGAATCGGTAAATGGGATAACGAAAGGGCAGCCTGACGGCTGCCCTTGTCTACAGGGAATCAGGCGAGAGCCTTGACGCGCTCTACGATTGCCTTCTGCTCGTCGTTCAGGAAGCTGTCGTACATCGGTGCAACGGCATCCTGGAACTGCTTCAGCTCATCGTCGGTCAGGGTGGTCAGCGTGCAGCCCTTTTCCTCGGCGATCTTTGCATTCTTTGCCTCGGACTCCTCCCAAGCGATGCGGTGCCACTCTTCTGCTTCCTTTGCGCAGTCGAAGATGATCTGCTGGTCGTCTTCAGAGAGCTTGTCCATGGTCTGCTTGGAGGCAAGGATCATATCCGGCATGTAGGAATGGCCGTCATAGGTCCAGTACGGAGCGACCTCATAGAAGGACATCTCGATGTAGGAGGTCATGTTGTTCTCAGCGCCGTCTACAACGCCGGTCTGAATGGAAGAATAGGTATCGTTGAACGGGAGGCCTACGCCGACGCCGCCCAGAGATTCCATCATCTTGAGCATCAGGTCGGACTCGGATACACGGATCTTCATGCCTGCGAGGTCTGCCGGGGTGTGGATCTCCTTCTTGGAGTTGAAGAAGTTGCGGGAACCCGGATGCAGGTAGGTGATGCCGACGAGATTGTTGTCCTCAAAGGTATCGAATACTTCCTGGCCGATGTCACCATCCAGAACCTTGAACAGGTGGTCGACGTCGTTGTACTCATACGGCATCTGAAGTGCGTTCATGAGAGGTGCGAACTCTGCGGATGCACCGGAGGATACACGGGTGAAATCCAGACCGCCGAACTGGCACTGCTCGATAGTGGAGCGCTCGTCACCGAGCTCGCCGGCGAAGTGGCACTCGATGGTGATGCGGCCGTCGGTCTTTTCCTTTACCGAGTCAGCGAAACGCTGGCAGGCCTGCGAAGTGATGTGCTCTGCGTTATGGCTGTTTGCCAGGCGGAGCACCATGGTGTCGCCCGATGCCGCCGTGCTGTTGTCAGCCGCTGCATTGCTGTCCGTTGCTGCGCCGCCGCCGCAGGCACA
The DNA here is from genome assembly GCA_018383195.1 of Clostridiaceae bacterium. Taxonomy (GTDB): domain Bacteria; phylum Bacillota; class Clostridia; order Oscillospirales; family Butyricicoccaceae; genus Butyricicoccus_B. Next base: position 2,816 of record JAGZOP010000034.1, on the reverse strand, counting down.
CAGACTGAGCGCAGTTGCACAGCTCAAAATCGCTGCAATTGTTCTTTTCATACTCTTTTCCCTCCGAAATTTCTCGTGTGCGAACGGATTTTGTTCTCCGTTCCTATGATTTCATCTTACCGCAGTTTCAGTTGTTAAGAAAGTGTAAATTTCTGCGCAACCACTGCCAATTTTCAGCCAACATTAAAAATGCGCGTGCTAATTTTGTGCAAAAATAACAGCGGCAACCCGCATTTCCCGCTGTCGTCGCTGCAACATTCCTTATTTTCCCTCGTCTTTGACCTGATTTCGATAGGTGGAAGGCGTCATGCCCGTCACACGCTTGAACACTCTGAGAAAGTAGTTCGATTCGCTGTAGCCGGCCGAGTGGCCGATGTCGCTGACACTCATATCCGTCGATCGCAGCAGATCCTTCGCCTTGTCGATGCGGTAGGCCGTAAGGTATTCGAGAAAGGTATGCCCTGTAAGCACCTTCACCTGCCGTGAAAAGTAGAACGTGCTCATGCCCATGCTTTCCGCCGCATCATCGAGCGTAATATCCTCGGTGTAATGCTGCGCGATCCACACGCGCAGCGAGGTCTCGAACGGCGAGGCATCCTTTTCCGGTTCGTGCTCGACATGAAAAAACTTTCGAATTGTCTCGCGCAGTGTGGTCTCGGATACCGGCTTGAGCAGATATTCCCTGCCGCCCGTGCGCAGCGCCCCAACCGCGTAGTCAAAGCGGTCATATGCCGTCAGAAACACGATATGCGTGTCCGGCAGCTGCTCATGAAGGATTGCCGCTGCTTCCAGACCGGTCTTGCGCGGCATCTCAATATCCATAAAGATCAGAGCCGGACGCATCTTGAGCGCCATCTGCACCGCATCGTTGCCGTCGGCCGCAGTCTCGATCAGCGCTTCATCCCCCATGATGCCGCGCAGACGTGAGACAGTGGCCGCGCGGCTCTTCTCCTCGTCCTCTGCTACCAGAATCTTTATCATGCCTTCATCTCTCCTTTTATGATGATTTTCGCGCAGGTTCCCCAACCGATACGGCTGAAGATACGAAATTCACCGCCATTGAGCTCCATACGCTCCGCAATGTTCGCCATGCCGACCGAGCGGCGCTTCCCGTTTCCGGTGTGCGGATGGCGCGTGTCAAAGCCGCAGCCGTTATCCGTCACGGTGATGACGACATCCGCTCCCACTCGCCGCGCCCGGACGCGAATCTCGCCGTCCGAGATGCACTCCTTCAGTCCATGCAGCATGGAGTTCTCCACGAGCGGCTGGAGGATGAACTTCGGCACCGTGACGCGCTCCAGTCCCGGTTCGATGCGGATTTCTGTGTGAATGCGGCCGCTGTACCGCGTTTCCTGCAATTCGATGTAGTCCTGCAAAAGCTCGACCTCACGCCCGAGCGAGACCATCTTTTCATCGCTCTCGAGCGAGTAGCGAAAAAAGTTCGACAGGCGGATGATCAAGTCCTCGGACAGCGGTGCGCCCTCCTCTCGCGACAGCGCCGCGATGGTGCTGAGTGTGTTGAACAAAAAATGCGGGTTGATCTGGCTTTGCAGATGTGCGAAGCGCCCCTCCTGAAGCGCACGCTGCATCTGCGCTGCCTCCGCTTCCTTTTTTCGCAGATTTTTCTCCATTTCAGACTGTTTTTCGAGGGCGTGAATGGTGCTGCGTATCTCCTGCTGCATCAGATTGAACGATCTGGCGGTTCGTCCGAGCTCGTCCCGGCCTCGTATCTCGAGCGGCGGCGCATCATACTGACCGACACTGATGCGGTCGGCGGCGTGACCAAGCTCGGTGACCGGCCGCAGCACGCTTCGGACGAAGATCATCAGCACAACGCAGACCATCAGCGTGATGATGATGAGAAAGGTGAGCAGCTGACGGGTGCGGTGCCCGTTAGCTGTGGAAATCTGCTGCCACTGCTGTCCGCCCTGCTCCATTCGAGTATACAGCAGATCGCGCGTATAGCCGTCGATATAGGCCGACTGCGTTTTCATAGAGAGATACTGCCGCATTTTCTCCTGATCGCTGTCCATCGCAAGCAGTTCATTTTGAGACTTTCGGTAATATATCATTGCATTGCTGATCGCCTGCTTGAGAACAAACTGTGCCTGACCGTCTACACGGAGATTTGGTATCAGTTCACGCAGACATTGGTCAGTTCGGGTGCGCGATTCGATATAGTTTTCGAGCGCGTTTGCCGACAAACTCGGACGGATATAGGTTTCAAGCGCCACGTTTTCTGCCGAAAACGCATTCATGAAGCCTGTAATATCCATATATTCGTTCATGATAACGTCGGATTCTGCGCTGAAACCGCGCAGCTGCTGTGTAGCGAGGATAACCAGCGTCCACAAAGACACCAGCATGATCCCCATCAGTAAAATGCTCTTGACCCAGATGGATACGTCTGTCCATCGGCCGAGCAGATGTCGAATGCGCTTCATTCTCCTTCTTCCCTTCCACGCCGCGACTGCCGCGGCAATGCTTCTATAGTATAGCGCAAATGAATGGAATGCGCCACAGAAAAAGTCGAAAACGCACATTGCCAATCGGCACAGCAGATCGCCTTCCGGCAGCTGAGTCGAATTTGAATACATCCACTGTCCTTTCTGTCCGAACGACCAGAAACAGAAAGCAGACAATCTCCCTTGATACCGAGCTGGCGTCAAGGGGGATTGTATCTGCGCAAATGCTTTTCTTATCCAAACATCGGCGGTTGAGGTGCCCCCCAAAAGTTAAACAATAATTGAACGTAAAATTGGTCAATCAACCGAAAGGGCTTGTTGTCTGTGAAGAGCAGGCGGCAGGCCCTTTAG
>JAGZOP010000033.1 GCA_018383195.1 Clostridiaceae bacterium | reverse complement strand
GCTTGCTCAGAAGTTTATATGCTGCTGTAGCTCAGTAGGTAGAGCGCATCCTTGGTAAGGATGAGGTCGGCCGTTCAAATCGGCTCAGCAGCTCCAAAAGCCATCGCTTTTGCGGTGGCTTTTTTGTGTTTTCGCCTTGATTCCGGATACCGGATGCACGCTACAGAAATATTGTCGATATCCAGAAAATATGCACCGCATCAAGAGAGGAAAGGCTTGTCATACAATAAAAAAAGCTTGCAATTTTTTAAAACAGCGCTATAATAAAGACGTAAATAAAATACCGAAGCATCTTCAGGGCAGGGTGAAATTCCCGATCGGCGGTAAAGTCCGCGAGCGCAGCTGCGCAGGATTCGGTGCAATTCCGAAACCGACAGTATAGTCTGGATGGAAGAAGATGATGCATGTTTGTTGCTATGGGTCTTTTTGTGGACTTATAGTATCTTTTTGACGTGTATTTTCCCCTGTAAGAACATTTTGTTTTTGCAGGGGATTTTTATTTTCCCATTTTGCGGATGCTTTCGGCTCGGAAGAAAGGAAGTGTCTGAATGGAAGAATCGGAGATCATGCGTCGGGCAATAGAACTTGCGCGGCGGGGAGCCGGATGGACAAGTCCGAATCCGCTTGTGGGCGCAGTGATCGTCAAAGATGGTCGTGTAATCGGGGAAGGCTGGCATGCACAGGCAGGGGGACTGCATGCCGAACGGCATGCACTGCAAAACTGTGTGGAAGACCCGGCAGGGGCAACGCTTTATGTAACGCTGGAGCCATGCTGCCACACAGGTCGCACCCCGCCTTGTACGCAGGCAATTATGGAAGCAAAACTGGCGTGTGTAGTCTATGGGTCGATGGACCCCAATCCGATGGTGCGCGGCAAAGGGGCGCAGCAGCTTCGGGAAGCCGGGATTGCGGTCAAAGCAGGGGTTCAACGGGAAGCATGCGACGCGCTGAACCCGATCTTTTTCCACTATATTACGCAGAAAACACCGTTTGTCTCTTTGAAATATGCAATGACCGCAGATGGAAAAATTGCTTCGCGTACCGGAGCATCCAAATGGATTACCAGAAGCGAAGCACGGGCATATGCTCACCGGCTGCGGCATTTGCACCGGGGAATTTTGGTTGGAATTGGTACGGTGCTTGCAGATGACCCGCTTTTGAATTGCCGCATGGAGGGAGGACGCAATCCGGTACGTGTGGTTTGCGATAGCCAGCTTCGGATACCGCTCAGCAGCCGGCTCTGCAAAACAGCGCATGAGATTCCGCTCATTGTTGCAGCTGCGGCGGATCATGCAGAAAAACGCGCTGCCTTGGAAGCATGCGGGGCACAGGTTTGGATTTTGCCGGAGCAAGGTGGCAAAGTCAGCCTGCCTGCGTTGATGAGACGGTTGGGGGCGCAGAATATTGACAGCCTGCTGGCAGAGGGAGGCGGGATTTTGCACGAATCACTGCTGCGTGCCGGATTCTGCCAGAGGGTATACGCCATGATTGCGCCCAAATTATTCGGTGGGAAAGACGCGAAAACGCCGGTGGAAGGCGAAGGCGTCGCGTCACCGGATGAGGCGTATCTTCTGCGCCTGACCGGGGTGCAGCAGCTTGGAGAAGATTTGCTGCTGACTTACGATAAGGGGGACAGAAATGTTTACCGGAATCATTGAAGAGGTCGGCGTCGTGCGCAGCGCTGCGGCGGATACAGTCTGCGGCAGTTTGGAGATTCGAGCCAATACCGTGCGGGAGGATACCAGACTGGGGGACAGCATTGCGGTCAATGGCGTGTGCCTGACGGTAACAGGGCTTTTACGGGACGGTTTTACCGCAGATGTCATGGCTGAAACCATGCGATGCACCGCGCTTGGCGACTTGAAAGCCGGTATGCAAGTGAATTTAGAGCGGGCGATGGCGGCAAACGGAAGATTTGGCGGGCATTTTGTGTCCGGACATATCGATGGGGTAGGAACAGTGCGTGCCACACGACGCGAAGGCAACGCGGTTTGGATGACAGTCTGTGCCCCTGCGGCAATTCTGCGCGGAATTGTCCGGAAGGGCTCGATTGCAATCGACGGCGTCAGCCTGACCGTAGCCGAGTTGGAGCCGGATTGCTTCTCGGTATCCATTATTCCGCATACCGGTGCGCAGACCATCCTGCTGAGCAAACGTTCCGGAGATCGGGTGAATCTGGAAAATGATTTAATTGGAAAATATGTACAGCGGTTTATGGAACCTGTGTCCGGACAAGAAAAGAGTGAGATCACCCTGGATTTTCTTGCAGAACACGGCTTTTCGTAAACTGGAACACAAAGCTTGGAGAGGAATTTACCATGTCTGATTTATATAGTACGGTCGAAGCGGCGCTGGACGAACTGCGTGCAGGACGCATGATTATGACCATGGATGACCCTGACCGTGAAAATGAGGGGGATCTCATTTGCGCCGCACGCTTTGCAACCACTGAAAATGTAAATTTTATGGCGAAAAACGCCAAGGGGCTGATTTGTACGCCGATGAGCGAGGAAATCGCGATGCGCCTCGGGCTGGAGCAAATGGTCAAGGTCAATACCGACAATCATGAAACAGCGTTTACCGTTTCTGTTGACCATGTAGATACAACAACCGGAATTTCCGCTGAAGAACGCGGCTATACTTGCCGAAAATGTGTTGATCCGCATACAGCGCCGGACAATCTGCGCCGCCCGGGGCATGTGTTTCCACTGGTCGCGCGCCGTGGCGGCGTGCTCGTCCGCAGCGGACATACCGAAGCGACGGTGGATTTATGCCGTCATGCCGGTTTGGAGCCGTGCGGACTGTGCTGCGAGATCATGCGCGAGGACGGCACCATGATGCGCACCACAGAGCTGCTGGAAAAAGCGCAGGAGTGGGGGATAAAAGCCATCACAATACGGGATTTACAGGATTATTGCCGGCGGCATGACAAGCATGTGGTACGCGAGGCGTGTGCAGAGATGCCGACCCGTTTTGGAGAATTTCAAATCTATGGATACGTCAATGATTTGACCGGAGAGCATCATGTGGCATTGGTCAAGGGCGAAATTGGCGATGGAAAAAACCTGCTGTGCCGGGTGCATTCCGAGTGCCTGACCGGGGACGTATTTGGCTCACGCCGCTGTGACTGCGGACAGCAGCTTGCGGCAGCTATGCAGCAGATTGAACGGGAAGGACGCGGAATCCTGCTCTATATGCGGCAGGAGGGGCGTGGAATCGGGCTCATCAATAAACTGAAAGCCTACGAATTGCAGGAGTGCGGCTTTGATACCGTAGATGCAAATGTGAAGTTGGGTTTTGCACCCGATCTGCGGGAGTATTGGATTGGCGCGCAGATTTTGCAGGATCTCGGTGCGCGGGAATTGCGGCTGCTGACAAACAATCCGGAGAAAATTTATGGGTTAGACGGGTTTGGCGTTGCAATCATGGAGCGCGTACCGATTGAGATTACGCCACAGAAAGAGGATGCGTTTTATCTGCACACCAAAAAGATGCGAATGGGGCATCTGCTGAACGGGTGAAGCATAAAAATACGCTTCCGGATTATTGGGAATCGGAATTCGTAGAAAGGAAAACATATGATGAAAGTTTTAGAGGGAAAACTGCTCGCAGAGGGCATGAAAATCGGCATTGTAGCCGCGCGATTCAATGAGTTTATCGTATCCAAGCTGCTTGCAGGAGCGGAGGACGCGCTGCTGCGTCACGGAGCAAATGGGGAGGATATTACAGCGGCATGGGTGCCGGGTGCGTTTGAAATTCCAACGGCAGCGCAGAAAATGGCGCAGTCTGGCAAATATGATGCGATAATTTGTCTGGGTGCAGTCATTCGCGGTTCCACCAGCCATTATGATTATGTTTGCAGCGAGGTTTCCAAAGGGGTTGCGCAGATTGCGCTTCAAACAGGGGTGCCAACGCTGTTTGGCGTGGTGACAACGGAGAACATTGAGCAGGCAATCGAGCGCGCGGGAACCAAAGCCGGGAATAAGGGATATGATGCGGCAATGGCTGCGATTGAGATGGTCAATTTAAACCGAATGCTCTCATAAAAGAAATCCTTCCCAACTGGGAAGGATTTCTTTTATGAGATAGATAAAACATCTATAATGGGTTATTTCTTTTTGAGTTCATGGATAATCCAGCAGGTACAGACCACAAGAACTGCGCAGAGTAACAACCCTGTAAAGCCGATTGCATTGATTGCAAGATTGTCCCCAATAAACGGAAAAAAGTTAAACATTGCGCCGCAATACCATAAAAGAATAAAGATTATGATGATTCTAACTGAATTTTGAATCATTGTGATACCTCTTTTCCGGCGTGCTTCGTTAAGCAGAATTGCAGGGAAGGATTTTTATACGGAAAAGTTATGCATTCCAAACGAAACGCGCCATATCGACACGCCCGTCCGGCAGGAACTCGATGCCGTCCGCTTCGAGCAGCGCACGCTGGACATCGCTGCCGCCAAAGGCAAATGCAGACGAAGTACGGCCGTCTTTCGTGACAACGCGGTAGCAGGGGATACCATCGGGATCGGGATTGACATGCAGCGCATAGCCGACCACACGCGCCCAACGCGGATTTCCTGCAAGGCGGGCGACCTGCCCATAGCTTGCAACAGTACCCCGCGGGATGGCGCGGACAACGGCATAGATGCGGTCATAGCTGTTCATGAAATATCCCTCCTTATTAAAGAAGTATACCGGTTTTTGAAAAGAAAAACAAGGGCGGTCCGCTTGGAACCGCCCCCGCAAAAAGGAGAAAGTCGAATTAGTAACCGAAGAAGAACTGGAACGGGTCAAAATAGCCGCCCTGATTTCCATCATAGTTTTTCGGAACCTGCTGCTGTTGCTGCTGCTGCGCAGGGTCCGTGCCTTCCAGATCGTGTGCGTCGGTCAGGGTGATGGTCAAATCCATGGATTTTTGAGTGGACGGACGGTAAATGGTGAGTTTGAGCTTTTCGTCCGCCTTCATATCGCCCTTGATTTCGTTGATCTCGTCCATGGTGGTGACTGTTTTGCCGTCAACGGCGGTAATCACATCGCCCGCCATCAGTCCTTCGGAAGCAGCCTTTGCACGGGAATCGACCGATACAATCTGGACACCCTCGGGCAGGCTGTAAAACTGGCTGAGCTGCTCGCTGACATTCTGCCCGGTGATGCCGATGGACGGTCTGCCCGAGATATATCCGGTCTGGATCAGTTCATCCACGATTTCCTTTGCCGAGTTGATCGGAATGGCAAAACCAAGCCCCTCATAATAGCTGATGCCAAGCTTTGCCGAGGTGATGCCGACCACCTGACCGTATTTGTTGATGAGCGCGCCGCCAGAATTGCCGGGGTTGATGGTCACGCTGGTCTGGATGAGGCTCATGACGCGGTCATTGACCGTGATGTCGCGGTTGATGGCAGAGATGATGCCGTTGGTCATGGAGTTTGCAAGTTCCACGCCGCCCGGAGAACCGATGGCATAAGCGGTTTCGCCGACTTGGAGGGCATCGGAATCACCAAACTCGGCCGGTGTCAATGCGCTTTCCGAGGTGACCTTGACCACGGCGAGGTCGGTCTGCTCATCGTATCCGATAACCTGCGCAGGAAGCGTGGTACCATTTGCAAGAAGCACAGCAACATTGCTCATCGGCTGGCTGGTGTTTTCGTCAAGGATGACATGCGCGTTGGTGATGATGTATCCGTCCGACGACATCACGACACCCGAACCGGAGGAAACCGATTGACCGGCGCTGTTTGCCGTCTGGATTGCAACGATGGAGTCATTGAGCTTTTTGTAGATATCCTCGCCCGCCATCACGCCGTCCGAAGAAGAAGGCTCGCTGTCGTCAGAGGGTGTTTTTGCAATGCTGAGGACAGGGAGGTTCTGGTTTTGTCCGGACGATGCGCTTGAGGACGGGGCACTAGCCGGCTGACCTGCACCGCCGAGCGCCATGCCGCCGAAAAACAGTGCTGCTGCGGCTGCAACGCCGCCGAGAATGAAGAGCGGCTTTTTCGAGCGCGGCTTCTTTGCATGTTTGCTTTGCTGCGCCTGCCATTGCTGATAGGTTGCATAGCTTTGGCTGCCCGGCTCAAAGGGCGGCTGCGGTGCATCCTGCTGATGTGCTTCATCGTGATAGATCGGCTGATCGTCCGACGAGGCGCGCACCGGCGTCTGATAGGGGGTCTGCGGTTCCGCAGGGTTTTCCACAGGCTGTGTATGGGGCTGTGCTTCGGCAAACGGCTGCGGCTGACCGCTGTCCGGAGAAACGGGCTGCCCGTTTGAAACAGGCTGCTGCTCCGAAGGGGATGTATTTTTTTCGAAATCCATGATGAATGCTCCTTTCCAAAGCGGATGTTCGAGGAAGTATCTGTTTTCTATGGTTCCATTGTACGGGAACCATGTGCACGTTTATTGTCCGCTTTGTGAAGAATTTATGAAGATCGCTGCCGCTTTTTGTCTAGGAGCGGCAGGGTAAGCGAAAATTCGGTTTCGCCGCCGTCCGACCGCACCGAAATATCGCCGCCGTGCAGATTGATGATATTTTTCACAATATACAGTCCGAGCCCTGCGCCGGTACGGTCCTGACTCCGCGAGCGGTCGGTTTTGTAGAACCGGTCGAATACATGGGAGATATCCTCCGGGGAGATGCCTGCGCCGGTGTTTTTGATCGAAAACGCGCACAGACCATGCTCTGCGTGGGCGCGCAGCGTCAGCTTTCCGCCGTTGTCGATAAATTTGACCGCATTATCCACCAGGTTGTAGACCGCGCGGAATACATGGTCGCGGTCGCCGTTGACAATCAGCCGGTCATCAAAGTCGATGTCCACATCCAGATTCTTGGCAAGGATTTTCTGCTCAAAGGACAGGATAATCTGGCTGGACATTTCGGTGAAGTCAAACGGCGCAGTATTGAGAATCAGCTCGCCCGATTGGATTTTAGCAGCGTCGAGCATGCGCACGACCATACGGCTGAGCCGCCCGACCTCCTCGGAGATGATGCGCAGGTACTTGCCGTGCTGTTCGGGCGGGATGGTGCCGTCGAGCATACCATCCACAAATCCGCCAATGGAGGTCATGGGCGTTTTGAATTCATGGCTGACATTGCCGATAAAGCCGCGTGTCAGTTCGTCAAGCTGTGCGAGGTCGCGCGCCATATTGTTAAAGGATACGGCGAGTTCATTGATTTCGATGCATCGGTCATCCTCCGGAACCCGAATGTCAAAGTTTCCGGCGGCATATTCACGCGATGCCATCGCCATGATTTTGAGCGGCTGGGTCATACGTGCAGAGATAAAGTATGAGATAATCAGGTCGCCGATGAGTGCAATCAGCAGAATGATGACAAACATTTTGGAGACGTTGCGCATGACCCCCATGATGTCGTCGGTTGGAGACGAGACAAATACCATGGCTGCCGGATTCCCATTTTCATCAAAGCACGGTGCGCCGACCACATAACTGGATTCGGGCAGCACACCGTTTAAGGTGCCCATGGCGGAGTAGCTGCCACTGGACAGCAGACGATTCACTGTGTCCCCGGTGATGCGGTCAGAACGGATTTTTGCGTGCCCTTCCGGTGAGGCAGAAAATGCTAGCTTACCGTCCGGATAGACGACCAGAATGCTGACCTGATCGCCATGCGCCGTTTGGCTGATGTAGACCTCATAGAGTTCACGCACCAGTTCGTTGGTGGGTTCGGTGGCAACGACCGAGGTTTGGCTTGCCACTGCGGTCGCAGTTGCCTTGAGCTGGCTTTGCTTTTCGCTGCGCGCATAGACCCCGAGCTGGTGGGAAAATACACTGCCTGCAACCAGAAACGTAAATAAGATCAGCAGGCTGTGCGATAAATAGTTTTTAAAGAAAAAGCTGTGCTTACCCATAGATTACCCCTTGGTTTCAAATTTGTACCCCACGCCCCAGACCGTTTTCAGCTCCCACTTGTCGGAAACGCCCTCGAGCTTTTCACGCAGGCGCTTGACGTGGACGTCCACCGTACGCGTATCGCCATAATAATCAAATCCCCAGACATCGTCCAAAAGCTGTGCGCGCGTAAACACGCGGTTGGGGCTTTGTGCGAGGAAGTACAGTAATTCGATTTCCTTGGGCGGCGCGTCCACGCGCTTGCCGTCGATGACAAGGTCATACGCCTGCTTGTCGATCGTCAGCTTGTCAAAGGTCAGCTTGCCGGTTTCATCGCCTGCAAAGCGGCGGAATACCGCGCGCACGCGCGCAACAACCTCGCGCATCTCGAGGGGTTTGACGATATAATCGTCCGCGCCCAGTTCAAGTCCGGAAACCTTGTCCATGGTTTCGCCCTTTGCCGTAATCATGATAATGGGCATGGAGGAGTCGGCGGCGCGCACCTCCTTGCACACCTGCCAGCCGTCCATGACCGGCATCATCACGTCCAGAAGCATCATATCGGGGTTTTCTGCCTTCCATTTGGACAGACCGACCGCGCCGTTTTCCGCCTCTGTAATTTCATACCCTTCGCGCTCAAGATAGAGGCGAAGCAATTCGCGGATATTATCATCGTCTTCGACGATCAGGATTTTTTTTGTCATTATGCATTCCCCATTCGTGTATCGTAGTAGTTGGCATATGTAACATTATTATATACCTTTTTGACGGCAATAGGGTGAATATTTTGTGAACGAAATGAAACAAGAAAAGCAGGGGGCGGCTGCCCGATGGACAGACGCCCCCCTGTGAAAAAGCTGATTAAGTGTGAATTCTGGTATCCAGGTCGCGGCTTGCGTGCGCAAGAACCGGAAGGAGGACTGCGGAGACAATGACCCCCGCGGCGCCCTGCACCATGTTAAACGGCACACCTGCCGCGGTTGCTGTCACTGCGGCGCCGAGCGCACTGCCGCCCGCCATTGCCAGACCGACCTCATAAACATAATAGCCCAATACCATGACGGACTCTGCCGGGATTCCGGCGAGCACGGTGCGCAGCGGTGTTGCGTGCGCAGTGGTGCGCAGCTTATGGAATGCCCAACCGCCGACGAATGCGGTTGCCGCCTTAATGACAAGTGTTGCAGGCGCCCATGCCGCATAACCGGAAAAGAGATCTGCGAACATGGAGCCAATGCCGGCAGCGGCTGCGCCCATACCGGGACCGAGCAGGATGCCGCACAGCAGCACCAAACCGTCACCCAGATGGATATAGCCCATGGTGGGGGTCGGGATTTTGATAATCATGGTTGCAACGGTTGTAAAAGCAGCCAAAAGTGCTGCCAGAACGAGCGTGCGGGTGTTGTTTTGTTTCATAATGGAACTCCTTCTTTCCAGTGGGATTTGAAAGTGTCTCCATTGTAACAGGGAAATGACATTGCGTAAATTGCCAGTTTTGCATCATTTAATAGGGTCAGATTGAATGGGGGCAGAAGTACGCAGGCACCAGATTTTCGCCGGATCGAAATCCAACCGGATGATGTCCCCGGGATGCAGGCGGCTGGCATCCGCCTTGCCGGTGCGCCAGCGCAGCGGCGCGGACGCACCCTCGGGCAGGACGAGCACAAGCACGTCCTCTGGGCAGCCGATGATGCGCTGAACGCTGGCGGTGAAGCCCTCCCCGAACCGGATGGCATCGCCCGGAACACCGACCGCCGGCATCTCCTGCGCGGCAGCCGGCAGGGACAGATTCCAAGCGGGGACAAACACCCTGCCATTTTGCAGCACGGTTTCCGCGATATTCTCGCAGCCGATCAGCCGCGCGGCAGCGCAGGTTTCGGGTGCGGAAAAGAGGGCATTTTTCGGCTTATACACTTCAATTCTGCCCCGTTCCATGACCGCGATGCGGTCGCACAGACGGTAGGCTTCGTCACGGCTGTGGGAGACGAACAGCGTTGTGCCGCCGTGCGCGGCAACGACTTCGGAAACCGTCTGCTCCAGCTCCCAGCGCAGAAAGGGGTCGAGCGCCGAAAACGGCTCGTCCAGCATCAGAAGCTGGGGTTCGCTGCCAAGCATCCGCGCAAGCGCGGCACGCTGCTGCTGCCCGCCGGAAAGCAGGGCGGGCAGCCGGTGCTCCAGACCGCGCAGATGGAACTGTTCGACGAGCGCCGCGCACCGCGCTGCGCGGTCGCGCCGCGGCAGATGGCGCAGCCCGCACAGGATATTTTCCCGCACAGTCATGGTCGGGAAAAGCGCATAGTTTTGAAACAGCAGTCCGACCCGTCGCAGCTGCGGCGGCAGGTCAATGCCCGCATCGGAGTCAAACAGTACCCGCCCGTCGAGCACAATACGACCGCGGTCGGGGCGCTGCACACCCGCAATGCATTTGAGCGTCATGGATTTTCCCGATCCGGATGCGCCGAGCAGCGCGACAGTTTCGTTTTCTGCGCGGAAGTCCACCTCGAGCGGGAAGGCTTCGAGTTGTTTGACAAACGAGCATTCAAGCATGGGTTCGCCCCCGTTTCTGCTTTTTTTCGAGCAAATTGACCGCGAGCAGCACGGCAAAAGAGATTGCAAGGTTGACCGCGACCCAGCGGTAGGCGAGCGCGTCGTTTGATTCGCGCCAGAGCTGATAGACCGTCGTAGAAATGGTCGCGGTGCGTCCGGGGGTGTACCCTGCCAGCATGCTGGTCGCGCCGTATTCGCCCAGTCCGCGCGCGAACGTGAGCACCACGCCCGCGAGGATGCCCTGCTTGCAGCCGGGCAGCAGTACCCGCCAGAACAGGTAGGTGGGTGACAGACCGAGGGTGCGTCCGGCATACAGCAGGTCAGGGTCAAAACTCTCGAACGCGCCGCGCGCAGTGCGGTACATGAGCGGAAAGGTTACGACAGCGGTTGAGAAAATCGCAGCATACCAGGTCATCGTAATCCGAAAATCCCACCATTCGAGCAGCAGCCCGCCGACTGTGCCGCGCGGCCCCAGAATGCGCAGCAGGAAAAATCCCACAACCGTGGGCGGCAGCACCATGGGCAGGGTGAACACACAGTCGAGCACGCCCTTGACTGCGCGCGGCGCGCGCGCAATGTAGTGTGCGGCTGCGATACCGGTGAAAAAAGTGATTGCTGTTGAAATCAGCGCGATGCGCAGCGAGTTATAAAGGGGAAACCAGTCCATATCCATCCCTCAATAGAAAGACGGCGCGGTTGCACCTCCGGTGCCCGCGCCGTGCAGTTTATTTTACCGTAAAGCCGGCGTCCTCGAAAATCTGCTTGCAGGCGTCGGTCTTTAAAAACGCAAGAAAGGCTTTCGCCTCTTCCGGATGTTCGCTGCCTGCGAGCACCGCCGCCGGATAGACTGCCGGAGAGTAGCTGTCCTCCGGCGCCTCTGCGCAGACCGTTACGCCGTCGCTCGCCGCTGCATCGGTCTGATAGACCACGCCGCAGTCCACCGAAGCAGCTTCCACCTGTGCGAGTACCTCCTTGACGTTGGAGCCAAAGGTGATTTTGCCCGCCGCGTTCATGCTGTCCCACAAGCCGAGATGGCGGAAAATCTCCTCGGAATACTGACCGACCGGGACATCCGCGCCGCCGAGCGCGATGCGTTCGGCATTGGCAGCTTCTTCAAAGGATGCCGGGGCGTTTTCCGCGCCCTTGGGAGCAATGAGCACCACCTTATTTTGAAGCAGGTCGCAGCGTGTGCCCTCCAGCACGAAATCGGTTTCGAGCGCGTCCATCTGCTTCTGTCCGGCGGACAGGAACAGGTCGCACACCGCGCCCTCTTCAATCTGGGTCTGGAGCGTGCCCGAGGAATCGAAATTATAGACGAGCGACACATCGGGCGCCTCGGTTTTATAAAGCTCTGCAATTTCGGTCATGGTTTCGGTCATAGAGGCTGCCGCGAATACGGTCAGTTCAACCGGTTCGGTTTGGGATGCTGCCGAAGAAGACGAAGCAGAGGGGGCTGCGCCGCAGCCTGCGAGCATGCCGCACAGCACAAGACCGGCGGTCAAAGAACGAAACGGTTTCATAAGGAAGCCTCCTTGAATTTGTGATATACCCACAGTTTATCAAACAGCAAAACATGCGTCAAGTCTAGAGACTCGACGCATGTAAAAGTATTCCCGCGATCTGCAGCGGATCACTCCAGCGGTGCCCCCTCTTCGGGGATAATCACCGCCGCAATGATATAGGCGACAATGCCGGTGAAGCAGCTGAACAGGCAGAGTATTGCCACCAGCAGGCGGATGAGGGTGGGGTCGATGTTGAAATACTCTGCAATGCCGCCGCACACGCCGCACAGCATACGGTCGTTTCGGCTGCGGAATAAGCGTTTTCCGTTCATAAAAAGCATCCTTTCCAGTGAAAATCAAAGTTTGTTTTGAAAAGCGTTACGAATCATATAGGGGGATGTCTGGGCGTTCATTCCAGTCATCGGGGTCACAGCAATCCTCAGCATCATAGGGAACGAACCAGTCCTCCGGGTCGTACCGGTCATCCCAATCGGGGGCGCGGCAGTCGTTCGGGGAAATGTACCAATCGTCATGTAGTTCCCGACGGATGGCGCTCCAGTCCACAGGCTGAATTTTGCCGTGGTTTACGCTGTAGAGCCTGCCGCCTGCGGCTTTGCCGCCGATGCCGAGCGCCAGACCGAGCACAAGCACGAGCAGGGAAAGTTTCATCAGTTTTTTCATCGCAAAGCACCTCGCAGTTTGTCAATGGGCCAGCGCAGGATTGCAACAATCCCGCGGAATACTGGGGGGAGGAACAGACGGCACAGCTTGACGACCAGCAGCGCGAGCAGCACGCCGAGCGACAGGAGGAAGAGTCCGACGCCGAGCGTCATCACAGCAGACGGCGGCGCGAACCAGAGAAACAGGCTGAATACACTCAGCGCCGCGCCGGCAAAGATCAGTGCCGTCGGCACTGCAATCAGCGCGGTCAGTACGGCGCCGATGGCTGTGATGCCTGCCAGCAGAATTCCTGCCGCGGCGGCGAGCAGACCGCCTGCGAGCGGGATGCCAATCGGAATTGCAAGCACGACGAGCACTGCGAGCAGCCAAGGGTTGATGCCCTTCCACCGGCGCGGCGGGGTCTGCGCACCCTGCGGGTTTGCGTGCGGCTGAAGCTCACGGTATTCGCGGAGGATATCGTCCGCGATTTTCTGCGGGTTCCCCAGCCCGCGGATGATTTCCTCCTCGCTTTCGCCCTCGGCATCGAGGAAATAATCCTCATAGTATTGCATTACATTGTCGCGTTCCGCATCCGGCAGACCGGAGAGCGCCTGCCGGAGCGCGGATAAAAACTGCTGTTTATTCATGTTGGTACCCTCCGAAAAAGACTTTTTCAATCGAATCGCGGTAATTTGCCCAATCCCGCAGCGCTTCGCTCAGGCGCATGCGCCCGAGGGGAGTGATGGCATAGTACCGGCGGATGCGCCCATCCACCGCTTGGTCGTGGGTGGTCAGGCATCCGTCTTTGAGCAAACGCCGCAGAACCGGATAGAGCGTGGACTCGGAGATTTCCATGACCTGCCGCACATCCTGCGTGATGCGGTAGCCGTACGTGTCCTCGCGCGAGACAATTGCAAGCACAATCGCGTCGAGCAAAGACGAGGAAATGGGAAAAGGCATAGGGTTCACCTCTCTTTGTGCCTATACTATATATCATATAATATTAGCTGTCAAGCAATATTGTACGAAAAAGAGTGTGAACAATTTTTGAACAGAGGAACGGACCGGTTCGTTGTCTGTTTGCACAGAAATTTCCCTCTGAGATTTGGGGATTTGTCGCGGGTTTTTTTGGTCAGGGATTTGTTTTTTTGAAAATTATAGCGTATACTTAATACTGAATACATATGGTTCAAAAAAGGAGCAAGGTTGCCTGTTATGAAGCTACTTATTTTGTTTGGCGGTCTGTCGAGCGAGCATGAAGTGTCCCGCGTTTCGGCATCCTCCATTGTTCGCAACGCAGATAAAGAAAAATATGAACTGGTGACAGTCGGCATCACGAAGGACGGACGCTGGCTGCTGTATGAAAACGCTGACCCGGACAAGATGGCTTCGGGCGCGTGGGAGCAGGAAGCGAATGTTCCCGCGATGCTCGTGCCCGACCGCGCCGTGCATGGTCTTGTCGTGCTGCGTGAGGGCGGCGCGGAGACCATCCGCATTGACTGCTGCTTCCCGGTGCTGCACGGCTTCGGCGGCGAGGACGGCACGGTGCAGGGTCTGCTGACGCTCGCAGGGATTCCGTTTGTAGGTCCGGGTGTGGCGGCATCGGCGGACTCCATGGATAAGAGCCTGACCAAGGTTATCGTAGACCGCGCGGGCGTGCGTCAGGCGGCGTATTATGTCGCGCTGCGTCCGGATTTTGAGAGTGACCCGAATACGGTGCTGCAAGCGGCCATGGACACCCTGAAGCAGTTCCCGGTGTTCATTAAGCCGTGCTCGTCCGGTTCGTCGGTTGGCGTGCATAAGGCTGCCGATCTGGACAGCCTGCGCGAGGGTCTTGCGGAGGCATTCCGGTGGGATGAGAAGGTGCTCGTCGAGGAGTTCATCGCCGGGCGCGAGATCGAGGTTGCGGTGCTCGGCAATCGCACCCTGCGCGCATCAGTTGCGGGAGAAATCGCCCCCACGCAGGAATTCTATACCTACGACGCCAAGTATAACGACAACTCTTCGGCGCTGTACATTCCGGCGCGTATCCCGGAGACGGCGATGGAAACCGTGCGCGCGAATGCGCTGCGCGTTTTTGCGGCGCTCGGCTGCCGCGGGCTGTCCCGCGTGGACTTCTTCTGCACCTTTGACGGAGATGAGATCATCTTCAATGAAATCAACACCATTCCGGGCTTTACCTCGATCAGCATGTATCCCAAGCTGTTCGCGCACGAGGGAATTTCGTATCCGGCGCTGATTGACGCGCTGGTGGAGCTTGCTATGGAGGAGCACCATGGATAACAGACCCATCGGTGTGTTCGACTCCGGAATGGGCGGGCTGACCACAGTGCGGCGCATGCACGAGATCATGCCGAATGAGAGCATCATCTTTTTCGGGGACACGGGTCGCGTGCCGTATGGTACACGTTCGGCGGAGACCATCACGCGGTATACCCGGCAGGACGTCGCATTCCTGCGGACCTTTGACATCAAAGCCATTGTGGTTGCGTGCAATACAGTGTCTGCGGTCGCGCTTGAAACGGTTGCGTCGGAAATTGACATCCCCATGATCGGTACTGTGTGGCCCGCTTGCCGCAAGGCGCTCGCGGTCACAAAAAACGGTCGCATCGGTGTGATCGGCACACCGGCGACCGTGCGTGCGGGTGTCTATGAGCGCATGCTGCGCCGTGCACGACCGGATTTGGCGGTGTTTATGCAGGCATGCCCGCTGTTTGTGCCGCTGGTCGAAAACGGCAGGGTGCAGCGCGGGGATATTGTGATTGAAACGGTGGCAGCCGAATATCTGGCAGAGCTCAAAGCGCAGGAGATCGACACCCTGATTCTGGGATGCACGCATTATCCGCTGCTGCGGGAGGTCATTTCCGCTTATATGGGCAGCCATGTCCACCTGATTGACTCGGGGGCAGAGGCGGCAGACCATGCACGGCAGATGTTCGTCCCGGCTGAGGGCAGGGGAACCACCCGGTATTTTGTGTCCGATGACCCGGAGTCGTTCCGCAGCCTTGCGGGGCTGTTCCTGAACGGCGAAATTGCAGACGAGGTCGGACATGTTGAAATTGCAAAGTATTAAAAAGAGATATTACGAGGAACCCATGAAAAAAAACGTGCTGCTTTCCATTGCCTCCACCCAATGCTTTGAAGGGTGCGAACCGGAGCATATCGACCTTATGACCGAGGCGACGCTGTACGAGCGCAACGGAAAATACTATATTACTTATGAGGAAAGTGAGCTGACCGGTCTGGTTGGCACGCGCACCATGCTAAAGATGGACGGAACGACGGTGTCCATGATCCGCACCGGCACCTACCCATCCGAGCTGCTGTTCGCGGAGAATCAGCGCCATGTGGGACTGTACCACACCGAATTCGGCGCGCTGACCATTTCGACGCACACTAGCCGCATGGAAAATACCATTGGGGAAAACGGCGGCGAACTCGCCATCGAATATACTATTGAGGTGGACAACTCCATGGTCGGACGGCATCGGTTTCGCATGACCGTCACCCCGACAGAAAACGAAGAATCAGAAAGATAACGGAGCGTGTAATATGATGAATTTGATGGAAAATGCAAGACAGCAGGCTGCTGCCATTGTGCGTGCGGCGTATGACAAGGCGGTTACGGCGGGCGAGCTGCCGCAGGCAGAGTTTCCGGCTGTCACAGTTGAAACCCCGAAGGATGCCGCAAACGGTGACTGGGCATCGACGGTTGCCATGCAGTGTGCCAAGCCGATGCGCATGGCGCCGCGCAAGATTGCGGAGGCGCTAGTGGGCAACATGGAACTTGCAGGCACCTGCTTTGACAAGGTCGAGATCGCAGGTCCCGGCTTTATGAACTTCACCTACGGCGGCGCGTGGTATCAGGATGCGGTGCGCACTGCGGTGCGCGAAGGCGCGGATTACGGCAAAACACAGGCGGAAAAGCCGGAAAAGATCATGGTCGAGTTCGTTTCCGCCAACCCGACCGGTCCGATGCACATGGGCAACGCGCGCGGCGGCGTACTGGGCGACTGCCTTGCCGAGGTGCTTTCCTGGGCAGGCAATGACGTGACCCGCGAGTTTTACATCAACGACGCGGGCAATCAGGTCGATAAGTTCGCGCATTCGGTCGAGGGTCGCTACATTCAGGCGCTGAAGGGCGAGGACGCGATTGAGTTTGATCCGTCATGGTATCAGGGCGCGGACATCAAGGAGCTGGCGCAGATGCTGATTGAGCAGCACGGCGACAAGCTGCTTGAGATGACACCCGAGGCGCGTCAGGAAGTGATTGTGAACTTCGGTCTGCCGCACAACATTGCCAAGATGCAGAGCGACTTGGAGCGCTATAAGATTCACTATGACGTGTGGTTCCGCGAGAGCACACTGCATGAATCGGGTGCGGTTGAGGAAACGGTCAAGATGCTGACCGACGCAGGCGCGACCTACGAGCAGGACGGCGCACTGTGGCTGCGTTCGACCGCATTCGGCGCAGAAAAGGACGATGTGCTGCGCCGCGCGAACGGTTTCTATACCTATTTTGCAGCTGACATCGCTTACCACCGCAACAAGTTTGAAACCCGCGGCTTTGATAAGGTCATCAACATCTGGGGCGCTGACCACCACGGCCATGTGGCGCGTCTCCAGCGCGCGCTGGATGCCATCGGTCTGAACGGCTCCGAACGTCTGGAAATCGTCCTCATGCAGCTCGTGCGCATGATGCAGGGCGGCGAAGTGGTTCGTATGTCCAAGCGTACCGGCAAGAGCCTGACCCTGCGCGACCTGCTCGACGAGATTCCGGTCGATGCGGCACGTTTCTTCTTCAACTCGCGTGCAGCCGAGACACAGATGGAGTTTGACCTTGACCTTGCGGTCAAGCAGGACAGCGAAAACCCGCTGTACTATATCCAGTATGCCTATGCGCGTATCTGCTCGGTACTGCGCGGCGCA
Organism: Clostridiaceae bacterium; assembly: GCA_018383195.1. Taxonomy (GTDB): domain Bacteria; phylum Bacillota; class Clostridia; order Oscillospirales; family Butyricicoccaceae; genus Butyricicoccus_B. Next base: position 6,977 of record JAGZOP010000033.1, on the reverse strand, counting down.
CAGGAGGCAGGCATTTCCCTGCCGGACGCTGCCGTGGCCGACCTGACTGTGCTGACGCATGAGGAAGAGAAGGCACTGGTCAAGGCTGTCGCACAGCTTCCGGAGGAGATCATCCTTGCCGCGCGCGACCGCGACCCGTCCCGCCTGAACAAATACGGCGTGGTTCTCGCATCCCAGTTCCATCGCTTCTATAATGCATGCCGTATCAAGGATGCCGAGCCTGCGGAGCGCGATGCACGTCTGGCGCTGTGCATGGCTGCGCAGCAGACCATTAAGAACGTACTGACCATCATCGGCGTAGACGCGCCCGAGCACATGTAAGCGTCCGCAAAACTGCGGAAAAAACCATCGTTCCGCTCCGGTGGAGAGGGGAGGAACGCCGTTTTGGGATGGACCCGCCCGGTGGGGGGACTGAGGCCTGTCCATGCCTTCAAAGGAGGCAATTATGCATTTAAAAATCCGAAAAATCGTCTGTCTGCTGCTCGCTGCGGTGTTATGCCTCAGCGGTGCGGCGGCATTCGACTCCAATGTCATCAACAGCAAGTTTGAATATGTCCTATGGCAGATTGAGGACAACAGCCTGTATACACAGAAGAAGGAGGACTGCATGCCGCAGTCGGAGATTGACCGGTGGAACGCGTATCTTGAGGAACATCCTGACCAGTTTGACAAGGTCGTGAACGATTATCTCAAGACGCTGGATACGCACTCCATGTACCTGTCCGGAAACGATTATGAGGAGGGATTTTCCCAGCTTGTCGGTTATTCGGGCATTGGCATCGGGATTCAGCAGACACCCGAGGGCGCGATCATTTCGAGCGTCAACCGTTCGGGACCCGCATATCAGGCGGGCATCCAGACCGGCGACCGTATTCTTGCCATTGACGGTAAGGACGTGACGCGCATGACGGTCACCGAGCTTGCTGCGCTTACGCGGGGCGATGCGGGGACGCAGGTTTCGCTCACAGTCGAGCGGGACGGTGGGCGCATGGAATTCACGCTGACCCGCGTACATATTCAGCAGGAATATGTTTCTTCGGAAACCGTAGCGGACGGTGTGGAATACATCCGCGTGGAAGCAATGGGCTCACAGAGCGATCTGGACACCTTCCGCACCCTCTGGAACGGACTGGATGAGAAAAACACCCGTGCGGTGATTCTTGACCTGCGCGGAAACGGCGGCGGACTGATTGATGTCGCTTGGGGCATGGCAGATCTGATGCTGGAGACCAAGGGAACCTATATGGGCGGCATCCAGTGGCGTGAAGATCAGGGCGGCATGGAAAAGCATTACGCGATAGGCGGCGGTCTGCCGCTGAACGAGATCTGCGTTCTGGTGGACGAAAACACCGCTTCGGCGGCAGAACTGCTGACCGGCATCCTGAAAGAAGCCGGCGGCGCGGAGGTCATCGGCTGCACAACCTACGGCAAGGGACAGGGGCAGTACCACATCACCATGCTCGATGGCGTTTCCAAGCTGGTCATCACCACGCTGGAGATGAACCTGCCGCAGTCCGGCTGCTGGGAAGGCAAGGGCATTGAGCCGACCATTGCCGCAGGGGACAGCGCCTCGACGGGCGGGTATCTCGAAGGACTGGAAGCGCTCGACCCCGCAAAGCCGATTGTTTACGGACAGAAGTCCGAACAGGTGCGCGCGCTCAGCGGCAGACTGTTCCTGCTTGGCTATGCCTCCGGCGCATCCGATGTGTTTGATACTGACCTGCTCAGTGCACTGCGCCGTTTCCAGAAAGAACAGGGGCTGACGCCCCGCGTGGTCGCGGACCGGAAAACCATGGAGGCGGTGAATGCTGCGGTTGCAAAGACCACCGGCGGGACACAGCAGCTTGACAATGTCTATTATACTGCACTGGATTTGTGCAAACAGGCGGCGGCAAAGCCGGCACGCTATCAGATAACCGTGAACGGCGGCTGGAAGGCTGCCTGAACAGAAAACGGCAATGAGTTATTTTGGAGGAGTTATGGAACCCATTCCTTTATGCAAACGCCATGTAATCGCAACCTCGGCAGAGGATTATGCGCTGCTGGAACGTGCGCCGCAGGCGCTGCTCGGCGCACTTGCGGCAACGCCGAAAACCTTTGAACGGCTGCTCGGTCAGGGAGATGCGCTGCCGCTTGGCATGTCGCTGCCCTGTCCTCCGGTACCGGATGAAACCGATGTGCCTTGGACGGAACGCTATATCGAAATGTGTAAGGAAGCATTCCGTCCGCGTATGCATGATGAGACTGCATTTTATTATCTGCGCGGAGCGGAGGACTTCCGTGCGCTGCGCGCTGCGGTGCTGGCGCTGACCGACATGACCGGACGCACCATCATTGCAGAGCTGCATGCCGGAGAAGAGGGACGCATGACGGACGGAACCGATTGTCTGGCTGCGGTTGGCGTGTTGCAGCGCATCGGCGTTGCCACGGTGATTTTGAGCGCTGCCGAACCGGAGCAGCTCGAGGATGCGCTTGAGCGCATTGCGCCCTATGCCCGTTTGTCGGTGGGCGTATGCGTACCTTGCCAGTGGCTGCGCGACGGCATCCGCCTGACCAACGTGGAGCTTTTGCTGCCTGCGGCGCACGAGCGTGCGGAGCAGGTCTGGCAGGCGCTCGAAAATTATCAGGGCGGCCGCACCATCGGACGGGATCACGATGATGTGATTTTGGCGCCCGATGGACGAGATGCGCATTTTATCGATGCAGTAACCGATATTTCGGACGAAATCGCGTGTGACTGCCATCTGGAGGAAAATCTGCTCGCCATTGAGGACGAGGAGGCCGCAGCGCTCAAGCTGCTGATTCATGAGGAAGATGACCTCTACAATCTGGAAACTGATGTGTACATGCTGTCGCGTCCGGTGTGCCTGTGCGCCGAAGATCCTGAACTGTTGGAGCGCGCGCTGCGCATCTACCACGGGCTTGCGATTTATGACGGCACATGGGAGCAGGACCCGGCGCTGGTGAAATATTTTTCTGAAAAGTACGGCATGATCTGCCTGTAAAAGAGTTGAGATTAGAGAGTTAAGAGTTTCTTCACTCCCAACTCTACAATCTCCAATCTCCAAAAAGTGAAAGGGGTACGGCTTTGGACTGGACTGAAGTGACGATATTTACATCGACCGAGGGCGTTTGGCCGGTGACAAATCTGCTGGACGACATGGGAATCGAGGGCTATGCACTCGAGGACGCGGCTGATTTTGAAGAATTTTTACAGGACACGGAGATCTATTGGGATTACGTGGACGAAAAACTGAAAGAAGAACTGTCCTCGCAGGAAACCAAGATTAAGATTTATCTGTCGGATGACGAGGATGGGCGAAATCAGTATGAGGAACTGAAAAAGCAGCTCGCAGCGCTCAAAGCCGAGGATGCGGACGGCAAGTACGGCAGGCTTGTGACCGAGACCAGCCTGACCCGTCAGGAGGACTGGGAATGGGGCTGGAAGCAGTACTTTAAGCCGTTCCCGGTGGGTGAAAAGTTCATGATTAAGCCATCGTGGGAAACGGTTGAGGATGCACAGGGGCGCACAATTCTGGAGATTGATCCGGCGTCATCCTTTGGCACGGGCACACACGACACGACTCAGCTGTGCATGACCATGCTCGAAAAGACTGTGCAGGGCGGCGAAAAGCTGCTCGACATGGGCACTGGCTCGGGCATTTTGGCGATTGCGGCAGCGATGCTGGGCGCCGAGGCACACACGGCGGTTGATATCGACGAACACTGCCTGACCTGTGCGTGCGAAAACGCAGAACGCAACGGTGTGACCATCGGGCGCACTCTGCACGGGGATGCGCTGCGGGATGCGGCGCTTGCCGCTGAAATTGGGGATGGTTACGAGATCATTGTGGCGAATATCGTTGCGGACGTCATCATCGGTATGGCGCAGATGTTCTGGGACAAGCTGATGACAAACGGCACGCTCATCTGCTCGGGTATCCTGAACGAGCGTGCGGACGAGGTCGAAGCTGCGCTGAAACAGACCGGATTTGCGATTGCGGAGCGCCGCTCAAGCGACGACTGGACGGCATTCACTGCCAAAAAGACGGCGTAAACCCGTGTCAGGCAGCAAAAACCTCTGGACAATCGGGCGGACGTTTGCTAAAATGAGTAAGTAAGTGCTGCGCCGGAAGCGTTTTGACGCCTCCGGCGCTGTATCGACCCCATATCAAAAATCAAAGGAATGAGTGGGAGAAGAGATGCCCAGATTTTTTATCGACGGGGAGCCGGACGGCGGGCGTATCACCCTTTGCGGAGAGGATGCGCATCATCTGATCAAAGTGCTGCGTATGAAGGCGGGCGAGAGCCTGACCCTGTGCGACAGCGCGGGGCATGATTACCTCTGTACGCTGGAAGAGGCTGCGAAAGACGCGGCAATCTGCCGGGTAGAGGGGGTAGAGCTGTCGCAGGGGGAGCCGGAAACCCATGTCACGCTGTATATGGGTTTGCCCAAGGGCGACAAAATGGATTTTATCGTGCAGAAAGCCGTAGAGTTGGGGGCGGTTGAGATTGTACCGTTCCTTGCAGCCCGGAGCGTATCGCGTCCGGATGCCAAGACTCTGCAAAAAAAGTGTGAACGATGGCGCAAAATCGCGCGTGAAGCAGCAATGCAGAGCGGGCGGGGACGGATTCCGGCCGTGGGGGAGCCGGTCAGTCAGGCACAGGCCGCTGTGGCGGCGGCTCGGTGTGATGCAGCCTTGTTCTTATATGAAAATGAGCGGAAAACCGGGATCAAACAGGCGCTTGCGGGCAAACCGCTGCGCACTGTGGCGCTGATGGTCGGTCCGGAGGGTGGCTTTGCCCCCGAAGAGGCGGAAACAGCAACAGAAGCCGGCATGCAGAGTGTTTCACTCGGTCCGCGCATCCTGCGGTGCGAAACTGCGCCGCTCGCGGCACTTGCCGCAGTCATGTACGAGACCGGTAATCTCTGAGGGAATCGGTCGAAAGAAAAATAGAAAGACTGGAGTTGGTTTTTTTGGCGGCAAAAAACATGCCTCAAAAGAAGGAAGAGTACATCACCAATAAGGTGCTGGCGGTATTTACAGTATGCCTTTCAGGTGTTTTGGTGCTGATGGGTCTGCGCAAACTGATTGATTTTGGTACGACATACCTCCTCGGTATGACCGTGCTGCGCGCGCTGATGCTTGCAGCGGCGGTCGGCATTGCTGTAGGAATTGTCAAGATGATGCGGGAAAAGAAAAATAATACAGATTTGACTTACCGCATTGTAACTGGACAGAATATTGCATTCGTGTGCTTATGTGCGCTTGTCGTGCTTGCAATGGTACATCATTGGGGCATCCCGATTTTTAAGGTGTTTTATGCGCTGCTTCCGGCGCTGGCAGTCTATTATCTGATTTATCATTCCTATCAGCCGGAGTTCTGCGCCATTTCGATCGACTGCGGTGCAGCGGTTGCATTGCTGCTGATTGTGCGCCGTGCGCAGATCAGCGCAAATGTGCAGTATCTGGCATGGGTAGCGGTTGCAGTTTACGCAGTATTTGCGGTGGCACAGATCGCGCTTACCATGCAGATTAAAAAGGCGAACGGCAAGCTTACGCTTGGCGGACGCAAACTGAGCTTTGTATTTTCCAAGAATGCATATACCATGCTGACCGTGACCCCGGTGGTGATGGCGGCGTTGGTAGCACTGGGTGCAGCGCTGGGCACCACGGTTGCCCTGTATGCAATCATTGGCGCGGCAGGATACCTGTTTGTCACTGCGGTTTATTATACAGTAAAACTGATGTAACAGAAAAAAGCGGACAGCAAATTGCTGTCCGTTTGCTGTTTCGGAGGGAATGGAATGAAGCGATGGAAATGTATTGGGGCGTTGCTGCTTTGTCTCAGCCTGTGCGCCTGTGGACTGCTGCCGCAGGCAGAAACGGCATCTTCTCCTATTGATGCGGCGCTCAAGATTACGGCTGCTGCTGAGCGCGGAGAGGAACGGATTCGTCTGCGTGCGGGGGAACTGGATGAGGATGCGCTGTTTCGTGCGGTGGAATCCATGTGGCCCTATGCCTGTACGATGAAGCTGACCGTGTATCAGGGCGGCTTTCTGGAAATTCATCTGGAGCAGTATACCGAAGCGCAGCAGGAGCAGGCTGCAGTGCTTGCAGAGCGTATGGCACAGGATGCGGTTGCGGGGTTGACCGAGGACGCCGACAAGCTGCGTGCGCTGCATGATCTGATTGTGCGCGGCTGTGCGTATGACCTGGAAACCGCAGAACAGAGCGGTGTGACTGACGGAGAGGACGCGCCATTTACGGCCTACGGCGCGCTAGTGGATGGCAAGGCGGTATGCGCCGGATATGCGCGGGCATTCGTGCTGCTGTGCCGTGCGGCGGGAATGGATGCGATTTATGTAGCGGATGAAGAAATGAATCATGGGTGGAATGCCGTGCGCCTGGATGGGGAAACCTATTTCATCGACTGCACGTTTGACGATCCGGTACCCGATCAGGGGCAGTACGTTTCGCATGAATATTTTTTGCGCACTGCAGATGAACTTGCACAGACCCACACATGGAATCGCGAATTTTACGAGCGCATTATGGATGCAAAATGGAACGATTAAGCTGAAAAATGCAATATTTTTCGGGCTTAGAAAAAGAAATAAAAAATATGAAAAAAGTTGTTGACAAAAGGGGCACAGTGCTATATAATAAATCATGTCGCCGGTGAGAAACGAATCCCGGCGGGTGAAATGGAGATGGCGGTATAGCTTAGTTGGCTAGAGCGTTCGGTTCATACCCGAAAGGTCATTGGTTCAAGTCCAATTACCGCTACCATTCTTTGGCCCGTTGGTCAAGCGGTTAAGACACCGCCCTTTCACGGCGGTAACACGAGTTCGATTCTCGTACGGGTCACCATTTGGAAGTTTAGCTCAGCTGGGAGAGCATCTGCCTTACAAGCAGAGGGTCACAGGTTCGAGCCCTGTAACTTCCACCAACATCGAAGGCACTCACGAAAGT
>JAGZOP010000109.1 GCA_018383195.1 Clostridiaceae bacterium | reverse complement strand
TTTTCAATTTTTCGTTCGGTGAACATGTGATTTCCTCCTTGTTTTCAGTGCCGCAGGGTTTGCGCCTGCGGTTTTGAGGGAAATAATAGCCGCCCGAACTCAAAAAAGTCAAGCCATATCGGGTGGTCAATTTTCGCGGGAAATTGCCCTGGAAATATGGCTTGACGCACCCGCAAAACTCCGGCTATTATGAGCGGCACCGCAGGCATGAAAACTGCGGTGCGCAACAACAAAGAGCCGTAGACACAAAAACTGCCCAGATGGAGCGTTTTTCCGGCTTGCTTCGCGTGCCGAAGCAAGCCCGGCAGCGTCTGCGGCACCAAAAAGGAGGAATCATACATGGAAAACAATTTTACCCTGCCGGCGTTCGCGGAACCGATTACCACGCTGCCGGACACGCCAAACCTATCCGCATCGGAGCTCAAGCGCCGTTTTCAAGCGCCGTCCGACGAGCTCCGCGAGGTGCACAACGCCCTTGCCAAAACTGTACAGGGTATCACGGACGCAACCTACCCCGAAACAGTCTCGGAAAATATGCTCACCGCAGACCTCGCAGGCAAAATCAACGGCAAAGCCGAGCAGAGCGCCCTCGACGCGGCGGAAACACGTGTTTCAGCGCTCGAAACCGATCTGCCGCGTAAATGCGAGGTATATTGCGGCACATACACCGGAAACGGCGCCTATCCCCGTAATATTGACCTAGGCTTTCAGCCAAAGGCGGTTTTCGTAACCAATATGAGCGGTTATATGTCTTATTCGGCAAATGGCAACCCGTATTATTATGGCGGGCTTGCACTGGCAGAACAAAAAAGTGCATTGTTTGAAATTCTCGAGAACGGATTTCAAATTTGCAAGGTGAGCGGAAATGTGAACACCAACAATTCAGGAAGCAAATATTTGTTCCTTGCGTTTCGATGAAAAAAGGAAAACCCCCGAGGAAATCCTCGGGGGTTTTGTATAATCCGGAGATAAAGAACTTACTTTACAGCAACCAGAATGTCGTCGTCTGCATCATCGAGCAGCTGGTTGTTGATATCAGCAGCCGCGCCCCAGATGATGTGAGAGCCGTCTTCTTCTGCAGCATTCTTGTAAACTACCATGATATTTGCATAGTAGTTATCCTTATCCTTCTTGGTAGCTTCCTTGATGGAACCGTTTGCTACGTCGCCTGCATCGGAATCGAAGGACAGAACAGTGGAGTCGTCCTCATCAATCTTCAGCTCAACAGTACTGCTTTCCGACTTAACAGTGACATAATCGCCGTCAACGTCGGTTACAGCACCAACGATTGCAGTTGCACCGGTCGGGTTCTTAGCGAACTCAACGTAGTCGGAGCCGTCCATCTTGTAGGTAACGAGCATGTTCTTGAGCAGATCGTCCATATCGAACTCGTCAGCATCCACCTTGATGGAAACAACGCCGTCCTCAGTCAGGAACTTCTCAATCACAACGATATCGTTGTCGTCCTCGTCCTTATCGGTGTAAGGCTCGGACAGGATTACGCCGTACAGCGAATCATCGGTTGCGTTCGGCATATCAGCACCTGCAACACTTGCTACCATCAGCTTAACATTGCCGTCGGTGTAAGCAACAGTGAACCAGTAATCGCCGTTTGCCCACTTGTCAGCATCCGCGCCGGTAACAACCTTACCCTTATAGGATTTGCCGTCATCGCTCTTTTCGTACAGAACGAATACCTGTGCATCCGCTGCAAGACGCTTACCGTCGATCTTGTTAGTCTTAGAATCGTACTTTACATCGGCAGTGCCCTTGATAACATCCTTATCCATGCCGATGTCTTCGCCGTCATCGATTGCCTTCAGCACGTAGCCGGTGTTGTTCTCGGTGTAGGTGTACAGAGTCTTAAGTACCGGAGCATTCTTGTCAGAACCATCCTTGACATACGCCTTGGTGGTCTTGGTGGTGCCGTCGGACAGGAGCAGCTTCACGTCACGGTAATCGCCGTCGAACTCCTGATCGCCAACCTTCAGAACCAAAGCCAGCTTATCGGTAGAGCCGGTGGTGCCCTCGGTGGTGAAGTAGAAGCCGTTTACTACAACAGCGGAATCCAGCTCGTCACCATTGCCCGGAACGTCTACATCGTCAGCAGCCTTCTTGTACCAAGTGCCGTCTACCTTGATGGAACCGTCAGACTTGGTACCAGAAACCTTGCCGGAAACGGTTTCTGCCTTTACAGCAACCATGTTGCCGGAAACAGAGTAAGCAGCCTCGGTCAGCAGAACGTAGTCGTCCTCAGCCATCTTCTCGTAGGAATCGAGGTCGTCTACGTCGGAATTGTAAGTATCGGTGTCGTCCAGAACATTCTCAAAGTAAGCCTTCTTGGCAGTCAGAGAAGTAACCTGTGCAACCTTGAACGGATTTACAACAGCGAACTCGTACTTGTCGTCGTTGTTGTTGTCAACCAGAGTCAACTCGAGGTATGCGTAGTTATCCCAATCGTCGTAATCAGCAGACTTGATTACTTCGCCGTTGGTTGCAATGGTCTTGAAGCCGTCAGCCAGATCGTAATCTTCGCCGTCAACGGTAACGGTCTTGCCATCGATCTTTGCATCGTCGTAGATAAAGGTTGCAGTATTGTTCTTATCGGTTGCGAATACGCCGTACAGAACGGTTTCGTTCTTTACTTCCTTGGACAGAGCCTTCACTTCACGACCAATCGCAGAAGAGTAGTCCTTGGAAGAATCGAAGATTTTAGTGCCAACCGTGGTCTTATAAACCTTGTCGTTGGAGTTCCACTTGACAGAGGACAGGATGCCCTTGGTCTCGATCAGGTTCAGGTACTTCTCGCCAACGGTATCGTTCTCAGAGTTATCAGAACCAACATTGGTGTAGCTCTCAGAGTCGTTGGACCACTTTACAGTGGAAGCGAAAATCATGTTGTACATGATCTGAGCAGCGTACTGACGCGGCAGATCGGTGGTCAGAGTGGTGTTTACGTCGTCGAGCAGGCCATTCTCGTCAGCCAGACCGATGGTGGTCATGGACCAGCTAGAACCGCCGATACCAGCCTTCGCCGGATCGTAACCCATCACGCGCAGGCACATCAGAGCA